>JAUIFJ010000012.1 GCA_030429345.1 bacterium | reverse complement strand
GCTGGGCCATGGTTTTCCTCCTTAGTGATTTGGTTATGCACCACTAAAGAAGGCCATGGCCCTTCCTTTTTCAAGGGCTTAGCTGCTTTTGCACAAATCTACGGACTCAACCGGAGCCTGCCCCCGCGAAGGCGGGGGATGACCGTGCAGGGGACGAAGGGTGCCGGGGGGCCTTTACCCCGCGGTCCCGGCCTCGGCCCGTCGCCTGCCGAAGAGCTGCTGCCGCGCTTCCCCCAGTAGCACGAAGGTCAGCAGCAGCGCGGTTCCATTCATGCCGGGGATTCCTCCTTCATCCTGCCACTCGCGGGCACAGGCCCTTGTTCGCGTTCGCCGGATGCAAGATCCGTTCATCGCGCTGCGGCGGCAAGAAGAATTCCCTGGTCCGGGCCAATCCGGACTTCCGCATGAATTCCGGATAAGGCGATCGCTTGATCCTCCTCATGTGCCAATCACTTCCATGAAGGCTACATTCGGACCGATTCCCGACACAACCGGATCCTCAGCATCCAGGATGTCGCGGAAATCGAACAGACGAATTCATCAAGGAGTGAAGACATGGCTACCGTACCCAGCAGGAAAATCGACATCAGCGAGCTCCAGGACGCCATCAGCAAGGCCCAGGCACGGAACTTCACCACGGTCTGCATTGGCGAGGTGAACGGGGACATTGTCGTAGGCAAGGACGTGGCGGATGCGGGCAAGCCGCGGGAGTTGGAAGGTGAGGCAGCTACAGATAACGGTACGGACATTGAGTTGATTTAATCCCTGTTTACGATTCTGACGAGAGATTTCGAACCTTGCGAACTTGTCGCCAGGTTCGAATCTCTTTCTTGAGGGGATCCAGAAGAAAAATGAACAACACCAGATTCAGTAGAATGAATATCAGATCAATAACGTGAGAATCCCACAACGCTGACCTATACAGCGAATTCTGCAGCAAGAAGAGAATCGGGAGAATTGGTGCTCTGCCGATCCGAAGCGCATTGAAGGCATGCAGCAGAAGAAATGTAGCGGGCAAAAGGATTTCCGGGTGTACGGAAACATCTTCCCAGGTCAAGACGACAAGCAAGAGCAATGCGGCAAATCTGAATCCCGAACCGGCCGTGTCGTTGATATACTTCAAGGCTCCCGAGGAGAGTCGCAGAAGATAGGTCTTGCTTTTGAATGTGATCCAGGTGCAAACTCCCGCATGCACGAAGCAAGCGATGAAAACCCAGGACCACGGGGCGATCAGGTAGTATGGAAGAAGGTACTCGAAAGATTTCTGGGTTTGATCGAAGAATACCAGAACAGTCATTCGGAACGTTCTCGTTTTCTCGTCAGGCGAAGGCAGCAGGAATCGAACCAGCCAGACCAGTTGGACGGCGGTGTAGTTCCACAGGTCTTTCTTCCAGATCATTCTCACAAACGGTGCAAGGACATTGTGAGGGAGCAAAAGCAACGCCAGGAGGGGCGCCTCGAGCGAAAGCTGTGCTACAATCAGCAACCTGAATAAGACGATCACAATTGTCAGATACTCGACGAGTGAACGCTTGTCGTGTGGATAAAACCGAACTTCCATCAGGCTTCGCCACTTTCTCTTCTGTTGCATGTACTACGGCATGCAAAAAATAGTAATTCCAGGCAGCCTAGCCCAGCAAATAACTTCTCCACCGTCTGCATCGGGGAGGATAAAGGGGACATTGTCGTCGGCAAGGACGTGGCGGATGCGGGCAAGCCGCGGGAGTTGGAGGGGGACTGCGGTGACTCAGAGTGGAGCGGACATCGAACTGCCTTGATTCCGCAAGATCCAGGCTAGAGATTTCGAACCTTGCGTAGCTGTCGCCAGGTTCGAATCTCTTCTTTGAGAGGATCCAGAACAAAAGTGAACAACACCAGATTCAGCAGAATGAGAATCAAATCTATGACATAAGAATCCCACAATGCTGACCGGTACAGCGAATTCTGCAGCATGATCATGATCGGGATCATTGGTCCTCTGCCGATCACTAGAGCATTGAAGGAATGCAGCAGAAGATATGGTGCGGACAACAGGACTTCCGGGTGCAGGGATACCTGTTCCCATGTCAACACGAGAAGCAATAGTAATGCGACAAATCTGAATCCAGAACCGGCCGTGTCGCTAATATACTTCAATGCTCCTGAGGAGAGTCGCAGAAGATAGGTCTTGTTTCTGAATGTGATCCAGGTGCAAACTCCCCCATGCACGAAGCAAGCAATGAAAACCCAGGACCACGGAGCGACCAGGTAGAATGGAAGCAGGTACTCGAAGGATTTCTGGGTTTGATCGAAGAATACAAGAACAGTCATTCGGAAGGTTCTCGTTTTCTCGTCAGGCAAGGGCAGCAGGAATCGAATCAGCCAGACCAGTTGGACGGCGCTGTAGTTCCAGAGGTCTTTCTTCCAGATCATCTCCACAAACGGCGAAAGGACATAGTGGGGGAGAAGAAGCAACGCCAGGAGAGGCAATTCGAACGCAAGCTGTGCTACAATCAGAAACCTTAATGCAAAAGCAACAGTAGGCAGATACTCGATGACTTTACGCTTGTTATGTGGATAAAACCGTACTTCCATCCTGGCTTCGCCACTTTCATTTTAGAGCATGCACAACGGCTTGCAAAGAATAGTATTTCCTGACAGTCTAGCCCAACTCCAAAACTTCACGACGGTCTGCATTGGCCAAGTCAACGGGGACATTGTCGTCAGCAAGGACGTGGCGGATGCGGGAAAGCCGCGGGAGTTGGAGGGGACAGAAGAAAACGCGGCAGGAACCGACATTGAACTGATCTAGGAATTCAATTTGTAGGTGATTTGAGTTTTCGAATCAGGCGTTTCTGGCGGCTGATTCGAAACTCTTCTTTCAATGGCTTCCATAAGTAAATGATGAGTACTAGAAATAGCAGGATTAGAATCAGACCTACGGCATGTGAGTTCCATAAGATGTATCGATAGAGCGCGTTCTGCAGCAGTAGCATAATTGGAATAATGGGTGCCAGACCTATCCAGAGGGCATTCGCCACATACAACAATAGCATGGGAGCAGGAATAAGAAGTTCAGGATGATGTAGGAGTTGGTCCCTGAATAGAGTCAATACTGCAAGCAGGGTGATGGCCCTGAACCAGGAACCTGCTTTCTCATTTGTGTATCTCAACGCACCATTTGGGAGTCTGAGAATGTAGGTTCTATCTCGGAAAGACAACCAAGTGCAAACGCTTCCAACCAGGATGCATGCTGATATGACCCATGACCATGGAGCTACCAGGTAGAATGGTATGAAGCATTGAAAGGACTTCTGGGTTTGGTCGAAGAAGACTAGAATAGTCATTCTTAGTGTCAGTGTCTTTTCCCTGGGGAAAGGCAAGAGCACACTGACCACCCATGTTATTTGAATTGGGATATAGGTCCAAATGTCTTTCTTCCAGAAAAGTATTCCGGCTGGGGAAATGAAGTAGTGCGGAATCCATAGTAGTGCCAGCAAAGGCTGTACGAAAGCAATCTGTACCAGCAACAGAGTCTTAAAACAAAAAACGATGTGTTCCAGGTACTGTACGAGTATGCGGTTGTTATGTCGACGCATCCGCACGTCCATTGGTCCCCCACGATCGATCAGATTTGCGACACCGCCAGACAAGAGTAGCAAATTCCGGTTCCAGGATGCACACCCAGGGTGACGATTGATTGCACGGCGTCTGCAGGCTCGCAGGGGTGTAGCACGACCTGAACCCGTCGATATTGCTCCAGGATCCCAAAATTCCAATCTGTGATTAAAAAGAGCAGCGAGCTCCAGGACGCCATCAGCAAGGCCCAGGCACGGAACTTCACGACGGTCTGCATTGGCCAAGTCAGCGGGGACATTGTCGTCGGCAAGGACGTGGCGGATGCGGGAAAGCCGCGGGAGTTGGAGGGTTTTTATGGGGGATCCTGTAGAACGCTACGGGCTGACGGCCGCAGCTACCTTTCAGCCTCCGCTTCGCGGATTTGTGGTGCCGGCGATGGGCAGAGGATGGTTCAACATTCGGAGGACAGTCCATCCCTATAACAAATGCGATGGTCCACATCTCACTGATCAAGAATCCACTCCGCCCGCAGTCTTCGATTACACAAGAATCGCCCTCCGCGAAGCGGTGTTTCAGGGTAGCTGCGGCCGCAAGCCCGCAGCGGTGTATTACGAAACCCGCAGCGGTGTAGCACGAAACCCGCGGGAACTGGAGGGATTTTAGGGGGGATCCTTGAGTCCGCTGCGGGCTGACGGCCGCAGCTACCTTCAGCCTCCGCTTCGCGGATTTGTGGTGCCGGCGATGGGCAGAGGATGGTTCAACATTCGGAGAACAGTCCATCCCTATAACAAATGCGATGGTCCACATCTCACTGATCAAGAATCCACTCCGCCCGCAGTCTTCGATTACACAAGAATCGCCCTCCGCGAAGCGGTGTTTCAGGGTAGCTGCGGCCGCAAGCCCGCAGCGGTGTATTACGAAACCTGCATCGGTGTAGCACGAAACCCGCGGGAACTGGAGGGATTTTAGGGGGGATCCTTGAGTCCGCTGCGGGCTGGCGGCCGCAGCTACCTTCAGCCTCCGCTTCGCGGATTTATGGAGCCGGCGATGGGCAGAGGATGGTTCAACATTCGTAGAACTGTCCATCCCTATCACGAATGCGATGGTCCACATCTTTTGTATCAAGTAGCCACCCCACCGGAAGTCTTCCATTACACAAGAATCGCCCTCCGCGAAGCGGTGTTTCAGGGTAGCTGCGGCCGCAAGCCCGCAGCGGTGTAGCACGCAACCCGCAGCGGTGTAGCACGAAACCCGCAGCGGCATCCCACGATTCAAACCGGAAGAGCCCAGAAGCGGAAATCTCCACAGGGAGGGCCTCAGGCGTCCTGCCCAGCTGACATATTGGGATTTCCATTAATGTGTCATACGGTGTGGACGATACGCTGTGATCTCCCGGTCATTCAGCAGTGCGGCATTGCACTACAAACCAATTCTGTTGATACTGAGGCCCGCAGTAGTGGTGCCGAAACAGCAATCAGGAATCATGCAATGGGAAGCTATTCGAGACTCCATGTACACCTTGTCTTTAGTACACGCCGTCGACGGCCTGACCTTGTCCCGCCCTTCTGCTCTTCGCTGTACCCCTATCTGGCGAGCCTCTTCGAGTCCCGGAAGGCGCATGTGATCGAAATCGGGGGCATGCCGGATCATGTACATATTCTTGCAGGAATGCCGCTGACGCAATCGGTCGCATCGGTATTGCGCCATGTAAAGGCTCATTCATCCCGGTGGCTCAACTGGGAGCAGGGGTATGCCGGTGAATTCCGATGGCAGAAGGGATATGGCGCATTCGCAGTAAGTGTATCCAAGGTTCCCACTGTACGGCAGTACATCCAGAATCAGGAACTGCATCATTCGAGCATGAGCTTCGAAGACGAATACAGATTTCTGCTTCGATCACACGGGATCGATTTCAGCGATGAACACCTGTTCGAAGGGGAATGAAACACTGGTGCCCGCTGCGGGCTGTCGGCCGCAGCTACCGCTAAGCCTCCGCTTCGCGGATTGCTGGTGCTGGCGATGGATAGAGGAAAGATCAATCGATGAGTTTCCGATACCAGGACAGGGGTCGAAGAAGCGTACTGCATTCAATCACCCTGCAGGACCAGAATGCGGCCTGGATATCACGTCCTTCGGATTGTACCAGAATCGAGGAACCGTTGATCCGTATCACAACGGACTGGTTCACATTTCATGGTCCGAGCAGGCCACCCCGCGAACAGTTCCAATCACGCACAGTGCCAACCGCGAAGCGGTGACTAAATGGTAGCTGCGGCCGACAGCCCGCAGCGGTGCAGCACGGAGCCCGCCGTGGCGCCCCATGGAACCGCAGGAGTTGCAGGGGAGGCCTTCCTCTTTCTACGAGGTCGGATCGTGAACCATGGGATCAATTCGGATCTGCGCCCAGATTGATGCGTCTTGCCTGGCGGTACTGCCGCATGGAGTGAAGGTTCTCGACCATGTGTGGAAGCAGAACCAGGAAGGCCGCGGCGAATACGCCGGCGAAGACCAGGTTGCTCTGGAAGGTGCTCCCGTAATCAAGCACGAAGATGCCGTAGCTGAAGAGCAGCATGTAGAGGATCTGGCTGCCCGTCTGGTTCAGCAGCAGCCGTGAGCCGACCAGGGGAATCGCCCTCGCCGTGATCCAGATCGCAAGGGCCGGGGGATGGTCCAGCTGCACATAGGCCAGGACCAGCCATCCCAGGGTGTGCAGGCCCCCGATCCATTTCGTCTGCAGCGCGGGCAGCCACCGGAAGCGGCAGCCCCCGTCCGGCGTGATCCGGAAGGCCTCCCGGTTGAGCAGGATCGGCACGAAAAAGCTCAGCGCGACCAGGACGGACAGCGAAAGGGCCTGTGATACGGGCAGGACGAGGAAGAAGGGCCAGCAATAGTATACGCCGTACTGCAGGCAGTCCAGCAGGACATAGAGCATGCCTCTCCAGTAGCGCAGGCGCTCGGGGAGGAGCGATTCCGGCAGGATCCTGTAGCACAGCCACAGGTTGAAGCGGTCATTCGCGGGCATGCGCACGAACACGCCGACCAGCATGGTGAGCCAGTGATACAGGAACCATGGGACACGGCTCGCGTCATAGGCGGCCACCTGTACCAGGATCAGGGAGAGGACCAGGTTGGCGATCCACTTGACGTGGGCGTATCGCTTGCCGATCTGCTGGGGAAGATGTTTGTCTTCAGCCATGCGCTGATTATGTCAGAACCCGCCGTGGAATGCAAAGGAGAATTCGATCCGGGGCACTCCCGCAGGCGGGCAGCTTCCGCCAGGCAGCCGTCCATGAGCTGAACCACAGCGGCATTCGGCAGGTCGATTACGAAAGCGAAGTTCAGATCGCACCCAGCGCGTCCTGTCCCCGCTCCGCCAGGTTGCAGCATGCGGCACCGATTGGTCAGGGGCGAGGACAGACTTCGACAGCCTCATTTTCATTGAGACAGCGTCGAGCTTGCCTGATCCACCCGCGGATGCTACAATCTGCGTCTGCGTTTTCGCATTCCGGGCGATTAGCTCAGCTGGTTAGAGCGCTGGTCTCACATACCAGAGGTCACAGGTTCGAGTCCCGTATCGCCCACTGGGCCCCCCGCTCCGGGGGGCTTTTTTATTTAGGCGACTAGTGCCATTCTTTGCGTTGGGCATGCAGCGGATGGCAACCGCATTTTTGCCGGCGCGATACCCCGATCCACTGGCGAAATCCTTTTCCATGCGTGTAGATCCAAACTAGTCGGTCATCGTCCGGGCGAGGACCGCTGCCGGACATGCCCCAGGCGTGGCCGATTGCCTGAGTTGCTTCAGTACGGATTGCATAGACTGCTTCGTGTGATTCAAGGGGGTCGAAAATGACGAACTGGAAAGAGATGCTGCATCGCAAGCTGGCGGAACAGCGGATCAGCGCGCGACGTCTCTCGCAGATGGCCGGCCTGAGCACGAGTACCGTGCACGACATGCTCAACAAGGAGGGCTTCGCGCCGCAGATTGATTCGCTGCGCAAGGTCTTCGATCAGCTGGGCTGCACGATTGTCTTCCTGGATGGTCAGGGGGAAGACCGGCTGCAGGGCTGGATTCGCCAACGACACCTGGAGGCCTTGACCTTCGAGGACCTGGAGCGCATGCGTCAACTCTGCGAGCAGCTGGGCACCGAGAACTGCCTCAGCGTGCTCGACCGCGAGCCGGTCACCCTTCAGCGGGTCCGCAAGATCCTGCACGCCCTTTCCTGAGCGCAGCGAAGCACTCCTTTTCCCTGTCGGTTTTCTACCTTTCCGGCCTTCGCCGGGCAACGCCAGCGGCGCCCCGGTTCTACACTGTTCCACAGAAAACCTGAAGGGGAAGGCCCCATGTCCATTTCCATCGGCATCAACGGATTCGGCCGCATCGGGCGGCTGGTTCTGCGTCGCGCCCTCGAGCTCGACACTTTCCGCATCGTCGGCATCAATGATCTGACCGACGCCAAGACCCTGGCCCACCTGCTGAAGTACGACTCGACCCACGGCCGCTTTCCCGGCAGGGTGGAAGTCGAGGGCGACAACCTGGTCGTCAATGGCCAGGCCATTCCGATCAGCGCGCACAAGGACCCGACCCAGATTCCCTGGGGCACCCTTGGCGCCAAGGTCGTCGTCGAGAGCACGGGCGTCTTCCGCAGCTCGGAAGCCCTGGACAAGCACATCGCCGCCGGCGCTTCCAAGGTCGTGCTGACCGTTCCGCCCAAGGACGCCCTGGATGCCATCGTCGTGCTGGGCGTCAACGACGCGGACCTGAAGCCGGAACACACCAAGGTCAGCAATGCCTCCTGCACCACGAACTGCCTGGCCCCGGTGGCCAAGGTGCTGCACGACCACTTCGGCATCGTGCAGGGCCTGATGACCACGGTCCACGCCTACACCAACGACCAGCGCACGCTGGACCTGCCGCACAGCGACCTGCGTCGCGCGCGCACCGCCGCGGCCAACATCATTCCGACCTCCACCGGTGCCGCCCGCGCCGTCGGCAAGGTGATTCCCTCCCTCAACGGCCGCCTGGACGGCATGGCGATGCGCGTGCCGGTCAGCGACGGCAGCGTGGTCGACCTGGTCTGCAGGCTCTCGAAGAAGACCACGGTGGAAGAGATCAATGCCGCCATGAAGGCCGCCGCCGATGGCCCGATGAAAGGCGTCCTGGAGTACACCGAAGACCCGATCGTCAGTTCGGACATCGTCGGCAATCCGCACAGCAGCATCTTCGACGCCCTTTCCACCACGGTGATGGACGGGGATTTCGTCAAGGTCGTCAGCTGGTACGACAATGAGTACGGCTACAGCTGTCGCGTGGTCGACCTGATCGGCCGCCTCGCCGACTAGAACAGCCCATGTCACACGGGGGAGCCTGGCTCCCCCTTTTTTCTCCCGGAGGGAGCCATGCCCCGCAAGACCCTGCGTGATCTCGAAGTACGCGGCAAGCGCGTGCTCTGCCGTGTCGATTTCAATGTGCCCCTGAAAGAGGGCAAGGTGGGCGACGACCTGCGCATCCGGGCCGCCCTGCCGACAATCCGCGCCCTGCTGGACGGGGGCGCGCGCCTGGTGCTTATGAGTCACCTTGGCCGTCCCAAGGGCGCCCCGGATCCGGCATACAGCCTGCAGCCGGTCCGCGATGCCCTCTCCGTCCTGCTCGATCGCCCGGTCGGCTTCGCTGCCGACTGCGTGGGCGCTGCCGCCGAGGACGCCGTTGCCGCCCTCCAGGACGGCGATGTGCTGCTGCTGGAGAACCTGCGTTTCCACGAGGGGGAGACGAAGAACGATCCCGCTTTCGTGTCACAGCTGGCCCGCCTGGGCGATGTCTACGTCAACGACGCCTTCGGCACCGCCCACCGGGCCCACGCTTCCACCGAGGGCGTGGCCCGCGCGCTGGGCAGCGCCGCCGCCGGCTTCCTGCTGGAAAAGGAGCTGGACTACCTGGAGGGCAAGCTCCAGGAGCCCGCCCGCCCCTTCGTCGCCGTGCTCGGCGGAGCCAAGGTCAGCGGCAAGATCGATGTCATCGAGAACCTGGCCGGCAAGGTGGACTGCCTGATTGTCGGCGGCGGCATGATGTTCACCTTCTACAAGGCCATGGGGCTGGAGATCGGCGGCAGCCTGCTGGAGGAGGACCGCGTCGAGATGGCCCGCCAGCTGATCGCCGACTGCGAGAAGCGCGGCGTCGAGTTGTTGCTGCCCGTCGACACGGTGGTCGCCGACCGCTTCGCCGCCGACGCCGAAACGCGTGTTGTATCACGCGAGGAGATCCCTGCCGGGTGGATCGGTGTCGACATCGGACCGAAGTCGCTCGCCCTTTTCGGCGAGCGCGTGGCCGCGGCCGGCACCGTGCTCTGGAACGGCCCGATGGGCGTCTTCGAAATGGAACCCTTCGCCGAAGGCACCTTCGGCCTGGCGAGGGCGATTGCGGAGTCGAAGGCCCTGAGCATCGTCGGCGGCGGCGACAGCGCCGCGGCGGTCAAGCAGGCCGGCCTGGACGCGAGCTTCAGCCATGTCAGCACCGGCGGCGGGGCCAGCCTGGAACTGCTGGAAGGCAAAGTCCTCCCCGGCGTCGCCGCCCTGAGCGAAATCTAGTTCACGCATCCCGGACAAAGCCTCGTGCCTGCCCCTTGCGGGGCGGGCATGTTCTTTTTCTCCAGCTTTGCCAAGCGCGTCGATGCCCAGAGGGGCTTGGCGTGCTCCACCCCGAATCCCTATATTCCACGACCTGTTCCGCCAGGCGATCATTCTTTCTGGTCAAGCGAGAGAATGGCCGTAAAGCGGAGCGCGTGTGATCATCGTCACGGAGTGCGGGTCGAGTGGAGCACGTGTGCATCCCGACCGCTATGATTGATTGTGCACAGGCGCTGGCGAGCGGGAACCTGGTTTCCCGTCTTCCGGTTCCTTCGAAAGAATCTGCCTGGACCCGCGTGCGGGTCAAATTCCCAGCAAAATCCCATTCGGGAGGGGAAGGAGAGGTCATCTGGAGATGACCAGCGGCCGTCGGCCTTGCCGGCGGCCGTTTTTCGTTTTTGGAGATGACCGTCTGCAGTACTCTTCCTCGCGCAGAGAGCGCAGAGGTGCAGAGGGCCGCGGAGAAGAGTGGAAGCATTACACGGCAGGGCGGTCTCGTGGTCGCTTCCTGTGGGGGTACTGCCGGGCGGGCCTTGCGAACCGCTCCTTCCGGCGGGCTTCCCTGGGCGGGGTTATCGGCTGCATGAGTATCCTCAAAGGCTGCCCGAAGAAGTATCGATCCTGGTTGACATCTTTTCGCAGGCTGATTTCCTTGGGTTTCCGGCATTCAGTTCATGGTGTAATACAAACCGTGGAATTAACAACAATAAAAATTCCTGGCAAGCCCTTTTGAGTTGACAATCCGGATCACGGTGTGCTCCTTTCGTGGTACAAGCGCGCCCGAATCAATCACGGTCCCCCGCGAGCGCCTTGGCCTGCACTGCCGTCGGCAGGGCGTCGGCGGCCGAACACACACGCGCGGAGGGTATCATGTTCCTGACCCTGAACTCCGGTCGCCGCGGCGGCCTGTCTTTTCTGTGGATCCTGCTGTTCATCCTGTTGGCCCTGCTCTTCATGGGGCCACGACAGGCCGTCGCCTGTGAACCGGTGGAACCGGTGGGCCTGCCGGAGATGGAGCCCAACGACGATCCGATGATGGCCCAGCCCCTGCCCCCGATGGAAACGGCCTGGGGCCAGCTCTTCGAATGGGACACGGACTGTTTCCTGATCGATCCCCCGCCTCCGGACGCGCTGCTCGAGATCCAGCTGCGACCGGACTTCTTCAATCCGGTCCTGCGGCTGTGGGGCTATTCGGGTCCCGACCTGGTCTTCCTCGGCGAGACGGACGAAGGAGAGTTCTGTCAGCCGGAGAACACGACCGTGCAATGGGATCCCTGCCGGGACCTTGTCGTCGACGGTCCGGTCGTGGTCGAGGTGGCGCACAGCGCCCAGTCTCCTCCCACGAACGGCAGCTACCAGCTGAGCACGAGTTTCCAGCCCTCCGGGGGCGTCCCCCAGGGGGACTGCTGCAGTTTTCCGCTGCCGACGGTCAGCTCCTTTCCCTGGTCGGACACCTTGTCCACGACGAGTCCCTTCCGCGACCAGGGCCTGAACGCGGCGCGGGACATCTGGATTCCGGTCCAGCTGGACGAGGCGGGCACCCTGGTCAGCCAGACCTGCCTTTCGCCGACCAACTTCGACACCTTTCTCTGGCTGCTCGACGCGGATTGTGAGACGGTGCTGGACAGTGACGACAACAGCTGCGTCGCCTCGAACGGCTCCCGCATGACGACGACCTCGCTGGAGGCCGGTTTGTACTACGTGGTCCTCGAGGGTGCGGGCAGCGCGGATGGCGCGGCGCGCCTGGATCTGCTCTTCACGGCCGCCTGTCCTCCCGTTTCGCCCCAGCCGGGAAGCGCCTTCGAGGTGGAACCGAACGGCATGCCGGAGACGGCTGTCGACTGGTGGATCACGGATCCGATGCACGGCAGCAGCGATCACGGCGAGGACAGCGACTGGTTCCACCTGCTGGGCTGGCAGCCCGGAGAGCTGGCTCTTCTGCTGCAGCCGGACACCTTTGATCCCGTGTTGCGCCTGTGGGGCATGGGACCTTCGGGACTGCTGCTGCTCGGCGAATCGAACCAGGCAGGTGTCTGCGAGGGGGAGAACACGGGCTACGTGATTGATCCCTGTCTGCAGATCGAGGCCATCGACGACTACTACGTGCAGGTGGAACAGGCCGGTCCGGCCTCCCTGCAGCAGGGATCCTACAACATGGCGGCGGTGCAGATTCCCTCCAGCGTGCCGGTGGGCGACTGCTGCGAGGATCCGATACTCGTCTCTTCGTTGCCCTACAGTGACACAAGATCCAGCACGAGCTATCGCGACCAGGGCTTCGGCGCCGCGAAGGATGTGTGGTACAAGGTGCAGGTGTCGGGCCGCGGCGTCCTGCGCGCGAAGACCTGCGGACCGAACACGAACTTCGACACGGTCCTGCGGCTGACGGCCGCGGACGGCAGCACGGTGCTCGCCTCCAACGACAACAGCACGGTCTGCGGAGTGGGAAGCACACGCAGTTGGCTCACATGCTGCCTGGACGCCGGGACCTGTTTCGTCGTCGTCGAAGGCGCCGGAAACGCCTCCGGCACCTTCGACCTGGACCTGGCCTTCGTCAGCGGGGGAAGCAATGCCAGCCTGGTCATCGGCCCCTGGGGCGAGCGGGCGGAGTTCTGGCACAATTCCTTCTCGGCCAGCACCTCCACGGCCTGGCTGCTGGCGAATGATCCCTGCAATCGCATTCAGGAAGTCGGCTTTTTCGCCAGTCCCGACGGCATCGGCTGGATCCCGCTGGGCTCGGACAGCGACGGACAGGCCTCGCGCATGGCGACCGAGGCCAGCGGCACACAGGGCGAGTTCGGCTGGTGGCTGGATTTCGATCCGATGCTGCTTCCGGTGCCGCCCTCCGGTGCCGAGATCCATTTCGAGGCGCGCGCCCTCTGTGACGACGGCGAGGTGCTGGTCGTGCCGGCGACGACCTGGTATACGCCGGCGCTGGATCCCGAACTCGTGGACGACGGACTGCCCCGCGAGCTGGAACTGGAAGAGGAGGAGATCCTCCTTTCACTGACGACGCCCTGGCCGGGGGAGATCGTCTCCATCGACTGGAAGCTGGGCCTCAAGGAGCTGGAATGGCAGCGTTCCGTACCCCACGAGTACCAGCGCGGCATCAGCGACACCCATTGTTCCCCCACGGCCGCCGCCGCCTGCCTGGAATGGCTCGACGCCACCTATGGCACCAATGTGACGGGCGGCTGGTCGGGGGAGGACCTGATCACCCTGCTGGGGATCTATTGCAACACGAACGTGGGCGGGGCGGGCACCAGTCACTCCGATCTGCGCAGCGGGCTGCAGGACTGGATCGACGACAACGGCGGCGGCTACACGGTGCATCACGGCGACGAGGGGGTCGCCGGCATGCAGGACCAGGGGGAGTCCCAGGGCCAGGATGTGATCGCCACGCTGGAATGGGAGGGTGGAGGCGCGCACAGTGTCACACTCAGCTCGATCCACAACCTGCCCGCGCCGGACGGCACGCTCCTGCTCGACTTCATGGATCCCTGGACAGGAGATACACAGTATGGCTGGTTCGATCCCCGGACGGGCCAGTTCGACAGCTATGGCGACGACAACGATTCGGGCAGCCTGGGGACGAGCTACTATGTCTGCCCGACAGAGAATGCCCCCGGGGACGGCAGCGGTTCCGGCGGCGGTTCGGGACAGATCCTGCCGCCCTTCATCGATCCGATCCCCGTCCCCCTGGGCCACTGGTTCCTCAAGCTGAGCCTGCTCAGCCAGTCCGGTCACGTACTTGACCGCTTCCATATCCTGCACCGGCCCGCAGCCGGGGTGGCGGACCTGCGCATCGAGTACCTGGCGTCGGAGGAGAGCCTGCGTCTCGGCTGGGAGCCGGTCCCGGGTGCTGCGAGCTACGAGGTATACACCAGTCCGGAGTTCACCCACGGCGCGAGCGGCTGGAGCCTCTGGCAGAGTACAGGGGACACGCAGCTGGACATCGCGCTCTCCGCGCTGGCGGGAAGACAGTTCTTCCGGGTACGCGCCCTGGCGCCCTAGTTCCCGCTCACCTGGAACACATTCTCGCATCGTCGCCGGCCCGCGGGGAATCCCCCCGCGGGCCTCTTTTTGCGTCGATCCTCGAGTTCTGTTCGTGGTTGGGGGAAGACAGGCTGCCTGTGCCTGGCTGCGATCAGCCGGCCTGTGTCTCGCCTTCCCTGGCCGGTTCCGGCAGACGCTGAATGAGCAGCAGGGGCAGCAACAGGCTGAGTGCGCCCAGTCCCCAGGGGCTGCCCGGTCCCAGTTTCCAGTAGAGCAGACTCGCCGGGATCGGCCCCAGGGTGCGGGCCAGGGCGCCCAGGCTGCGGAAGATGCCCAGCATGCGGCCCTGGTCGTCGGCAGGCGTATACAGCGAGACCAGGGCGGTCAGGCAGGGCATGACCATGCCGGATCCGACGGAGACCAGCGCCATGGCCAGCAGGAGAGAGGGGGTCGAGGCGGCAAAGGCCGTGGCGCCCATGCCCGCCGCGAGCAGCAGCAGCCCGCGGAAGGCCATGCGCCGTTCCCCGACGATCGGGGCCCGCCGTCTCACATAGCCGCCCTGCACTCCCGCCAGCAGCAGGCCGATGTAGACGAAGAGCAGCCCGTTCTGCGCCGGGCTGTAGCCGAGGCGCTCGGCCGCCAGGAAGGTCAGGGTGAACTCGGCTCCGGAGAAGGCCAGCAGAAAGAAGAAGTAGGCCAGGTTGTTCGTGCTGACGCCGGGATACTTGACCGGCCGCAAAAGGGCCAGGGGATTGATGCTGCGCCGCGGGCTGCTGCTGTCGGGGCGGCGAGTCTCCGGCAGGCGGAAGTGGATCTGCAGCAGGTTCAACAGGGTCAGGCAGAAGGCGAGCAGGGCCGGCGTGGAGAAGGGATTCAGTCCCGGCACCGACGGAAAGAGCGCCGCCAGGTCCAGCCGGGCGCTCAGGCCGCCCATGGCCGGACCCAGGATGAAGCCCAGCCCGAAGGCCATGCCGATGATCGCCATGCCGCGGCTGCGCTCCTTGCGTCCGGTGACATCGGCCACCGCCGCGCTGGCCGTCGTGATGTTGCTGCCCATCAGCCCGCCGATCAGGCGGCTTAAGACCAGCAGGGCGAAGGAGCCGGCAAAAATCCACAGGGCGTAGGACAAGGCCATGCCGCCGACGCTGAAGAGCAGTACCGGCCGGCGGCCGTAGCGGTCGGACAGCCAGCCCGCCAGCGGAGCCGCCAGGAACTGCAGCAATGAATAGAGGAAGGTCAGCAGGCCGCCGAAGAGCACCGTGATCCGTGTCGGGCCGTCCATGCCCAGCCAGGAGGCGAAGCGAGTCAGTCCCTCGACCGTCCAGTGGATCAGCGCCCCTTCCGCGGAGTGGGCCAGGTAGTGCTCGAGCATCGCCGGAAAGAGCGGGAAGATGATCGAGAAGCCGACCAGGTCCAGGAAAAGCGTCAGGAAGAGGATCTTCAGAACCCCGCCCGCCGCGGGACGATTCTCCTCCATCACGGACGCAGGCCGCGTTCGGCAAGCGCCTCGCGGAAGTGTGCGACACGCTCGGCCAGGCGGTCCAGGGCCGGCTTCCAGAACTCCTTCTGTGTGACATCGCGGTCCAGGTGCCGGCGGGCGACCTCCTCGACCGTGGCGCGGCCCGTGTCACAGAGCAGGGCCACGTAGGCCTCGTGGAAGGAGGCGCCCAGGCGCTCGCGTTCCTGGAGCACGGAGAGGCTGAAGAGATAGCCGAAGAGATAGGGGAAGTTGTAGAAGCTTGTGTGACTCATGGAAAAGTGCAGCTTGCTGGCCCAGAAGCCCGGGTCGACCTCGCTGAGCGCGTCCCCGTACCAGCGCTGCCAGTGTTCGCTCATCATGCGGCTCAGGGCCTTGACGCCGACGATCGATTCGCCGCGGCGCTCGTAGAATTCGTGCTCGAAGGTGAAGCGGCAGGGAATGTTGAGCAGCATGCTGTGCACCTGGTTGACCTCGCTCCAGAGGGCGGGCAGCTGCTCGGCCGGCGAGGCGGCCTGTTCCATCATGTAGTCCGTCAGCAGGCTCTCGGCCAGGATGCTCGCCGTCTCGGCCAGGCACATGGGGTAGCCCTGCTGCTCGGGCGGCAGGTCCCGCATTACGTGGCCGTGGTAGGCGTGTCCCAGTTCGTGGGCCAGGGTGCGCAGGTTGGAGCTGCTGCCGCTCCAGGTCATGTATACGCGCTGGGTGCCGCTCTTGCGGAAGCGCGTGCAGTAGGCGCCGGTGCGCTTGCCGGGCATGTTGCGGCCCTCGATGAAGCCCTTCTCCTGCATCGCGCGGGCAAAGGCGCCCATGGCGGGATCCAGGCGCTCGAAGGCGGCGCAGACGTGATCCATGCCCTCCTCGTAGCCGATGCCCTTGTCCTCCGGGCGCAGGGAGGCCGGCAGCGGCGCCTGCAGGTCCCAGGGGGCCGCGCGCTCGATCCCGTGGGCCAGGGCCACCAGGCGCAGGGCCTCGCGGGCCAGGTCCTGGTGGTCCTCGGCGGCCTGGATCAGGTTGTGCAGGCTGTGGGCCTGCAGGTTGTTGCCCAACAGCGGCGACTCCAGGAAATGGATCTCGCGTCCCGCCTGCTGGCTCAGTTTGCGGTTGAGCGCCAGGCGCCATCCGGCCAGCGAGTTCAGCCCCTGGGCCACGCTTTCATGGTGCTGGCGCCAGCCGCTGTTGATCGCCTTCCAGGCCGCCTCGCGGGTGCCTCGATCAGGATCCTGCAGCTTTCCGCCCAACTGGGCCAGGCCCAGCTCTTCGCCCTTCAGCGGCACTCGAATCGTGCTCGCCAGGTTGCTGTAGAGCTGGCCCCAGGCATGGTGGCCGTCGACGGCCAGGGCACTCTGCAGCTGCTCTTCCTTCAGCCCCAGGTTGAAATCCGCCAGCTTGCGGGCCTGGCGATGCTGGAACTCGCCTTCGCGCGCCACCGGGTCCTGGAGGAAGGCCTCGAAGTCCTCTTCGCTGCAGCTGCGCAGGAAGAGCTGGAAGGACTCGCTCATCTGCGAGAGCAGGCTGTATTCGTTGCTGATGCGGGACTGCAGCCCGCGCAGCAGCTCGTCTTCGGAATCCGTGCTCAGCCGGCAGAGCACCCAGGTGCCCAGGTTGCCCAGCAGAATGCCGGCCTGGCGCAGGTGCTGGTGGATCTTCCGGGCCAGGCCGATGGCCAGCGTGCGCTGTTCGACGTCCAGCTCCGCCTGCCGCAGCACCAGCTTCTCGAGGGCTTCGCTGTGGCTGGAAACTTCCGCCGCGTGCAGCTGGTACTGGGCAAAGTCCTCCTTGAAGGAGGCATGTTCGGCGGAAGGATACTCGCAGTCCAGGTCCCAGGCGGGACCGCTGGCGGCAGGGTTGTCGTGGCTCATGGATCTCCCGGTAGCTAGGCAAAAGCGGGAAAATAGGAGTCGACAGCCGGAAGTGCTTGCGCCGTGCAGGCAAGGGGGGAAATGGTAGATTCCTCCTTCGTTTCAGAACAGGAAGCGGAAGTGAGCGGTACCGATTCCGAAGCCCGGTACCACAAACCAACCCGATTGCAGAAGGGACATCATGCAGATCATCCGCGCCAAGGCGATGGGCATGTGTTTCGGGGTCAAGGACGCCCTGGAAACCATCGACACCTTGAGCGATCCCCAGGAAGTCAGCATTCACGGAGAGCTGGTCCATAATGAAGTTGCCCTCGAACGCATACGTTCGCGGGGCGTGACGATGAGCGCTGAAGACGAGCGCGAAACGCTCAGCGAACGGCCGCGGCTGCTGATCACGGCGCACGGCATCAGCGATCCCGAGCGCGAGCGCCTGCAGCAGGCCGGCAAGGAGTTGATCGACACCACCTGTCCGCTGGTCAAGCGGGTCCACAAGGCCGCCATCGACCTGCACGCCGAAGGCCGGCATGTGCTGGTGATCGGCCAGCCGCACCACGTGGAAGTGCGCGGCATTACGGGGAGCCTCCCCGACAACTACACCGTCGTCGAACAGCTGGAGGATGTGCGGGACTTCGGTCAGCCCAGCCTCGGCGTGATCAGCCAGAGCACCACCAGTCCCGTCAAGTCGGAGAGGATGCTGGCGAAAATCCGCGAAGCGAATCCGACGGCGGACATCCGTCCCGTGGACACCATCTGCCGGCCGACGCGCAAGCGCCAGGAAGCGGTCGCCGAACTGATCGAGAAGGTGGAAGCCCTGGTCGTCGTCGGCGGCAGCAATTCCAACAATACCCGCGAGCAGGCCCGCCTGGCCGAGTCCCGCGGCCTGCCCGCCGTCCACATCCAGACCGCGGCGGAGCTGGATCCCGACTGGTTCCGTCCTTTCCAGGTGGTCGGCTTGAGCGCCGGCACCTCGACCCTGGACGACACCATCGACGAGGTCTTCGAGCGCATGGTGCAGATCGCCCGCGAACTGGATCGCGAGCGGAAGGGGGAGCAGTGAGTCTTTCCTTGAGCGCCGAACAACAGGCCTTCCTCCGCGAACAGGTGCGGGAGCGTTTCCTGCGCTATGTCCGTGTCCACACCACCTCTGATCCCGACAGTCCTTCCTGCCCCTCCACCGAGCGCCAGTTCGACCTGCTGCGCATGCTGGAGGCCGAGTGCCGCGAGCTGGGCCTGAAAGAAGTCGAGCTGCTGCCGGAGGGCTGCCTGCTGGCGACCCTTCCCGCCGGCGACGGCGAGGCGGAGCCCTTCGGCCTGCTGGCACACGTGGACACTTCTCCCGACCAGAGCGGCGAAGGCGTCGAGCCCCGCTGCCACGAGAACTGGGATGGCGGCGTGATCCACTTTCCGAAGGATCCGGCCCTGCGGCTGGGCCTGGAGGACAGCCCGGAGCTGGCGCAGTTCATTGGCGACACCGTCATCACGGCCAGCGGCGACACCCTGCTCGGCGCCGACGACAAGGCCGGTGTTGCGGAGATCATGACCGCGATGGCCGCCTTCACCCGCTGGCCCGAGTTGCCTCACGGCGAGATCCGCATCTGTTTCACCACGGACGAGGAGGTCAGCCGCGGCATCGAGGGGGTGCCGCTCGAGCGCCTGCCCCGCGCCTGCTACACCATGGACGGCGGGCTGATGGGCGAGCTGGAGGACGAGTGCTTCGACGCCTGGCAGCTCAAGGCGCGCTTCACGGGAGTGCCGGTTCACCCCGGCAGCGCAAAGGGCGTGCTGGTCAACGCCTCGATGGCCGCGGCCCGCCTGCTGGCCAGCCTGCCGGAAGGCGAGAGTCCCGAGCGCACCGAAGGACGGGAAGGCTTCTACTTCCTGCACCTCTTCCGGGGAGATGCCGAGCAGGCCGAGATCCGGCTGCTGCTGCGCGATTTCGACGCGGAGGAGAACCGCCGCCGCCGCGCGGTCATCGAGGACGGAGTCGCCCGCCTGCGGGAACGCATGCCGCGGCTGCAGGTCGAACTCGAATGGGAACACCAGTACGCCAACATGAAGGAAGGGCTGCGCCAGGATCCGCAGATCACCGAACGGGCGGCGCGGGCCATCGAGGATGCCGGCGTGACCGTGCTGCGCAGGGAGATCCGCGGCGGCACCGACGGCAGCACCCTGACGGCCCTGGGGCACCCGACGCCCAACATCTTCACCGGCGGACTCATGTATCACAGCACCCGGGAATGGGTGCCGCTGAAAGCGCTCTGCGCGGCCAGCGAGACCATCCTGCACCTGGCGCGCCGCTGGACGGGAGCCGCTTCGTGAGACCTTTTCTTCTGCTGCTAGCACTCAGCGTTGTCGCCCGGGCCGGCCTGCATTTCGAGCCCGCCGCCTTGGACCTGGGCACGCTTTCCACCGACTCGCCCCTGCAGAGCGAGGTCTGGCTCTTCAACACGGCAGAGGAGGAGTTCCTGCTCCGTCTGCTGCCCGCCAGCGAGGACGTGCTGGTCGAGGACGGGTTCTTCAGCCTGGCCGCCGGGGAGAGCCTGCTGGTCCAGGTGGGATTCCAGCCGACGCAGAACACCCTGCGGCAAAGCGCCCTGCTGGCCGAAGGCGCGGAAGGCGCGGCGCTGCTCAGCCTGCAGGCCACGGGCGATTATCCCGGCAGCCTCTGGGACGACAGCCAGGGGCTGGACGGTGAGGAGCTCGTCGAGGCCCTGCAGGCGGCGGCCGGTCCGCACACGGAACTGAGCTACACCAATGCCCGCACGCACATGTTCTCGACCATCGACAACGTGGACGGCTGGGTCGAGGGCGTGTATACGGGCTTCATGCTGCAGACCTCCGGCATTCCGGATCACACAGTGATGAACACGGAGCACACCTGGCCGCAGAGCCTCTTCGACGGCTCGACGCCGCGCAGCGATCTGCATCACCTCTACCCGACGGCATCGACGGTCAACAGCGCCCGGGGCAACCTGCCCTTCGGAGTCGTTGTCGACGCCGACAACGGCTGGCCGCAGGGCGGCAGCTCCCGAGGGGAGGATTCCCAGGGAGTGACCGTCTTCGAGCCCCGGGACGAGCACAAGGGCGACGCGGCGCGCTCGCTGTTCTACGTGGCGCTGGTCTACGACAATCCCTACGACTTCCTGGACTACCAGGAGGCGACCCTGCGCGAATGGTCCCTGCAGGATCCCGTCGACGAGCAGGAAGCCGCACGCAACTCGGCCATCGAGAACGTGCAGGGCAACCGCAATCCCTTCGTCGATCACCCGGGCCTGCTCGAGCGCATCGGCTCGCTGGCCGGCAATCCCGAGCCGCCCAACACGGCCTCGCTGGCGCTCTACCCGGACACCCTGGACCTGGGAGAGGAGGTCTGGCACGAGGAATGCGCCGGCTCCTTCGTGATCCACAACAGCGGCACGTCCGTGGTCAGCCTGTGGAGCCTCGAGGCGGATCCGCCCCTGCTGGAGCTGGGAGAGCTGCCCTCGACCCTCGAGCCCGGGGAAGCGGCCGCCGTCTCTTTCGCGCTTTCCGAAACGGCTCCCTTCGAGGAGAACGAGATCGACATCTCCTTCCGCAGCACGGCGGGAACCTATCATCTTCCCTTTCGCGCCACCCTCGTCTGGGTCTCTGTCGACGAGGCAAGCGCACGACCGGAAGGCCTGCAACTGCTCGGAGCGCACCCCAACCCCTTCAACCCGCGGACCCGCGTGCTCTTCCAGCTGGAGCGGGCCGGGCTGCTGCAGGCCGCGGTATACGACCTGGCGGGCCGCATGGTGGAAGACTGGCCTGTCACACGCTATGCCGCCGGAAGGCACAGCCTCGAATGGCACGCGGGCGGAGCGCCCAGCGGCGTCTACCTGATGCACCTTCGCACGGAGGATCGACATGTCACACAACGCCTGCTGCTTCTCAAATAGGATCCTGGCTTCCCTGCTGGCGCTTTCGCTGGCCCTGCCGGTTTCCGCCGAGCTCCGTCGCCTGGCGATCGACGGTTTCACGGAGGACTGGGCGGGCGCGGCCCAGGTGGAGGAGGATCCGACGGGGGACGGGGCCTCGATCGACCTGCTCGGCCTGTCTTTCGCCAACGACGAGCAGAATGCCGTCTTCCGCATCGAGCTGGCCCAGGAGCTCGTCCAGCAGGATCCCAACGGTCTGCAGCTGCTGGTCGACACGGATGGCGATCCGCAGACGGGGCTCGCGGAGGAAGGACTGGGCGTGGATTTCGCCTGGTACTTCGGCTCGCGCAGCGGGGTCGTGTATACGCCCCAGGGCCAGGGAAACGCCGTGTCGCACATTGACGTGGGCCTGCGCATCCTGCCGACACACGGCAGCGCGGACTTCGAACTGGCTCTTTCGCGAACGGCGGAGGTGGCGGGACAGCCCCTCTTTCCGTCCAATACCCTGACGGCGGTGCTGCGCGTGACCGCCGGCGACCGCCTGCCGGATGTCGGCTTCTTCCTGGCCTCCTTCGGCGACGACGGCGAGCTGCCGCCCCTGCCCTGTCCCGATTTCGAGCGCGAGGAGGCCACCGACCTGCGGCTGATGGCCTGGAACACGCTGCATGGCCGCCTGCTGCTTGAGCCCTCGGCTCAGCCGGCCTATGAACGCATGCTGGCGGCGCTGCGGCCGGACCTGATCGCCTTCCAGGAGATCTGGGACCCCCCCGCCTCGCAGGTGGTGCAGCAGCTCGAGCAGTGGTTTCCGGAGCAGGAGTGGCAGGCCGTCAAGCTGAGCAGCGGGAATGTGCTCGCCAGCGCCCTGCCGATCACGGAGAGCTGGCTGATCGACGCCGGCTACCGCAACACGGCGCACCTGGTGGATGCCCAGTCCACGGCCCTTGGCGGACCGCTGCTGGTCTTCAACATCCATCTGCGCTGCTGCGGCGCCGACAACCAGCGGCAGTACGAGGCGGACAGCATCATCCATTTCCTGCACGAGGCGCGCAACGGGGAGATCCAGGGCATTCCGCAGAACACGCCCTTCGTCCTGCTGGGCGATTTCAACCTGGTCGGCCAGCGCCAGCAGCTGCTCACGCTGCTGGAAGGCGATGTGCAGAACGAGGGGCTCTTCGGCCCCGACAGCCCGCCCGACTGGGACGGCAGCGAAATCACAAGCCTCAACAGCCCGCACTGCGGCACGGCGGATGTCTTCACCTGGCATGACACGGGCAGCAGCTTCTCTCCGGGCTGGCTGGACTATGTGCTCTACTCGGACAGCGTCATCGAGACGGCGCGCCACGGCACGGTCTGGACCGCCTCGATGCCGGAAGAAGCGCTCGACGAGTACAGCCTGCTGGCCGGGGACGCGGCCCTGGCCTCGGATCACATTCCCCGTTTCGCCGATTTCCGGCCTGTCACACAGACAGGCCTCGCGGATCCTGCCCTGCCAACGGATACGGAACTCAGCGTCCACCCCAATCCTTTCAACCCGAGCACGCGCATCCGCTGGGTGCAGCGGCAGGAAGGCCTGGCGAGGCTCGAACTCTACAACCTGCGGGGAGGGCTGGAGCAGATCCTGAGGGAAGGACCCTGCGCCGCCGGCGAGCACAGCCTGGAACTGCATGCCGGTTCATTGCCCGCGGGCCTCTACCTGCTGGCCCTGAGCAGCAACGGCATGCGGCAGGTCCAGCGATTGCTGCTGCTCAAGTAGGGTCCTGTGAGCCACCCCCCTCTTTTCCGCTGCGAGGAACTGCAGACCGCTTTCAGTCCGCGGATCGACCTGGACTTGCCGCCGAAGGGAATGTTCGGTCTGCGCGGTCCCAGCGGCTGCGGCAAGACCACCCTGCTGCTGGCCATGGCCGACCTGGCTCCCCACCGGGGGCGTTGCCTGCTGGAAGGGCGTCCGGCGATGGACTTCCGGCCGGAAGCCTGGCGCCGCCGGGTGCTGTATACGCCGCCCGCCAGCCGGCTGCGCAGGGAGCCCTTTCCCGAACTGCTGCACAGCGACAGGGCCGGAACCCTGGCGAAACGACTCGGCATCGACGGCGAACTGAAGCAGGAACGAAGCAGCGGAGAGGATCAGCGCCTGCTGCTGCTGCGCTCCCTTTTGCTGGAGCCCTCCGTGCTGCTGCTGGACGAGATGGGCGCGCACATGGATCCGGAAGGACGCGGCCTGCTGTGCCGGGTTGTCCGCGAATGGCTGCAGCAGGACGGGCGCGGCGTGATCTGGGTCAGCCACAACCGCGAGGTGCTCGAGGCCTGTGATACGGTGATCGAAATGGAAGCGCCCGTCGATGATTGAACTGCAGCTGGAACGCATGCTCCTGCCGCTGGGCCTGCTGGGCCTGGTGCTGGCCCTGGAGGGCTTCCTGCGCAGCGGCGTCGCGCGTCCGGCCTGGATCGCGGTTCTGCGCGCCGCCGTGCAGCTGGCCCTGCTGGGCCTGGTGCTGGCCTGGCTCTTCGAAAGCGCCGGCTGGCCCTGGCTGGCGCTGTGCATGGTCCTCATGCTGGGAGCCGCCCTGCGCGAGGTGCTGGCGCGGCAGGAAGACGAGGCACGCCGCCTGTGGCCCGGCACCCTGCTGGCCCTTGCCGGCAGCGCCGCCTGCAGCCTGGGGATCGCCCTGATCGTGCTGCGCCAGGGACTCTTCGAGGAGCCGCGCCTCGTGGTTCCCCTGCTGGGCATGATGCTCGGCAACTCGATGAACGGCATCAGCCTTTCGCTGCAGGGCTTCTGCGCCCGCCTGCGCGAGGAGCGCGAATGGATCACGGAGAGGCTGGCCCTCGGCATGACTCCGGGAGAAGCCCTGGCCCCCTTGCGGAAGGGCGAGATGCGGCGCGCGCTGACGCCGGCGATCAACAGCCTGGCCACGGTGGGCATCGTCTTCCTGCCTGGGATGATGACCGGCCAGCTGCTGGCCGGCGCCTCCGTGATGCAGGCCATTCTCTACCAGTACCTGGTCCTGTTGCTGATCTTCCTGGCGACGATCCTCGGCCAGCGCATCGCCCTGCAGATGGCCCAGCGCGGCTTCTTCGACGAGCGACACCGGCTGCGGCTGCCGGCTGAAAGCTCGCAACGCGACTGAGTCTGCCCTGGCCGCGTTCCTCCAGGTTGCCCACCAGCTTCGGGCTTCGCTGCTGGACTTCCGGCCGCCTTGTCCTGGAGCAGATCTGTGCATGACAATCGTCAAGGCACCTCCGCCTTTGGCATGACAAACTCTGTTTTGAAGCAGCCCGGTGATGACCACCCTGCCTTCGAAAGGCGCGCCCGCGCAGAACGCGAATCATGCGGAGGAGTTCCATGTCCACTCGCACCATCATCCTGGGAGCCGCAGGCCGGGATTTCCACAACTTCAATGTCTGCTACCGCGAGAATGCGGAGGTCGAGGTGGTTGCCTTCACGGCGACGCAGATTCCCGACATCGACGGTCGCCGGTATCCGCCCGAACTGGCGGGACCGCGCTACCCCTACGGCATTCCCATCGAGGATGAGAGCGAGCTGCCGCGCCTGATCAAGGAGCTGAAAGCCGAGCAGTGCGTCTTCAGCTACAGCGATGTGCCCTATCAGCACGTGATGAACCTGGCGGCGATCTGCAACGCCAACGGAGCGGATTTCATCCTGCTCAGCCCGAAGAAGACCATGCTGCCCAGCTCGCGGCCGGTGGTCGCCGTTTGCGCCAGCCGCACCGGCTGCGGCAAGAGCCAGACCAGCCGCAAGGTGGTCAAGCTGCTCAAGGAGACGGGCAAGAAGGTCGTGGCGATCCGCCACCCCATGCCCTACGGCAACCTGGCCGAACAGGCCGTGCAGCGCTTCGCCACCTACGAGGACATGGCCAAGCACAAGATCACCATCGAGGAGCGCGAGGAGTACGAACCCTACGTGGACGCGGGCCTGGTGATCTACGCCGGCGTCGACTACGAGGCCATCCTGCGCCGCGCCGAGGAGGAAGCGGACATCGTGATCTGGGACGGCGGCAACAACGACACGCCCTTCATCAAGCCGGATGTCTTCTTCACCGTCGTCGACCCGCACAGGCCGGATCACGCGGAGAAGTACTACCCGGGCGAGACCAATGTCCGCATGTCCGACGCGCTGATCGTCAACAAGATCGACAGCGCCTCGCGCGAGGACATCGAGTTGTGTCACCGCATCGACTACAAGCTGAATCCGGAGGCGACGGTCATCGAGGCCGCCAGTCCCCTGACCGTGGAGCAGGCGGAGAAGATCCGCGACAAGCGCGTGCTGGTGGTCGAGGACGGCCCGACGCTGACACACGGCGGCATGAAGTACGGCGCCGGCTGGGTCGCCGCCAAGCGTCACGGCGCGGCGGAGATCATTGATCCCAGGCCCTTCGCCGTCGGCTCGATCCAGACGACCTTCGAGAAGTACCCGGACACGGGCGAGATCCTGCCCGCCATGGGCTACAGCCCGGCCCAGGTCGAGGACCTGAAGAAGACCATCGAGGCCGTCAATGCCGACCTGGTGATCATCGGCACGCCGATCGACCTGCGCAAGCTGATCAACTTCGACTGCCCCTGCCTGCGGGTGGGCTATGAGCTGCAGGAGATCGGGCAGCCGGACCTGGCTTTCGTGTTGGCGAAGCTTTCCGAATAAGAACTCGCACGGAGGGCGCGGAGGAGACGGAGAGCGCGGAGGAACTGTATACAAAAGAGCGGGCGGCTGCGTTGCAGCCGCCCGCTTTAGTGTTACGGGAGATCCTCTCCATTCAGTCGCCCCCGCGAAGGCGGGGGCCTATCCTGGCGTATAGCCAATCCATTGTTCCGCGAAGAGCTTTTGATTGCAGACAGTCGGCGGAACGCACAAGAAGCAGCGTCCGGAACGGAATGGGCCCCGCCTGCGCGGGGATGACGGATTGGGGGAAGTGCGAAGGTGTGTCACCACGGATGTGCCGGGGTTCGCCCCTGCCATCCTTCGCGTGCTACACCGACTCCACCCGGCCCAGGGGCATTGTCATACAACGCGCACCGCCGCGGCCGCGGACCAGCTCGCTGCCGTGGAAGGTCACCAGGTCCACGTGCGCCTCTTCGAGCGCCTGCAGCGTGCGCATGTTGCGCTGGTAGCAGAGCACGCGCCCCGGGCTGATGGCGAAGGTGTTGGCGGCGTCGTTCCACTGTTCGCGCAGGGCGCAGATGATGTGCTCGTCCGGGGTCGGGTAGAGATTCAGCCGGCCGCCGACCCAGACCGTCCAGTCCGGGTTGATGATGCCCAGCTCGGCCAGGCCCTCGAGCACCTTGTCCCTGCATTCCACCTTCTTGCCCTTGCGCAGGATCTCCATCTGCGAACCGGTGCGCAGCTCGTCGGGATCCGGTCCCGTATACTGGTGGTGGTTGCGGATGCAGATATCGCGGGCCTTGTCCGCCACGGCGGCGTAGAGATCCGGACGGTCCCAGAGATAGGGCATGGTCAGGATGCGCTGGTGATCCACGAAGGTCAGCACCGTGTCCAGGTGCATGAACTCGCGCTTGGCGGGCAGGAGGATCTTGATCACCGTGTCCACCGGCGTATGCTTGAAGAGGTGTTCCGCCAGCAGATCGGCACCCGCAGAGGTCGTCCTTTCGCCAACGCCGACCAGGACCGTATGCTCGTTGGCGACGAGCACATCCCCGCCTTCGACCCGCGTCTCCTCGCTCTCCAGCAGGCCGTCCCAGACCTTGACCTCCTGCATGGAGGGATGCAGGCGGAAGATGCTCGAGAGCAGGCGGCTTTCGCGCAGCCTGGCCGGCCAGTAGAGATGGCTCACGATCAGGCAGTCGTGGATCACGAAAGCCGGATCCCGGGTGAAATAGAGGTTGGGCAGGGGCGGCACCAGCGTGTCCGCCGTAATCAGGAAACGGTCCGGCCAGCCGTGGATCAGGTGCCAGGGCTGCAGGCGATCGACATCGAGCGTCCGCAGGATCTCCGGCCCGAGGAAATCCTCGTAGAAGGCGCGGCGCCGCTGCTTGTCGGCGCAGACCTCCTTCAACAGGTCGAGCAGGTAGACCACCTCCACGCCGGAAGCGGCCAGTTCGTCGGCCATGCCCCGGTGCTCGCGGCGCGCCGCGTCTACATCCAGGATGTCGTCGAAGAGCATCGCGTCCTTGTTCCAGGGCACGGTCTTGCGGTGCTCGAATCCGGGCTGGTGGATCAGCACGGTCTTCAGCCGGCCGACCTCGGAGCGGATATTGATCATCGCCGGGTTCCTTTCATCTCCTGTATCGGTCGTTCTCGACCCTTGCGGAGGACGCTTCCCCTAGGTGCCGGGGAGCAGTTCCATCGGCGCCAGCCGGCCCAGTCCGGCTTCCAGCAATTCCGGAAGATAGCGTTGCAGGCAGAGCCATGTCTGCTCTTCGTTGTTTCCGCTGCAATGGAGAAGAGCCAGGCTGCGCTCGCGCCGATAGCGCAAGAGCCGATCGCGAATGGTCTTCGCCGGAATGCCCGCATAGTCGTGGGGGTTGAGGTTCCAGTAGAGCGCCCTAAGGCCCGCTTCCTTCAGCAGGCGGTTCTGCCAGGGCCACCAGGCGCCGTATGGCGGACGGAACCAGCCCGAGGGCTCCAGGCCCGCCGCGCGGATCGCGTCCTGGCTGCGTCGCAGGGACTCGCGCACGCTCTCCGCGCGCAGCCAGGTGTGCCGCTCGTGCCGCTCGCCGTGGCTTCCCAGCAGATGCCCCTGGGCCGCCAGCTCCCGCAGCCATTCGGGGTGCCTTCGCGCCTTGTCGCCCAACACGAAGAACAGCGCGCGCACACCGGATCCGGCCAGCAGCTCGCCGATTCTGAGGCTGTTCCCGCTGGGCCCGTCGTCGAAACTGGCCAGCAGGCCCTGCCCCCGGGGAGGGGACCAGAGACCGCCCTGGAGAAGATGCCGCGGCCCGCCGCTTCGGTAGTACCAGCCCGTCATCGGCCTTCCCGCCAACGGAAGCGGCCGGCCAGGCCCAGCCAAGGAACCAGCAGGCCATAGCCCAGCTGCAGCAGCCAGGCCGGCAAGAGGGAGAGCGAATCCTTCGGCAGGCCGAAGGTCTCCCGGGCGCGCCCCGCCAGCCGCAGGTCGGGCAGCAGCTTGAGCAGCCAGAGCAGCAGGACCGCGCCGGCATCCGCCCGCCCGGCCAGGGCCAGGACGAGGGACAGCGGCAGTCCGAGCCAGACCGTATACACGGCCAGGGCGGCCAGCAGGGCCAGCGGGTCCGGGTAGTGCCGCTCGGTGCTGTTCCAGCGGACACGCTGGCGCACAAGCTCGGCCAGGCTTGATGGACCGCGCGTGTGGATCACGGCCCGCGGGTCGAGCAGGCTGCGCAGTTTCCAGCGCGTTCTTGTGTGTATACGCTGGAGCAACAGGGTATCGTCCCCGCTGGGAATGTCTTCCAGGCCCTGGTAGCCGCCGGCGTCGAGGAAGGCCTGGCGACGCCAGGCCAGGTTGCTGCCGCTGGCGAAGAGCGGTCGGCCGTCCGCCAGAGCGGCGAGCCCCGCTCCGAGCAGGGCGGCGTACTCGCTGGCGACGGCGCGGGAGAAGAGGCTGCTGTTCCCGCTTTCGAAGACGACCGGCGCGGCAACCAGGCCCGTCTCCTGGTCAAACGCGCCTGCCAGGCGGCGGGCCCAGCCTTGCGGCGCGCGGGAATCGGCGTCCACCACAGCCAGCAGGTCGTATGTCGCCGCCTGCATGCCTGCGCTCAGGCCGCGCTTCTTTCCGCCCGGCGCAGGAGCCGCGAGGGCCTGCAGCCGGCGGGGATGCTTCCTCGCCATCCCGGCGACGATCTCCGGCCCCTGATCCTCGCTGCGATCGTTGATCGCCAGCACTTCCAGCTCCGGGTGATCCTGCTCGAGCAGGCTCTCAAGGCAGGCGGCAATCCGCTCCTGCTCGTTTCTGTAGCACACCAGGACGCTCAGGCCGGGAAGGGGCTCCGTCCCGTCGGCGGTTTCCGGCCGCAGCAGGCTGCCCAGGCGCCAGACGGCAAGGGCGTATACGGCCCCCAGCAGAAGCAGCAGGCTCACGAGGCTCTCCCCGACCGGAGCAGGGGCAGGCTGATCAGCGCCGGCAGCAGCATGTTGATGCTGAAGAGCAGCAGGCTGGCCCCGACAGCCAGCGCCGCCTCTGCGCCGATCGACTGGAACAGGGCCGCGGAGAACAGTTCCCTCAGGCCCAGATTGCCGAAGCTGATCGGGAAGAGGGCGTTGAGCAGGAAGGTGCCGCCGGCCGCGGCCCAGCTCAGCGAATGCTCGAATCCCAGGGAGCGGATCAGCAGCACGAACTGGCCGGTGAAACACAGCCAGAAAGCCAGGGACCAGCCCAATAGGGCCAGGCGATGCGAGGGGGCAATGCCGGCCAGGGCCGCGCGCGCCTCCTGCAGGCGGCGGTGTTCACGAAGCCTTGGCAGGCGGTCCAGCAGACCGCCAAGCAGCACCGGGCGCAGCAGGACCGCCAGCGCCAGCAGGTGCAGCAGGAAGGAGACTCCCGCGTAGACGAGAATCGCCTGGCGCGGCAGTCCGGGAAACCATGAGTGGGGAAGGGCCAGCAGGCAGGCCAGTCCCAGGAAGACCGTGACCACGGAACTGGCGGCCCGTTCAAGCAGGCTCAGGGTGAGCAGACGCGAGCGGGGAATGTCCCTGAGGAAAAGTATACGGCCGTGTTCTCCCAGACGGCCGGGCGTCAACAGGCCGAGCAGCAGGCCCAGGAACCAGCTGCGCAGGATCTGCTTGCCGGGAGGCAGCACCTCCAGGCCCAGGAGCAGGGTACGCCACTTCATCAGTTGCAGCCCAAGGTTGAGCGGGAGCAGGGCGACCGCCGCGAAGAGCAGCCCGCCGTCGGCCAGGCTCCAGAGGCGAGTGAGATCCTGCAGGGAAACACTGCGGCTGATCAGCCAGAGCGCGCCCAGGCTGACAGCCAGCTGCAGCGCACCCCGCCAGGGCCGGAGATTCACCGGGGCTGTTCCTTGTTCGAGTCCGTCTGCCGGTTGCGCAGTTCCTCGATGGGGCGCGGCCCCTGTCCCAGCGAAAGACCGGCCACGCCGGTGCGGCCTTCGCGGCGACTCTCGCGACTGCCGGCGGTTCGGGGGCGGGACGCCTTGGCGCGGGCCAGCTTCTCGGCACGCATGCGGGCTTCTTCCGGCGTGTCGATGCGTTCGACCGTGGAATCGACGCGCTCGGCAATCGTGCGCGCCAGTTCCGCCTCTTCTTCGGGGCTTAGCTCGACCCTTTGCGGAGTGGCGGCCGACCTGGACAGATCGACCTGGATGTCGCGCTGGTCGTGATTCAGCTTCACGCCTTCGCCGCAGTTGCGACACATTTCCAGGGCGCTGCGATCCTGCATCAGCCCCTGGCGGAAAGCCTGGTAGCGCTCGCTTTTCCAGATGGCGCGGAAGCCCTCGCTCTTCATGTTGCCCATGGGGAAGTCCACGTCCTTGTCGAAGCAGCAGACGGCGAACTCGCCGCCCGCGTTGACCACGGGCATGTTCCACAATTTGCGGCAGCGGTTCTTGTAGCCGCCCTTGAGGGCAAAGTGCTTGCCTTCCGCGTCCTCCGTGATCTCGTAGCGGCTCTGGCCCATGTTCTCCGGCAGCCAGACATCGATGTCGGCATCGTCGTAGATCTGCACGGTCTTCAGGGTCAGGCGGTCGACGCCGATCTCCCGCGCCAGCTCGGTGATGTGCGGAATCTCGTGCTCGTTGTGACGCATGATGATGAACTGCAGATGGATCACGGGTGTGGCGCTCTTCAGGCGGCGCTTGGCGGCGACCAGCTCGCGCATGCCCTCGATCACCTGGTCGAACTTGCCGCTGCGGCGATAGGCCTCGTAGGTCGTCTTCGTCGCGCCGTCCACGCTGACCAGCAGGGTTCCCAGGCCGCTATGTACGACAGCCTCCGGGTCGTCGAGGAAATGGCCGTTGGTGCTGCTGTAGGTCCAGAGGCCCCGGTCGGCGGCATAGCGCGCCATCCTGAGGAAGTCCTTGTTCATGAAGCTTTCGCCCTGGTTCCAGAGCAGGATCATGAAGGAGTCCCTGTATACCTCGTCGATGACCTTCTTGTAGAGCTCGAAATCCATGAAGGAGCCGTGGCGACGCAGGGTGCCCGCGCCGGTGGGGCAGAGCGGGCACTTCAGGTTGCAGAGATTGGTCGGCTCGACGGCGACCACCGGCGGCAGGCCCCAGACGACGGGCTTGCCGATCCAGTTGCTCAGGTGGTAGGACAGGCCGTTGATCGCCGCGTTCCAGACGCGGCGCAGGCTGAATGTGTGACGAATGAAGAGCCAGTGCTCTTTCATGTGCTCTCTCTCCTTGCGGAAAGGGTGCGCGCCTCGCGCCCCTTCCAGGTATAGCCGCCGAGTCCTCCCCAGAGGCTGTATACGAATACCAGTCCCGGCCAGAGAGGGAGGCGGCGCAGGCCTTTCCTCTCCGCGGCGTCGGCCGGAAGACTTCGGGCGAAACGGCGCAGGGCGCGCGCGGCGATCACCCAGAGCCAGGCCAGCTGCATCAGCAGCAGCAGGGTCGCCATGCCGTTCTTCGTGGCCGCTGCCGCCACGGGCAGCCCGATGCCCAGCAGCAGGCCCCAGGCGAGCAGGCCATGACGCAGGGCCTCTCTGCCGGAGAGCCCGCGCCATTTCGAATAGCGCCGGCGACGCTGGGCCGGCCGCTTGCGGCGCTCGAGGGCCGGCGTGCTGACCTGGCAGCCATCGCCGAGCAGGAAGCGACAGGTCGGCGCGGAGTCCAGCAGGCGGTGCAGCAGGAAGACATCGTCTCCGCTTCCCTGGGCGGCCATGGAGGCGTAGCCGCCGACAGCCTCCCAGTCCTCGCGCCGGATCGACCAGTTTCCTCCGCGGGCGAAGGGAGGCGCGCCTCGCACGGCTCCGCCGGCGACCTGGGCGCTGGCCAGCAGGCTTTCCATGGGGGAGAATCCCTTGCCGATCACGCGCTGGTGGGCCAGCACGATTCGCGCCCCGTCTTCGTGGGCCCGTGCGTGCGCCCTGAGCCATCCGGCCCCAGGCACGCAATCCCCGTCAAGAAAGACCAGCACCTTTCCGCCACAGGCGCGAATCGCCTGGGCTAGAGCCGCGGTCTTGCCCTGTCCCTCTGCCTCCAGCAGGTGGATCGACGGGTTCCGCTGGGCCGCCTCGCGGACCAGCGCGGCTCCGCCGTCGCTGCTGTGGTCATCGACAAACCAGGCCTCGGCGCCGGGCAGGGATTCCAGCTGGGGCAGCAAGGCCGCCAGCAGTTCGGGCAGACAGGCCTCTTCGTTCCGGAAGGCGCAGACGACCCGCAGGCCGGCGGCACTTTCATCCTGCAGCGGTCGCAGCTCCGCCGGGGGCACCTGGGCCGCGCGCCGCATGTCGCGGCATTCCCGCACCAGAGCCCAAAGCCCGGGCAGGCCTACACACCAAAGAAGGAAGAGGGTCACGAATAGCCGCTGTTGCCGGAGGGCCCCGTCGCCCTCCGCGTCGAAGATACGAAGGAACAGGCAAGCGGGTTTCAATGCAAGGGAATCGGGCAGCCCTTTGACTTTTGAAGAACAGCATTCTACATTCGGGGTCTGCCTGGAGGAATAGTCTAATTGGTAAGGCAGCGGTCTTGAAAACCGCCGGGTTAGCGCCCTTGGGGGTTCGAGTCCCCCTTCCTCCGCTATTTCCGACAGGCGGGACCAAAAATCCAGGAGAGGTGGCAGAGCGGCTGATTGCGTACCCCTGCTAAGGGTATGATGGGTGAAACCATCCGAGGGTTCGAATCCCTCCCTCTCCGTACGAAAACGAGAAATGGCACACCGTCGGTGTGCCATTTCTCGTTTTCGTACGGAGAGGCCCAGAGATAGTGCGCGCGCCTAGCGCGCTTTCCTATAGGATCGACGATTGCGGCCGACACCCTTTGCCCCCGCCCAGAGGCCTCTCCGCAATCGTCAATCCCGATGGCGGATTACACATCCCCCTTCGTCAAGGCACCAGGATCGACGATTGCGGCTGACACCCTGTGCCCCCGCCCAGAGACCTCTCCGCAATCGTCAATCCCGAAGGCGGAGTACACATCCCCCTTCGTCAAGGCACCAGGATCGACGATTGCGGCCGACACAGCACCTCATCCCATGCCTCTTCCCTGGACAGAGCTAGCCCTTGCTTCAATCGGCGCACTTTCCGTTCTAAAGGGTCGGCTTGAACGAAAGACAGCGAAGAATCGAACCCATCCACGAGGACTCCATGAACCCATTGATGATCACCCTCTGCGGCGGCCTGCTCGCCGGCGCGCTGCAGGCGGCGCAGCCTGCGGTTGCCGAAATGCCCGCCGAGGCCACACGGAACCATCTGCTGACGAACGCGACCCTGCAGGCGGATCACGGCGAGGCCGTGTTGCCCCCCGCCTCCCGCGACCAGCGCGAGGGCTGCGATCTGGCCTTTCCGCTGGCATGCAATGCGGTCTACAACGGCAGCAGCGCCGATTCGCAGAACGGGGACATGTGGACCGCCTACTGTTTCAGCGGCGAGTCCGCTCCGGAGATCATCCATGTGCTCGACCATCCGGGCGGTCTGCTCAACCTGACCTTGAACAGCACGGACAGTGAACAGCTGGACCTGATCCTGCTCGGCAGTTGTGATCCAGCCGACTGCCTGGCCATGCCCTGGCTGATCGGCAGCAGCGAATCGATCTCCGGCGAGTACGATTTTCTGCTGCCGATCTGCCTGGACATGCCCTGGCTGATCGGCAGCAGCGAATCGATCTCCGGCGAGTACGACGCCGGCACGTATTACGTCATCGTCGACGCCTACAACTGGAATGGCCAGCCCTTCACCTTCGAGCTGGATGTGACCTGCCCCGGCGAGCTGGATCCCTGCGAATTCGCCCTGCCGCTGAACTGTGGCGAGACGGTCAATGGTTCCAGCGCCGATTCCCAGAACGGCAACCTTTGGAGCGACTACTGCTATTCCAGCGAGTCCGGTCCGGAAGTGCTCTACGCACTCGATCATCCGGGCGGCCTGCTCAGCCTGGAACTGGATTCCCAGGACTCCGGGCAGCTGGACCTGATCCTGCTCGGCAGTTGTGATCCAGCAGACTGCCTGGCCATGCCCTGGCAGATCGGCAGCTCGGAAACGATCAGCGGCGTCTGGCCCGCCGGCCGCTATTTCGTAGTCGTCGACGCCTTCCAGTGGGATGGCCAACCCTTCACCTTCACCCTGCGTGCCGACTGCCTGGGCGAGGATGCCCTCTGCCACCACGAAAGCACGGGCCTGCTGCTCACCCTGCCCGATCCCATGGGCTCGGCGCTGAGCTACCTGCAGCTCTTCATTCCCGAGGCCGACGCCACCCTGCAGTCGGTGCTGCTGCACGTGGACACGGACAGCGAACCCCAGCACGATGGCACCCTGAGCCTTGCCGTATACGAGCCCGCGCCCGGCGACTACCCCGGCAGCCTGGCCGGTTCGCTGGACTTTGATGCCGGCGCTCTTGGGGACGGCTACATGGAACTGGACATGACCCCGCTGGGCTACCAGATCCAGGCCTTCCAGGACTATGTGATCCGCGTGGATTTCGCTCCGGCAGGCATGGACGATCGCCTGGGCTTCTTCGCCGGCAGCCCCGGCGGCTACGAGGAGTACAGCAGCTTCTACAACGGCGAGAGCTACGACAACTGGTGGGGCAACGGGGAAGAGTTCTTCGACGAGCTGAACCTCTGTGTCACGACCAGCCAGCCCTGCGAGGCCGTCGAGCTCACCATCGAGACCGTCGGCACCAGTGCCGTGCTCAGCTGGACCCCGGTAGCCGGAACCCTTCGCATCACCAACGGCATGGAAGCCTACGAGGAGGGCGCCCTGCTGGTGGAGGTCGATGCCATGGACGGCAGCTACACCCACACGGGCGGTGTCACACTGGGACGCCGTTTCTACCAGGCGTTGCATCTCTGCGACTAGGATCATGCACTTCATGAATCACGAGCGGGCCCTGCGGGGCCCGTTTTTGCTAGGCATGTGTCCGGATACGCCCTGGAAAACCGTGTTTCCGCAGAAACGATGCCCTGGCTTGTCGGTCAAAGAATCATTGATGGCATTCAAGAAAGAGGAGTGCGAGGTACATGGCCAAGTGGATGGTGAGGATCCTGTTTCTGGCGGTGCTTGCCTGTACGGGTGAAGTCGGGGCCGCGAAAGTGAGGGCCGAAATCCAGGTCGCAAGGCTGGATGAGGATCGCTGGCGCGTCCTCTACAGATTCGAGAATTCCGTCGAAGCCCTGCAGTTCGTGACACGCGCGGGCGCATTCCGCAGCGATGGATGGCTCCTGGAAACGCCCGGATGCGTTTTCGAGGAAGGGGAAGGAGCCGGGAAACTGCTCCTTTCAGGCAAGGCGCGCAACAGTTTCAGTGTGCTCTTCGCCAGCGACAGCTCCTTCGAGGCGGACACCTATATGCCGGTGGCGCGCTTTTCCGACGGTGGCCGGGCCCTCTTCCTGGGCCACCTCTGGGGAGAAGCGAAGACGGAGCAGGGTTGGCAACTGCTCGAGTGCTCCTTCGTACTGGATGGCCTGGAAGGCGACCTGACACTACTTCCCGCGTTGCCGGCCTTCGGCGATCCCGCCTACGCCTTCTTCGGGCCTCAGGAGCCCAGGGAGCACAACGGCTTGCGGCTTCTGATCGACCCGGCCCTACCGGCGTGGATCCTCGACACGGTGGAGCAGGTCGCCCCTGCCGCTTCTGCCGTCTACAGGAACGAACTTCAACTGGAGCTGACCGATCGTCCCCTGGCTCTCTTCGCCGCTGGCATGCTGCACGCTGCCGAAGGCTACTCGATCAAGGGCGGTGCTCTGGCCGGGCAGTTTATGATGCATTTCCAGGGCCGCGACCTGCTGGAGGAGCAGCCCTCCCTGAAACAGGGGCTGCAGAAGCTAATCGCCCACGAGCTGGCTCACCTCTGGCAAGAACAGAGCCTCGACACGCCCTTTGCCTCGCATCTCCCCTGGATCCACGAGGGCGGCGCCGAGGCCAAGGCCGTCTCGGCCTTGACGCGAGCCGGCATCTGGAGCGAGGCCGACTCGGCGGCATTCAGCGTTTCGATGGCCTCGGCCTGCGAGAGGGCGCTGGAAGGACGCTCCCTGAAAGCGGCCGTCGGCGAGGGCGACTTCGCCGCCGTCTACCCCTGCGGCTACCTGCTGTATGCGCATAGCCCCGTGCCGGTCTTTCAGGCCTGGCGGCAGTTGGCGAGCCGTTCCCGCCAGGCCGACGGCCCGTATACGGCGGCGATGCTCGAGACGGTCCTGCAGCCCTGAGCCTCGGGCACTCCTGGAGTCCGTTCCTGTGAGACACAGACAGAAAGGCCCCGCCGCGAATCACGCGGCGGGGCCAGTTGCTCTACGGTTGCTGGCAGCTGCTAGCGCACCTGCAGGTCCAGCCCGGAAGGCACGGCCGTCGGGTTGCTCACGTTCAGCAGGGCAAGGGTCGCGCCGGGCAGGCCCGTGCCGCCACCGTTGCTGCCTCCGGGGGCCGGGGCCGGCAGGTTGACCTGGACCGCGCCGCTCGATGGCTCGGCGTTGTTGGTCAGGATGCCGACCGCCGGCCCGCCGGCGCCGTTGCCGCCCCAGCCCCCGTTGCCGCCATCACCGCCTTCGCCGCCGCGCGCTCCGTTTCCGGCGTCGTCTTGTTCGCCACTGCCGCCGTAGGCGCCGCCATTCCCGTAGTTGCCCCCAGTACCGCCGCTGCCTCCCTGGCCACCATTGCCGCCCTGGCCGCCGCTGCCGACGGTGATCTGGGCGAAGAGGGTCACGTTGGAACATTCGCGCAGCCGCAGGCCGATGCTGGCCTGTCCCCCCTCGCCACCGGTTCCGCCATAGCCGGGATAGCCTCCCCCGCCACCGCCGCCGCCGGAGCTGCCGTAGCTGTCGCAGCCACTGGTGCCGCCGCCGCCGCCCCCACCGCCGCCCCCGCCGGCGCCTCCGTCTCCGCGCGTGCCATTGCCGCCGACGTAGACCTGCAGGGTCGTCGAGAGCGGGTTCCAGCTGCCCTGGAGCCCCTGGGCCCCGTTGTCCCCGTTTGCGCCGTCACCGCCGGCATAGCCCCGGCTGGCGTTCTGGCCCGAGGCTCCGCCGGATCCTGGGCCGCCAAAGGGGCCACCGCCATCAATGCCATTGTACCCGGAACCTGATCCGTGGCCGCCATGGCCCCCGCGCCCGCCATAGTAATAGCCCGAGCCGCCAAGTCCACCTGACGGGCGCGAGCAGCTCTCGCAGAAGGGACCGCTGCCATCCTCGCAGCCGGGTCGTCCATTCTGGGCGTTGCCGCCGTTGTTCCCGTTGATCCCCGGAAAGCCATGCTGGCCGTTGCTGCCTGGGTCCGATTCGAGGACCAGGTCTTCGAGGAACAGATCGTCGCTGAAAGCCAGGCCAAGGGCCGGGTTCCCGCCCAATATCTGTATCCCCGACAGGTGGGCCCCGTCGCTGGAGTCGATTCGAATGCGGGCACCCGTGAGGGTCTGTTGGCTGTTGAAAATCGTCTGGCTGTTCTCGGGATGGCGGTGCAGGAAGTCCTGTGAATAGCCGCCCTTGAGCACCAGACCCGGAAGCTGGCTGACCAGAAAGCCCTCGTACTCGCCCTCGGCCACGTAGACGCGGCTGCCCGGCGCCTGTTCGACGGCCAACCCGACGGTGGCCTTGGGCAGCAGGGGAGTGCCCGGGTTGCCGTCGTCTCCCCAGGGAGCCACGCACCAGCCGTCGAGCACGGGCTGGACCACGCGCACCTCGACCTGCGCCGGGGCGCTCTCCTGCAGTCCGTCGCTGGCGTAGAGGGCAAAGGACCAGATCACGCCGTCATCGCTCGGCGTGGGCAGGCTCAGCGTGTCACCGAACTGAGGCGCGTGATCCACGCTCTCCCAGCGGTAGCTCAGAGGGTCCCCGTCCGGGTCTGATCCTCCCGCCGGAATCTGCAGCAGCTGGCCCAGCTCGACCAGCAGCGGCCCCTGGGGCAGGCTGGCGACCGGCGGCTGGTTGACGCTGACCCGAAAGAAGCCGATGCCCGCCGTGTCCGCCGGGAAGCTGGCAAAGCGGCGCTGGCCGTTGGTCCAGGTGGTGGCGTCTGGGACGATTCCGTATACGCCGTGGGGTTCCGCTGAATAGCTGATCTTCGGCACGCCTGCCTGCTCCTCCCATTCCAGGCGCAGGGAATCGCCCTGGGCCGTGATCTGCAGGTCCGTGATGTCGCGGGTCTGGGCATGAGCGGGAGAGCCCGCAAAGAGTGCCAGCAGGAAGAAAGCAGAGAGAGCCTGCAGGCCGGGAAAACGGGTACCGTGGTTTTGCATGGTGTCCTGATCGTTGCTTGTACTGTGAACTGCTGTGTTAGCACCGAAGAATAGAGAAGTGCCTTCGGCAATGCCAGCTCGGAAGCTGATTCTGTAAAATGTGTCTAGAAGAAGCGTAATGCCTCCCCGCCAGGGATCGCTTGTATTCGGCTGGTCGTTGGTCGCGGTCTGGATCTTCAGCTGCAGCTTCATTCTTCGCTTGCTTCGATTCCTGCCATTTCTTTCAATAGTACCCGGCTTGAACAATGCATCAACAGCAGATTCCCACTCACTCATCCTGAAGAGGACCTCATGACCCATTTCCTGACTCCGCTCTGTCTCGGGCTACTGGCCAGCTCCCTGCATGCCGCCAGCCAGTCGGCGCCGGTGCAAAACGGCCAGATGCAGACCCACAGCGGAGACGCCATTGCGGACTCCGGCTCCCGCGACCAGCAGACGGCCTGCGACCTGGCGATTCCACTGGCCTGCAACGAGGTCTACACCGGCAGTTCGGCCGATTCCCAGAACGGCAACCTCTGGGAGGCCTACTGCTTCTCCGGCGAAACGGCGCCGGAGGTGCTGCATGTGATCGACCACCCCGGCGGGCTGCTCAGCATTACCCTCGACAGCCCGGACAGCGCACAGCTGGACCTGGTGCTGCTCGGCAGCTGTGATCCGGCGGATTGCCTGGCCATGCCCTGGCTGGTCGGCAGTTTCGAGACGATTTCCGGCGACTACGCTGCCGGCACCTACTACGTGGTCGTCGACGCCTATTTCTGGGACGGAGTTCCCTTCAGCTATACCCTGGATGTGCAGTGCCTGGGCAGCCAGGACTTCTGCGAGAACGCCATTCCGCTGACCTGCGGCGAGACCATGACGGGGTCCAGTGCCGATTCGCAGAACGGCAACACCTGGACCAGCTACTGCTTCAGCGGCGAGAGCGGTGCCGAGGTGATCTATTCCCTCGAGCACCCGGGCGGCTTTCTTTCGCTAGAGCTGAGTTCGACAGACAGCGAGCAGCTGGACCTGGTCCTGCTCGGCAGTTGTGATCCGGCGGACTGCCTGGCCATGCCCTGGCTGGTCGGCAGCAGCGAGTCGATCTCGGGCAACTACGCGGCCGGCACGTATTACGTGGTCGTCGACGCCTACAACTGGAACGGCGCCCCCTTCACCTTCGAGCTGGATGTGACCTGTCCCGGCGACCTGGACCCCTGCGCCTCCGCCCTGCCGCTGGCGCTGGGCGAGACCGTCAACGGCTCCAGTGCCGATTCGCAGAACGGCAACCTGTGGAGCGGCTACTGCTTCACGGGCGAGACCGCGCCGGAAGTGATCTTTGCCATCGATCATCCCGGTGGTCCCCTGCACCTGGAGCTGAGTTCCAGCGACAGCGAGCAGCTGGACCTGGTCCTGCTCGGCAGCTGTGATCCAGCAGACTGCCTGGCCATGCCCTGGCTGATCGGCAGCAGCGAGACGATCAGCGGCGACTATCCCGCCGGAATGTATTACGCGGTCGTCGACGGTTTCCAGTGGGACGGCCAGCCCTTCACTTTCAGCCTGAGCCGGCTGGACAGCCCCACGGCCGACGCCCGCGACCTGCCGCGGGCCTTCGCCCTGCAGGCTCCGGTGCCCAATCCCTTCAACCCCGCCACGACCCTGGCCTTCACGCTGCCGGAGACGGGCACCGTCTCCCTGGCCATCTACGACCTGCAGGGTCGCCTTGTCTCACAGCTGATCGACGGCATGCTGGCCGGCGGCGAGCACGAAGCGGTCTTCCACGCGGCTGGCCGGCCCTCCGGGCTGTACATCGCCCGCCTGCAGACCGAAAGCGGCCACAGCGCGCGGAAGATGATGCTGGTCAAGTGATCGATGCGCCTGGAGCGCGCGATCCCCGCTAGCCGTCCGATAAACGCCTCCCCCGGTTCCGCATGCTGCGGAGCCGGGGTTTTTTGTCGTGCGAAGGAGGGCAACTGGCGCTCCGCCATCTCTCCGTTCGGGTACCCGCTTCGCCCGGGGAGCGTGTTCCGGCCGGAACTAACCGGATGCTTATCGCGATCTAACCTTCGAGTGTCTTCCTGTTGGCCGTCAGGCGGCCGTTCTCTGCCGAAGGCCCTGCCTGACCGCCCGTCGCTGCCCCGGGAGAGGGGGTTTCGATGGCCATCGGGGGATTCCGGCTTGCCCGCCGAGATCCAGCCCCGAGCCCTGCCGCGCCTAGTCGCGGAAAGAATCACGACCAAGACAAGATGCGCAGGGTCCGCCATGGCCCTGCCTGTGCCTGATTCAACCCGTTTGCAACAACGCCTGAAAACCGAAGGAAGAGCCATGAAGAATGCCTTGATCTGTCTTGCCGGCCTCGCCCTGGCCGGTGCCGCTTCGGCGGACATCGTGATCAACGAGATCATGTACAACCCGATCGAGTCGGGAACGGATATCAACGAGTACATCGAGCTCTACAACACCGGGGGATCCGACGTCAACATGGGTGGTTGGTCCTTCACCCAGGGAGTCGACCATGTCTTTCCAGATCCCACCATCGTGCCTGCCGGCGGCTACCTGGTGATCGGTGTGGATGCCGCAGCCATCATGTCGACCTATGGCCTCACGGGCGTGCTGCAGTGGACCAGCGGCGCCCTGAGCAACGGCGGCGAGGACATCGAGCTCGTCGACGGCAGCCTCGCCGTGATCGATGTCGTGGACTACGATGACGGCGGCGATTGGACAGGCGACCCGGACGGCAACGGACCGAGCCTGGAACTGAAGAACCCGGCCCTGGACAACAACGACGGCAGCAACTGGGCCGCCAGCAGCGGCAACGGCACTCCCGGCGCCCAGAACAGCGCCTTCGAGGCTCTCGGCGGTCCTCCCGTGATCGTCAGCGTGATCCAGGATCCCGAGCTGGTCAACCCCGCCGAGGCCGTCACCGTGACCGCCACGGTCGTCGACGAAAGCATGGTCTTCGGCGTGACCCTGGAGTACACGGTCGATGCCGGGCCGCTACAGTCCCAGCCGATGATCCTGATGAGCGGAGATGATTTCGAGTCCGTGATCCCCGGGCAGGTCGCCGGATCCGTCGTGGAGTACCGTGTCACGGCGACAGACGACGACGCGGAAAGCGCAAGCAGCGACTGGTACAGCTACACGGTCTTCAGCGGGACCCTGGACATCGTGATCAACGAGATCATGTACAATCCCGCCGGCGAGGATGTGCTCGAATTCCTCGAGCTCTACAACAACGGCAGCACGACAGTCGACCTGGAAGGATGGTACTTCGACGGATTCACCTTCACCTTCCCGGCGGGTGCCGCCATCGCACCGGGCGCGTTCCTGGTGCTGGCAGTCGACGAATCCGAGTTCGAGAATGCCTTCGGCTTCCTGCCCGACTACGAGTGGGACAGCGGCGCCCTGTCCAACGGCGGCGAGGAGCTGGTCCTGAACACGGCGGGCGGCGCCCAGGTGGATGCGGTCGAGTACGACGACGGCGGCGACTGGCCCGGCGAGGCCGATGGCGACGGACCGAGTCTCGAACTGATCGATCCCGCCCTCGACAACGCCCTGGCCTCGAGCTGGCAGATCAGCTATGTGGATGGCGGCACGCCCGCTGCGCCCAACAGCAGCCCCACGGCCGACGCCCGCGACCTGCCGCGGGCCTTCGCCCTGCAGGCTCCGGTGCCCAATCCCTTCAACCCCGCCACGACCCTGGCCTTCACGCTGCCGGAGACGGGCGCTGTCTCCCTGGCCGTCTACGACCTGCAGGGTCGCCTTGTCTCACAGCTGATCGACGGCATGCTGGCCGGCGGCGAGCACGAAGCGGTCTTCCACGCGGCCGGCCGGCCCTCCGGGCTGTACATCGCCCGGCTGCAGACGGAAAGCGGCCACAGCGCGCGGAAGATGATGCTGGTCAAGTGATCGATGCGCCTGGAACGCGCGATCCCAGCTAGCCGTCCGACAAACGCCTCCCCCGGTTCCGCATGCTGCGGAGCCGGGGTTTCTCGTTTCGGTCTGCGGGGCTTTCGTCCGCCTGGCGGTGTGTCACGGGCCCGGAACAAGCGATCGCCGGGAGACGAGCCCGCAATTCCCTGCCGGCTCGATCGGCCTTGCCTCTCCCGGTGCCGCAATCCTAGCTTGCAGCAACTCTGGAAGCCGGGAAGACGCCGTGGGACAAATCACTGCCTTGTTCGTGCAGAAGGTGCTGCAGATCGTCCAGGGATCGCTGGATCCCGAAGCCCTGCTCGCGGAAGCGGGCATCGACTCCGCATGCATGCAGGATGCGGGACTCATGGTTGCTGCAAGCGCCTACTACACTCTGCTGGAGCGGCTGGCGCAGGTCGATCCGGATCCGGTGACCCTTCCCCTGCGCGCCGGCGCGGCCATGCGCTGTGACGACTACGGAGCCTTCGGCCTTGCCTGGAAATCGGCGCGGACCCTGCGCGGATCCTTCGAGCGCGCGGAACGCTATGGTCGCGTGCTGACCAGCGTCACACGCTACCAGGTCGAGCAGACGGAGAAGGGGGCCTGGATGCACCTTCACCGGGGCGGGGAGCGGATCCTGGGGCTGCGGTTGTCCAACGAGGCCAGCCTGGCGGCCGTGCTTTCGATCAGCCGCCAGGTGTCGGACAGGGAGATCCGGCCGCTCGAGGTCCGTTTCCGTCATCCGGCCCCGCGAAGCATCGTGGATCACGAAGCCTGGTTCGGTTGCCCTGTGTCCTTCGAGGCCGACCGGGACGCGCTGCGCCTCTCCGCCGAGGACCTGGCGCGCCCCAATCGGCTGGGCGACGAAGGCCTCACGCGCTTTTTCGAAAACCATCTGGAAGGCGAAATGGAGAAGCTTGGCGCACGGCCTTCCGTGGAGGCCCGTCTGCGCCAGGCGCTTGTTGACTCTCTGAGCGAAGGGGTTCCGCGCATCGCAACCATGGCCGAAGGCCTGGGCCTGAGTACCCGCAGCCTGCAGCGCAGCCTCGCCCGTCAGGGATTCAGTTATCAGGCCCTGGTCGACGACACCCGCCGGCAGCTGGCCTGCGGCCTGTTGCGGGAAAGCGGCTACGGACTGAATGAGATTGCCTTCATGGCCGGCTTCTCGGACCAGAGCGCCTTCACGCGGGCCTTCAGGCGATGGGAAGGCCGGACTCCGCGCTCATACCGCCTCGACGCATTGCCCCCCGCCTAGCCTGTGGCGTCGGCAGTCCAAAAGTTGGCGCTGCCGAACAAGAATCACGCCTTCCGCCTCCCTGCCTTGTGTTGCATGACACACCTGAAGTGGGCTTGCCATGAGTGGAACGATCAAACGCGAACACGCGAATCGCGAGAAGATCCTTGTGCTCGGCACCACGGGGAATTCGGAATCCCGCATTGTCGGCCGCGCGCCGGCGCGTAGTAATCGGAGGGTTCATGTCACTCACCACCTGGTATGAGTTCAGTCTGATCGTTTCTGCGCTCCTCTGCGCGCTGGATCGCCTGGAACCGGGCGCGAACGGTGGCCGCCTGCGCCGGAGCCTTGTGCCTGTTGCTGCTTGTGCGCAGGCTCTAGCCTGGCTCCACCCGGGCGTCAAGGAGCGGGACGTCAGCGGATGATGGTGCGGGGGATGCCCGCGGGGAGCCGGCAGACGAACTCCGTGTTCAGCGCGGAGCTGAACTCGGTGAAGGAGCGCAGGCCGATCTCGTTGTTCCGCTGCCTGCCGACGAGAACGGTCTCGTCGCCGACCTGCGCCTCGGGGATGGTGGTCACATCCGCGAAGAAGAGGTTCATGTTGATGCTGCCCACGATGGGCGCACGGCGGCCGCGGATCAGCACGGTGCCGCGGTTGGAAAGTTCGCGGGGCAGGCCGTTGCCGTAGCCGATGGGCAGGACGGCGATCCGGCTGTCGCGATGGGCCTGGAAGGAGGTCCCGTAGCCGACGAATTCCCCCCGGGATACCGACTTGACCTGCATGATGTCGGTCTTCCAGCTGAAGACCCGCTTCAACGGATTGCTCCTGGCGGGTTTGTGATGCATCAGGTAGAGGTCGCGCACGTCCGGACTGGGCCAGAGGCCGTAGGCCAGGCTGCCGACCCGCACCATGTCCAGCCGGCTTTCCGGCAGGGCGACCGTCGCCGCCGAACTGGCAATGTGATACGCGGGTTCAAGGCTGCGCGCCCGCGCGATCCTCCTGCGCAGCTGCTGGAAGAGCTGCAGCTGCTGCGTGATGCGGAAGCGGTTGGCCAGGCTTTCCGCGCCGGCCAGGTGGGTGCAGACTCCCGCCAGTTGCAGTTGCCGCCGGTTGCGCGTGAGCAGGCGCAGGGCCTCCGGCAGCTCGGCGGCGGCCAGGCCTGTCCGGTTGCCGCCGGTCTCCAGTTCCAGGTGCACGAGCGCCGGCCGGCCGATGCTGCCGGCGATCCCGGCGGCGTGTTTCAGCCGTTCGAGATCGTAGACGAAGAACTCGATGTCGTGCTCGATGATCCAGGGCAGGTCCTCGTCGTAGAGAATGCCCATGATCATCACGCGCGAGTCCTCGCGCACGGCCGCCAGCACCTCCTCGGCCTCCTGCGAGGAGGCCACCGAGAAGTGCCGGATGCCGCAGCGTTCCGCCATCTTGACGATGGCCGCATAGCCGTGTCCGTAGGCATTGGCCTTGACGACCAGCGAGATGCGCGCCTGCCGGCCGATGAGCTCGCGCGTGAAACCCAGGTTCTGCCTCAGCGCCCCGAGACTGAGCTCGATGCGCGAGGAGTGGCGCACGGCGCGCTGTCCGTGTTCCATCAGGAGTCCAGCCAGGGCATTTCGCGCGCCCAGCTCTCGCGCGCCATGCGGCCGACTTCCTCCACGGTGGGGGAAGGGACGGCGTAGACCTCGCCCATCTCGTAGGGATCGTAGTGGAAGGCATACATCCGTGAGACGAAACTCCCGAAGGGCAGGGAGGACTCGCCGTGCGCCTCGCCGTGCCCGCGGACACTCGGACGAACCTGCATGCCCCAGTCCTGTCGGCCCTCGGTGTTCGGATTGAAGAAGTAGATCCTCAATGCGCCGTCCGGGTCCCTGCGGATGCGCTGGATCGAGACCGCGTGGGGGCCCAGCAGCCGGCCGTGTACATTGGTTACCATCAGGCCCACCGGATTGGGGTAGAGCAGCTCATGGCCCTCATTGTAGTCGGGGTGGTGTGTCGCAAAGAAGCGGCGGACGAATCCGCCATGGTCGCGGACAGCGCCGCTGGCCGGATCCAGGACGGACTCGAACTGGGTCGGCACCCAGCGCCCATACAGGGCCGGATTGATCCAGCGGTGCGGGTCCTCCCCCCGGTAGGCGGCCAGCTGCTGCATGCGGAAGTAGAGGCGATCCAGGTGCGGCACCAGCAGGCTCGAAAGGGGATCGACCGAAAGCGAACGCGTGTCGTAGCTGCCTTCGTATACGATCTGCCCGGAGCTCAGCACCTGCCCCTCGAAACGGCATTCAACGGTGCCGTCCCGGGCGGCGTTGGCCGCCATGCCGAGCAGGAGGCCGGGAGCGTGCAGGCTCCACAGGCTGATGCCCCGCGCCGCCTGGCAGGTGGGGTTGTTCCCCTGTCCCACGCCCAGGGGCTGGCCGAGCACGCGGATCGCCGCCGCCAGCAGCAGGTTGTTCGGGGAGAGGCCGCCCGTGTCCGCCTGGGAGTCCAGCAGCATCTCGCGGACCGATGGAAGAATGTCCAGGTCCAGCAGCCGGCGCAGTCCGCCCGCCACCTCGCGCCGCGAGAGCAGTCCGCGCTCGAGCATGCCCCGGAAGCCGGTCAGCGCGTCGGCCGTCGCCGGAAAGAGCGACGCCCGCAGCAGCTGTCCCGCCAGTTCCGCGTTGCGGAACAGTTCCGCCGAGCCGGTTTCACTCAGCCCCAGCGCGCCCGGCAGGCCCGAAGGGTCGTTCTTCTGCAGGAAACGCAGCAGGACCGGATGGAAGGGGCTGCCAAGTCCTGTGCGACAAAGGGACTCGGCGAAGGAGCGCGCCTCCTCCCCGAGGGCGGCGGGCCCGGCTTCCCGGATCCAGTCGCGGTAGGAGCCGGGCTCCGCGGTCGCCCGGCTGCCCGCTGTCGGCGCTCCGACCGCCTGCGTATACAGATCCAGCGTGCGTTGCGCCTCGTCGCTTTCCTTCCCCGGCTCGATGCGCCTCGCCATCTCGAGCAGGCCGCGGATGCGGTCCGTGGCGATCGGGCGTTGCACGCAGAGCAGTTCGATCTCCTCGATGACCTGCTCGCGCAGGCCTTCCAGGCCGATGTGGTCGGCAATGAAGCGCAGGAGGCTCTCGGCGCGGAAGTAGATGCGGGGCCGCGAGCGGCGGTCCTCGGTTTCCCCGGGGTAGAGCAGGTGCAGGTGCTTGGCCACGACCTCCCGCAGGAACTCGGCCGCCTCGTCGGCGCTGAAATCCCGGCCTTCGGCCTTTCCTTCGGCGATGGCCAGCACCCGCAGTTCGCTGAGCGCCTCCACGCTGGGGTATACGCCGTCGCCCAGCAGGCCCACTCCGACCAGCTGGGGCAGCAGTTTCGCCGGGGCTTCCCAGGGGCCGCCGTGGAACACGCCCGCCGCGTCGAAGCGGCCGGCGTATTCGTAGACGAGCGGAATGCCTTCCCTCGCGTCGAGCAGGTCCGTCGAGCGACGGAAGACAGCGGTCTGGTAGCGCGCCTTGGCAAAGGGCGGCGCCGCTTCGAGTTCGGCCAACGCCTCTTCGAAGCGGCGGCTGCGTTTGCGGATTTCCTCCTGCACTGGGACCTCCCGTGTCGCGGTGTTTGCCATTCGATTCCTGTCGTACAAGGCCGAAGCGGCTAGATGTAGTACTCCAGGGATTCGAAGCGCTGTAGCACCTCGCGCAGGCGATCCGGATCCTCGCCGAAGAAGTCGACCTTGCCGTAGTGGTTGCCGAAGCCCGCTCTTTCGGCCACTTTCGAGTTGACCGGTTCGAAGAGATCGTGGCTGTGGTAGTAGTCCTCGGCCTCCAGCTCGTCCGGTATCCGCAGTTCGTGGATCTCCTTGCGGCGGGGGTAGATCAGCACGTTCCCCGCGTGACCACGTTTGCCTTCGCGTTCGTCGGGGAAGAAGGCGGCCAGTTCCTCGTCCGTCGTGTCCGGATCGCTGCAGAGGATCAGGCCGGCGAAGGGATCGAATCCGTAGGCGCGCTGGATCAGTTCGAAAATGTGTCCGCCCGGCACGCGATTGGCCACCTCGCCGAAGTTGAGCTCCTCGTTCTCGTCCAGAAAATACTCGGGGTGCAGGACCCCGTTGCGGAAGCCGAATGCGCGGATCAGCTTCTCGATCTCCTGGCGGATCCTGGGCCGGTGCCGCTCCAGGGCCGGAGTCGGCGGCAGCAGCTGGCTGTAGCCCAGGTGGATGTATTCGTTGATGTTCAGGAAGCGGATCACGCCGTCCTGGATGAATACCTCGCAGGAGAACTCCTGCCCCGCCAGGTGGCTTTCCGCCAGGCAGGGGAAGACCTCGGCCGGCAGCTCGTCCAGATCCTCTTCCTGTCTCACCATGAAGTGGCCCACGCTGCCCGCCGCGCTGATCGGCTTCAGGTGCACCGGTTCCGGATCCTCCTCCGGCCCCTTGACGAGGGCCTTGTTGACGCGGCGGAAGAAGGTGAGCGCGTCGGAGGCGCTGTCGACTTCCTCGAAGACCCCGACGCGAATGCCGCTCATCTGCGCCTTGCGTTTCATCATCGCCTTGTCGCGGAAGAGCAGGGAGCGGTTGAAGATGCGCGGATCCTCGAGGAACTGGGCGTTGAGCGCGCCGGCCCATTCGACGGTCTCCTCGTAGAAGGGGATCGCCAGGCTGACCTCGGCTTCCCGCAGTTGGCGGGCCAGGTCGGTGGACTGTTCGTTGATCCTGCCGAAGTCCCAGCCGACGGCCGGAACGCCGTCGGCCTCCAGGGAGGCGACGAATTCGGGCGGCACGACACAGACAAAGTCGTACTGCAGGCTGCGGGCGGCTTCCATGGCCTCGATCATGTAGCCCAGCAGGGCGATCTTGCGGCGTCGTGGGGAAGGCATTCCGTGCTCCTTTCAGGTTCCGTGATGCAGTGTTCGGCCGTGCATCGGGCCGGCCCGCGCTTGTACCGCGGGCGTGCGTGCCGTGTTCCGCAGGATCCGGATATTCATGATGTGATACACAAGGAAAGCGTGTTCCCGGAGACCCTGCGTGCGCGAGGCATACTAGCACTCATGGGGTCACAAAGGCAAGAGCGGTGTTATCCTGAAGGGGATCGTGTATCACGAAGGGCCGGTCCCGGACCCCGGGAAGGCCGCTCGGCGATAAGGGCCTGGCTCAACGGTCCGGGCGATAGGCCTGCCGCTGCAGGCCGTAGCGCTGCATCTTGCGTTGCAGCGTGCGACGGCTGATGCCGAGCTGGAGCGCGCTTTCGCCGATAGCGCCGCGGTTGGCCTTGAGCGCCTGGTGCAGAAAGGACTTCTCCAGCGACGCCTGGGCCATCTGCAGGGCCCGGGGAAGCGGAAGCTTCGGATCCGGCTGCGGGAAATTGCTGGCGGGAGTGCGCGGCGCGGAATCCGTCGCGTTTTCGTGTTCGCTCATCGGCATGACGTATTTGCGGAAGTGCTCGGCCTTCAGGCGCTCGGAGGAGGGCACGGTCAACAGCACGCGCTCGGCGAAGTTCTCCAGCTGGCGCACGTTTCCCGGCCAGTCGTAGGTCTGCAGGGCGTCGAGAAAGCTGTCGGAGACCTCGTGCCTCTGCAGCTTGTAGCTCGACGAGAGGTTGCTCATGAAGACGCTGAAAAGGTAGATCACGTCCATGGGCCGTTCGCGCAATGGCGGAATCTGGATGCGTATCACATCCAGCCGGTAGAGCAGGTCCTCGCGGAAGCGGCCTTCGCCGACGAGGGTGTCCAGGTGCTGGCTGGTGGCGGCAATGATGCGCACATCCACCGGCACCTCCCGTTGTCCGCCTACCGGACGCACCGCGCCCTCCTGCAGCACGCGGAGCAGGCGGTTCTGCACAGGTTCGGGAATGCTGCCGATCTCATCCAGCAGCAGCGTGCCGCCTTCGGCGTGGCGAAAGAGCCCGTCCCGCGGACTGGTGGCGCCGGTGAAGGCACCCTTCTCGTTGCCGAAGAGTTCCGAATCGATCAGGTTCTCCGGCACGGCGGCGCAGTTGAGCGCCACCATCGGCCCCTCCCTTTCCGAACGATTGTGAAACGCGCGCGCCAGGAGCTCCTTGCCCGTTCCCGTCTCGCCCATCACGAGCACCGTGGCGTCCGTGGGAGCCGTGCGCACGACTGTATCGAAGATGCTGTGCATGGCGCTGTCCCGGCTGAGCAGTCCCTCGAAGCGCCAGGTTTCCGCGCGGCCGCGGTGCTCCAGCAGGCGGGGCAGGAACTGCTGCCGGGCGATCACGCGCTGCAGCCGCTCGCGCAGATCCTGCGAATCCACGTGTAGCACAATGTCCTTCAAGCCCGCCTGCAAGGCGCTGCGGACCTTTTCCGGTGTCGCCCCGGGCGCCCAGCCGACCACGTCCATGAAGGGAATCACGGAGCGCAGTCGGCGGATGAACTGCGGCAGTTCCTCTGCCGGTACCAGCTCCAGCGAAGCGATGCAGGCGCGGGCGCCGACCTCGGGCGCTTCGGCCAGCAGCTCTTTCGTGCCGGCATAGTGCAGGGTCGAATAGCCCCAGGATTCGAGGCGCTCCTGCAGTGGTCGAGCCCCCAGGAGCAACAATTGTTTGCGGGTTTCGGACATCCTTGACCTGTTTCCATGCAATGTGTCTTCATTGTCCCATCAAATAGGCCATAGTTGTCCGATAATGTCAAGGTCAAAATACAAGCTCATGATTTGAAAAGAGATACAATCTGGCACGCTTCCTGCCAGTTGGACTGCGAAAGCATCGTCCAGGAAAAACAAGGAAGCCGCGTGCAGGCTGCAACCACCCCCTCCCTGCGGGCCGGGATCTTCGGCGTAACCGGAACCACTGGCATCGAACTGGCGGAGCGCCTGCAGGCGCATCCGGGCGTCGAGCTGCTCTTCGGCAGCACTCGAGAAGCGAAGGACATCCGATTGCCGGATGTGGACCCCGCCGCTCCCGACCTGTCCCTGCTTCTTCCGGAGCAGGCCCTGGAAGAAGAGATCGACCTGGCCTTTCTGTGCCTGCCCCACGGGCGCTCGGCGGAGACGGCTGAAAAGCTGCATGCCCGCGGCTGCGCGCTGATCGACCTTTCAGGGGACCATCGCCTGCGCGCGGAATCCCTTCACCAGCGTGTATACGGATCCCAGCGCAACCAGGCCCTCGCCGAAAAGGCCGTTTACGGACTGCCGGAGAGCAATCGCCGGAAACTGCGCGCTTCCCGCTTCGTGGCCAATCCGGGATGCTACGCCACCTCCGTGGAACTGGCCCTCCTGCCCCTGGCCCGGAGCGGCCTGCTGCGCAACCCCGTCTACGTGGATGCGAAATCCGGCCTGAGCGGAGCGGGGCGGGCCGCCACTCCGCTGACCCATTTCTGCTCGGCGCACGACGATGTGCGGCCCTACAAGCCCGGGCGGGCACACCGCCATGTGCCGGAGATGGAGCAGGTCCTGGCGCAGGCGGCCCTGGATCACGGGGAGGGCGGCGAATGCCCGCCTCTCTTCTTCGTGCCGCAGCTGGTGCCGCTCGAACGGGGGATCCTGGCCAACTGCCTGGTGCAGGACAGCGGACTCGACGGGGAAGGCGCTCAGCGGCTCTACCGACGGCACTTCGCGCAGGAGAAGCTGGTCGAAGTGCTGCCCCCCGGAAAGGAGAGCCGCATACGCTGTGTGGCGCGACGCGACAAGGCGGTGATCAGCCTGACGCACGACGAGGCGACCGGCTGGCTGCTGGTGAGCTGCGCCATCGACAACCTGGGAAAGGGCGCTGCCGGAGCGGCAGTGCAGAACATGAACGTGATGCAGGGCTGGCCCGAGACTCTCGGGCTGCGCCTTTGAGAACCCCGAACACAAGGCAAGGACGATTCGATGAAGAACCACACATCCGACACGGTGACCCTGGTCAAGGTCGGCGGAGCGAACCTGGTCGCCGACAAGGACCTGAAGGCCTTCTGCGGCTACCTCAAGGCGCTGCGCCGCAAGGGACGCCGGGCCGTTGTCGTACACGGCGGCGGGCCGGACATCGACCGGCTGCAGGGCGTCCTGGGAATGGAGCCCCGGCGCGTCGAGGGCCTGCGTGTGACGGAGGAGAAGGACCTGGAAGTGGTGCTGATGGCCCTCTGCGGCCTGGTCAACAAGCGTCTCACGGCGGCCTGCCTGGCGCAGGGCCTGCCTGCCGTCGGCTTCTCGGGAGTGGATGGCGGAGTGCTGCGCTCCGCGCTGCGGGACGAGGATCGCCTGGGCCGCGTGGGCCTGCCGCCATGCGTGCGGCCGGACCTGGTCCGCGAGCAGCTGCAGGCCGGGCGCATGCCGGTGATCGCGCCCGTGGCGCTGGCGGAGGACGGCGGCATGGTCAATGTCAATGCCGACGACGCCGCCCACGCCCTGGCCGTCTCGCTGGCCGCCGAGGAACTGGCCTTCGTGTCCGACATCCCCGGAGTCAAGGACGAGCAGGGCGAGGTGCTGCCGCTCCTGCGCCTTTCGGAGGCGCGGCGACTGATCGAGAAGCGCGTGATTCACGGGGGCATGCGGCCCAAGATCCGCGCGGCCGCGGAAGCGATCCGCGCCGGCGTGAGCCGCGTGCGCATCGGTGACCTGGCGGCCATGCGCGCCTTCGGCGGAACGGCGGTGTGCATATGAATGGCGATGCGACACATCTCGACAATGAGCTTGTGGCACGCGCGGAGCACGTGCTGGCCCCGACCTACGCGCGGGCGGATGCACTCTTCGCGAAGGGCGAGGGCGCGCGCCTCTTCGACAGCGGGGGAAGGGATGTCCTTGATTTCTCCTGCGGCATCGCCGTGAGTTCGCTGGGGCACGGACACCCTGCGGTGCTGCGCGCGCTTCGCGAAGCGGCGGAGCTGCCGCTGCATGTCTCCAACCTGTTGCACAGCGAGCCCCAGGTTCGCCTGGCGGAAAGCCTTTGCGAGCGCTCGTTCGCCGACCGGGCCTTCTTCTGCAACTCGGGCACGGAGGCTGTCGAGGCGGCGATCAAGTTCGCCCGGGTCGCCGGCGGGGACGCACGCGAGATCGTCTACTTCAGCGGTTCCTTTCACGGGCGCAGCATGGGCGCGCTGGCGGCCACGGACCGGCCGGACTATCGTCGTCCCTTCGAACCCCTGCCCGCCGGCTACAAGCGCCTGCCTTTCAACGATGCCGCCGCCCTGGAGGAGATCGGCAGGGACACGGCCCTGGCGATCGTCGAACCGATCCAGGGGGAACGCGGAGTGCGCGAGGCGGATGCGGCCTGGCTCCGACGTCTCGAGGAGCGCTGTCGTGAGACAGGAACCCTGTTCTGCGTCGACGAGATCCAGAGCGGCCTGTCGCGCAGCGGCACGCTCTGGGCGCACGAGCACGCGGGCCTGCGGCCGGACATGATGACGCTCGCCAAGCCCCTGGCCGGCGGCCTCCCGATCGGAGCCGTGCTGATGAGCGGGGCCCTTGCCGCCCGGCTGCGTCCCGGCATGCACGGCAGCACCTTCGGAGGCGGCCCCTTCGTAACCCATGTGGCAGCAGCGGTCTTCGACGAACTGTCCTCGCCGGAGGCCCTGGCGCATGTGGAGCGAGCCGGGAAGCGCCTGCGCAAGGCACTGGAGCCCCTGTTGTCGGCGGAGGGGCCTGCCGTCGGCCTGCGCGGCCGCGGCCTGATGCTGGGCCTGGAGGTGCGGGGCGCATCCGCTGCCGCCGTGATGAAGGCCGCCCTGGAGGAAGGACTGCTGGTGATCCCCAGCGAGGATCCGGTGGTCCGTCTCTACCCGCCGCTATGTATCACCGACGAGGAGCTGGACGAAGGAGCACGGCGCCTCGCCAAGACCCTGGAGAAGCTCGCATGAATCCGCGAATTCCCCGTCAGGCGCTTCCGGCCGAGGCGGGTGCCATTGCGCGCCTGGTCGGACGCTGTGTGCCACGCTGCCTGCCGGTCACGGCGAAGGAGGTTGCCGACGGCATCGGAAACTGGTTCGTCATTGGCCCGCCGGGCAGTCCGCGAGCCGCCGCCAGCCTGGAATCCCTGCCGGAAGGGGATCTGGAGCTGCGCAGCGTGGCCGTTGATCCGGAGTGGCAGGGGGATGGCCTGGGGGCAAGGGTCGTGCGCGCAGCCTGTATCGAGGCGCAGAGGCGCGGACGCGAATTGCTATGTGTGACAACGACTCCGGCCTTCTTCCAGCTGCAGGGATTCGAAAGGGCGGAGGATTCCCGGCTTCCGGAAAAGGATGCCAGGAAGGAGCTGCCGCTCAGCGCCCGGCGCCATGTGATGCGGCGACGGGTCCATTTCAGCGGAAAGGAGCAGAGGCGTGGCTCTCTCACCTGCAGCGCCTGAGCCCGGCGAGGGCCGCTTTCTCGATGGGGGCGGCTTGCATTCGGTGCCCGGGATGCGCGGAGGCGCGCTTGGGGTCGGACTCAAGGACAGCGGAAATCCGGACCTGGCCGTGATCGCGGCGGAAGAACCGCTGCAGGCAGCCGGCCGCTTCACGCTCAACCGCTTGCCGGCCGCGCCGGTGCAGCTCTGCCGCCGCATGCTCGCCGACTCGGCCAGGGCCTCCTGTGTCGTGATCAACAGCGGAAACGCCAACGCGCTGACCGGCAGGAAGGGGCTGGAACACGCCGAGCGCATGCGGACACGCAGCGAAGCACATTTCGGCGGGCCGGCGCTCGTCTTGAGCACGGGCGTGATCGGCGTGCCCCTGCCGATCGGCAAGGTCGAGGCGGGGCTCGACCGGTTGAAGGGCCGCCTGGGTTCCGAGGCCCTGCGGGAGGTGCCCGCGGCCATGCTGACCACGGATACCTGCACCAAGCAGTGCGCCCTGGAACTGGAGCTGCCGGAGGAAGACGGCGATCCCGCCAGGCGTGTGACCATCGGCGGCGCGGCCAAAGGCTCGGGTATGATCCACCCCCGCATGGGAACCATGCTGGCCGTCATCGGCAGCGAGGCCGTGCTGGCGGAGGGGAGGGCGGACGCGCTGCTGGGAGCGGCGGTGGACCGCTCCTTTCATTGTATCACCGTGGACGGGGACACCAGCACCAATGATAGCGTGCTGCTCCTCGCCGGAGGAGCCGCCATGCCCGCCCTGCGGCCCGAAGGGGCGCGCGAGGCGCTCTTCGCCCGGGGGCTGCGGCGGGTGGCCCGCGAGCTGGCCCTGCAGATCGTCCGGGACGGGGAAGGGGCCGCGCGCATGGCGCGGATCGCCGTCGAAGGGGCGGAAAGCCATGCGGAAGCGCGGCAGGTGGCGCTGGCGATTGCCACCTCCAGCCTCGTGAAGACGGCTTTGGCCGGAGGCGATCCCAACTGGGGGCGCATTCTGGCCGCGGCGGCCAATGCCGGCGTCGCGCTGCAAGAGGACTCGCTGCATCTGGAGCTGGGGGATCACACGGTATACACCCGAGGTGCCCCGCAGGCAGTCGACACGAAGTCCCTGTCGCAGACTTTCGCGGCAGAACAGGTGGAGATCCGCCTGCGCCTGGGGAAGGGTCCGGGCAATGCCTGGATGGCGACCACCGACCTGAGCCGCCGCTACGTGGAGATCAATTCCGAGTATACGACCTGAACAAGCGCCAGCCGGCATCTCCTGAAATCCTGCCGGTCCCCGGGTTCATTGCGCAGAGGCTCCTGCGCCAGTGCGCGTCTGCAAGCTGCACTGGCCGGGTTTCCGGAAGATCCCGCAGGAGGGCGGTTGTCAGCAGGAGACAGGCGTGCTCGGAAGAATTCTGCCATCCGTCGCGAGAGGGTACAGCCCCCGACTTCCCCGCGCCCGGCGAAGCCGATCGCGTGGAAGCCGAAGGAGGAGCGTCTGTGCGCCGGATTCCTATCTTGGGCCCATGTCCACCGGAACCCCAACCAGCCGCGTTCTCGTGATCCAGCTGCGCCAGCTGGGCGATATCCTGATGATCACCCCCCTGCTGCGCCAGCTGCGGAAGACCTGGCCGCAGGCGGAGATCGACGTGCTCTGCGAGCCGATCGGCCGGCAGCTGCTGGAGCACAATCGCCATGTATCACAGCTGCTGCACCTGAAGCGCGGCGAAGGCGCCGGCGCGCTGCTGGCCTGCCTGCGCGCTGTCCGCGCACGACGCTACGATCTTGTGATCGATGCCCAGGGCCTGCCCAAGACCGGCCTGCTGGCGCGTCTGTCGGGGGCCAGGACCTGCGGCTTCGGCGGTAAGAGCTGGCGGCGCTTGTGCTACGGCAGGCGCTACACGCGCCGCAACGCGGACTACAGCGCCCTGGACAAGCTTCGCCTGGCGGCCTGCCTGCCCGGCTTCGAGGCGGATCCCCTGGACCTGGACATCGACTTTCCAGTCGGCGAGGCCGACCGCAGGACGGCAAGTGCCTTCTGCGCGCGGCACTTCGCCGAGGCCGAGTCGCTTCCCGACCGCAAGGGCCGCCGGCGCTGGAAAGTCGCCGCCCTTTTCGGGGTCAGCCGCCAGGCCTACAAGGTCTGGCCGCCGGAGAAGCTGGCCGAGATCGGCCGCCGGCTGGCCGAACGCGGCTACCGCCTCTTCCTGGTGCATGGTCCCGGGGAAGAGCAGGCCGCCGGGGAGCTGGCGTCAGCCATCGGTCCCGCCGCCTGGCGCGACCTGCCCATGCTGAATTTCGCCCAGCTCAAGGAAGTCCTGGGCTCCTGCGCGCTCTTCGTGGGCAACGACGGCGGGCCCAAACACCTGGCGGCTTCCGTCGGGGTTCCCTGCCTGGCCCTCTTCGGACGTGTGCATCCCCAGGCCTGGACCGACCCGCGGGACCCTTTCCAGCAATGGATCGCAACCGCCTCCCATATGCGCAGCCTGCCCACGGACGGTCCCTGCGAAGAAGCCGAGAGCCTGGCCGGGATTTCCGTCGAGGCGGTCTGGAAGCAGACCTTGCTGCTACTGCAGCAGGTCGAGCAGGGTGGCTGATCCCCCCTTCGCCTGCCCCAGAGTGGCCCATTTCCACCAGCCTGCATCCGCTGCCCCTCGGCCGCCGCGCCGGGACCAGCCGGGCAGTTGGCCTTTACCTTCGCTTTGAATTCGCCCCGAAGGTCCGGTAACGCGGACGATGGGCACAGACTGGCCCCGCGATTGCCAAGGAAGGCGTCGAAAGGGTTCCGCCACGGCGGAGCACAACAGGACCAGAGGAAAGGCCCCCCATGCAAAAAGAATTCTGGATTGCCCCCCTGGCGCTGCTGCTTGCGGCGGGCAGTGTGCGCGCGGACAAGTCGGACCGGCCGGATCCCTTCAACCCCGACTCCCGCACCTGGGACGCGATCGAGCTGGACATCGGCGCCGGGGTCTTCTGTGATACCTTCACCGTGGAGGCGACCCAGTGGGGCGGCTGCAGCGGCAGCACCTGCACCTACCTGACCTTCAGCCTGGACGAGACCCTCTGCGACTGGTCGATCTCCTCCTGCGGCGACCTGTCGGCGGACACGGCCTTCTGGCTGTATCACGACGATGACCGGGTCGCCCGCAACGACGACTACAACTGCGTCGACGAGCTGGCCTGCATCAGCTATACGCCCGCGGCCATCGGCACGGCCTGGGGAGACGAGTGCCTGGAGGCCGGGGACTACATCCTCCAGGTGAAGGTCTACAGCTCCTTCGATCCGCAGAGCTGCGTCCAGCGCTGCGAGGACGCGCCTTTCGAGCTCTGTTTCGTGCTCGGACCGGAAGGGGGAGACACGGCTTCGGCGGCGGAGCAGCCGGGCGGTTTCGCGCTTCAGCAGAATTACCCCAACCCCTTCAATCCGGCGACGCGCCTGGAGTTCACCTTGCCCGAAACCTCCTTCGCGCGCCTGGCGGTGCATGACCTGACCGGTGCGCTTGTGCGCACGCTGGTCGAGGAGGTCTTGAGCCGGGGCAAGCACAGTCTGCACTTCGAGGCCGGTTCCCTGCCCAGCGGCGCCTACCTGCTGCGCCTGGAGGCGGGCGAGCTGAAGGCGACACGAAAGATGCTGCTGGTGCGCTAGGGCGCGAGCAGCCACGAATCCTGCAACACCATGGAGCCCCCGTTCGGCGATGCCGGCGGGGGCTCAGTCCGTTCCTGGCGGCCGGCCAGTTCCCGCGAGCCGGAAAAAGAAAAGCCCGCCGGGCGTGTCCCGGCGGGGCTTTTCGTGTGCCAAGGCCAGAAGACTAGTCCAGGGGCCGCGGGCCTTCCACCCGGAAGAGGCCCGATCCGCCGCGAAGCGCGTGCGGCGAACTGCCTCCCGCCGCCGCGCCGCCCAGGCCGTAGTCGGAACAGGCGGGCATGTCCGCGGGATCGATGGTGAACTGGTTGGTGCGGTTGCCGTCGGAATAGGTCAGCGTCAGCAGGGTGCCCTGGCGTTCGTAGGCCAGGGCGTTGAGATTGCCGTCCACGTTGGTGTAGACGGAGTCGCTGTCGGCATTCCAGCTGCCGGCTTCCTCGAAGCAGTTGGCGTCGGTGAAAATGGCATAGGTCTGGCTGTAGCCGAAGTCGGCCGCGTACTCCACGGAGAACTCCCAGGTCCCGGGCACTCCCTGCTGCCAGGTGCCCTGGGGGGTGCCGGAGACGAAGTCGTAGTCGTCGCAGGTGGGGGCGGTCTCGACACGCTCGAGCACGAAGGGCGAATAGAGCGGGCTGTCGAGGGTCAGGGTGTTCCCGCTGCGGCTCCAGGCGAAGAGCGGCGGCCCGTTGTTGAAGAGGTACTCGATGGTGATCTCGGCCAGGGTCGCCGTCCACAGGCCCTCGACGACGAAGCAATAGTCGTCCTGGAAGAGGGCCACGAGGATGTCGACCCGGCCGTCCTCGCGGAAGGTGTAGGTCTCCTCGAAGTCGCCGGCGACGCCATGTTGCCAGGAACCGTAGAAGGCGGCGAAGGGATCAAAGCCGTAGTGCTCGCAGTCGGGCAGGCTGAGGATCTCATTGAAGAGCATCGTTTCCCCGCCGGCCGACAGGCTCAACAGGGATGAGGAGCGGGCCAGGGTGTAGACCCGCGTGCCGCCGCTCAGGGGCATCAGGCTCAGCAGGTCGCCGTCCAGGCTCCAGCTGCCGTTCTCGCTCTCGCAGTATTCCTGGTCCAGGTAGGCTGTAACACGCGTATAGCTGCCTTCGGAAAGGAACTCCCAGCTTTCCTCGATCAGGCCGCCTTCCGTGCGCTGCCAGACTCCCGCGGGATCCAGGGCAGGTTCGCCCAGGTGGATGTCGATCTGGCCATGTGTCACGCTGGTGAACTCGGTCTGCCCGGCGTTGGCCAGGTCGAAGGCGAAACTGCCGACGATGCGGGACTCGCTGAGCTCGCTGATCACGATGCCGCCCCCGATCACGCCGGGAATGCTCTCGAAGGCCCCGGCCGGGTTGGCATAGTCGTAGCCGGGCAGGCTGGTGTCGGGCACATAGCGTCCCATGGCGTCGTCACCGGTGTTGTGCGTGCGGACCTCGGCGCTTTCCAGGTAGAACTGCAGCTGCGTATCTCCCGCGTCGGCGATCACCCACAGGTCGTCGCCGAAGATCGTCTCGACGCGGATCCGGTCCGTGAAGGAGACCTCCTGCCCGTCGATGCGGGCCATCAGGGTTCCCTGCCAATCGCTGGCCGCGCCGAAGCCGTAGTCCGAGCACTCCGGCAGGGCCGTGATCCGCTGGTAGCTGAAGCCGGCCGGATTGGTGGCGTCCCGCAGCAGCAGCACCTCCCCGCTCAGGCTCCAGGCGAAGGAGCTTGTGACACCGTCCTCGACCAGGTGCAGGCTGTCTCCGGTGATGGAATAGCTGCCGTCGAAGGAAATGCAGCTTTCCAGCTCGAAGAGCGCGAGCACGCTTTCCATGCTGCCGTCGTCGGCCAGGTGAAAGCTGTGCTCCAGCACGCCGGTTTCGTTGGCCTGCCAGCTCGCACCGACCGGTGTCGTCGGATTCGCCGAGACGCCGTATTCCATGGCGAAGCTGCCGTTTGTCACACGGACCGTATCCGTTCCGGCCGCGTTGAGCAGGTCGAAGGCGAAACTGCCGCCCAGGCTGTTCGCTCCCGCCTCGGTCAGGGTGATGCTGCCGCCGATGATGCCGGGGCGGCTCTCGTAGGCGTCCGTCGGATTGGCGTAGTCGTAGTCCGGGTCGGAAGTGTCTGGGACATAGCGGCCCATGGCGCCGCCGTCGGTCAGGAAAATGCCGACAGCCTTGTTCGGCACGTAGAACTGCAGCTGCCGGTCTCCTGAGTTGGCGATCACCCAGGCGTCGCCTCCGTTGATCTCTTCCATCCAGATGCCTTCGTTGAAAGAGACGGCGACGCCGTTGATCATGGCGCTGAATGTGCCGCTCCAGCCGCTTTCGCCGGCGGGATCGTTCTCTTCGTCCGTACAGCCCAGCAGGGCGACCAGGGTCGCCAGGGCTCCTGCCTGCAGCAGGCCCATTCGTCTTGTGTTCATGCGGTGATCCTTGCTGTGTGATTCTGTCGCCAGTATACGGATTCGCAGAGGATCCGGAGTGCGCGCGAGCACCTTCGCGCGGAAGGAACCTGGCGGGTCCCGGGAGGGTTTCCAGAAAACACTGTTTCGAAAGGAGGGGCGCATGGAGCGGACCGCGAAGGAGTCGCCCGGAGGAATCCTGGTGGCGGGTGCTGGCCTCTGCGGTCTGGCTGCCGCCGGCGAGCTGCAGCGGGCAGGGCAGCGGGTCGTGGTGATCGACAAGGGGCGCGGGCCGGGAGGACGGGCCTGCAGCCGCCGCATCGGGAAGGCGGTCTTCGACCATGGCGCCCAGTTCCTGACCGCCCGCGAGGGACGCTTCCAGGGATTGGTGGCGCGCCTGGCGGAGCAGGGTACTCTGCGCCCCTGGCCCGCACGCCAGGATAGCCAGGCGGGCGAAATCCGCTGGCGCGGAGATCCGTCTTTCAGCGCCCTGCCAAAGGCCCTGGCGGAAGGGCTGGATCTGCGCTGCCCAAAGCGCCTGCTGCGCCTGGAAGCGAGCGGGCGCGGCTGGCGGGCCGAGCTCGAAGGGGGCGAAATGCTGCAGGCCAATGCCGTCCTGCTGACCTTTCCCTTGCCGCAGGTCGAAAGCCTGCTGGCCGAAAGCGGCCTGCACTCCCCGAAAGGGCTGCCGGCCACGGGCTACGAGACCTGCCTGGCCCTGCTGGCCGTGCTGGATGCCCCGAGCAGGGTGCCCGCTCCCGGCTTCCTGGAGCTCGCGGAGGGGCCGCTGGGCTGGATCGCCGACAACCAGCAGAAGGGAATCTCCCCGCTGCCGGCCCTGACCCTGCATTCCACGGCGGAGTTCGCCGACAAGTGGCTGGATCGCGATCCGGCCGAAGCGGCCGAGCCGATGCTGGCCGCGGCCCGCCCCTGGCTGCCGTCGAATCCCGTGGAGGTCCAGGTGCACCGTTGGCGCTACAGCAGGCCGATCCGCGTGCCGCAGGTGGAGAGCCGGTTGCTGCAGTCGGATCCGCCGCTGCTGGTTTCCGGCGACGGCTTTCGCGGGGGGCGGGTGGAAGACGCCGTCCTCGCCGGCTGGGATGCCGGCCAACGGCTGGCGGAGATCCTTCGAAGGAGGCAGGGATGAAAGGCATTCTGCCGGCGCTGCTGGTGCTGGCGCTGATCGCGCAGCTGGGCGGCATGTGGCTGGGTTTCGTATCACGCAGGATGGATTCCCCGGCGCGCAACGGGGGTACGCTGGCGCCCTGCGAATCTGCCGGCAACTGCGTCTGCAGCGAGGGGGCAAAAGGGGCGGCGTCCTACGTCATGCCGCTGGCCCTGAAGGGACAGGATCCGCGGAAGACGTGGCGTCGCCTGGGCGAGGCTGTGTCACGGGAGGGCGGCGTGATCCAGACGGCAGAGGAGTCCTACCTGGCGGCGACTTTCCGCAGTTCCTGGTTCGGCTTCGTCGACGACCTGGAAGCGCGCCTGGACACTACACGGAAAGTGATCCACCTGCGCTCGGCCTCCCGCGTGGGGAAGAGCGACCTGGGCGCGAACCGCAAGCGCGTGGAAGCCCTGCGGAAGCTCGTGCAGGGGGAGTAGCGCGGGAGCGCGCGGGAGAAACGCCTGCAGGCCCGTCGCCAGGCAGGTGCGACTACTGCTCCGGCGCTGTACGACAGACCCGGAAGCCGTTCGCCTTGTGTCCCTTGTCCGGGTCCCCGAAGCTCCGCGTGACCGTGCTCAGCAGAAGAGGCGGCGTTGCCCAATAGCCGCCGCGCATGGCCCGACGGTCCTCCCCGCCGTTGTCGAAGGGGTCCGTGCGGGACTCCGCCGTATACATGCCGTAGCGATCGTGCACCCATTCCCAGACATTGCCGGATAGATCCTCGAGCCCCAGCCGGCTGCGGCCCAGCGGCCTGGAGCCGACGGCTTCGGACCAGGCGTTGCCGTATACGACCCGTTCTTGGGAAGCCCCCTGGTTTCCCCAGGGGTAGAGCCGGCCGTCGTCGAAGCGGGCGGCCCGTTCCCATTCGGCTTCCGTCGGCAGGCGGTAGCCTTCTTGCTCGTAGGGGGAGAGGTCATCCAGCAGGAACCGCCTGGGACTGTAGACGGGCTGCAGCCCTTCCAGCAGGCTCAAATAGTCGCAGTAGAAGGCCGCGCCGTACCAGGTCACGCACTTGACGGGGTGCGGGTCCGGGTCATAGTCCTCCGGCAGGACAACCAGGTCGTGACGACGCGGCAGGAAGCGTGATCCAATGAAGAAGATCTCGCTGCCGTCGGCATTCAGCAGGTACAGCGGATGCGCGTAGCCCGGCAGAAGGTAGACACTGCCCGCATGGACCGCCAGCCGGCCCTGCTCCCAGGCCCAGTTCAGCATGTCGATGTACTGGGCATTGGTGATCTCGAATCGGCTCAGCTCGAAGGAACGGCTCAGGGTGACCCCATGCTCCGGTTCCGCCTCGGGCCATGCCTCCCTGCCCATCACGAAGCTGCCCTCCGGCACCGGGATCATCTCCAGGTCCCCGGCCAGGGGGGCGGGCGCGTCGTGGATTCCATCACACGCGAGAAGCAGTGCGACACTCAGGAAAGGGAACCACTGTAGAACCCTGCGTGCCTTGTGTTTCATGCCGGGAACTCCTCTTCTTCGAAACGCGCTCTTGCCTTCAGGGAAGCAGCCGGCAGACGCGGAAGCCGATGCCCGCATGCGGGTAGTCGACTCCGAAGCTCGTGCGCGCCGTCGTGCGCAACAGGGATTCGCCGTTGTCCCAGTAGCCGCCCCGTATGGTGTGCGGCCAGCCGCCGGAGCGGCCCAGGGGGTTCTGGCGCTCTGCGGCAGAGGGATACTCGCCGTAGCCGTCGTCGGTCCATTCCCAGACATTGCCCGCCATGTCGGCCAGGCCCAGCGCGCTTTCCCCGGAAGGCCTCGAACCGACGGGACTGGACCAGGACTGCCGGAACGCCGCGCGCTGCGGCGTCAGGGGCTGGTTGCCCCAGGGAAAGACCCGGGAGTCCGGGTAGCGCGCGGCGTGTTCCCATTCGGCTTCCGTCGGCAGGCGGAAGCCCTCCGCCAGGTAGGGATCATGGCCAGCGCCCTGTTCCCATTCATCATTGTAGTACGGGGCCAGGCCGTTGCGGATGCTGCGCCAGTCGCAGTAGAGCGCCGCGGCCCGCCAGGAGAGCAGCTTGACCGGATGCAGCTCCGCCTCGTAGCCCTGGGGATAGGCAGCCAGTGCCCTTGGATCCCGTGACGCCCGTACCCGGAAACCCGTACTGTCGAAAGCGATCTCGCAGGCCGGATTCGAGAGGTCCATCAGCTGGATCAGATGCTGCCCGTAGGGATAGCGCACTTCCGAGCTGTCGGCGAGCACGCGTCCGTTCTCCCAGGCCCACTGAAGCATGGAGGCGAATTGCAGGTTGGTGGTCTCGTAGCGACTCAGATAGTAGTGCCGGGTCAGGGTGACCTCATGCTCCGGCTCGGCGCGGGCAGTTCCCGTTTCCCCCATGCGGAAGCTTCCGGCGGGAACGAAGACCCATTCGCCGAGGTCTGGAGGTGCAGGAGAATCGTCCTCGCAGCCCGCCAGGTGGAGGAAGCAGAGGCTCAAGAGCATCAAGGGAAAGAGTTTCATCCGGTCAAGCAGACGAAAGGGATCCGGATTCGCCATGAGGCATGTCAATTCGCCTACAGGGAAAATCGACCACGCATCGCCTTCGACCAATACCGGAAATCCAGTGAAGGCGTAGCCGGGTGAGCCGGCGATCGATCGCGACGCTGTTTTCGGTTGTCCGGATCAGTCCTTGCGGTTCTGTCTGCTCTTCCTCATCCTCAAGAACACAGCAACCTTTGCAAAAAGGGACACAGCGCAGGAGAACCTCATGAAATCGCACCTACTGATCAGTTTCCTTTTCGTCGGCCTGTCCACCGTGCAGGCCCTGGATGAACCCCAGGTGTCGATCCACAGATCCACCTTTCAGGGCCAGTCCGGATTTTCCCTGGAATGGGACGCCGTCGCCGGCGCCAACCGCTATTCCGTACTGCTACGTGATACACTGTTCCAGCAGGAGAGCCTGCTGTTCACGACGGCAAAGACTGCCCACTGGCTTCCGGAGCGCGACGGCACAGGAGTACTTGTCTCACGCCGCTTCTTCCGCGTGGTCGCCGACAGCGTGGCCTTGCCACACGAACCGGCCATGACCCTGGTGCCTGCGGGGACCTTCACCATGGGGGACGATGTGGCCGGCTATCCGGAACACACGGTCACCCTGAGCAAGGCCTTCCACCTGGGCACCCTGGAAGTCAGCAACCGGCAGTACATGGAACAGCTGCAGTGGGCCTATGACAACGGGCTGGTCAGCGTCGAGAACACTCAGGTCAAGGCCTACGACCTGAACCTGCTGGATCTGGAAGAAGACGGCGAGATCCGCTTCAACGACGGGCTCTTCTACCTGGAGCCGACAACCAGTGCCCTGGGGGCAAGCGCTTATCCGGATGGCTATGACCCGGGCGAGCATCCAGTGAAGGATGTGACCTTCTTCGGCGCTGCCTGTTACTGCGATTGGCTCAGCATGCGCAACGGCTTGCCGCCGTACTACAATGGCGACTGGAGCCAGCGCCCGGATCACAATCCCTACGAGAGTGCCGGCTACCGATTGCCTACGGACGCGGAATGGGAATACAGCGCCCGGTCCAATGACTTGCGGAACTATCCATGGGGCGAGGCTGCCCCCACCTGCAGCCTGGCCAACCATGATGGCAGCAACTGCGAGGGCTGGACCTTGCCCGTCGGCAGCTTGCCTGCTGGAGCAAGCGAACTGGGTGTACTCGATATGGCCGGGAACATCCGAGAATTCACGGGCGATCGCTACAGCATCGAGAGCGCGAACGCCGTGGATCCCCTTGGGTCACAGGTTTCTGGTCCGATGACCAGCCGGGGCGGCAGTTTCGAGGAGTCCGTCTGGAATCTGCGCATGATGCGCAAGGGAACGATCGGGCCAAGCGTCGCCGCCAGGCACCACGGCTTCCGCATTTGTCGTACGGATGGAGTGTCGACGAATCACGCCCCGGAGAAACCGGCAGATCCCTCTCCCATGCGGCAGGAGTATGGCGTTGCCAACGGTGCCGCTCTGGCATGGAGTTGCGCGGACCTGGACGAGGATCCGCTGGTCTTCGATGTCTACCTGAATACGGATCCGGCGCAACTGGATGCGGCGCCGATCATCACGGATCTGGCTGCAACCAGCTATTCGCCGGGCATGCTGGCGGACAGTACGGCCTACTACTGGCGTGTGCTCGCCCGTGATCCGGAGGGGCTGGAGACCCCTGGGCCGGTGTGGCGCTTTTCGACCTCGACGCCACCATCCTGGCTGGGCGAAATGACCCTGGTGCCGGCGGGAACCTTTATGATGGGAAAGAATGGGGTTGCCACGCCGGAGCACACTGTGACCTTGCAGCAGGACTACCTGCTCGGCAGGCAGGAAGTAACACACGCCGAGTTTCTCACCGCTTTGCAGTGGGGGCTTGACAACGGCCATGTGGAGCTGGTGGACGACGCGGCCATGGCCTGGGGACAGGACCTGTGCCGGCTCGGTACGGAGTGGAGCCAGATCACCTTCGCGGACGGACACTTCAGTGTCGCCCCCGACGAAGCCGCCAACGCCGCATACCCGCTGGGCTATGATCCCTGGTTTCTTCCTGCCGCACACATCACCTGGTATGGAGCCGCCGCCTATTGCGACTTTCGCAGCATGATGGAGGGACTGCCTCCGTACTACAACGGGAACTGGGATCAGAATGCTGCCCACGACCCCTACACGGCCGCGGGCTATCGCCTGCCCACGGAGGCCGAATGGGAGTATGCCGCTCGCTACAGTGACGGGCGCGACTATCCCTGGGGAGCGACCTATCCCAACGCGACCCTCGTCAATGCCGGGAACTTCGTCGGCTGGACGGTCTTGCCCGGATCCTATCCTGCAGGCAGCAGCGGATTGGGGATCCAGGACCTGGCGGGAAACGTGTCCGAATGGACCGGCGATCGCCACGGAGACTACTCAGCCGCTGCGGTTTCCAATCCCTATGGTCCTGGCAGCGGCACGCGGCGGGTCCTGCGCGGAGGCGGCTTCGCGGGATCCGCAGACCTCTTGCATACGGCGAAGCGGCTGCGCGCATTGCCTACATGGAATCATGCAACTTCCATTACAGGCTTCCGTCTCTGCCGGACCGCGCCTTGAGGCTGCATGCATACGCAAACAGAGAAATCTCGGACGAAAGAATTCACCGGAGACCCATATGCGCCCCTCGATCCTGATCGCTGTATCCTTTTGTGTGTCGATTGCCCAGGCAATTGAAACACCCCAATTGACGATTCAGACCTTGCCCCTGCATGGTGTAGATGGCTTCACCCTGGAATGGGACGCCGTTGCCGGCGCCAACCGCTATTCCGTCGTCCTTCGAGATACACTGTTCCAGCAGGAGAGCCTGCTGTTCACGACGGCAAAGACCAGCCATTGGATCCCGGAGCGCGACGGCTACGGGGAAATCATTCAGCGCCGTTTCTTCCGCGTGGTCGCCGACAGCGTTGGCCTGCCTCACGAGCCGGACATGACCCTGGTGCCGGCGGGCACTTTCACCAAGGGCGATGATCTGGCGGGCTACCCGGAGCAGCAGGTCACCTTGTCGAAGGACTATTTCCTGGGCACCTTCGAGGTCACCAATCGCCAGTACATGGAACAGCTGCAGTGGGCCTATGACACGGGGCGTGTGACAGTAGAAGACGGAGGAGTTCATGCCTACGGCATGTTGCTCCTGGACCTGGAGGACACGGGCGAGATCTTCTTCGAGGATGGGCAGTTCCGGTTGGCACCGACTTCCTATTCCAGCTCCTTCCAGGCCTATCCGCTTGGCTACGATCCGGGCAATCACCCGGTGCGCGAAGTCAGCTTCTTCGGCGCTGCCTGCTATTGCGACTGGCTTAGCATTCGCAGCGGCATTCCCCCCTACTATGAAGGGGAGTGGAACCAGACTCCTGAGCATTCGCCCTATGAGCATCCCGGCTACCGTCTGCCCACGGACGCCGAATGGGAACGAGCCGCCCGCTTCGACGACATGCGGCAGTATCCCTGGGGGGATGAAGCCGTCAGCTGCGATCGTGTCAACTACAACAACAGCGCGGGCTGCGTTGGCTGGACCCTTCCCGTGGGCAGCCTCCCCGAAGGCGCGAGTTCGCTCGGTCTGCTGGACATGGCCGGCAGCATGGCCGAGTGGACGGGAGATATCAATGGTCTTCAAAGCGGGGACCTGGTGGATCCCCTGGGACCGCAGTCGATCGGCGTTGGCGTGACACGAGGCGGCAGCTTTTCCGCCAGCGCCTGGTCCCTGCGCCTGGTGCGCAAGTCTGGCCAGGGCCATGTGACGACGAACCGCTATATCGGCTTCCGCGTCTGCCGTACCAATGGGATATCGGCCAATCACGCGCCGGACGCACCTGCTGCCCCTTCTCCCGCCATGCACGAGTACGGCGTGGCAGAGGTTTCCCTGCTTTCCTGGAGCGGCACGGATACGGATGAGGATCCGCTGGTCTTCGATGTCTACTTCGGCACGGATCCTTCGCCGATGGACGGGGCCCCGCTCGCCGTGGATCTGGCGGCCTTCAGCATCGATCCCGGCGCGTTGGCCGACAGCACGATCTACTACTGGCAGATCGTGTCCCGCGATCCGGAAGGCTACGAGACGGCAGGCCCCGTCTGGCGCTTCTCGACCACGACAGCGCCGACCTGGCCTGGCGAGATGACCCTGGTGCCGGCCGGCACCTTCACCATGGGACTGGACGGCATCGAAACCCCCGAACATGAAGTGACGTTGCAGCAGGACTTCCTGCTTGGCACGCGGGAAGTGACACATGCCGAGTTCCTCGAGGTACTTCAGTGGGGCGTCGACAATGGAATGGTGGAGGTGTATGGCAGTTGCGCCTGGGCCTGGGAAGAGTGTCTCTGCCGGCTGAACTACGACGATTCGGAAATCCTTTTCGCGGACGGCCTTTTCAGCGTGACCCCTTCGACGCACCCGGGAGCTTCGGCGGCCTATCCGGAGGGCTACGATCCCTGGTTCCTGCCGACATCCAGGGTCACCTGGTACGGCGCCGCCGTCTACTGCGACCTGCGAAGCCTCATGGAGGGGCTTGCTCCGTACTACAACGGCAACTGGGACCAGGAAGCCGGACACGATCCCTACACGGCCGAAGGCTATCGACTGCCGACGGAGGCCGAATGGGAGTACGCCGCGCGCCTGGCCGACGGCAGGCCCTACCCCTGGGGCAGCACCTACCCGAGTGCGACGCTGGTCAATGCCGGCAATTTCGTCGGCTGGAAGACTCCGGGTGGAAGCTATGCCGCCGGGGCGAACTCCCTGGGCATGTTCGACATGGCGGGGAATGTTTCCGAGTGGACCGGGGATCGCTATGACGATTATCCTGCAGGGCCGGAAATCAATCCACACGGGGCGATGGCCGGCTCACACCGTGTGCATCGTGGTGGTGGCTTTAACAGCAGCGCTTTGTACGTGAACTGCGCCAAGCGCAATCACAACCTGCCGGGATCGAGCGGCGCATTTTCCGGGATCGGCTTCCGTCCCTGCCGCACGGCGCCCTGAGGTTCCCGGAGGCTATTCCGCCCCGGCCTGGAACTAGCCCATTCCGGGCGCGAGCGCCAGCGGGGGAAGAAGGTGTCTCACAGGAGTCCTCGTGTTCAGTCCAGCTCGCCGAGCGGCAGGACGCGGTATTCGCGCAGCGTCGGCGTCGGGCCGAAGGGCGCTTCCGTCCAGCGGTCCTGTGTCACCTGGGCCACTTCGACCCAGGGGCCCGTGTAGGGCAGGCGGCTGTAGACGGCATAGCCGGCGGCGAAGGACTGCAGGTTCCAGCTCAGCTCGATGGTGTCCGCCCCGTCGAGGACCGGCGTGATGCGCAGGTCCAGGTCCGTGTCCGCGCGGCTCCAGCTGAAGAGCCCCGTGGTGCCCAGGGCCAGGACGCGGTCCTCTTCCACGTGCAGCTGCCGCAGGCCTTCCGGCGTCGGGAAGAAGGCGAGCTCGATGGGAGTCGTCAACCGTGGCACGGCGTATACGTGCAGGCCGGCGCTGGAGGCTGCGAAGAGGCGCTCGCCGTCCCAGACGGCCTCCAGGAAGACGAACTCCTCTGCAGGAAGGGCGCTGCGCAGCTCGGGCTGGCCGCTCGCCAGGCTGAACAGCAGGAGGCTGTCATAGCTTGCCAGAACCCCGTGCCCGCCATCTATGTCGCCCCCGCGCGGTCCATCCAGGCCTGCCGGCGTCCAGGGGCCCAGCGAGGTGACCGCCTCCGGATCGCTGATGTCGAAGAACTCGACCTCGTCGTCGAAGACGTAGCTGGCAATGAGTACGCCGTCGCCCAAAGCGATGTCCGAGATGTAGTAGCCTGAGTGGGGCAGGGCATCCCGCAGCACGGGGGAGTTCGGCGGCGAGGGATCGAGCACGAAGAGCGAATCCGTGTTCCAGCCGAAGAGCAGTCCATTGTCGACCCGGAAGTCGTCGAAGGGGGAGGAGGGAGCGGTCCAGACGGTCTGCAGATTCAGCGGATCGCTGGCGTCGAGGATCTGCAGGCCGTCCCCGTCGCTGGCGATGGCGAGCCAGTTTCCCTGCCCGTCCAGGGCGCGCACGACGGGCCAGCTGCCGCGGTCGCCCACTTCCTGGGGCCCGCCCGGGGCATTCAGGTCGACCGTGACCATGCCGGCGATGTTGAGGCCCAGCAGGGCATGCGAACCGACCGTGTGCAGACCCTGCGGAGCGCTGGAGCCGGTGTATACTAGCCGCTCGTCCAGCGGCAGGCCGGCCGAATCCAGGTCGAGCATCCGGCACTTGTTGCGCCCGGCGACGACCAGGCGGTCCGCCCGCAGGCGCGGCAGCTCGAAACCGGCGTAGACTTCCTGGAAATGGCTGAGCTGCGGATCCAGCGGATTCGACAGGTCAAAGACCAGGAAGCCGTCGAAATCGGTGCAGGCCGCCTTGCCGCCCCCCATGTCCAGGCCATCGATGGCCAGCGAGTCGGGAAGCGGCAGGGCGCTCAGGGGCAGGGGAGAGGCCGGGTCGGCCAGCGAGTAGAGCCGCAGGCTGTCCATCAGCGCCAGCAGGTACTGGCCGCGACGGGCCGGCTGCGGCAGGTATTCGTGCAGTCCCGTGATCGTGCTCTGAAACGCGGGATTGAAAGGGTCGGAGAGGTCGATCAGGTCCAGGGCCGCGTCCGTGCGCTGCACGCTGAGCAGGCTGTCCTCCAGGTCGATCCAGTAGCTGCCTTCCTGCAGCTCGCCCCGCCAGAATGGAACCGGCAGGGCCGGGTCGGCAATGTCGAGCACATAGAGCGAATCCTCGCGACTCATGCAGAAGAGACGTCCCTCCTGCGCCGTGTGCGCGCTGGTCGAGGTTGGATCCTCCCAGGAGGCGAGCCAGTCCAGCGTGCCCGGCAGGGTGGCGTCCCAGAAGCGCAGGCTGTCGTGGCCCCAGCTCAGCAGCAGGCCGTCCTCGTAGCGCAGGGCGCCCACCTCTTCGGGAGTGCGGAAGCGTTCCAGGACCAGGCCGCTGGCCGTGTTGACCAGGTCGATCATGTGGCCGTTGCCCATGTAGGCCAGGCTGTCGTCGCGGAATTCGAAGCTGTGGCAGTCCCCGTGCTCCCAGGCGCCCGCGCCGGTCAGTTGCGTGTCCTGTGCCAGGGCCGCCGAGGCCAGCAGCAGAAGCATCCATTTCGTGATCATCGGGCACTCCTGGTTCGGGAGTTCGTGTGTTGCATTTCGTTCGGGGCCTGAGCGAGAGGAACCACCCGGTATTCGCGCTTCGCCGGCGCGCTGCCGAAGGGAGTCTCCATCCAGTGGTCCTGTATCACAAGCGCCCGGGCGATCCAGGCGCCCTCCAGCGGCGACCGGCTGTAGATGGCGTAGCCGCTGGCGAAGGAGAGCGGATTCCAGCTCAGTTCGATCGTCGCCTGCGGAGAGAGCACGGGCGCAATAGCCAGGTCGAGATCCGTGTCGATGCGGCCCCAGTGATACAATCCCGTCGGGCCGAGCCCGACGACGCGGTCCGCCTGCACCTCTAGGTTGACCAGGGACCCGGGGGTGGGCCAGTAGCCGGCCAGGATCGGCTCTTCCGGATCGGCGATGGAGTAGAGGCGCAGGCCGCTGTAGCTGCCCAGCCACAACCGCTCCCCGTCGAGGCGGGCGCAGTCGGGCAGGTCGCCGACGCTCACATCGATCAGCGCGCGGGTCTGGGGCGCGCCTTCGTCCCACTCGAAGAGCAGGATGCCGGAAGTGCCCAGCAGCACGCCCATCGATCCTTCCAGGTCGCCCCTGAAGAGGTGGCCCACCTCATTGGGCACGATCCAGTCCCCGAGGAATTGCGGGTTGGCGGGATCGCTCGTATCGTAGAGGCTCAGCAATTCGTCCGGAAAGCCCGAGCTGGTCAGGATCAGCCTGCCCGAATCGCCGAAGAGGCTGGTCGGATATTGAAAACTGCCACTCAAGCCGTGAGGCAGTACGACGGCCTGGCTCGGCGCGAAGGGCCCGAGCAGCCGGATCATGCGCAGGCTGTCGTCATCCATGCACCAGGCGTTGATCCCGTCCACGAAGAGCTCGGGGACTGCCGGCAGATCCATGGCGCCGAGCTCCACGGGCACTCCGGGCCCGCTTGCGTCCAGGAGTCGGAACCGGGCATTGCCGTCAATGGTGACGAGGCGCGTGCTCCATCCGTCGAGCGCGCGGACGCCGGTTTCCGGGTCCTGGCGCTCGAAGAGCTCGCTCAGCTCGCCGGGCGCGATCAGGCTGAGAATCGCGAAGCCGGCCTGGTTGAAGCCGGCGAATGCCCGGTCACCGGCCAGATGCAGCCCGGCGGCATTGCCTCCCATCCAGCGTGTCGCCGGCTCGACCAGCCCGTCCTGCAGGCTGGTGCGCCAACTCTGCTGTTTCGTCTGGTAGACCAGACACAGGCGGTTCCCGACGAAATGCAGCAGTCCGCCACTCGGCTGGTCCAGGCTGTCCACAAGGCCGGGAGCGGTCGGATCGATCAGGCTGTACAGGTATTGCGTGTAGGGAGTCGACACGGCGGCCCGGTTTCCCGACAGGCAGCTGTGTATCACAAATCCAGGAAGCTCGAAAGCGCCTTCGAGCTGCGGATTCTCCGGGTCGGCCAGGTCATAGATCTTCAGGCTGTCCTCGCTCTCGACCAGCAGACGATCGCCGTCCCGGGCAATGGCGGGATAGGTGGCCAGCCCCGGCACTTCCCCCAGCAGGGCGGGCGAAGCCGGATCCGCCAGGCTCCACAGATCCAGGCTGTTGTCGTGGAGTACGCAGAGCAGGCTGTCCTGGCCAAGGATCCGCGTACTGGCTTGCTGCAGCAGGGTCGTGCTGAGCAGGTCGGGAGCGCCTGGATCCGACATGTCCCACACTCGCAGCGTGTCTTCGTGGATCGCACTGAACAGGCTGCCCTCCAGGTCGGCGAGTCCACTGTTGGAACAGGGCTCGGGCCATGCCGCAAGGCGATCCAGGCTTCCGGGCAAGGCGGCGTCGTAGGTGATCAGGCTGTCCTCCTGCCACAACAGCAGCCGGCCATCCTCGAAGAGCAGGCTCTGGATGAAAGAGGGCGTTGAGAAACGCTGCAGCACCGACCAGTCGCGCACATCCACCAGCTCGATGAAGTGCCCGTTGCCCGCATAGAGCAGGCTGTCGTTGCGGGCGCTGGCCGCCTGGCAGGCGCCCTTCTCCCAGGCGCCGGCCAGGGTCAGATGGCTGTCCTGGGCCTGCAGCAGGCCAGCCAGGGCGCAGAGCAGCGGAATCCATGTCTTCATGGTCTGAGTCTTCCAGTCGGTTTTCGTGGGGTTGCCGGGGTTGTATATAAGGTGGTTTCCGTCAATCATGTCAAGCACGCAGAGCCTGATGCGGAAATGCCTTCTTGGGCAGCAAATCCGGAGTCGCTCATGCCCCTGATCCTGCTGCTCCTGCTGACCGCCTCCCTGCAGGCGGAACAGTGGGGCTCCTACATCTTGCACCAGGAACTGCCGGCCGGAGTCGAGATCCAGGCGGATCCCGGCGCCCTGCGCCTGCAGAGCCTGCGCGAGGACCTGCTGCTGGTGGAGTGTTTTCCCGGCGAGTCCCAGCCGGCCGAAAGCAGCCATGTGCTGCTGCAGGATCCCCAGCCCGGCGGCTGGAGCCTGATCGTCGAGGAGGAGCGCCTGCGCCTGGTCGGGGCCGAGGGCGAAGTGATCGTGCACAAGGAGCCGCTGCGCCTGGAATGGTTGGGAAACACGGGCAGCCTCGAGCAGCCAGTGGAGGAACGCTTCGCATTCGAGGAGGGCGGGGCCGGCAGCATCGGCTTCCGCCTGCCGCCGGGGCAGCGTGTCTACGGAAGCGGCGAAAGGGGGGGCGACCTGCGCGGCCGAGCTTTCGAGCTGTGGAACACCCAGGCCGGCGGCTGGTCCCAGGCGCCCGACCCCATGAACATCAATGTCCCGCTCTTCCTGCTGCCGGGGCTCGGCGCCCTGGCCCTGGACAATCCGGCCCGCAGCCAGGTGGATTGCGCCGCCTCCAGCGAGGACCTCTTCCGGCTTGCCCTTCCCGAAGGCCCCATGCGTCTGCTGCTGCTCTGCGATCCGCAGGTGCCCGAACAGCTGGAAGCCTGGACCTGGGCAACGGGCAGGCCGCCCTTGCCGCCTCGCTGGGCGCTGGGCTTCCTGCAGTCCAAGTACGGCTACCGTAACGAGGACCAGGCCCGCGAGCTGGTGGACGGCTTTCTCGAGCGCGAGCTGCCGCTGGGCGCGATCATCCTGGACCTCTACTGGTTCCAGCAGATGGGCGACCTGGCCTGGAATCCCGCCGCCTTTCCCGACCCGCAGACGATGATCGCCGACTTCCTCGAGCTGGGCGTGCGCACCATGCTGATCACGGAGCCCTATGTCACACAGAACAGCCAGCTCTTCCCGGTGCTCGCCGGCAGCGCCCCGCACTACCTGGCGCAGACGCCGGAAGGCGATCCCTGGCGGCTGGAGAACTGGTGGTCCTGCGGCTGTGACGCGGTGCTGATGGACTTCAGCCTGCCAGACGCCGCCACCTGGTGGGCCCAGCGTCACACGAGTCTGCGCGACCAGGGCATCGCCGGCTTCTGGACCGACCTGGGCGAGCCGGAACGGCATCCTGCCGGAATGGTGCACGCCGGCGGCAGCGCGGCGCAGGTGCACAATGTCTACAACCTGCTCTGGACACGGGCCCTGGCCGAGCATCACGAGGAGCAGGCCGACAGTCGCTTCCTAAGCCTGAGCCGCTCCGGCTGGGCCGGCAGCCAGCGCTACGGCACCTTCACCTGGTCGGGAGACGTGGCGCGCAGCTGGGGCGGCCTGCAGGCCCAGGGGCCGCTGCTGCTGGCCATGGGGCTCTCCGGCTTTTCCTGGCACGGCAGCGACCTGGGCGGCTTCTGCTGCGGAGGCGCGGACGCGGAGCTGTATACGCGTTGGCTGCAGGCCGGCGCGCTCTCGCCCGTGATGCGCGCCCACGGCGTCGACGACCTGCCCACCGAGCCCTGGGGCTTCGGGGCCATGGCGGAGGCGGCGGTCTCGAAGGCGATCCGCCTGCGCCAGGAGCTGCTGCCGACCTTGTATACGCTGGCCCGCGAGGCGCAGCACAGCGGAGCGCCGCCGGTCCGGCCGCTGTGGTGGAGCGACCCGGACTTCGACCCCCTGCACGGGGAAGAGAACGCCTGGCTGCTCGGCGAAGACCTGCTGGCGGCGCCGGTGGTTGATCCGGGAGCTGTCACACGAAGCTGCTGGCTGCCGGAGGGGCAGTGGTTCGATCGCGAAACGGGCCAGTTCCACCAGGGGCGCCAGCTGGCCCAGCTGGAGGCGCCGCTCGATCGGCTGCCCCACCTGCTGCGGGCGGGCGCCCTGCTTGTGTCGCAGACGGCATCCCAGCTGCGTCCGGACCGCCTGCCCGACACCCTGGTGGTCGAGTGCTTCCCCGCGCGCGGCAGCAGCGGCGAATTCCGGCTCTACGAGGACGACGGCCTGAGCCGGGCCTACCTGGACGGCGCCTTCAGCGAACGGCTCTTCCGGCAGGAGACCGACGCCGAAGGGAACCTGGTCTTTCGTGCCGAGGCGCGCCAGGGAAGTTTCGCCGGCCAGCCGGAGACGCGGATGATCCGGCTGCGGACGCGGGGCATTCGCAGCGCTCCTTCGCTGCCCAGCCTGGAGGGTGCGCCGCTCGAGGCCGTCGAGGACCTGGAGACCCTGTTCCAGCTGCCATCCGGCTGGTGCTATCTCCCGGCGGAGGAGGAGCTGTGGGTGCAGTTTCCGGCTCCTGCCGGGCAAGCCCTGGAGCTGCGAGCCACGGCCCTGGAGGTCCCCGTAGGGAGGCTTGCAAAGGCTCCCGGGGACTTCCGCCTGGGACAACCGCGGCCCAATCCCGCGAATGGCCAGCTGGAGGTGACTCTGTATCACGCAAGCGACGCGCCGATCGGCATTCGCCTCTATGACCTTGCCGGCCGCCGCGTGCTGGAACAAGGAGTGGCCGCGGGAGCGGGAGAAACGCACCTGCGTCTGCGATTGGACTCCCTGCCCAGCGGACCCTACTTTCTGGAGGCGCGCCAGAAAGGCGCCGTGGCCCGCAGCAAGCTGCTCATCGTGAACTAGCCTGCCGAGGGGCAGCCCGGGCCACGGTGATACAGTATTCCGACTGGCCGGGCATCGATGGCCCAGATAGGCGCGGATGCCGCAGTACCTGCCTTCGGACGAAAGGAATGAAATGAAGATGAAGGTGTCGCTGGGTTCCATTCGACTTCTTGTCGCCCTGGGATTCCTGCTCATGCCCTTCGCGGCAAGGGCACTGAGTACTGGGCAGCACCCCGTCGCCGATTCGGCGGAGCAGATCTGCCCGCGCCTGGTCGGTACGCAGATCCCTGCTCTGCAGCTGCGGCTCGCCGATGGCTCGGAGGTACTCCTGGACAGCCTGTGGGCGAAGAAGCCGACCGTGCTCGTCTTCTTCCGCGGCGGCTGGTGACCCTACTGCACTCTCCAGTTGGGAGAGCTGCAGGAGATCGAGGACGAACTGCTTGCCCTGGGTTGCCAGGTGATCGCCGTCAGCCCGGATCGCCCCGGGAAACAGCGTGATACAGCAGTCGAGGAGGGTGTGGGCTACCTGCTGTGTTCCGACAGCGACATGCGTGCGGCGCGCGCCATGGGCATTGCCTTCCAGGTGGAGGAGAGCCTGGTTCGAAAGTACAAGGAGTCCTTCGACATCGACCTGGAGGCCGATTCGGGGCGTGATCATCACCAGTTGCCAGTACCGGCCGTGTTCCTGGTGGATCGCGAGGGGGTCCTTCATTTCGTCTACGCCAATCCGGACTACCGGGTCCGCCTGCAGCCGGAACTGCTGCTGCAGGCTGCCCGCAGCATGATCGCCGCCGGGGCCGAGGAATAACGGGCCGCCTGGACAAGGCGCAGACTGAGGCAAGCGCTTCCCACTTCGAGGTTCACATGCATCGCATCCTTCTTTTCCTGTTGCTGGCCGCAAGCGGCGTCCTGCCTGCGCGGGCCCAGTTCAGCAGTCCCTACATCACGAATCCGGAACTCAACATCGGCTATGTAGACAGCTGCGCCGTGTTCTGGGAGGATTCCTGGGACGCCCAGGGAGGCGGCTGGTATACGGACGTCAACCGCCAGGGGCAGCCGACGGGCAGCGCCAAGAACATGCTGACCCAGGCCCGCAACGCCTACGGCTATGTGCGGGCCTTCATGCTCACGGGGAACGAGGCCTGGCTGGACCGCGCGGAGCAGGGCCTGGCCTGGCTCGCCGAACACGGCTGGGACGAGGAATACGGTGGCTGGTTTTCCCAGCTCGACAGCCAGGGAGAACCCGTCAATCCCTGGGCCGGGAAGAACGCCTTCGACCAGCACTATGCCCTGCTGGGCTATGCCGCCGCCATCGAGGCCACGGCGGGCGAACTCTGGCTGGAGGCCGTGGAAGAAGGATCCGCCTGGCTCGAAGAGCATTTCTGGGATGATCGTCCCGGCCTTGAAGGCTACTACGACAATGTCTCACGCACGGGCCTGAACCCCGTCGGCAAGAGCTTCAACGCCACAGTGGACGCGGTCACGACCCATGTCCTGCTCAGCCAGCTGATGGGGCTGGATCCCGGGAGCCTCGAGCGCCTGGAGGAGCTCTGCGGGCAGATGATCGACCACCTGGTCGGCTCCATGCCCGGACAGGCGATCGGTTTCGCCGAGGTCTTCGACGCGGACTGGAACGTGGACAACGGCGAGACCATGACCATCATGGGACACGTGCTCAAGACCTCCTGGTGCCTGGGCCGCGTCTACCGGCTGACCGGCAATCCGGAGTACCTGGACGCGGCGCGGACCCTCTTCGATGAGGTGTGGGACAACGGCTATGACCATGACTACGGCGGTCCCTACAAGGACTACAACCGCCTGAGCGGCGAGATGCTGATGTGGGGAAATCCGGACACCACCAAGGCCTGGTGGCAGATGGAGCAGGGAGTCATGGCCGGGCTGATGCTGCAGGGGCTGGATCCTTCGCCGGACTACCTGGAGATGGCCCAGGGCAGCAGCGCCTTCTTCATGGAGCACTTCGTGGATCACGTCTACGGCGAGGTCTACGCGGACCGCACACGGCGTGGCGAGGAGACCTGGGGAACCACGAAGGGCAACGGCTACAAGGCGGGCTACCATTCCATGGAGCTGGGCTACTACACCTATCTCTACAGCAGCCTGCTGCTGCACGGGGAAGAGGCGCGCCTTTTCTATCGCTTCGAGCACTCCGACGAGCCGCGGGTCGTGCGCCTCTCGCCGATCGCGCACGAGGCGGGCAGCCTGGAGATCCTGTCCGTGATGCACGAGGGCGAGCCCTGGAGCGCCTTTGACGCCGAGACCCTTTTGGTGGACCTGCCCGCGGGAAGCGGCGGCGTGTTCGAGGTCGTTTTCACCCCCGTCGAGACGGGGGTCGAAGGCGGGGACGACAGGCCGACCCGGCCGGCGCTGCTGAGTCTTGCCGCGCCCTATCCCAATCCCTTCAACGGGCGCGTGCAGCTGCCTTTCACGCTGGTGCGCGCGCTGCCGGTGCAGCTCCGACTCTTCGACCTGCGCGGGGCGATGCGCCTGCAGCTCGACCTGGGGCAGCTGCCCGCCGGATTCCATGAGCAGCCGATTGAGCTGGACGGGCTATCCAGCGGACGCTACTGGATCGAGCTGCGCGCGGGCGGAGAACGCCGGACGCGCAGCCTTCTGCTTCTCAAGTAGCCCAGGCTAGCGGTTCTCGAAGCGGAACCGTGAGACAAGCGTGCCGAACTCGATGCTGATCCCTTCCAGGGAATCGGTGGCATCGACGATGGTGTGCACCTGGCCCTGGGTCTGGCGCGCGGCCTCGACCACGTTCTTCGTGTGATCCAGGATCTCATCTCCGAGCCGGTTGACGTCCTCGATCTGGTTGTTGATCTCGGCGGTGGTCGCGCTCTGCTCCTCGACCGCGGCGGCGATGCTGGTCTGGATGGCGTGGATGCCCTCGATGGTCTCCGTCGTCGAGCCGATGGCCTTGACCGCCTGCGCCGTGTCGGTCTGGATGGCGATGATCTTCCGTCCGATGTCCTCGGTGGCAATCGCCGTCTCCTTGGCCAGTTCCTTCACCTCGTTGGCCACGACGGCAAATCCCTTGCCCGCCTCTCCGGCCCGCGCCGCCTCGATGGTCGCGTTCAATGCCAGCAGGTTCGTCTGCTCGGCGATCGCCGTGATCGTCTTGATCACCGACTCGATTTCGGCGCTGGAGTTGTGCAGGCTGCTGATGGTCTGGTTGGCTGTCTGTGTCGAGCGGACGGCGTCCTGTGCGACAGACTGTCCGTTCGCGGCATTGCGCGCGATTTCCCGAATGCTGTTCGCCAGCTCGGCCGTGGATCCGGAGACGCTGCGAATGCGGCTGCTGACTTCGCCATAGCGCTGGTTGACCTCTTCCGCGCGATGGGTATTCTGCCCGGCCTGGGTGTCGAGGCTTTCGCAGACGACTTTCATCTGGCTGCTGGCTCCGGACAGGCTCAGAGAGTTGCCGGAGATCAGGCCCATGCTGTCCTTCAGCGTCTGCTGCAACTGATCGATGCCCTCGGCAATCTTCCCGAGGTCGCCTTCCACACTCAGGTCGAGCACGGTCTGCAGGTTCCCCGAGCGGATGCTTTCCAGGCATTCCAGAATGTGATGCACTTCCTGCTTGAAGCGAAGGGCGGCGGCTTCCTCTTCCTCGCGCTTGCGCTGTTCCTCCTGCACCAGGTTCTTCTGGTTCTCCACTTCCTCCAGGGCCTTGCGCTGCAGCCGTTCCTGCTCCAGGCGCCGTTCCTGCTCCTCCAGGGTCTGCTGCTGCAGGCGCTGCGCTTCTTCCGAGCGCTTGCCGAGTACGCCCAGTTCGCGGGCGATCTCGCCGATCTCGTCCTTGCGCGTGAGACAGGGGATTTCGTGGTCGTACTCCTGGCGGCTGAAGGCCAGCACCGTTTCGGTCAGGGCTGTAACCGGTGTGACCAGGAAGCGCGAGAGCAGGATCGTGCAGAGCCAGATCGCCCCGAAGGCGCCCACGCCGCTCAGCAGGATGATCCCGACCAGGATCAGCCTGCCCTGCAACATGGACTGGAAGACATCTCCCAGCTCCGCGCCGCCCCGCTGGAGTTCCGTGTGCGCCACCTGCTCCATCTGCTGGAGTGTCGACTGGATCCCCTGCGTGTTCTGCTGGATCGCGCGGATATGTGCGGCATCGATGACGGAAGCCTGGTCCTCAACCTGTGAGCCGCCTTGTGCTCCAAGCGCCAGGAAGGAGGCGAACTTGTGCTCCACCTGATCCAGGAGCGTCAGCAGATCCTTCTGTCCGTGGGCCTTCGCGTACACACCCAGCTGGCCCAGCTTGTCTTCGAAGGCCGCCTGCTGCCCCTGCAGGGACCTTTCCACCTCGGCATCCGCTGTCGCGCCCAGGACCAGGAAGTCCTGCGCCAGGCGTGATACATGAAGCTGCAGGTCGGAAACCAGCTCGAGGGTTTCCAGGTCCGCCCCCAGTAAGCGGTTCAGGTGCTCCTGCAGCATGGACGTGGTGCTGTTCTGGTTCTTCCAGGTCGCGCCGCCACCGACGATCAGCAGCAGGATCAGCGCGGACATGGCAAGGGCAAAGAAGCGCACTCGTCCGGCGATTCCCCGGAATGCAGCAGACATGATCCATCCTCCGAATTGAGTTGATGCCCCTTGTATCGGTCAAGACTGTCGCTGTCTGCAGCATTGCGACATAGCTGCCCACCATGGCAAACAGGCCAATGCAGCCCTCCGGCCTACTCCTCCATAAATGCGACAAAAGATGAACAAATCGATTGATTGCCCTGATGCACAGCGCGGATCCCATACTATAAGTTTAGAAGCGCGCGAACTAGTTATTAAAATCTTCCTTCATGGGAAGAATTATCGGAAATGATGACAGTCTGTCCAGAATTAATTTAGACGAAACCTTGACAGATAGATTTCATGTTCATATTCTGTTCGCAGATCGAAGGTCAAACCCAATTCGCAGGAGTAGATGATGAACTGGAAAGCATTTCTTGTAGCAGGTCTGGCATTGCCTCTGGCGGCCCAGGGTGCGGATCTGCGCGTTGCTCATGTAAGCCCGGACGCCCCGAACGTGGATGTGTGGCTGGATGGTTCCGTTGTCCTGAACAATGTGCCCTACGGCGCTTTCAGCGGCTATCAGGATATCGATGCCGGCATGCACCAGGTGCAGGTTTTCGCCACGGGTACTTCGATGGATCCTGTGATCGACGCCACCCTCGATTTCGCTGAAGGCAGCGCAACGACTGTGGCCGCTACCGGGCTGCTGTCCGACGACAGCTTCGGTCCTCTGGTCCTGAGTGATACGCGCGACACCGATCCTTCAATGGCCTGGGTCCGCTTTGTCCACACGGCGGCGGACGCCCCCGCCGTAGACATCACCCTTGCGGATGGCACGGTGCTTTTCGAGGATGTCGAGTTCAACGAGTTTATCGACTATACCCCCGTGCACCCCGGCAGCTACAGCCTGCAGGTCCGCATTGCGGGGACAGAGGACGTCGTACTTTCCTTCGAGCCGGTTTCCCTGGACCAGGGCACGACTTATTCCGTTCTGGCCAAAGGGACGCTTGCCGACGGCACACTGGGCGCCTGGGCGACCGTAGACGCCCCGGGCCCGGGGGATGAGGCGCAGGAGTTGAGCGTGCTGGGCACCAGCCTGCGCGTGGCGCACCTGAGCGAGGACGCTCCCGCCGTCGATGTCTGGCTGGACGGCGCGGAAGTGCTCAGCGACGTGAGCTATCCCGCTTTCAGTCCCTACCTGGACATCATGGCCGGCAGCCGCAACGTGCAGGTCTTCGTCGCCGGCACGACCACCGATCCCGTGATCGACGCCACCCTCGACTTCGCCGCGGGCAGCGCCACCACCGTGGCCGCCACCGGCCTGCTGGCCGACGAGAGCTTCGGCCCCGTGGTCCTGAGCGACACGCGCCTCACCGACCCTGACGAAGCCTGGGTCCGTTTCGTGCACACCGGTGCCGATGCCCCGGCAGTCGACATCACTCTGGCCGACGGCACCGTGCTCTTCGGCGACATCGAATTCAACGAATCCGCCATGTATACGCCGGTGATGCCGATGGCCTACGACCTGGAAGTCCGCCTGGCGGGCACCCAGGACGTGGTGCTTGCCTTCGAGCCGGTCGAGCTGATGGCCGGTACCACCTACACGGTCTGGGCCACGGGAACGCTGGCCAACAGCACCCTGGGCGCCTGGGCCACCGTGGACGCGCCGGGAGCCGGCGATGTCGCGATCGAGCTGGGCCAGCTGACGTCGGTCGGCCAGGAGCTGAGCCGTCCGGACGGCGTCCACATCAACCCGGCCTATCCCAACCCCTTCAACCCGACCACCAGCCTCAGGTTCGAGCTGGCGCAGTCCGGCGATGCACGCCTGGCCGTATACAACCTGCAGGGCCAGCTGGTCAGCGTGTTGTATGAAGGCGGCCTGCAGGCCGGCAGCCACAGCCTGGTCTGGAACGCTTCCGGACTGGCCAGCGGCCGCTACATCGCCCTGCTGGAGAGCAATCGCCAGCGCAGCATTCAGTCCCTGACACTGGTCAAGTAACCCTGCCACAGGTGCTGGACCACCTCTTCCAACACGAACGGGGCCCCTTGCGGGGCCCCGTTCTCGTTTTCGAAAAACAGACTGTAGTGGCCTGGAAGAGGGCGGCAACCGACTGTTTCCCCGCAAGGAATGTAGACCATTCCCGCCGCCGGTTGCCGCCCATGAGAGGGCGGGACTATTTGCTGAGCAGCATGCGCCGCGTGGCGCGGATCTCGTGATCCACTTCCAGGGAATAGAAGTAGATCCCGCTGGCCAGGCCGCTGCCGTCGAAATTCAGCTGGTGCCGGCCGCCTTCGCGCAGGCCCTGGTCGAGGAGGGCCACCCGGCGGCCGAGCAGGTCGTGGACCTGGAGCCGTATACGGGCGGGATGGGCCAGCTCGTAGGGAATCCGTGTCACAGGGTTGAAGGGATTGGGCGTGTTCTGCGCCAGGCGGAAGCCTTCGGGGCGGGGAGCCTGTTCGCCGACCGAGACCGCGTCGATCGGCGTGCGGAAGACGCCGCCGGTTTCCGTACCGACATAGATATGCGTGGAAGTAACCGTGGCGCAGGTCACCAGGCCGCCGCTGACGCCGCCCATGTCGACGGGGATGTAGCTGAAGTTGTCGAAGGTCACATAGCCGTTCGTGCCGAAGGCCAGGCCGATTCCCTGCATGGGGTACAGGGCGAAGACATTGAAGACCCCGTCATCCTCGACGAGGGGCGCCCAGTCCGCACCTTCCAGGCTGTAGAGAAAGCCTGCGTCCGTGGCGATCATCTCGACCGTGCCGAAACCGAGCACGGCATTGACATGCAGCTGGTCGCCGCTCAGGTTGCGGTTCAGGGAGCTCCAGCTGGCCAGGTTGTCCGTCGAGAGAAAGAGGCCGCCTTCGGTGCAGAGGTAAGCTCCGTCGAAGTCGTCGTCCGAGTAGCCGCTCATGTTGTTGACCACCAGGGCATCGCCGGTCAGGCCGTTGTTGCGCGCCGTCCAGGGGCCGCCCCAGTCCGCGCCAACATAGAGACCTGCGCCATTGGTTCCGACGGCGCATTCGGTGGCTTCCTCCGATGTGTCGCCGAACCAGTAGTAGTGGGCATCCGCCGTACCCAGGCCGCTGCCGGTGTTGTTGTCGTAGTGGTCGTGGTTGACGGTCTGGTAAACGCCATCGAAAGTGGCGACCCAAAGCACGCGGGGTGCGCCGCCGCCCCACAAGCCCTGGACATCGCGCATGGCCAGGTTGCCGCTGATGTCCGTCCAGCTGCTGCCGTCCTGGCTGCGGAAGATGCCGTCGGCCGTTCCCGCCATCACCGTGTCCGCATACGCAACCAGGGCGCGCAGTTCCAGATTCTCCAGACCATCGTGCACGGCCTCCCAGTCGGCATGGGCGGCAGGCAGGCAGAAGCCCAGCCAAAGCAGTCCGAGTGCAGTTTTCATGGGGCATTCCATTCTGTTGCGAGGAAACCGTGCTGGTTTCCATGATGCGCCCCAAGTAGGAGCTTGCACGACGGGCCTGCCATACGAAGATCCTCGTATTTGAGCATGATCCCGATGCCCTACCTTCTGGACATGGACGGCCAGGCGGTCGATAAGTGTCAGGTTCTGCCGCGGGAAGCGGCACTCACCAACGGAAGAGGCAAGAAATGGTACAGAAGATGGCAGGGCGCGGCATTGCGTGCCTGGGCCTGCTGCTGGGCATGGCGGTGGGGCTTTCCGCCGAGGAGCGGACCCTGGAAGAAACCCTGGAAACCCTGACCGGCGACGCCGCGGCAGCCTATGTGGCGCCGATCTCGAGCGCCTTCGGCGCCAACCTCAACTCGGGCTGGTTCCGTCGCGCGCCCCAGGCGAAGAAAGTCGGCTTCAATTTCGAGGCCGGCTTGGTCATCATGGGGTCCTTCTTTCCGACGGACGCGGATCACTTTTCCGTGACCGGTGACTTCCGATTCAGTGAATCTGAGGCAGCATTCTTGGTTGAGCCGTTGGAAAGTGAAAGCCCATATCCCGCTCTATGGCCCCTCATCGAAGATCAACTCATCGATGCTATTACAGCACAGGAACACTCAGTCGGAATTAGTGGTGCTACGGTAGTCGGCGCGATGGAAGATTCCATAACAGTCAATTTTGGTGGTCAAGGATTTGACGTGAATGTGGCTGGCTTGGACACCACTTTCTATGTAGACGAAATGGATGTGAAGCTTCCTTTCGGCGGCTTCGGCGACCTGGCGGAAGTCAACGTGCTGCCGCTGACCGTGCCGCAGATCTCCCTGGGCACCGTGTTCGGCACGCAGTTCACGCTGCGCATGCTGCCCGCCGTCGAGCTGAACGAGGATCTGGGAGAATACTCGTATACGGGCTTCGGCATTCAGCACAATCCGGCGGTGTGGATGAAGAAGGAGCTGCCGGTCGACCTGGCCCTGAGCTTCTTCACCCAGACCATGGAAGTCGGCACGCTCTTCAAGAGCAAGGCCACGGCCTATGGTCTGACGGCAAGCAAGCAGTTCGGCTGGCGCTTCCTGAACCTGACTCCCTACGCCGGCTTCCTGATCGAGGATGCCAGCATGGATGTAGGCTACACCCTGCAGGTTCCCGTGCCGGTCAGCGCCGCCGCACCGGACGGCATCTACACCGAGTCGATCTCTTTGGAACTGGAAAGCGAGAACACGACGCGCTTCTCCATTGGCGCCAACATTCGCCTGGCGCTGGTCAACTGGAACTTCGACTACAGCTTCGCCAAGTACAACGCCTTCAGCACGGGCATCAGCTTCGCGCTGTAGGGGGAGTGGAGTGGTGTGATCCGTCGCATTCAGCGACGGTTCTAGGCAGCGACCGCTACGCGGTCGGTGCAACGACCCCGTAGGGGTCGCAGCATGGAGCCGCTGTTGTGTTTGTGTGATCCGTCGCATTCAGCGACGGTTTTATGCAGCGACCGCTACGCGGTCGGTGCAACGACCCCGTAGGGGTCGCTGCATAGAGCCGCCGCAGGATGCGGCGGACTCTTGAATAAAAAGCCCCCGGTCCACAGGACCGGGGGCTTTCGTTTTCGCAGGATGCGTGTCGCGGCTAGCGCAGCAGCATCATCTTCTGGCGCTTGACCTCGCGGCCGGTGTCCATTACCAGGATGTAGACGCCGGAGGCCAGGTCGCCGGCCTGCCAGCTGAACTCGTGGTGTCCGGCGGGCAGGGTCTCGTCCAACAGGACATCCACGCGGCGGCCCTGCAGGTTGTAGACAGCGGCCCGCACGTGCTGCAGGTGGGGCAGGCCGAAGCGGATCATCGTGCTCGGGTTGAAGGGATTGGGGTAGTTCTGCGCCAGGTAGAATTCCGTGGGCAGGACCTCGACCACGTCGAGGAAGTCCAGGTACCAGGAACAGTCCGCGCCGCCTTCGTTGATCGTCACGCTGTCGTCGCTGACCTCGTAGTGCACGGTGATGTTCTGCGGATCCTCCGTCCACCAGGGAGCCAGGTCCAGGCAGGTCGGCAGGCAGGTCTCCAGGCTGTCGCGCTGCTGGCTGCAGACAAGCTCGCCGTCGACGAACCAGCTGACATTCATCTCGTCGCCGTCATGGTCGAGCAGGCTCAGGCCGACCTCGCTCCAGGCGTTGGCGAAGGCCTCCAGGTCCTCGATCGGGCCGCAATCCAGCGGGCCGCAGAGTTCGACGATCGGAGCGTCGTTGCGGGCATCGATCACCAGGTCGACGGACCCGTTGACCTCGCAGCTTCCATCCGTAACCATGAAGTCCACCGTGAGCACGCCGCTGAAGAAGGCCGACACCTCGACAAAGACCGAGTCGGCCGTCAGGGGATCGCCGTCGGGATCCGTGTACCAGCCGGCAATTGTTTCGCCGGGCAGCACATAGGTCCAGTCCTCGGGCTGCTCGACGCCCTCCAGGTCGTCGGGCGGCAGCTCGAGGAAGGGGCAGTCGTTTCCGGCCAGCACCGTGATGTAGACGAATGCCTCGGCGGAGGAGAGGGCGCCGTCGTTGGCCGTGTAGCTCAGCGTGTCCGGACCGAAATAGTCGGCGGCAGGAGTGTAGACGCCGTCGACGACCGTGCCGTGGCTGGGCTGCAGGCCGATCTCGTACTGCAGGGGATCCTCCTCGATGTCCAGGCCGTTGAAGGCCAATGCCGTCGGCGTGTCTTCGGGAATGTCCTGCATCACGTCGAAGGCCTGCGGCGCGTCGTTGACCGCGGTGTAGATCACGGTCATCACGTCACTGGCCGTCAGGCGGTTCACCTGGTCGTCGACGGTGATCGTCAGCTCCTCCTCGCCGAACCAGTCGGCTTCGGGGACGATGGTCATTTCCAGGCCGGAGAAGCTCACATCCAGGCTGCCTTGTCCCGTGACACTCAGGGCCAGCTCGCTGTTGTCCACGTCGCTGATGAAGGCAGAGAGGTCCATCACCACCGTGCTGTCCTCGGCAAAGCTCATGCTTTCGGGCAGATCGATGCCCGGGGCGTCGTTGACGGCCGTCACCGTGATCCGGACCCAGGACTCGGCGGAGGAGAACTCGCCGTCGAAAGCGGTGAAGGACAGGGAGTCCATGCCGCTGAACTCGGCGGCCGGCGTATACATTCCTTCGTCGTAGCTGCCGTTGAAGGGCCCCTGGCCCAGGACGATGCTCAGCTCCCCGCTGTCGATGTCGGCGGCCTGGAAGGGCACTTCCGCGGTGGTGTCCTCGGAAGTTGTCCATTCCGAATCCGCGCTTTCCGGCGGGTCGTTGACCGCCAGCACATTGACCATGGTCGTGTCCGTCGCCACCAGGCGGTTCAGTTCGTCGTCCACGCTGACCACGACCTCCACGCTGCCGTTCCAGTCCGCGTTGGCGCTGAAGGTGACCTCGGAGCCGTCCAGGACGGCGTCGAACTGGAAGTTGCTCCAGCTGACATCATAGGACCACTGGTTGTCGTCCACGTCGCTGACATAGCTTTCCAGGTCGACGAGCAGGCTTTCGTCCTCGTTGAAGTCGAAGCTCTCCGGAAGACTGAGCAGCGGGGCGTCGTTGATGCTGGTGACCGTGATGCGGAACCAGGCCGGATTGGAATCCAGGCTTCCGTCGTTGGCGACCACCTGCAGCGAGTCGAAGCCGAAGAACTCGGCGAAAGGCGTGTAGGTGTCGTTGTCGACCGTGCCGTTGACCGGCGGTGTGACAATGTTGTAGCTCAGCGGATCGTCTTCGGGATCCTCGCCGTTGTAGGACAGGGCCAGGGGAGTGTCCTCGTCGGTCAGCAGGTCCTGGTCGGCCAGGGTCGGGGCGTCGTTGACCGGGTTGACGGTCAGCTGGAAGCTGTCGCTCGCCGTAAGTTCCTGGTCGTCGGTGACGGTAACCGTGATCTCCGCGATGCCGGACCAGTCCGCGGCTGGAGTCAGCACCAGCAACTCCGTGTCACGGGAATCGGCGAAAGCGGCCGTCACATTGGGATTGTCACTCTCCACCTCGAAGAGAAGGGCGCCGCCCTCGGGATCGTTGGCGGTGACGAAGTGGTTGAGCGGTGTGTCCTCGTCGGTCTGCAGGTCGTTGATCGCGTTCAGCGAAGGCGGCAGCTCGATCAGGAAGCTGCGCACCTCGTTGGCGAAGGTGCTCTCTCCCTGGTCGTCGAAGGTTTCGATGGTCCAGTACCAGGGCCCGAAATCCGTCGCCGTGAAAACCTGTTCCGGAGAGGCGATGCCTTCCACGTAGACGCTGTCCATCACCGTTTCCGGGTCCAGGCTGATGTGCACCGTGTAGGTGAAGCTGCTGCCCTCGTCGGGATCGTCGCCGGCTTCCCAGCTCAGCGGCACCTGCACCTGGTTGAAGACCGCTTCGTCCGCGGGGCTGATCAGGTCGAAGGCGTAGGGCGGATCATTGACATCGGTCACTGTATACGTGAAGGTCTCCACGTCCGTGCCGCCGGCGGGATCCTCGGCGGTGACCGTGATCCCGGCCTGGCCGCTCCAGTCCACGGCCGGCGTCAGGTGGATCTCAAGCTCGGCTCCCTCGACGGGCCCCTGGTATTCGACCAGCACCTGGGGAGTGTCGCTTTCCACCGTGTAGCTCAGCAGGTCGTCAAGCGGGTCGGAGGCCTGGACATAGACGTATACATCCTCTTCCTCCAGCGAGCCGACATCCTCGATGGGCTCGATGACGGGCGGGAAGTCGATGCCGAAGCTCCAGACCTGCGCGCCCATCGTATAGGTCTGGTGGTCGTCGGTGGTCCGAATGCGCCAGTACCACGGGCCCGCGCCCTCGACAGTGACTTCATGGAAGGCCGTGCCGATGTCTTCGGCAACGATCGCGGACTCGTAGGGATAGCCGTCGTTTCCTGTCAGATCATCCGGATCGTTCGAGAGGTATACGGTATAGGTAAAGAAGACGCTGGGTTCCTCCTCGGTGGGGTCCGGGTCATTGCCTTCTTCCCAGCTGAGCATCACCGTCTCGTCACTCAGCACGGCCTCGTCGGCCGGGGCCAGCAGATCGAAGGGGTCCGGCGGATCATTGACATTGAGCACCGTCCAGGTGAAGGTGTCGACCGCCTCGTTGCCCCCGGGATCGGTCGCCGTGACCTGGATCTCCACATCGCCGTAGAAATCCTCGTCCGGAGTCAGCGTGATCTCCATGTCATTCCACTCGAGAGGAGTGTCGACCTGGAGGCTCACATTGGGATTCGTCGTCGTCGCGTCCAGCGTCAACACATCAAACAGGGGATCGCTGGCCCAGATGTACTCGGTGGATGACTGGTCCTCGCTGCTCTGGGGGCTGGGCAGTTCACCGAAAGAGGGCGGGGGATCCAGAGTGAAGCTGCGCACGTCGGACTGCGTGCCGGCCTCGGAGGGGTCCCAGGTCTTCACGCCCCAGTACCAGGGGCCGCTGTCGGCTTCCTGCGGAGTCCAGGTGTAGCTGGTTTCCTCGATCCAGCTGGCGACGGAACTCTGCCACAGGGTTTCCTGGGAATCGCTGACATAGAGCGAGTACCAGAACTGGGTCGTGCGTGCCGGACCTTCGTCGGGGTCCGGATCGCTGCCTTCCTCCCAGCTGAAGGTGACCTCCAGATCCTCGTCGGCAATCACGGCCATGTCGTCCGGACTCAGCAGGTCGAAGGGATCCGGCGGATCATTCACATTGTTCACGGCCAGGGTGAAACTGCCGCTGTCCGAGTTGCCCTGGGGATCTTCCACGGTCACGGTGATCAGGGCCGATCCGTAATAGTCCTCGGCGGGCGTCAGGCTCAGGTCGATGTCGTTCCCTTCCACCGGACCTTCCCAGCTGACCGCCACCTGGGGATTGTCACTCACCACCGAAAAACTGAGTTCGTCCTGGTCCGGGTCGGTGGCCCAGAGGTAGAGTTCGTATACGGTGTCCTCGTTGACGGAATCGTCTTCGAGGGGCGCGAGTTCGGGAGGACTGCCGGGATCGAAGAGGGTGAAGTCCCACCAGCCCTCGACCTGGGTTTCCAGCTCGCCGTCCGTCGCGCCGATGCCCCAGTAGTAGGTCACGCCGGGGCTGCCGCCGCTCCAGTCGTAGCTGGTCGCCGTGATGCCCGTCTCGAGAGCCTCGTCATACAGACCATCCGGGGTGGTTCCCAGGTAGAGGTTGTAGCTCACCGGGTCCTCGTCGGGGTCGACGCTGGCTTCCCAGCTGAGACTCACCGGTTCGTTGACCCCGGTGGATCCGTCGGCGGGCGCCAGCAGGGCGAAGGCTCCGGGAGCCTCGTTCTGCTCGACGCATTCCATGGTGCCGAAGTCGGTGGGACCGCCGGGAGGCACTGCGGGGCCGGGAAGATAGAAGACCGAGAAGGGCTGGAGAGTCAAGGTGGTCGTGTCGCAGCCGTAGTCGATCTCGAAGGCATTCACGGGCGTGGGACTGCCAATGTCGTCGTCGTTGGCCCAGACGGCGTGATACATGGGCGGGAAGCCGCTGGGGCCGGTCACGTTGGCCTCGTACCAGGTGCCGGGCGTCAGGCCGATATCGGCCCGGATGGTGACCGGCGCCGAGTTGACGAAGGAGTCCGGATCAATGTCGATCTGCAGTTCGGCCCGGGCCGCCCCGGCCAGAACCGCCGTCCATAAAAGCAAGCGCGCTGGGTGCATGAATCCTCCCTGGAAATTCTGGTAAACCAGGAAAGAATAACAATTCACACGGCGGCCCCAACGGGCAATCAGGGGCTGGCGGGCTTTTCCTCGAACTGCAGCAGGGTGATTTCCGGGGGGACGCCCAGGCGCAGCGGCGGTCCCCAGAATCCGGTTCCCGTGCTGACATGGATCCAGCTGTCCTGATGGCGATGCAGGCCCTTCAGGTAGGGATTGAAGCGGCCGGTCAGTCCGCGGAAGGGATAGTACTGGCCGCCGTGGGTATGGCCGGAAAGGACCAGGTCGCAAGCGCCGCGGGGAAGCTGCAGAATACTGGCCGGCTGGTGCGCCAGCAGGATGCGATAGTCGGCGTCCTCGCTTCCGGCCAGTGCCGCGGCGGGATCGTGCGCTCCGCGGTGGCTGCGCACATCCGGCACCCCGGCGATGACCAGTTCCGCCTCGCCGACCGCGATGCGGCGATGCTCGTTGAAGAGCAGGGGCATGCCCAGGCGCGGAAACTCATCGACCCAGGCGCGCAGGTCATGGTAGTATTCGTGGTTGCCCGTCACCGCCCAGACGCCCAGCGGGGCATCCAGATCGGCCAGGGGAGCCGCGTGCGGGCGCATTTCGGCCACGGTGCCGTCGGCCAGGTCGCCGGTGAAGAGTATGATGTCCGGCTCCAGCTGGTTGATTCGATCGACCACCTGCTGCACCTGCCTGCGTCGTATGAAGGGATTGATGTGCAGGTCGCTGAACTGCACGATGCGCAGCCCGCGCAGGTCCTCGTGCAGGTCGCTCACCGGAACGCGGACCTCCTTGACGCGGTCGAAGCGGCTGGCCGTGTGGACTCCGGTGAAAAAGGCGAGCAGGATCAACCCCAGCAGGGCCGCCGTGCCGCCCGCGCTTCCCAGCAGCTGGATCCCGCGCTCCAGCAGCTGGCGCAGGCTGCTGCCCGCGGGAGTGATCCATGCGCCCAGTTTGCCCGCCAGCAGCAGGCCGTCCCGGGGCAGCAGGAAGCCCAGGCTCATGGTGGCCAGGCCCAGGGCGGCCCAGCCGGCCCGTTCGAACAGCAGCGGCAGGTGAATGCCCTGGCCGCGCAGCAGCAGATCCGCCGGCGGCAGGAAGAGCAGCAGCTGGAAGACCAGCCAGACCGCGATCAGCGGAAGCTTGCCCGGCAGCAGCGGCGGCAGCAGGCGGGCACAGAAATAGCTGCCCAGCGCCAGCTGGAATACGGACACGATCAGGGCGAAGACGGCCATGGATCTCCCGGGAATGCCTTGGAAAAAGAAAAGGCGCTCTCCGCGGGGAAGAGCGCCCTGGGCGGTGTCGTTCTGGAATCAGCCGGCGAGGAACTGCCGCAGCACGGTCTGCAGAATGCCGCCGTTGCGGTAGTAGTCCACTTCCACCGGAGTATCGATGCGGCAGAGCACTTCGAAGTCGCCTTCTCCCTTGCCCTCCGCGCAAACCCAGCGCACCCGAAGACGCTGGCCGGGCTTCAACCCGTCGTCCAGGTCGATGTGATAGATCTCCGTGCCCTCCAGTCCCAGCGAGGCCGCGCTCTGGCCTTCGAGGAACTGCAGCGGCAATACGCCCATGCCGACCAGGTTGCTGCGGTGGATGCGCTCGAAACTTTCGGCGATCACGGCGCGCACGCCCAGCAGGAAGGTGCCCTTGGCTGCCCAGTCGCGGCTGGAGCCGGTTCCGTATTCCTTGCCGGCGAGCACGACCAGCGGGGTTTCCGCTTCCTTGTACTTCAGGCTGGCGTCGAAGATCGGCATGACCGTGTCGCTGGGAAAGTGCTTCGTCCAGCCGCCTTCCGTTCCGGGAGCCAACTGGTTGCGCAGGCGAATGTTCCCGAAGGTGCCGCGGGTCATCACTTGGTCGTTGCCGCGTCGCGAGCCGAAACTGTTGAAATCGGCCCGTGTGACACCGTGCTCCTTCAGGTAGACGCCGGCGGGCATCTCTTCCGGAATCGCGCCGGCGGGGCTGATGTGGTCCGTGGTCACGCTGTCACCGAGCAGGGCCATGCAGCGCGCCCCGGAAATGCCCTGGATCGGCCGGGCGGCGGCCGGCATGTCGAAGAAATCCGGTTCCTGGATGTAGGTCGAATCGCCGTTCCACTCGTAGAGCGAGCCGCCGGAAACCGGGATCGCGTTCCATTCGCTGTTCGAGTCGCCGACGCCGGAGTAGATGGCGCGGTAGGTCTCCGGGTCCGTGGCCAGGGCGATATGCTCGTCGATTTCTGCGCGGCTGGGCCAGATGTCCCGCAGGTAGACGGGCCCCTTGTCGCCTTCGCCGACGGCTTCGTTCGCCAGATCCTTCGCCACGCTGCCGGCCAGGGCGTAGGCCACGACCAACGGAGGACTGGCCAGGTAGTTGGCTCGAATGCGGGCGTGAATGCGGCCCTCGAAATTGCGGTTGCCGCTGAGCACTCCGGCGGCGATCACGCCCCCGTCGGCCAGGGCCTTTTCGACCGGTTCGGCCAGCGGACCGCTGTTGCCGATGCAGGTGGTGCAGCCGTAGCCGACCACGTGGAAGCCCAGGGTCTCCAGGTCCTTCATCAGGCCGGAGCGCTGCAGGTATTCGGTGACCACGCGGCTGCCGGGAGCCAGGCTGGTCTTGACATGGCGCGGCACGCGAAGACCGGCGCGTACGGCCTTGCGGGCCAGGACGCCCGCGGCCAGCAGCACTCCTGGATTGCTGGTATTGGTGCAGGAGGTGATTGCCGCCAGCACCACGTCTCCGTGTGACAATTCCTGCTTCTCGTCCCCCCAGTCGACCGTGCTGCTGCGCTCCAGCTGCTCGCCCTGCAGCCCGAAACCGCGCGGTCCGGTTTCGCGCGAGAGAGAATCGCGGAAGGAACCGGACAGGGAGACCAGGGGCACGCGGTCCTGGGGACGTTTCGGTCCTGCCAGGCAGGGTTCGACGCTTCCCAGGTCCAGCTCCAGCCCGTCGGTGTAGTCGGGATCGGGGCTCCCGGCGCTGCGGAAGAGGCCCTGTTCCTTCATGTAGCGCTCGACGCACTGGACGAGAGCCTCGTCGCGGCCCGACTGCCGCAGGTACTGCAGGCTGCCCTGGTCCATGGGAAAGAAGCCCATGGTGGCGCCGTATTCGGGAGCCATGTTGGCCAGGGTGGCGCGATCGGGCAGGCTCATGTGATCCAGGCCGGCGCCGTAGAACTCGACGAACTTGCCGACGACGCCTTTCTGGCGCAGCATCTCGACGGCGCGCAGGGTGATGTCGGTCGCCGTCACGCCTTCCGCCGGCCGGCCGACCATCTGAAAACCGACCACCTCGGGGATCAGCATGTAGATCGGTTGTCCCAGCATGACTGCTTCGGCCTCGATGCCGCCCACGCCCCAGCCGGCAATGCCCAGGCCGTTGATCATGGTCGTATGGCTGTCCGTGCCGACGCAGCTGTCGGGAAAGAACACTTCGCCCTCCTCCTCCGGACGGCGCTGCACGCCGCGGGCGATGTACTCCAGGTTGACCTGGTGCACGATGCCCACCGCCGGGGGGACGACGCTGAAATTGTCGAAGGCCTGCTGGCCCCAGCGCAGGAACTCGTAGCGTTCGCGGTTGCGCTTGAACTCGATCTCCGCGTTCAGGCCCAGGGCCTCCGGGCGGGCGAAGTGATCCACCTGCACACTGTGGTCGATGACCAGGTCCACGGGAACGATCGGATTGATCTTCGCCGGATCCCCGCCCATGCGCTGCATGGCGCTGCGCATGGCGGCCAGGTCGACGACGCAGGGCACGCCGGTGAAATCCTGCAGGATCACGCGGGCCGGGCGGTAGGGAATCTCGGCCGCGGAAGGGGCCTTGGGATTCCATCGGGCAAGCCGCTCCACGTCGGCGCCCTGGATGACGTGCTGATCGCAATTGCGCAACACGCTTTCCAGCAGAATGCGGATCGAGAAAGGAAGACGGTCGACGGAAACGCCGAAGGTCTTGTCCAGGTGAGACAGGCGGTAAAGGTAGGCGCTTCCGGAACCGGTATCGAAGCGGTCACGCGCGCCAAGCGAATTATGCGTTGCGGCCATTCAGGCTCTCCTTCCAGCAGGCGGGAACAGTGAGGAGCGGTCGGCAGTCCGCGCACGACCGCATTCGGAGTCTAGCAATTTCGCGACATTCGGCAGCCGGGCAATGGCAATCCCCCGCACAGTGACTACCTTCGATCATGAAACACAACCCCCCGCAGCAATCCTCGAAACCACAGGATGACAGCTTCTGGCTCAGCGGCCGCCAGCCGGTGCTCGAGGCGCTGAAGGCCAATCTCCCGGCACGGGAACTGCTGTTGCGTCGCGGCAGCTCCGGCAAGGGCCTGGAGCGGATCCGTTCCCTGGCCGCAGCCCGCGGCCTGCCCTGCGAAGTGCTGGACGAATCCCGCATGCATCGCCGGGTCGGCAGCGGAGATCACCGCGGAGTCGCCCTGCGCATGGAGCTTCCGGAAATGCCCGACTGGGAGAGCTTCCTGGAACAGCACCTGCTCAGCGGCAAAGCCCTGGATGACCTGTGCCTCGTGTTGCTGGACGGAGTGCAGGATCCCCACAACCTGGGAGCGATCCTGCGCAGCGCCCACGGCGCCGGGGTCGACGCGGTGCTCCTGCCGGAGAAAGGGTCGGCTCCGCTGGGAGCGGCCGTCTACCGCAGCAGCGCCGGAGCGATGGCCTGGCAGACCGTGGTCCGAGTGCCGGACAGCCCCTGGATCCTGGATCAGCTGGGGAAGAAAGGCATTCAGCGCCTGGGCCTGGACGCGCAGCTGGGGCAGGTGTTCAGTGAACAGGAAGCGCGGCGGCCGGTCTGCCTGGTGCTGGGCAGCGAGGGGCGCGGGCTGGCGAAAAGGGTCCAGGAACGGCTGGACGGATTCCTGGCGATTCCGCTGCGAGGGCGCGTGGACAGCCTCAATGTCAGCGTCGCGGCGGGAATCATCATCTACCACTGGCTGGCAAGGCCGGAGAAAGGGACGAAGGCATGAGTGGGGAAGGAGGCCGCCTGCCGAGCCTGCAGGAACTAGAAGAGCGGCTGAACGACAGCGAGAAGCGCCAGGTGGAAAACGCCGGACGCGCTTTCGCCCGTCTGCTCAGCATTCTGAAGATCCTGCGCAAGCCGGGCGGCTGTCCCTGGGACCGCAAACAGACCCACGAGAGCCTGAAGCCCTACATGCTGGAAGAATGCTACGAGGTGCTGGCCGCCATAGACAGCGGTCGCCCCGAAGAGCTGCGCGAAGAGCTGGGCGACCTGTTGCTGCATGTGCTCTTCCAGGCAGAGATCAGCGAAGAGGACGGCGACTGGGAAGCCGCCGAGCCCATGGAGCAGATCTCGAACAAGCTGATCCGCCGCCACCCGCATGTCTTCGCCGGCCTGGAGGTGGAGGGCGAAGAAGAGGTGCTGCGAAACTGGGAGCAGATCAAGGCCCGCGAAAAGAACCATGACGGCGAGCGGAAAAGCGTGCTCGACGGGGTGCCGGCCCAGCTGCCCTCCCTGCTGCGTGCCCAGCGCATGCAGGAGAAAGTGGCCGGCGTCGGCTTCGAGTGGGAAGAAATCGACGGCGCCATCCAGAAGCTGGAGGAAGAAGTCGGCGAACTGCGTGATGCATTGAACCGCCGGGACCGCGAAGCCTCGGCAATGGAATACGGGGACGTGCTCTTCAGCCTGGTGAATGTGGCGCGGTACCTGAAGATCCACCCGGAAGACGCACTGCGCCAGGTCAACGACAAGTTCCAGCGCCGCTTTCAGCATGTGGAGCGCCGCCTGGCCGAAGAAGGGCGCGAACTCTCCGATGCCAGCCTGCAGGAGATGGATCGCTACTGGGACGAGGCCAAGCGCCAGGAAAGGACTTGAAGGACCGGCTCCTGGCGCACAAGCTCGACTGGGCCCGCGGACGGCGCCCGGGAAAGTCGTGGAGTTGCGCCGACGGACGGCCCGACTGGGGCTGGTTCCGCTGGGGAGCCCAACTGCACGCCTGGTGGCGGAATACGGCATGTCTCGCGCCCGTGGTGCAGGGCTGGAATCTTTCGGAGATCCGACAGCTGCTGCTGGCGGAGGAGCTGGATCCCGGCTTCCTTCCCCTTCCGCTTTGCAACAGCTTTGAAACCTGGCATTGCTTTCGTGCGGATTTTTCCCGTTCTATCCTTAAGTCGAATTTGTCGCAGGACGATAGTCTTGTCGTCCGCCCCTTGGAGAACTCCTCCCGGATTGCTGCGGGCGGCTTTTTCAGCGAGGCGGAATCCCGGCTTCTGGAGGCATGCGGCAGCTGGCTCGGACTGGAATCCGGTGGTGAGCTGCTTGGGGTCATTCTGCAGGCCTTTGAAAAGGAGCAGACCCTGCAGCTGGAAGCCTGGACAATGTGCCCGGATGCTCGCGGCCGTGGACTGGGGAAGATCCTTTTCCGGCACGCCTGCCAGGGGGCAGAGTCCGTGCGGCTGCTGCGGCAGGCAGACAAGTCCCGCTTTCAGGACGAGCTGGGCTTTCGCCGGGAAACAGGGTACATCCTGTATCTCATACAGAATTAGCAAGCGACTGTTTGTGCTTGAATTGCTCGGAAAGTCGACGCTTATTAGTGGAATGCCTTTCAGCCGGCATCCATTCGGTACCTGAACACCCCCCCCCGGCCTGGCGCCGGTTCGAATCATGGAGGATCTATGTATTCCTACAAAGTGGTCAAGGACTGCGAATCCCTGGACAAGCGCTTCCGCCTTGTCAGCGGCGAAATCGTTTCCGGCAACGGAAATTTCGTCGGCAAGGTGGGCGTGCTCAAGGAAGGGAAGTGGGACCTGGTCGACCGCGAAAGCCTGGAGCGTGTCCGCTCCGGCGCGGATCGTCGGCAGGGAATCCGGGATCGCCGCAGCGGAATCGACCGACGCCAGATGCTCTCTGAAGGTGAAGCTTCGCTCTAGCAGCGGATTCCGGGCTGACACACGCTGGGGGATCGCTTCCCTAGCCGCTTCCCGTCGTGAGACGCTGCAAAAAAGTTGGTTTTTCCCTTGCAATAGGGGCTTCGCAGCGTCTATATTTGGTGTACGACACGCAAGGGCGCGGGTCGTCAACCAACACCCCACTTCCGGAGGATCAAGATGGCAGCCGCTAAAGGACCGTTCAACAAGGGTGATCTGATCGAGTTCGTCGCGAAGAAGACGGACCTGACGAAGACCGATGCCAAGAACGCGGTGGAAGCCGTGCTGGAAGGCATCAAGAAGAACACCAAGAACGGTGTCCGCCTGGTGGGCTTCGGCAGCTTCGACATTCAGAAGCGGAAGTCCCGCAATGGCTTCAATCCCCGCACGGGCGAGAAGATCAAGATCAAGGCCAGCAAGACCGTGAAGTTCCGTCCCGGCAAGGCCTACAAGGACGGCGTGTAGCCTCCGGCTTTATCCAGAACTGAAAATGGCGCACACCAATGTGCGCCATTTTTTCTCCACTCTTCTTCACGCATCACACGAGCTTTCCTGGGGATTGCGGCCTGCAGTGTGCCTGCATTTTTTGCGTCGGTGACCACGAAAGAAAAATGCCTTCCCTTATTGGCAGGAAGGGGAAAACTGCCTACATTCGGGATTCTTTTGCAAGCAACGGGGCGTTGCGCAGCCCGGTAGCGCGCCTGCTTTGGGAGCAGGAGGTCGTAGGTTCAAATCCTATCGCCCCGATTCCGGGCACGAAAGCTACCCGAGTCCCTGTGCGGCGCCCGTAGCTCAACCGGATAGAGCAACGGCCTTCTAAGCCGTAGGTTGAAGGTTCGAGTCCTTCCGGGCGCGTTGTTCTCACAGATGGTGGATGTAGCTCAGCTGGTTAGAGCGCCTGGTTGTGGCCCAGGAGGTCGAGGGTTCAAGTCCCTTCTTCCACCCTTGATCGTATTCCCGGCCCCTTCGTCTAGTGGTTAGGACTCAAGATTTTCATTCTTGCAACAGGGGTTCGATTCCCCTAGGGGTCACTGGAAAACCCGTCGCGAACGCGACGGGTTTTCCGTTTCAAGCATCGTCGCGAAGGCGACGCGGCTCTTCCGGCCTTTATCGCCACCTCGCAAGGGTCGATCGCGATCGACCCCTGCGCCTCCCACCATTCCACCTTCGGTGTCACACGGTATTCGACCCCTTCACAGCCGGTGATACGCCCGTTCTACGATCGGGCGGATGGCCGGGCACATCGCCCTCGAAATTGCCAGGCCGGATGTATACGACACCAGGGCAACGGCGCCGGAAGACATGCCAAGACCTGCTGCCTCGCCGGCGTTTCCTGCCTGGGTCTTTTCGCCCTGCTTCACACGCGGAACCTTGCTATAATCAGGCACGAAAAAAGCGGAACCCCCCGATCGCGATTGCCATCGGGGGGGAATGCGAGGAAGCTCCCTGTGCTCTCCCTTCAGCAGGGAGCTTCTGCTTTTCGGGCCGGATCCCTGTCCCGCAACATCGGAACCGTCCCTTCCGAATTTCTAGGAGCCGCCGCCCTCTTCCTGCCTTGCCAGGTTGATGGCGGTGGCTTTCTTTTCCTTGCCGTTTTCGCCGGGGGGCTGGTAGGCGAACTGTCGGTCCCATTCCTCCAGGCTCATTGCCCGGGCCCATTCCATTTCGAAGAGCATCAGGAAGGCCTTGGCCACTCCCGGTTCCGAAAGGATCAGGCATTGCATGCCCGAATCGCTGGAGGCGACGGGCAGGGCCAGCATCACGGTCTGGCGGTCGAAGAGAAAGAGCTTCAGCGGCAGGTATTCGCAAACGCGGATGTCGCGATCCCCCCGTTCGTCGATCTGCTTGATCGCCGGATAGAGCCAGGGAAGCTGGTCGGGTTCCATCATGTTCAGGGTGCGGAAGCGCACGCCGCGGGCCAGGCATTCCTCGCCGACGCGCAGCTGCTCTTCGTGAAAGCCGGGATCATTGCTGGAGTAGGGGCTGCGATTGAAGCTGAGGATCTCTTCCCGGGCTTCGCGATTCAGCCGCAGGAAGGCGGCATTGATCTGCTCCGGATCGCGGATTTCCTGCACCAGCTCGCCGCCGCTTTCCGGGTCCCGGTTGTCGGCGTAGATCTCCTCGAGCAGGCCATAGGTGCGGCGCGCTCGGTCCTTCTGCTGAGCGAGTTCGCGCTCCAGACGCTCCAGCAGCTGCTGCGGAGGATGGGCGCGGTAGTAGCGATGCTTTTCGCCCGTCCGCTCGCGACAGAAACCGCGGGCGACCATTTCATTGAGCAGGGCGTAGGTACGCTGACGATTGACGCCGGTGATGCGGTGCAGGTCGCCGGCGGTCAATTCCGGACGGCGCACCAGTTCCAGGTAGAAGCGGGCTTCCTGTTCGCGAGCGCCCAGGGCGATCAGGGCATCTGTAATGTCTTTGTCTGACATCTTCTCCTCGGTTGTCGTCAGGCGATATGATAACAGCTGAAAGTGTTGTCGTCAAGAGTGATTACAGAATTCAGTCGAATTTGTTCACGGATTGAAAAAGCCCTGCCCTCCAGGTGGAGGGCAGGGCAGAATGCCTGGATGCGTGTTGACTCAGGGGGCCAGGGCTTCCACCTGGAACCAGCCGCGGCCGGGCGCGGGCGCGGCAAGCACATGTTCGAACAGGGGAGTCTGGATCAGCTCGATGCCTTCCTGCCAGGGAGTGGCTGCCTGCAGCAGACGATAGCTGCCGGCTCCTTCCACTTCCGTCCAGTGCAGCCGCAGCATGCCATTGGCCATGCGCTCGATGGACAGTACCGGTGCCTCCAGGGGAAGCAGCGAGTCGATGGCAGTGCGGAAGTCGTCAATGTGGCTCTCCGTGTAGGAGGTCCAGTTGCCGACGACCACGCCCTGCGGATCCAGGATCGTCACCAGCGGACGCAGCCCGTTGACGGTCCAGGCCGGCCAGAGATTGTCCAGGCCGGTCAACAGCGGAAAGGTCGGATCGTACTGCCCCCAGTGGTTATTGAGGAAAGAGGCGCTCTGGGTCGTGATCTCCACATGAGCGATGGCCAGCACGTCCTCCGGATAGAACTCGCGGATCTGGTTCTGCAGCTGCGGAAACTCCGCATTGCAGGGCGGTCACCACCAGGCGCCCCAATGCAGCAGCACGATCTTGCCGGCCTGATCGGAGAGGGTCCACTCCGGGCCGTAGAGGCCTGGTTGGGTTGTCGTTCCAGTGAAATCGGGCGGGGTCGATCCCGCGGGGTACTCGGCCCGGGCTGCCAGCAGGGGAACCAGCAGCAGGGCCGGAATCAGGCTTTTCATCAAGTAACCTCTGAGCTGTGTACAAGGGTTTGCGTCGTGTGCATGGAATGTCGGGACACGCAGGACGATGCCCACGATAGGTTCAGCAGGCACAGGGGAGGGCGGCGCCGCTGAATCCGGCCAGGGGTTGGCGAAGGGAAAGGAAAGAAAACCCTTCGCGGCTGCAAAGGGTTTTCGAAGGGTGCAGAAGTGAATTGCGACCCAGGCTAGTCGATGCTGGCCTCCACGCGGTAGCCCGCCATGCCGGCAGAAGGCGCGGGGAGTGTATACGTGGTATCCGGCGTCGTGTCGAGCAAGGAGCCGACCTGGAAAGGATGCGTCCCGGTCCAGACATGATAGCCCGCTGCGCCAGGGATGCTGTTCCATTGCAGGCGCAGGCTCCCGTCCGCAAGGCGCTGGATCTCAAGATGCGGCGCAGGCAGTTCCTGAGGCTGGTCCAGCCAGGCAAGGCATTCCGAAAGCAGCTCCGGAATGGTGACCCAGCCTTCGATCTGCGTGCCGACAGCCTCCAGGGGAAAAGCCGCGCAGAGCGCCCGTCCCGTCGCGTCTCGTCTTCCGGCAAGCGCGGCTCCCGGTCCGGGGGCCCAGTCGAAGAGCGATTCGGCCCCTTCCAGCAGGAGCAGCTCGTTGGGATGAATGCTGTTCTGCGCGCCGCCGGGTGTGTTGAGCTGGCAGAAGCCGTTCTCGAAGGGCGATCCGGGCACGCCGCTCAGGATCGGTCCCGGGGCGAATGCGCCCTCCTGGATGGCGAAGATCTCCGCCAGGTCGGCTGCCGCGGACGGCAGATGCTGTGCGGACAGGAAGAACCGACGACCTTGTGAGACATGAAGTCGAGCCTGGAAGAGGTCGGCCTCGTCCAGGGCGGGGAACTGTCGGCCGCCCAGCCAGAGCACCGTGTTCCAGGACTTGAGCGAATCACTCGGCTGGTCCGCGCAGCCGCCGGTCCACAGGTCGTAGGCAAGGCCGAGCTGGTCCAGGGCGGCGATCACGGGACCGGCCTCGTCGTAGGCTGGATCACGATCGACGACGAGCAGCGGGTGCCGCGCGACGTCCAGCGGCGCGCTGAAGCTTCCGGAAAGGGCTTCGCCCTGCGCTCCGGTCGCGCTCCAGCTGAACTGCAGCTGGGCCGTGTGACGCGGAGACGCCGGATCGACCTGCAGTACCAGCAGCGGTGCGCAGGCTGTCTGGCCGCCGCCGGGCAGCTGGTCCGCGAAGGTCTGGGCCTGGGTCACCGTCAGCCAGGGGCCGGCGGTTTCAAGGTTGCAGCTCAGGTTCTGGGCGCCTTGCAGGCCGGCCGGATTGGCCAGCACGAGTTCCAGCTGCAAGAGCTCGCCGGGATCCGGGTGGGCATCATTGTTGGCGTCGCCGGAAAAATGCAGCGCCGCGACTTCCGGCTCCGCGGGTGCGGGCAGCCAGGCCTGGATCACCGAGTGCATGGCGTTGCCGGCGGAACTGCTCCAGCCGACCCAGTTGCCGCGAACCACGCCCTGGGGGTCCAGGATGGTCGTATGGGGAATGTAGCCCGTGCCCCAGGCGCCGAAAATGCCCGCGGCGCCGGTCAGCACGGGAAAGGTGGGATTGTCATGGGCCCAGTGGTTGTTCAGGCCGGAGGCCGGGCGATTGTCCACATCCACGTGGACCAGCTCGAAGAATTCTTCCGGGTAGGCGCTTTCAAAGTCGTTCTGTAAATGCGGAAACTCCGAATTGCAGCCCGGTCACCAGATGGCGCCGAAATTGACCAGCACCACCTTTCCCTGGTGGTCCGACAGCGACCAGTTGTTTCCGAATTCCTGGGGACGGGTCGGTGTTCCACTGAAATCCGCCGGGGTCGAACCGATGGCGTGTTCGGCATGGAGGTGTCCGGCCTGCGCGAGTAGCAGCGCGAGCAGCAAAGGTTTCATCTGGGTCTCCGGCTTGTTGGGCGACTGGGCAAAGGAATCAAAGCTTGTCTGAAATGGCAATCAACCGTTGAGGGATCAGAAGTGGATGGAGCAGACGCGGCCGGCAAGGCCGGCCGCGGAAAACACAGATGCGGATTCGCCCCTTAGAAGGGCCAGAAGTTGTTGTCGTTCCAATAGGTCTCGCGCAGGCTCTCGTTCAGTTCCACCATGTAGCGCAGGTGGTCGTCTTCCCACTCGGCGAGCCAGCGCAGGATGCGCTGCAGTTCCGGGTCCTCGACGCGGTCGGCAGCCGTGCTGTAGAAGGCGCTGGCCTCTTTCTCCAGCACGATGGCAATGTCCACGGCGGTCGTGTCGTAGCTGTCGCTGGCCAGTCCCTTGCGGATGGCCTGGCCGATGATCGGGTCGTGGATGTCCATGCCGTGCTTGTGTTCCTCGCGCAGGACGTCATCCTTCCACTTCCCTTCGGCCTTCCAGGTCTTGTAGAGTTCGGCCAGCACGCGCTTGTGCTCGCGCTCTTCCTCGGCAAACTCCTCGAAGAACTGGCGCGCGGTATCATTGCTCGTGCGCTCGGCGGCATTGCGATAGAACTCGAATCCGCGGTTTTCCACCGTGATGGCGTACTTGAAAATCTCTTCCACCGAATTGAAGTGGAGTTCCTTGACGGCCATGCTTCCTCCCATGCTTGCTAAGGTGCACCCAAGTTAGAGCGCCCGCGGATCGTGTTCTTGCCTTTCGTCAAGTGACGGGGCGATGAAAGAAGGAGAACCCTTTTTCCTTTCGCGTCCCGCGGTTTCTGGCGACCCTTTGGCGGTGCCCGAAAATGCCTCCTGAAAAAGCGTCCCCGCTTGATCTGACGCAAGGCGAAGGACTTGCTTCATGTGAAATTATTAACAAATCAGGAGGCGCTATGCAGAAGGGTCGTTTGTCCCGGAACTCGCGGGACTTCATTGCCGAGGCGCGGATCCCGGATCTGCTGGCCGAACAGGGCGCGGTCGAGGACGCGCGACTGGAAGAGATCCTGCAGCAAAGTCTTGCCAGGACCCCCCTGGATCTCGAACAGACCGCCTGCCTGCTGCGCGCATCCGAGCCGCGCCAGATCGACAGGATTCTCGCCACGGCGCGGCAACTGAAGCGCGACGTATACGGAAACCGGATCGTGCTTTTCGCTCCGCTCTATGTCGGCAACGAGTGCGTCAACGACTGCAGCTATTGCGGCTTCCGCCGAAGCAATCGCGAGGCTCAGCGCCAAAGCCTGGAACCGGAGGAACTGGAAGCCCAGGTGCGCGCGCTGCAGCGACAGGGGCACAAGCGGCTGATCCTGGTCTTCGGCGAGCACCCCGACTACGACGCCCGCTACATCGCCGAAACCGTGGAATCCGTCTACAGGATCCGTGAAGGCCGGGGCGAGATCCGGCGCGTGAACATCAACGCGGCTCCCATGGATCACGACGGTTTCCGCGAAGTCGTTCAGGCGGGCATCGGAACCTGGCAGATCTTTCAGGAGACCTACGACCCGCAAAGCTATGCCCGCGTGCATCCGGCGCAGACCCGCAAGGGGGACTACCAGTACAGGCTGGACAGCCTGAGCCGCGCCTTCGAGGCGGGCTGCGAGGACGTGGGCATCGGCGTACTCTTCGGCCTTTCCGACTGGAGGGGCGAGGTGCTCGGACTGGTTGCCCACAGCCGCTACCTGCTGGAACGCTACGGAGTGGGAGCGCACACGATCAGCGTGCCGCGCCTTCAGCCGGCCTCGGGCCTGAAGGAGGCCTTTCCCTGGCGGGTCGGCGACGAGGACTTCCTGCGCCTGACGGCGATCCTGCGCTGCGCCGTCCCCTACACCGGGTTGATCGTCACCGCGCGCGAATCGGCCCGCGTGCGCCGCGAGGCGCTCGAGCTGGGTGTCTCACAGATCGACGCCGGCAGCTGCATCGAGCTGGGCGGCTACACGCGCGAACGGGCGGTGCAGCACCTGGACCGCGAGCAGTTCGAACTGGGCGACATGCGCAGCCTGGACGAGGTGATCCACGACCTGCTGGCCCATGACCACATTCCCAGCTTCTGCACGGCCTGCTACCGCGTGGGCCGCACCGGCGAGGAGTTCATGGAGTACGCGATTCCCGGCTTCATCGAGCAGTACTGCACCCCGAACGGGCTGCTGACGCTCTGCGAGTACCTGCAGGACTATGCCGGCCCCCAGACGCGCAAGGCCGGCGAGAGCTGCATCGCCCGCTCCCTGAAGGAGATGAAAGAAGGCCCGCTCAAGCGCAAGCTGGTCCTGCGGCTGGAGGAACTGCGTGAGACGGAAGTCCGGGATCTGTACTTCTAGAGGGAACGGGCAGGTGGACCACGGTGGTCGGCATCGCGAGTGCCGCCATGCTTCACGCGCCGGAAGAGCCATGCAACACACTCCCAACAGCATGCGGCCCCACATCGTGTTGACGGGCCGCTGCAACGCCGGCAAGTCCGCCCTGATGAACGCCCTGACGAGGCGTGAGACAAGCCTGGTCGCGGACACGCCCGGCACGACGACGGATCCCGTGCGCCGCGGAATGGAGTGGCGCCCCTTCGGTCCGGTATTGATGATCGACACGGCCGGCCTGGAAGACAACAGTCCCCTGGGGGGGAAGCGCGCCGGCAGGACCTGGAAAGCGCTGGAGAGTGCGGACCTCGTGCTGCTGCTGATTCCGCCGGGCGTCTGGGGCCGGGCAGAGCAGGACCTGTTGGCCACCTGCCGCCGACGCGGCCTGCCCGTCCTGCCGCTCTTCAGCCAGGCGGACCGGGGAGGCCCGGACCCATCGGCGGTCGGCGAACTGGCCGCGCAGTGTCTGCAGCCGCTGGCTGTCAGTTCACGCCGTCCGGAAGGACTGGAGAAGCTGCGGCAGGAAGTGGCCGATTTCCTGCTGGCACGCGCACCACGTCAACTCAGTCCGCTGGAGGGCCTGGTCCAGGCCGGGGATCGTGTGGTGCTGGTCATGCCCCAGGATTCGGCGGCCCCGGCGGGCCGGCTGATCATGCCCCAGGCGCGGGTCCTGCGGGAACTGCTGGATCGCCGCGCCCTGGCCCTGTCGACGGACACGGCCGACCTGCCGGCGGCCCTTGACTGCATGCGGGAGCCCCCACAGCTGGTGCTTTGCGACTCGCAGGCCCTGGCCTCCGTCGCCCGTGATACACCGGCAGGTGTTCCCCTGAGCACCTTCTCGGTGCTCTTTGCCCGGCTGCAGGGGGACCTGGCCGGCTTTGCCCGCGGAGCACGGGCTGCCCGCAGACTGCGGGAAGGCGACCGGGTGCTGATCGCCGAAGCCTGCGCCCACCATCCGACCGAAGAGGACATCGCGCGGGTCAAACTCCCCCGCTGGCTCGAGGAGTGCAACGGTGTCCGCCTGCGCTTCGAGCATTGCCGCGGACACGATTTTCCCGCGGATCCAGCCGGCCTGGCCCTGGCCGTCCATTGCGGAGCCTGCACGCTGAATCCGGCGGAGCTGCGCAGGCGCCAGGCGATCTGCGAAGAGGCCCGGGTTCCGCTGGGCAATTTCGGAACGGTAATCGCGGCCCTTCATGGGCTGCTGGAGCGGGTCCTGGCGCCCTTTCCCGAAAGCGGGACCCTGCTCGAGGACCAAGTTCCGCAGGCGCTCGTTTGATCCGCGTCAAGCGGGCAACAGGCGCAATTTGCGATCCATTTGGTGGCTGTCGCCGAATCCCCAGAGGCCCGTTACGGGGCCGAAAGCCTGGCCGCGAGCCGGCCGGAGGAGAGAGGCATGAGTCACTGGGAACTGAACCTGGAAAAGCTGCTGGCGCGCCAGGCCCGCCTGCGGCAACTGCAGGAACGCCTGCAGGAAGAGCCGGAGCCGCAAGCCCCCTTCCTGACTGTCTCACGGGATTTCGGTTGTCCCGGAATCCGCCTGGGGCTACAGCTGGTAGAAGAGTTGAATGCGGGAAGACCCGAAGAGGAGCACTGGAGCGTCTACGACCGGCGCGTCTTCGAGGCCATGGAGGAAAGCCCGGGGCTGGACGCCTCCCTTTTCGAGGCGACGGTCGGGCATCACGGGGACGATCTGAAGGGCTACCTCTATACGACCTTCGGTGTGAGGCCGGAAGAGCTCTTCGTTTTCCGGCGCTGGACCTCGGCCATTCGACGGCTGGCAAAAAGAGGATACTGCGTGCTCGTCGGCCGCGGGGCGCATCTTGTCACACGCGAGTTGCCGATGGGCCTGCACCTGAGGATCGTGGCCCCTTTCGAATGGCGTGTGGAGCAGGTGCGCGAGCTGCACGGCCTGGAGAGTGAATTGGCGCACGCTCTCGTGCGGCGTCGCGACCGGGAGCGTCGGCAGTACCTGGAACAGTACTTCGATCGCCCCGGCGACCTGGCCCAGGACAGCGATCTGATTCTGAACTGTGCCCGGCTGGCGCCCGCGGAGGTCCAGGAGCAGATTCTGCATCTGCTCCAGCGGCGCGGCTGGCTGAAGAGACAACCATGAACCTTCCGCAGGCCGTCCCCGGGACGGGCTCCGGACACGAAGCTGCAGGACACGGATGAAGACGGTCTTCGAACCCTTTCGCATCAAGAGCGTCGAGCCGATCCGGCTGACGACCGCCGCTGAACGCCGCCAGCTGATTCGCGAGGCGGGATTCAATCCCTTCCGGCTGCACGCCGAGGATGTGCAGATCGACCTGCTCACCGACTCCGGCACCGGGGCGATGAGCAGCGAGCAATGGGCTGCCGTGATGCGCGGCGACGAGAGCTATGCCGGGGCGCGCAGCTTCTTCCGCTTCGAGGAAGCGGTGCGTTCGATCTTCGGACACAAGCACGTGATCCCGACGCACCAGGGGCGCGCGGCGGAGAAGCTGCTCTGCAGCACCTGCCTGCAGGCGGATTCCATCGTGCCGGGAAACACGCATTTCGACACCACGCGGGCCAACATCGAGCACACCGGCGCCCGGGCCCTGGACCTGCCGATCCCCGAGGCGCGCAAGGTCCGGAGCGAGCACCCCTTCAAGGGAAACATCGACCTGGAAGCCCTGGAAGAGTGCCTGAAGCACCATCCGGGGCGCGTGCCTTTCGTGCTGGTCACGGTGACCAACAACAGCGGCGGCGGCCAGCCGGTCAGCATGGCCAATCTCAAGGGCGCCCGCGCGCTGTGTGACAAATACCATGTGCCCCTGCTGCTCGACGCGGCGCGCTTCGCCGAGAACGCCTGGTTCATCCGCGAGCGGGAAGCGGGCTACGAGGGCCATCCGCCGGAAGAAATCGCCCGCGAGCTCTTCAGCCTGTCCGACGGCGCGATGATGAGCATGAAGAAGGACGCCTTCGGCAACATGGGCGGCGTGCTGACCCTGAATGACGGCGAGTTGGCTTCGCAGGTGCGCAACCTGCTGATCCTGACCGAAGGATTCCCGACCTACGGCGGCCTCTCCGGCCGCGACCTGGACGCCCTGGCCGTCGGCCTGCGAGAGATTCTCGACCCCGACTACCTGCAGTACCGCATCCGCTCGACGGCCTACGTGGGCTGGCACCTGGAGGCGGCGGGCGTTCCCCTGCTGACGCCCTTCGGCGGCCACGCCGTCTACCTGGACGGCCGGGCCTTCTGTGATCACTTGTCCAACGAGCAGTTCCCGGGCTGGTCGCTCTCCGTGGCCCTCTACTGCCACGCCGGCGTGCGCGCCTGCGAGATCGGCAATGTGATGTTCGGGCATCCGGAGGCAGAGAAGGAAGAGGATCGCTGGCCGGTGATGGACCTGGTCCGCCTGGCGATTCCCAGGCGCGTATACACGCAGAGCCACATGGACTACGTGATCGAGGCGATCACGGAGCTCTACGAGATGCGCCACGAGATCCGCGGCCTCAAGTTCGTCGATCGGCCCGCCGTGCTGCCCCACTTCACGGCGACCTTCGCGGAGGTCTAGCCCTTCAGGAAAATCCAAGCAGGCGGCGGTCTCCGGTCAAGGGATCGCCGCCTTCGCTTTTTGCCCCGCTGCGTAAAACCTGCCTATCTTGCCCTGCAGCAAACCGGAGGCGCAATGGAACTCTTCGACGGCCCGCTCTACGCCTGGGGGATCCTGCCCCTGCTGATCATCGTGGCCCGCGTGATCGACGTGAGCCTGGGAACGATCCGCATCATTCTTGTCTCACGGGGGATGAAGCTGCTGGCCCCGGCGCTGGGCTTTTTCGAGATCCTGGTCTGGCTGCTTGCCATCCGCCAGGTCTTCCAGCACCTGGACAATCCGGTGCACATGGCGGCCTACGCCCTCGGTTTCGCCCTGGGCAACTACCTGGGCATCGTCATCGAGAACCGCCTGGCCATGGGGAAGGTGGTCGTGCGTATCGTCACGGCGCGCACGGCGGAGGGCCTGGTCGGCGTGCTGCGCGGGGAAGGCTTCAGCGTCACGGTCGTGGACGCCGAGGGGGCGCAGGGGCCCGTGCACATCCTTTTCAGCGTGATCAACCGCAGCCAGCTGCCCTGGATGACCGGCAAGATCGCCGAGTACAATCCGAAGGCCTTCTACACGGTCGAGGACGTGCGCTTCGCCTCCGGCGGCCTCTTCCTGCCGGGACGCAAACTGGCCACGACGCCCAGCGCGCTGGAAGGGGCGCGGAAATTGAAATAGGGTTGCGCACCCGGACTGGCTGCACCCGGAACGACCTCCAAACAAGAACGCCCCCGCGATGCGGGGGCGTTCTTGTTTGTCGTCTGTCGGAATACGCTAGTTGTATTCGACCTTGGTAGCGAAGAAGGTCATTTCCTTTTCCTTTGCCGGCTCGGCCTTGGCGGTCTCCGTCTTGGCGCCGGCCTGCTGGGCGGGAGTGGCGCATTCGTCCTTCTCGCCGTTCTCGGCGTGTTTCTCGCCTTCGTTGGCGCAGGCGTCGATCAGCTGGCCGACGGCGTAGCCGGTGACGCGGACGGTCTTGCCGGAGGCCTTGGTGTCGAACTTGAAGGCGTCGTCCTTGGCGCGCACCAGGATGAAGGGATCGCCTTCGTGATACTCGCCTTCGCCGACCCACATTTTGCAGCCGCTCTTGCAGCAGCCGAGCACATTGCCGGTCAGCACGATTTCCTGGTTCTGCACCCTGTCGATCTTCGAACTGAGCTGGCTGAGCGTATAGTCCGCGGCTTGCAGGGTGGAGAAGAGGCCCGCCAGCAGAAGAATCAGCAGTACACGTGTCTTGCGCATGATCTTGTCCTTTTCAGAATCTGTGTTTGCTTCGAATCTGGAAATAGAGCACGATGCCGCTCAGTGAAAGCACCGCCAGGCTCAAGGCGATGGCATCGTAGAAAAATCGTCCAAAGGTCTCACCGAAGAAGACCCCATTGTGCAGGTCGATCACCAGCCACATGATCGGCACGCTGCTGGCTTCCTCCGGAAAGAGCTCCGTCATGCCTTGTGCCGCGCGCGTGCGATCCAGCCGTTCCTGGTAGCCATCCGGCAGGACGACCGTCGGCACCCGCCAGCTGCGCAGGAAGTCCAGGTCGTGGTGATGGTTGTACAAGATCCCTGTCAAACAGATGATCAGCATCAGCACGCTGATGAAGAGGCTGACCAGCTTGTAATAGCCGAAGGCGTACTTGTGAATGTTCCGCCAGGTCTTCTTCTTCATGCTGCCGTCACGCCTCGCCGGTGCGGGTCGCTGCCGCTTTTGAACTCGCTGTTGTGGTCGATTGCGCCCAGTGCCACAGGCAAGAGGCCATACACTTCCCTATATACTCATTGCCTGAGCACAGAGATTGACAAAGGTCAAATCCAGCTTGAGACAGTTCCGAAATCTGGAAGATCATCCTTATGCCTCATTCCCTCAACCGGATCGAAAGCCGCGTGCTGGGCTGCCTGATCGAGAAGAAGCTGGCGACTCCCGCCGCCTACCCCCTGACCCTCAACGCCCTGCTGGCGGCCTGCAACCAGAAGACGAATCGGCACCCTGTGCTCGAACTGGAGGAGGTGCAGGTCGAAGCCGCGCTGCAAAGCCTGCGCGCGCGACAGCTGGTGGCGGCGCAGAGTGGCGAGGGCCAGCGCAGCCTCAAGTTCCACGAGCGCCTCGGCCAGCGGCACGAGCTCAAGGATCTGCCCCTGGCCCTGCTGGGCGAACTGCTCCTGCGGGGCGAGCAGACTCCCGGCGAACTGCGCAGCCGCTGCGCGCGCATGGTGGAACCGGGATCCATCGACGAGCTGCAGCAGGTGCTGGATGCCCTGGCTGGCGGCGAAAGCCCCTTGATCCGCCAGCTGGAACGGAGGCCGGGACAAAGCGAACGCCGCTGGCGACAGCTTCTCACAGCAGAAGACGAGAGCGAGGAATCAACTACTCAAGCGATTGCCAAGCAGGAGGATCCTCTGCAGGATCTCAAGCATGAAGTGCAGGCGCTTCGGGAGGAACTGCGGGAAATGCGCGAGAGCTTCGCCGCCTTCCGCAGGCAGTTCGACTAGGCTTCTTCCAGCCGCTTCAGCACCCGGTCCATCATTTCGCTGACCTTGCCTGCCGCCTCGGCGAGTACGGGATTGTCGACCATCTGTCCGATGATGCGCGGCTCCATGGCCGCGACGACGATCCGGTCACCCTCTTCCCACAGAACCAGGTTGCAGGGAAGCAGCACGCCCACCAGGGGTTCGGCTTCCAGCACCTTGTGCGCCAGCGGAGGATTGCAGGCCCCCAGAATGCGGTAGCGGGGGCGGTCCAGGTCCAGCTTTTCCTTGAGGGTCGCCTGCACATCGATCTCCGTCAGCACGCCGAAGCCTTCGTCTTTCAGGGAGGCAACGGCCCGCCCGAGGGCTTCGTCCCAGGGCAGGGAGAGGCTTGTGCGCTTGGCGAAAGGGGGAAGGGCGGTTTCGCTCATGATCACTCCTTGGCAGTCTTCTGCTTGCTTTATGTATAACTATTTAGTAATGTAAGAACCAGTCCGGGTTCGAGCAAGGTGCCGACCCGGAGCGCCGACGGTACCGGCGCGGGAGGATCCATGGACGATTTCAAGCCCGACGACGACTTCTACGACAAGATCACCATTGTGCTCAAGGCCATGTCGGACCCCTTGAGGCTGAAACTGCTGCACTGCCTGAAGAACGAGGAGTGCTGTGTGACGGATCTTGTCGGACAGGCCGGCGGCTGCAGCCAGGCCAATGTCAGCAAGCACCTGGCCGTCCTGCGCCAGGCGGGGCTGGTCAAGGCGCGCCGCGAAGGGTTGAACAGCTACTACTCGATCAAGGATCCGATCGTCTTCCAGATCTGCGATGCGGTCTGCGACTGCCTGCGCCGGCAGGTGGACAAGGACAGCGCGCTGCTGGACGGCCTGCCCGGCGGCAGGAACTGAATCCGCCGCCAGGTTTCAGCAGGCATCCACGAACGCATGCAAGGGGCGGGAAGAACATTCCGCCCCTTCTTTTCGTGTACTACACTTGGTGCGGAATCCGGATCACAGAAGGAGGTCTTCGATGAAGGACATCTGCCTGGCAAGCGGCAACGCGGACAAGCTGCTCGAGTTCCGCGCCGCCCTGGAGCCGCTGGGCTACCGCCTGCAGGCCCAGAGCGCCTGGCCCGACTTCGTTCCGGCCGAGGAGACAGGCAGCACCCTGCAGGAGAATGCCCTGCTCAAGGCCCGGGCACTCTTCCGCCATACGGGACGCGAAGCCGTCTCCGATGATACCGGCCTGCTGGTCGAAGCGCTGGACGGCGCTCCCGGAGTCTACAGCGCGCGCTATGCCGGTCCCGGCGCCAGCTACTCGGACAACGTGAACAAGCTGCTGCGGGAACTGGGGAAAAGGCCCCGCGAGGAGCGCGGAGCACGCTTCGAGACCGTGATCGCCGTGGTGGGGCCGGGGCACGAAACCTGCCTCTGCGGAGCCTGCGAAGGCTGGATCACGGAAGCGCCGCGCGGCAACGGCACCTTCGGCTACGATCCGGTCTTCGAGGCGGAGCACACGGGACGGACCTTCGCCCAGATGGATCTTCCGGCCAAGAACCAAATCAGCCACCGCGGCCGCGCCCTGCAGGCCCTGGCCGAGTGGCTTGCTGCGCGATAGCCTTTGTGTTCTCACGCGGAGACGCAGAAAAGCAGATCATACAATGGTTGGCCCGACATCGATTCAGTCGCCATCGCCCGGGAACGATTCAGTCGCCCGCGCGAAGGCGGGGGCCCACGGTGGCAGGGCCTGCCGGCAGATTCCCGCGACACCATTCCTTGCCGGAGAGAATGCAGGTTCACGCAGCTGGCCTGCTGGCTCTATGAAACGAAGCGGGATGCCCAAGCAGATAGGCCCCCGCCTTCGCGGGGCGACTGAAATGAACAGACTCAGATAAACGATCAGGCGCAACGAACCAACCACTCCCAAAGGTCTCTGCGTCTCTGCGTGAGGTCTACTAATTCCAGAGCGGATTCGTCAAGGCTTCCCCGCGAGGCGAGCGCAGCTCGGCTCGCAGCCAGCCGTCCTTGCGGATGCCGGGCAGCGACAACTCACCGCGTGCAGGTGCGTCCACCATTCGCTGGATCACGCTTTCGCCGTTTCCGTCCCCCTGCAGCAGATCCACCTCGATCGGCCGGCCGCAGCGTTCGGGTACCTGCCAGCGCAGGCGGCAGGCGGCCTGATCCGCTCCGCAGGGCCCTTCCTCGCTTCCGAACCAGAGCAGCGGACCGTTCCCCAGCAGGACCGGTCCGCTGCGCAGGGCGGCCAGTTCCAGGCCCGGCTGCCGGAAGATGCCGCTGCGCCAGTTGCCGAAAAGATGGCGCCGGTGCTGGATCACGCTGCGCGAGGGAATGCGGACTTCGCGGTTGATGCTGAAGGAGCCGTGGCTGTCGTTCCCCGCCAGCAGCAGGCCGCGCCGGCCCTCGCCCCACAGGCGGATCGCCTGGCGCAGGCCGCGTCGCCATTCCTCCCGATGACCGCCGTTGCAGATCTGCCAGTGCTCGAGCTGGCGCAGGTCCTCTCCGCGCCAGTCGCGGCGCAGCAGGACGGCGCGTTCCAGCAGGGAGGGCTTTTCTCCCGGATGCGAGGCGATCGCCAACGCCTCCCCATCCAGCAGATCCAGGGCCTGGCGCAGGCCGTGTTCGGGGCGTGACCAGGGGAATCGGCCTCCTCCGTCGCTGCCTCCTTCCAGCAGGGTGCGCTGCCCCAGGAGCAGCAGGTGGAGCACACCGCCTCGCAGACCGGCGCAACTCAGCTCTTCGCCGACCAGCGCGCGCGGTCCGCCGGCGGCATTCTGCTCCGCGCTTTCCTGCTGCAGTTCCCGCCAGCGGGGAAAGGCCGGGTCGCGCTGCGTGTCCCGCTGCCCGCGCACAAGATCGTAGCTGTGATCCGTCAGGCAGAACCAGTCCAGGGCCAGCGCGCGCGCGGCCTCCTTCAGCAGGGGCAGGGGCGCGCCGAATTCGACCATGTCGCGGGTCGCGGAGCCATGCACCTGGCAGTCCCCCCAGCGCAGGCCGGGCAGGCCGGGGTCCGGCACTGCCAGCACCTCGCAGCGCAGGCTCTCTTCCGGAAAGGCGGGGCTGCTCTGGTTGCGAAAGGGGAGGCGTCGCCCGTCGGCCTCCAGCACGCCGTCCAGCAGGAACTCCCAGGAGCCGGGGCGCGGCAGGGGGATGCGCGCGGGGACGAGCGCCTCCATGTGTTTCCCAAGCCGCCATTCCCCTTCAATGGCCCGTTCGCTGAGCCGCCCTTCCGGATCCACGAGCAGCAGCCGCAGGGAATGCAGCCGGCAGGGCCAGCGATCGGCGTGTCTCACGCTGATCAGCAGGGGCAGGTCCTCGCCCGGCGTGAGACGGCAGGGAACATCCGCGTAGAGGGCGGGCCAGGGCAGGAAGAGCGCGCCGCGACCCGCGGGGCGGTAGTGCAGCTCGGCGTAGGGCCAGCGCGTCATGGCCGCGGAAGGCCTTCGCGCGTGAAGCGTGCGAGGCGGACGGGCGAAAGCAGGCGGGAGGCGCGCAGCAGCCAGCGGTTCCGGCGGCCAGGAATAATCAGGCTTTGCCCCTTTTCCAGACCGCGCCAGGCGATGTCCGCGACCTTGTCCACATCCTGCAAGAGGCGCAGGCGCGCGCCGGAGAGAGGAGCGCTGCCCGCCGCTTCGCGAAAGGCGGTCCGCATGGGACCGGGACAGAGGCAGCAGATGCGCAGGCCGTTGCCCCGCTGCTCTTCCGCCAGAGCCAGGCTGAAGGAGAGCACGAAGGCCTTGCTGGCGTAATACAGCGAGCTGCCGGGCCCGGGGGCGAAGGCCGCCGTGCTCGCCACGTTGAGGATTCCGCCCTTGCCGTCGGCGAGCATGGCCGGCAGGAAGCCGCGACAAAGCACGACCAGGCTGTGCGTGTTGAGCTGCAGCAGCTCGCTGTTGCGGATCTCGTCGGAATCCAGAAAGGGACCGGCGCTGCCCATGCCGGCGTTGTTGATCAGCAGCGTGGGATGGATGCGTCGGCGGCGGCATTCCTGCAGCAGGATCTCGGCGCCGTTGGGAGTGGCCAGGTCCACGGGAAGGGCCAGGCTCTGCAGGCCGTCTTCCTTGCGGCATGCGCGGGCCAGCTCTTTCAGGGAGTCCGGGTCCCGCGAACAGAGCAGCGTGTGGTATCCGGCGGAGGAGGCGCGCAGAGCCAGCGCGCGCCCCAGCCCGCGTCCGGCGCCGGTGATCAGCGCCCAGCCTCTGGAGTGTGTGTCCTTCATGGGTCAAAGGTAGAAAAGAAGGGCCGTCCCTTTCGGGACGGCCCTTGCATTCAGGACTCGGAATCCTTCGGATCCTTCGTCTTGCGGAAATCAACGGAGGTCCAACCCTCCTCGCCTTTCTCCTTCCGCCGACCGGCGGGATCGGGATTGCTTCAGGTGGGCACACCCATCTTCGGCAGCAGCCAATGCTGCAGGAAAAGCCAGATGCCGACGACGAGCAGCAGGTGCAGCAGGTCCATCAGCAGCTCCCCGCGCTGTTGGCGCCTTCTTCACGAATCCCCATCCGGCGGAAGAACCAGATGGCGGGGCAGGTCTTGCTGAAAGCGCTCTGCACCAGGTTGAGGCCGACGAAGGCGCCGAGCCAGATCCAGGACGGATGGACGTATACGGTCAGGAAGACGGTCAGCAGGATCATTGAGCCCGCCAGCAGTCTCAGGGTTTGATGCAGTTTCATTTTTGTTCCTTTCAGTGGCATGTGCTAGCGGTCCTCGCGATCCTCGGCAGCCGGGCTGCAGCAGATCACGCCCTCGATGCCGACGGTCTTGAGATACATGTAGTACAGCAGGGGGATCACGATCAGGGTCAGCAGGGTCGAGATCATCACTCCGCCGATCAGCGAGACCGCCAGGCCCTGGAAAATCGGGTCGAGATAGATCACACCCGCGCCGACCACCAGGGCCAGCGCCGTCAGCATGATCGGGCGGAAGCGCACGCTGCCCGCGCTCAGGACGGCCTCTTCTAGCTCGCGCCCCTTGCGCAGCTCGATGTTGATGAAGTCGACCAGCAGGATCGAGTTGCGCACGATCACGCCGGCCAGGGCGATGAAGCCGATCATCGAGGTCGCCGTGAAGAAAACGCCCAGGAGGGCGTGGCCCGGCAGGATGCCGATCAGCGTCAGCGGAATCGGCGTCATGATGATGATCGGCGTCAGGAAGCTGCGGAACCAGCCCACCACCAGCAGGTAGATCAGCAGCATGACCACGCCGAAGGCAATGCCCATGTCGCGGAAGACCTCGTAGGTGATGTGCCACTCGCCGTCCCATTTCAGCGACCAGGCCTGGCGGTCATCGGGCAGGTGGGTCGACATGACCTGCAGCGGACTGCCGTCCGGCGTCTCGATGTCCTGGATCCGCTCTTCCATTCCGAGAATGCCGTATACGGGACTCTCCGCGCTGCCCGCCAGTTCGGCGAGCACATAGGTCACCGGCTGCAGGTTCTTGTGGTAGCGGAAGCGTTCGCGGCGCTTCTCTTCGACCCGCACCAGTTCGGAGAGGGGCACCATGCCGCCATTCCCGGCATGGACGCGCAGCTGCAGCAGCTCCGGCAACAGGGCGCGCTGGCCCTCGTCGAGACGCAGGCGCAGGGTAACCGGCCGTCGGCTGTCTTCCACCTGGAGCTGGCCGGCCTCGGCGCCCGCCAGGGCCACGCGCAGGGTGCGTGATACCGCCTCGACGCTCACGCCGCTGCGCATCGCCTTGTCCGGGTCGACGACGATCTCCTGCCGCGGCAGGTCCTCCTCGACCATCCAGTCCACGTCGACAATGCCTTCCGTTTCCCGGAAGATTTCGCGCACCTGTTCGGCAACCGCGACGCGCCCCTCGAGGCTTGGGCCGTATACCTCGGCCACCATGGTAGAGAGAACGGGCGGTCCGGGCGGCACTTCGCTGACCTTGATGTCCACGCCGTGCTTCTCTGCGATGGGCAGCAGCAACGGGCGCACGGCCTTGGCGAAGTCGTGGCTCGATCGGCTACGGTCGTGCTTGTCCACCAGGTTGATCTGGATGTCCGCCTGGTGCGCCTGGTCCCGCAGGAAGTAGTAGCGGACAAGGCCATTGAAGTTGAAGGGCGAGCTGGTGCCCACGTAGACCTGGAAGTCGGTGACTTCCGGCAGATCGCGGAAGACCGCGGCCAGGTCGCGCGCGGCGGCGTTGGTGCGTTCCAGGGGATAATTCTCCGGAGCGTCGATCACCACCTGCAGTTCGCTCTTGTTGTCGTAGGGCATCATCTTGACCACCAGCCAGCGCGTGGGAATGGTCAGGAAACTGAGCAGCAGGACGCCGAAGACCGTGCCGAGAACCAGCCAACGCTTCGAACGGCTGGCGATCAGCGGCGTCAGGGTTTTGTGATACAGCTTGCGAATCCACTCCGGGCTGTCCTCGCCCTCGTGGGTGTCCGGCATGTGGTGCCCGTCGTCCGCGCCCTTCTTCTCGTTCTTGAAGAGGCGATAAGCCAGCCAGGGCGTGACGATGAAGGCCACCAGCAGGCTGAAGAACATGGCCGCGCTGGCGTTGACCGGAATCGGCCTCATGTAGGGACCCATCAACCCGCGGACCATGGCCAGCGGAAGCAGGGCGGCGATCACGGTGAAGGTGGCGAGGATCGTCGGATTCCCGACCTCGTCCGTGCCCAGGATCGTGGCGCGCACCGGGTAGCGCGGATTGAGTTTCGTGTGACGGTGAATGTTCTCGACGACGACGATGGCGTCGTCGACGAGGATGCCGATGGAGAAGATCAGGGCGAAGAGCGTCACGCGGTTCAGCGTATACCCGAAGGCCCAGCTGGCGGCCAGGGTCAGCGCGAGCGTCACCGGAACAGCGACCAGCACCACCAGGGCCTCCTTGCGTCCCAGCATCACCAGCATCAGCAGGACCACGCTGACCGTGGCCAGCAGCGTGTGGAAGATCAGCTCGTTGGATTTTTCGCCGGCGGTGAAGCCGTAGTCGCGGGTCTTGGTCACCTGGAGATCGCCGGGCAGGGCGCGCTGGCGCAGGTCCTCGACCAGGCCGTCCAGCTGCTCGACCAGGCTGACGGCGTTGGTGCCGGGTTTCTTGGCGACGGCGATCGTGACCGCCGGCGCGTCCAGTCCCTGGTCCAGGCCCGGCTTGTGTCCGGCCGCCGGTCCCGTGCCCATCCAGACATAGCTGTCCGGTTCGCCGGGGCCGTCGCGCACCTCCGCCACGTCCATCAGGTAGACCGGGCGGCCCTCGTAGAGCCCGACGACGGTGTGCTTCACGTCTTCGGCGGAAGCGAGGAAAGCGCCCACATCCACCTGCTGGCGCTCGTTCAGCCCTTTCAGTTCGCCGGCGGGCAGGCGCCAGTTCGCGCCCTGCAGGGCCTGGTATACCTGGAGAATGCTCGTATTGTAGGCGGCCAGGGCCTCGCGGTCGAACACCACGTCCACGCGGCGGGCCTGTCCGCCGATCGTTGTCACACGGGCCACCTCCGGGTGGCGCTTCAGTTCCAGTTTCAGCTCGTCGGCGGCCGCCAGGAGCGCGTCCGGGGTCTGTCCTTCGCCCCACAAGGTGTAGGCGATGGCAGGCACGTCGTCGATGGTGCGCAGCTTGATCAGTGGCGGCATGGCGCCGGCCGGGCTTTCGTCGGCGTGGGAGCCGAGTTTCGCGTAGACCTGCTGCACGGCGGCATCCGGATCCGTTCCGACGCGGAAGCGTGCAATGACGATGCCTCCGGAAGGCTGGCTGATGGAGTACAGGTACTCCACGTCCTTCAGCTGGTGCAGCAGTTTCTCGACGGGCTCGATCAGCTGGCGCTCCACCTGGGCCGCGCTGGCGCCGGGCATGCCCAGCTGGATGTCGACCATGGGCACCTTGATCTGCGGTTCTTCCTCGCGCGGCGTGATGGCCACGGAGAAGAAGCCCAGGAACAGCGCCGCGATCACCAGCAGGGGAGTGAGCTTGCTGTCGAGAAAGGCCGCCGCGATGCGGCCGGAGATGCCGGCTTCGATATTGCTCGGATCGTCCCGGGGCGGCACCGGCTCGGGAAGCCGGTGATCGCCTTCGTTGAAGGTCCTGCTCATTTGCGGCTCTCCTTCATGGGGGCGCCCTCGGGCAGGGGACGCGGCAGGGGAGAAACCAGGCTCGCCGACTCCGGCAGGCCGCTCAGGATCTCGATCTGCGAGCCCTGGCTGCGGCCGGTGCGCACGGCGCGGTTGCGGATGCGCCCTTCCTCGTCGACCAGGCTGACCAGGTGCATGCCTCCGCTGCTGTAGACGGCGTCCTTCGGAATCCACAGCTCCTCGGCGTGTTCGGCGGGAATCCAGGCGCGGCCGCTCAGGCCGGAGGCCAGGTCGGCCAGCGGCAGGTCGATGCGCGCCATGCGCGTGTGCGTGGCGGGATCGGCTCCCGGCACGATCTCGGCCACGCTGCCCGTGATCCGTCCCAGCTCCGGGCGGGCGTCCAGGGCGCATTCGATCTGCAGCCCCTCGCTCAGCCAGCGGGCGTCGCTTTCGCGGACCGTGATCCAGAGCCGGCTGCCGGAGGTCGATTCGAGCATCAGCAGCGGGCGGCCGGGAGCGGCCAGGTCGCCGACCTCGACCAGCCGGTCGACGACGACGCCGTCCCAGGGCGCGCGGATCTCGCTTTCCGAACTGACGCTGGAGGCCGTCGCCACCGCGCCCTGGGCCTGTGTGACAGCGCCTTCGGCCTGTTCGTACTGCATGCGCGCCATGTCCAGTTCGAGCTGGCTGCAGGCCTCGCGCTCGAAGAGGCGCTGGAAGCGCTGGTAGTTCTGTTCCGCCAGGGTGCGGGCCGCTTCCGCCTGGGCCAGGGCGCCCCGGGCCTGGTCGAGCATGCCGCGGTTCATTTCCTCCTCGATCTCCAGCAGCAGCTGCCCTTCCTGCACCATGTCGCCGGCGCGCACGTGGATCGCCTCCACCGGACCGCTGCTGCGGCCCATCAGGGCGCTGCGCTTCAGGGGCTGGACCAGTCCCTGCACGGGAATCAGTCGCTGCCGGTTCTCGACCTGCACCTGGATCACGGGAGCGCTGAGGGCTTCCGGCTGCTGTGCGACATCCGTCGCTTCGTGGCCGCCGCAGGCAGACAGCCCCAGGCCGAGCGCCAGGGCAAGCCAGCCGATCAGGGGACGGGTGGGTACACGGAACATTTCTATTCTCCTTCTTTTTTGTGCGACAGGACGGCCTGGCCGCTGAGCAGGCGCAGGCGGTAGGCGGCGACGAGGGCCTCGTGGCGTGTCACCAGTTCGCGGGTTTCCAGCTCCCGCAGGGCGGTCTGTGCGTCGAGCAGGTCCAGGGTCGAGGCTACGCCCTGCTCGAAGCGCTCTTCCAGGATGCGCAGGTTCTCCCGGCCCGCCTCGAGGGCCTGGGCCGAGGTCCGGCTGCGCTCGCGGGCCAGCTCGTATTCGCTCAATCCCTGGCGCACCTGCAGGCGGACGCCTTCCTCGAAATGGCTGACCTTCGCTTCCCAGGCGCGCGCCTGGTGTCCGGCGGCGCTCTGCTTCCAGTACTGGCCGCCGCCCAGGTTGAATGTCCAGCTCAGGCTGCCCATCACGGTCCAGCTGCCGGCCTCGCTGCCGCCGAAGTCCTCGTCATACCAGTCGTGGCGGGCCAGCAGGCCGGCTTCGGGCAGCCAGTCGCCCAGGGCGCTGCGTTCCTGCAGGCGGCCGGCGCGGCTCTGCAGGCGCGCCGCCCGCAGGTCGCCCCGCGCCGCGAGCGCCTCTGCGACCAGTTCGTTCAGTTCCCCTTCGACGGCAGGCAGATCGGGCGTGCGGCCCAGATGCTGGGCGGTTTCCTGGGGAAGGCCCATGCGCAGGTTGAGAGCCGCCTGGGCCATGGCCGCGCCCTGGCGGGCGCGGGTCAGCATGTCGTCCATTTCCGAGAGGTAGACCTCGGCGCGCAAGAGCTCGCTGCGGACCAGGAAGCCCTCTTCGGAATAGGCGCGGGCGCGCTGCACATGGGCTTCCGTCGTCGCGCGGGCCTTTTCCAGCAGGGACACGTATTCGCGGGCGCGCGCCAGGTCGAGCCAGCTGCCGATGGTTTCGACACGCACCTCTTCCAGGGTGTGGGCGTGTGTCGCTTCTCCGGCTTCGGCCATCAGGTTCGCCTGGCGAATGCCCGTCGTGATGCGTCCGCCGGCGAAAAGCGGCAGGCGGGCTTCCACGCGCGTGATCCATGTGGTGCCGGGATCCGGTTCGTTGATCCGGTCCGGGAACTGCATCGCCATGGGATCGAACTGTTCCTTGTTCAGGGTCATGCCGAAGCTCTGCACCGGATTGGTGGTGCGATCGAAGATCTCCATCACTTCGAGCTGGGGAAAGAGGTGGGACAGGGCCTGGCGGGCGGTCTGCCGCGCGGCCTTCGCTTCAGCGCCGGAAGCTTCCAGGCGCAGGCTGTTCTGCTCGGCGGTGGCGACCGCCTCTTCCAGGTCCAGAGCGGCTCCGGGAAGGGCCGCTGCCAGCAGCAGGGCGACGATCCACAGGGCCGGAATCCGTGAGCGCATGGCTCCTCCTTGGTTGACTCTTATATAACTATTCGGTAATTTAATAACCGAAATGGAATATGCAAGTACCTGTGAGGCAATTCCTCGCAGGCAATAGAGACAAGGAGTGTCTATATGGAATGGCAGATTCGCCTGGGCGGCGGCACAAAGGTCAGCATGGAACTGGGAGGCCACGAGATCGCCACCGATCAGCCGCAACAGGGCGGCGGGGAAGACAGCGCACCGGCGCCTTTCGCGCTCTTCCTGGCCTCGATCGGCACCTGCGCCGGCTTCTACGTGCAGGCCTACTGCGCCAACAAGGGCATCGACCCGACGGGCATTCGGCTGGGCCTGAGCATGGAGCGCAACGAGGACCGCAGCGTCAAGGCCTTCCGTACCACGATTTATGTGCCGGAGAGCCTGCCGCAGAACCTGCACAAGACCCTGGAACGGGTGGCCGCCCAGTGCGCGGTCAAGAAGGCGATCCAGGCGGCGCCGGAATTCATTATGCGAACGGTTGTGGAGAAGTAGTGTCGGTCCACTTCGCTTTGGACTGATCGATTTCGCCAGGACCCTGTTCTCAGTTGAACCGGCCGTCTTGCGCGTGGGTCCGCTCGCAAGCATGGCGGATGGCCGCGCTTCTTTGCGACCTTGCGGAAAAGAAGGAAAACCGCCCATGCGCGAAACGCTGTCCGCCTGCTACAGCTTCAATCACTTTGTCCTCACACGCAACCTGGAAGGCTTCGACGAAGAGCTTGCCCGGCGCTCCCCGGAAGGAGGAGGCAACTCCGCCAACTGGCTGCTGGGACACATCCTCTACAGCCGCAGCCAGCTGCTGCACTTCCTGGGCTCATCGGCACCGCTGGACCCGGACAGGGACAAGGCATACTCCCGTGGCTCACAGCCGGAGTCCAACCCGCCGCGACCCTTGGCAGACCTGCAGCAGGCGCTGGAGGACAGCCAATCCGGGCTGATGGAACTCTTCGGCGCCTTGCCGGAAAAGACCCTCCTGCAGCAGGTAAGCCTGGGGCCGATCCAGGAACAGCCGCTCCACCGGGCGCTGGTTCTCTTCAGCCTGCACGAGAGTTATCACGCGGGGCAGATCGGCAGCCTGCGGTCCCGTCTGGGACTGGACGGGGCGCTTCGCTGATCCGGACATTGCGTGGTTCCTGCAGGGATCGGCATTGCGCCTCTTCGACGGGCAGCCTTCCTTGGCTGGAAGGCTGTTCCAAAGCGCCAAACTGCTAGATTGGCGCCTTGAATCCAGACCATCGAAGACCTCCAGGAAGCCATCCATGCGCATCGCCATCCGCCGAGAAGACAAGAACCGCTGGGAACGGCGCACGCCGCTGACTCCGGACGCGGTCGCCGAGCTGCAGTCCATCTGTGATGCACAGTTCGTCGTCCAGCCCTCTCCGATCCGCGTCTTCCCGGATCACGAATACGAAGAGGCGGGCGCCCTGCTGCAGGAGGACTTCCGCGACTGCGACCTGATCCTGGCGGTCAAGGAAGTGCCGCTGGAGCAGATCTACCGCGACAAGGCCTATGTCTTCTTCTCCCACACCATCAAGGGCCAGAGCTACAACATGGGCCTGCTGAGGCGCATGATGGAGCAGGGCATCTCGCTCTTCGACTACGAGCGCATCGTCGACGACGAGGGCCGCCGGCTGGTCTTCTTCGGCCGGCACGCGGGCTATGCCGGCATGCTCGACACCCTGCGCGCCTACGCCGACCGGCTGGAGAAGGAAGGGCGCGAAACCCTGCTCGACCGCGTGCGCAGCGCCTGGCAGTACGACAGCCTGGACGCGGCGCGGCACGAGCTGCGCTCCCTGGGGAACGAGATCCGCGAAAAGGGACTGGGCCGTGAGACAGGCCCGCTGGTGGTCGGCTTCACCGGTTTCGGCAATGTCTCGAAAGGCGCCCAGAGCGTGCTCGAGGAGCTGCCCGTGGAGCACATCGACCTGGAACAGCTGCTGCGCCTGGAAGAGGAGGGCTTCAGCGACCGCGTGCTCTACGCCATCGAGCTGAGCCAGCAGCACATGTTCCGCCGCAAGGACGGCGAGGCCTGGGACGAGCAGCGCTACTGGTCGCACCCGGAAGAGTACGAGTCCAACATGGACCGGGTGCTGCCGCGGCTGTCGATCCTGGTCAACGGCATTCTCTGGACGGAAGAGTTCCCGCGGCTTGTCACACGCGAACTGGTGGCCTCCCTGTGGTCCGCCGGCGAACCGCGCCTGCGGGTCATCGGCGACATCAGCATCGACATCGAAGGCTCGATCGAGTGGAGCGTCAAGGCCACGCCCAGCGACGAGCCCTGTTACACGGTGGACCCGCGAAGCGGCGCGGTCCACGATGGCGTACACGGCAAGGGCCTGGTGATCATGGCCGTGGACAACCTGCCCTGCGAGCTGCCGCGGGAAAGCTCCGACACCTTCTCGGCCGCCCTTTCGACCCTGATTCCCTACCTCGTGCGCGCCGACCTGGATCTTCCCTTCGAGCAGCTGGACCTGCCTCTGGCCCTGAAGCGGTCCCTGATCCTGCACAAGGGGCAGCTGACGCCGGACTACGCCTACATGGCGGAGTTCCTGAAGCCCTGAAGGGCGAGGGTCCGCTGCCGGACCGTTTGTAGACAATCACCCGGGAACCCCAGTCGTGGTCCCGGTTCACCCTGTATTGCGGGAATCCAATCATGAAGTCGATTCTTGTGCTCGGAGCGGGGATGAGTTCCCCCTACCTGATCCACTTCCTGCTTGAGCAGGCGCGCAAGGAGAACTGGCGTGTCACAGTGGCGGATCTGGACGAAGGAATGGCCCGGCGCCGCGTGGGCGATCATCCCAACGGCGAGACCCTGGCCTTCGATGTCAACGACGCGGCGCAGCGCCGGGAGCTGATCCAGGGCGCCGATGTGGTCGTCAGCCTGCTGGCGCCCCAGTTCCAGCTGATGATTGCCGAAGACTGCCTGGCCTGCGGCAGCCACATGGTGTCCGCCTCCTATGCCAGCCGCGAACTCAAGGCGCTGTACGACGTCGCCAGGGAAAAGGGACTGCTCCTGCTGGCCGAATGCGGTCTCGATCCTGGAATCGACCACATGAGCTCCATGGAAATGATCGAATCGATCCGCGCCGACAAGGGCAAGGTGATCAGTTTCTGGAGCTACGGCAGCGGAGTGCCGGCTCCGGAATCGATCAGCAATCCGCTGAAATACGCGATCACCTGGAATCCCCGCAACGTGGTGATGGCTGGCGAGAAGGGTGCCCAGTACCTGGAACACGGCCATGTCAAGATCGTGCCCCGCCAGCGCATCTTCGAGCAGACCTGGCACGTGGACGTGGAGGGCCTGGGCGAAATGGAAGCCTATTCCAATCGCGACTCGCTCAGTTATCCCGAGGTGCTTGGCCTGAAGGATGTGCGCACCATGGTTCGCGCCACGCTGCGTTACCCCGGTTTCGCCGGCACCTGGAGGCAGATCGTCTCCCTGGGCCTCTCCGACGAGACGATCCACATTCCGGACCTGCAGCAGCGCAGCTATGCCGAAGTGGTCGAGATGTTCCTGCCGCTCAACCTGCCGGGTCGCAACCTGCCGACCCGCTTGTCGCGGCTGCTGAACATCAGCCCGACCGGACACATCATGCAGAACCTGAAGTGGCTCGGCCTCTTCTCGGAAGACAAGGTCAGCTGCAAGGGCGACACGGCGGCGGCGATGCTGATCGACCTGCTGCAGAAGAAACTCGTGCTCCACGAGGACGAGTGCGACATGGTGGTCCTGCAACACGAAATGGAAGTCGAGTACGAGGACAAGCGCCGCGAACTGCGCGTTTCGACCATGGTGCACAAGGGAGAGGCGGGCGGCTTCACAGCCATGTCACGCACCGTCGGTCTGCCGGCGGCGCTGGCGGTCTGCATGATCCTCAAGGAGGAGATCCTCGAGCGCGGCGTGCTGATCCCGATTCACCCGGGCATCTACAAGCCGATCCTCGAGGCCCTTGCCAGCGAAGGCATCACCTTCGAGCATTCGGTGCGCAAGGCCAGCGCGGCCCCCGAACTCTACTAGGATACAGGGAGGAGCATGGACGGCAGCACCTTCCGCGGCCACTGCATGGCCCTGCCCGGTGTCACGGAAGGCCTGCCCTTCGGCGAGGATGTGCTGGTCTTCAAGGTCGGCGGGAAGATGTTCGCCCTGCTGGTGCTGAAGGCCAGCCCCCTGCGCGTCAACCTGAAATGTGATCCAGACAGGGCGATCATGCTGCGCCAGCAGCACAGCGGAGTCCTTCCGGGGTATCACATGAGCAAGGTCCACTGGAACACGGTGATCCAGGACGGCAGCGTGGACGACGCGATGCTGCTCGAGCTGATGCATCACAGCTACGAGCTGATCGTCGCAGGCCTGCCCAAAAAGATCCAGCGAGTACTGAAGGCCGACTGACCCCCCTCTAATCGCTATCGCTGCGCGCAGCGATAGCGATTTTTTGAGTGAAGGCGGCTATGGTTTTAAGAAGGCTTACCAGTACTTCTCGAAATGCAGGTTGCCGGGTTCTTTTTTGCTGTGGCGGGTGAAGCCCAGCAGGCCCAGGCGGGAGACCGAATTCTCGATCATGGCAGGGTTGCCGCAGAGCAGGACCCGCATATGCGCCGGAGCAAGCGCCTCGCCGAAGTGGTTCTTGAAGCTTTCCGGGTCCAGGATCTGCTGCAGGTGTCCGCGTAGACCGCCTTCGGGCGGAGCGTCCTCGCGGGAGGTCACCGGCAGGAACTCGAAGTCGCTCCTTTCCGCGGCCAGGGAGCGGAATTCTTCTTCGTAGCCCAGGTCCCCTCGGTGACGGACGCCATGCACGAGGATCACGCGGCGCGGGAATCCTTTCTGCCGGAACTCGCGTATCATGGCCACGAAGGGCGCCAGGCCGGTGCCGGTGGCCAGCATCAGCAGAGCGTCGCCGGACAGGTCCAGCCCTTCCAGGTGGAAATGCCCGCGGCCCCGGTTGTCGAGGAAGAGGCGGTCCCCTTCCTTCAAGTCCCAGAGCATGGGAGTCAGACGACCGCCGTCCACGCGGACCACGAAGAATTCCACGTGGCCGTTCTGGGACGGCGAGCTGGCAATGGAATAGGCGCGGCGCAGGACTTTCTGCGGTCGCGCCTGCTCTTTGGCGGGTTGCTCGTCCAGGGGATCGGGCAGCCCGGCCATCATGAACTGGCCCGCGTGAAAGGGGCTTAAGCCCCCGTCGGGGCGGACGTGGAGAATGCCCAGGCCTTCATTGAGGTTCTGGTGCTTGATCAGGGTGGCGTTGACGTCGTTCACGGTCTCTCCGCTTCTTGCTGTAACCGCACAAACTTACAATAGACAAACAAATCCTGTTCCCCCGGGGAACTTCAATTCAGCACGAAAAGGCGATGCATGTTCTGGAAGAAACTGGCGGGCGCGGCCACGCTGACCAGCCTGGCCAAGACCTGCGGTTGAGCTGCCAAGTTCAGTCCGGTCGGACTGGCGAGAGCCCTCGGACAGCTTGATCTTCCGCGGGATCCGGCCCTGCTGGTGGGCTTCGAGACCAGCGACGACGCCGGCGTCTACCGTCTGGACGGGGAGCGTGCGCTCGTCAACACGGCGGATTTCATTACTCCGCCCGTCGATGACGGCGAGATCTTCGGCAAGGTGGCGGCGGCCAATTCGCTGAGTGACATCTACGCCATGGGAGGGCGGCCACTGACCTGCCTCAACCTGGTCGCCTTTCCCTCGGACAAGCTGCCCGAGGAGATCCTGCACGACATCATTCGCGGAGCGGCGATCAAGATCGCCGAGGCGGGAGCCCAGCTGGTCGGGGGACACACGATCATGGACGAGGAGCCCAAGTTCGGCCTCGCCGTGACCGGCATCGTGCACCCGGAGCGGATCTGGCGCAACGTGGGCGCCCGTCCCGGAGACATCCTGCTGATGACGAAGAAACTGGGCAGCGGGGTGCTCTTCAATGCCAACCTGAAGGGCAAAGTATCACAGTCCGCCATGCAGGCCTGCCTGGAGCAGGCCTCGGAGCTGAACCGCGTTCCCTGCGAGGTGCTGCAGGACTTTCCGGTCCATGCCTGCACGGACATCACGGGTTTCGGCCTGGCGGGCCACGCCATGGAGATGAGCAACCAGGGCGAAGTCTGTCTGCGGATCCATGCCGGGCGCGTGCCCGTGCTTGCCGAGGCGCGAGAGATGTACGAGGCCGGAGTGAGCACGGGATCCAACGGCCCCAACCGTCTGCTGGTCCAGTCCTGGTGGAAGGTCGAGGACTCCGTTGACCGCATTGATCGCGAGCTGCTTGTCGACCCCCTGACCAGCGGCGGCCTGCTGGTCGCCCTGCCAGAGGGAGCGGCGGAGGAGGCCGAGAAGGCCTTGCGCGAGGCGGATGTGCCTGTCTCACGCATCGGGCAGGTCCTGGCCGGCGACGGGAAGAAGAGGCTGGAAATAGTCCGTGGCTGAAGGCCCCCTGCGATTCGGCTGGCTCTCCGACATCCACCTGGATTTCCTGGATCACGAGGAACGCGAAGCCTTCTTCCATCGCCTGAAAGAACGGTCCCTCGAGGCCTGGCTGCTGTCCGGGGACATCAGCCAGGCGCGGTCGCTGGCGACCTGCCTGGCGGACTTCGTCCGGATCGTCGAGCGACCCCTGTACTTCGTGCTCGGAAACCACGACTACTACCACGGCTCGATCGCCGGCGTCCGCCGGGAGATCCGGGACCTGTGTCAAACCCTGCCCTTGCTGGTCTACCTGAACGAGGCGGAACCCCTGCTCTTCGGTGAGAAGACGGCGATCGTGGGAGTGGATGGCTGGGGCGATGCCCGCCTGGGCAATCCAATGACCTCGCCTGTGTTCCTCAATGACTTTCGCCTGATCGAGGACCTGCAGGAGCTTTCCCGCCGGGAACGGGTCCAGGTCCTGCGCCGCCTGGGCAGCGAGGCCGGCGCGAGGCTGAAGGAGCAGCTGGAGGCCTGCCCGGCTTCCGTGGACGAGCTGCTCGTCGTACTCCATGTGCCTCCCTTCAAGGGAGCCAGCTGGCATGAGGGCGCGATCTCGAACGCGGACTGGCTGCCCTGGTTCAGCTGCCAGGCCGCGGGAGACGTCCTGCTGGCCTTTGCCGCGGAAAGGCCGGCCTGTCGGCTGACCGTGCTCTGCGGCCATACGCACAGCAGCGGCGTCTACAGTCCGAGGCCCAATCTGGTCGTCTTCACGGCCGCCGCCGAGTACGGCTGCCCCCGGCCGCAGGCCGTGTTACAGGCCGTACCGGAGCGCGGTTTCCTGCCCGTGCTGGACGGTCCGCCGAAAAGCTAGATCCGGAAGGCGGCCCCCGCCACGATCAGCAGGATGCCCAGGATCGTCACCGTCCACAGGGGCGCGGCCAGGGCGCCGGGCTGATCCGCCGGGGCCTGTTTCCGTTTGGCATGGCTCCAGCCGACCACGGCAAGGGTGAAGACCAGCAGCAGCAGCTTGGTCATGAAGACATGTGTCACCGGGCTCTTCATGTTGAACCACTGGCCCGGGTCGGGTACGAGCCGGTGCAGCAGGTAGAGGCCGCTCAGCACCTGCAGGCCCAGGAAGGGCAGGGCCAGCTTGTCCAGGCGGCGCCAGGCGCTCTTCAATAGCTCCGTGGAAGACTGGGCGCGGGCGGCGGGCAGGGCGGTCAGGGCAAGCGTCAGGTGGCCGCCGGTCCAGATGACGGCGCCCAACAGGTGCAGGACAAGAAAAAGCAGGAACATGGTCTCTCCGTATTCGGTCGGAGCTCCCCTCGCCCCCACCCAGTTTATTTTGTGTGTTACAACTTCGCTATCGCTATCGATAGCGGGCTTGCCCTGTGAAGGTAAATCGTTCCAGGGGGGACACATTTTCTGCGCTGTCGCGAGGATGCTTTTTCCTGTTTCCTTGCATCGATAGCGATAGCGATAGCGATCCCGATAGCGATTGTTGGCAATTCTGATCGTGATAGCGACTGTTAGACGGGGATCACCTGGATGTCTTCGCGGTAGTGCTCCTGTAGCACCTTGCGAATGGCCTGCAGGGTTCCGCCGAAGGCGGCGGGGCAGGAGCCGCAGGCGCCCAGGTAGCGAATGCTGAGCACCTTCCCCTTCAGGCCGAGCAGGCTCAAGTCCCCGCCGTCGTTCTGCAGGAAAGGGCGGATGTGCGCGTCGATCAGACTCGAGATCTTCTGCAGCTCTGCCGCGTCGATTTCCGGGTCTTCTCCCGCTCCCGCTTCCTGGGGCTGATGGTCGGGCAGGACCTTCCGCAGCACCTTGTCCGCTTCCGGCAGCAGGTCCCCCCAGGGACGTTCGCTGCGCTTGCTCAGGGTCAGCCGCTTTCCGTCCAGCAAGAGGCTTTCCACGCCCTCCAGGGCGAAGAGCGCCTCTGCCAGAGGAGGGGGAGCCGGCGTGTCCTTCTGCAGCTGCACAGGACCGCCGCGGCTCAGTTCTTCCGGGCAGTGAAAAATCAACGCATTGGGATTCGGCGTCGGCTGGTACTTGAGGCTCAGGTCCATCCTTCCTTCCTTGCAGTTCTGGATCGGGAAGATGCGGAATTCCGGGGGATTGCCAAGCCGGTCCCGCCCGCATCGATCCCGCGACGCGTATCCCCCTTGCCATGTATCGAAAACAGGAACGAACCATGCCCCACCTTGTACAGAAGCTTCGCCGGGAAGACTACACGCCGCCCGCCTGGACGGTTCCCCACCTGGAACTGCTGCTGGACCTGGATCCAGAAGAGACGCACGTCGAGGCCCGGCTGAGCCTCAGGCGGCAGGGCGACCCGAAAGAAGCGCTGCTCCTCAACGGAGTGGAGCAGCAGCTGGACCGCGTGGAGGCGGACGGCCGCGAGCTGCCGGCGGAATGCCTGGAGTACGACCCGGAGAAGGGCCTGCTGCGCGTTGCCAGACTCCCCGGCAGCTGCGAGCTGCGCGTCTTCAGCCGCTGCCGGCCGTCGGAGAACACGGCCCTCGAAGGACTCTATGTCTCGCGAAACCTCCTGGTGACACAGTGCGAGAGCCTGGGCTTCCGCCGCATCGCCTTCTTCCCCGACCGGCCGGACATCCTCTCGACGATGAAGGTCACCCTGCGCGCCGACAAGCGCCGTTTCCCCGTGCTGCTCTCCAACGGGGATCCGGCCGGCGAACGGGACCTTCAGGACGGCCGCCACGAGGCGGTCTGGGTCGATCCCTTTCCGAAACCCTGCTACCTCTTCGCCCTGGTGGCGGGGGACCTGGAATTCCTCGAGGACCACTTTGTCACACGCAGCGGCCGCCGGGTCACACTGCGGATCTACGCCGAAGGCCAGGCCCTGGGCAAGTGCCGGCACGCCCTCGACAGCCTGTCCAAGTCGATGGCCTGGGACGAAAAGGTCTACGGGCTGGAGTACGCGATCGACCGCTTCAACATTGTCGCCGTCGCCGACTTCAATGCCGGGGCCATGGAAAACACCAGCCTCAATGTCTACAACGCCGCCGCCCTGCTGGCCAGCCGCGAGACCACGCCGGACGACCGCCTGCTCTACGTGGAGCGGGTCGTGGCGCACGAATACTTCCACAATTTCAGCGGAAACCGTGTCACGCTGCGGGACTGGTTCGAAGTGACGCTGAAAGAGGGCCTGACGATTCTCCGCGACCAGGAGTTCACCGCCGACACCCATTCCCGCGCCCAGAAGCGCATCTTCGACGCCCAGTACCTGCGCGAGCACCAGTTCCCGGAGGATGCCGGTCCGCTGGCGCACGCGATCCGCCCCGACGAGGTCGCCGACATCGACAACTTCTACACGGTCACCGTATACGAGAAGGGCGCCGAGGTCCTGCGCATGCTGCACACGATGATCGGCGGCGCGGCCTGGCAGAAGGCGATGAGCCTCTACTTCAGCCGATTCGACGGACAGGCCGTGACCTGCGAGCACCTGCTGGCGCTGGTCGAGGAGAGCGCCGGCATCGATCTGGAGCAGTTCCGCCGCTGGTATTCCCGTCCGGGCACTCCGCGCCTGTATTGTCGCCGCGAATGGAAGGCGGAGCAGGGAGTACTGGAGCTGCACCTGGAGCAGCGCATGGCCGATCACCAGGGCGGCGCGGAGCTGCCACCGCTAGTGATCCCCCTGCGCCTGGGCTTCTTCGACCGTGAAGGACGGGAGCTTGCCCTGCCGGGTATCGACGAAGCGGCCGACGGCGGCAGCCTGCACGTGATGCGCGAGGCGAAGGAGTGCCTGCGCATCGAAGGGCTTCCCCGGGGCGAGGAGCCGCCCGTTCCCAGCCTGCTGAGGAACTTCAGCGCTCCCGTGCTCCTGCAGGACGACCTGCGGCGCGAGGAGCAGGAGCTGCTGCTGGCCTGTGATACGGACCCGGTCAACCGCTGGCAGATCGGCCAGGAGCTGCTCGGCGCCTGGACCCTGAAGGGCATGGAAGCCCTGCAGCAGGGCGAGCGGCCCCTTCTGGACGAAGGCATTGCCCGTGGCCTGCGCGTCGTGTTGCATGATCGCGAACTGGATCACGGCCTCAAGGCCCGCTTCCTGGCGCTGCCCACCGCTGCGGCCCTGGGGGCGCGTCTGCAGGAGCTGGATCCCCTGGCCCTGGAGAAGGCGCGCCTGGACTGCACCCGCCTGCTGGCCGAGGCCCTGCGGCCGGAGCTGGAACAGCTGTACACGGAGCTGGCTGTCGTCGAGGCCTGGGCCTTCAATGTCGAACAGCACGGACGCCGCAGCCTGCGCAACAGCGCGCTCAATCTGCTGGCCCGCTCGGCCCGTCCCCGGGACATCGATCGCTGCCGGAAGCAATACCGGGATGCGGACAACATGAGCGATCGCCAGGCGGCTTTTTCCGTACTGCTCAACCTGGAGCTGGAGGATCACGAAGAGCTCTGCGCCGGCTTCTACGAGCGCTTCCGGGATCATGCGGAAGTCGTCGATGTCTGGCTGGCGCTGCAGGCCGGCAGCCGCCTTCCGGGAGCGCGCGAACGGATCACGAAGCTGATGCGGCACGAAAGCTGGGTCCCGACCAATCCCAACCGCGTGCGCGCCCTGCTGCGCACCTTTGCCAGCAATGGCCTGGCCTTTCACGAGGAGGGCGAAGCCGGGTATCGCTGGTTTGCCGGGCAGGTGGCCGAGGTGGCAAGGATCAATGCCTACGTGGCCGCGAACCTGGCCCGCTATCTGAGCGGCTTCAAGCGCTTCGGGGAGAGCTATCGGCAGGCCATGCGTGCCGCCGTGGAGGAGCTCCACGGAACGCCGGATCTACCTTCCAAGGTGAAAGAGATCACGGACCTGGCATTACGATAGAGGCCCGCCCATAGGTAAGGGTCGTTCGCGAACGACCCCTACGGAGGGGCACGCCACGATCATGACACGATAAAA
>JAUIFJ010000080.1 GCA_030429345.1 bacterium | reverse complement strand
GCGCCGGGTCATTGTCCAGCTTGAATGGCATCGATCCGACGGCCAGGACGGCCACACGGTTGGTCTGCAGCCTCCAGCCCACGTGGTTGGCGTACTCGTTTCCCTGGCAGGCTGTGGAGTCCGCCTTCAAGGCCGCCAGGTTGTAGGGCTTGTTCAGTGCGGGGTGCATGTCCCGGCCGGGATAGCTGTTCCCGTGGGGCCAGCTGTCGCCGATGAGCAGCACGTTCATCGGATCGTTGGCCGCAATCTTCGTTCGGGTCCAGCCCTGGATTCCCTGCGGGCCGGCCGCACAGGCCAGTCCCGTGAAAGCCAGCAGCAGCAGTATCACGGTCTTCAGTTTGTGCTTCACTCGTCGATCCCCCTTGCTGTGAATGGTCTTTCTAGGCCCCGGCTTCCACGGTCGTGATGACGGCATCCAGCTCGCTCTTCGTGGCCAAGAGGCCGATCTGGCGCTTCATCTCCAGCACTTGGTCCTGGTAGCCGATGGCCAGTTGGTCACGCTCGACCTCGATGCGCGCTTTCTTCAGGCTCAGGCGCTCGGTGTACAAGTCGACCAGGGTCTTGCCCCCCGAAAGCAGCTCATCGGTCACGACGACCAGGCCTGTGGACCAGGCGCTGGCCACACCGAACTCGCTGACCGCCTGGGCGTAGATCACAAGCTGCTGACCCGGCCGCACGATCCTCTGGTAGCGCTCGGTATCCACGTCCCCATCCCACACGATTTCGTAGCTCGTGACCGTCGTTCCCGAAGACGGCGCGGAAGGCAGGGGCGTGAAGAGCTCCACCGTCTTGTTCCCCGCATCCACGGCCTTGATCGTCCTGGACTCCCCGGAGACAACGACCCGGGTGTTGGCCTTGAAGCCTGTCACGCTGAGCAGGTTCAGCACCGTGGTGGTCGAACCGCTGTCCGTCGTACCCGTCGCGTCCTCGGCTTCCAGGCGCTGGCGCTCCGTGGTCATCAGGTCCTGCTTGCGGAAAATCAGATCCGTGTGGGTGGCCTCCAGGGTGGCCATCGCGATCTCCTGGGGCATGACGGTCCGGGCGTGCATCAGCTCATAGACCCTGAGGCGGTAGCGCTGGATTTCTTCCAGGTCGACGAGCGCCGGCTTGTCCCACGTGAGCACCAGGCTGTAGCTGTCGGCCTCGTCCACATCGTCGTCGGTGTACAGGCTGAGCACCGTGTTGCCATGGGTCTGCTTGTCCGTCAGGGCCGCGCTGCGCGTCGCTTCCTTGCCAATGCGCAGTCCATCAACCTCGATCAGCATCTCGGCCCCGGAGGACACGCCGGCGCCAAAGCCCAACTCGTCGACCTCGGCCTGGTAGAAGTAGACACCGGACTGGCTCTCGTCCGCGTCGCCGGTCAGCGTGATCTTCTGGTCCAATTCGTTCACGGTATCTACCGTGTACTCTTTCTGCAGCCCGTCCGCATGGACCAGGATCTTCTTTCCGTTGAGCGCGGTGGTCAGCGCGGTCCCCACGCCGGTCACGGAAGGGCTCCCGCTCGCAAGCGTCAGCGTCCCTTGCTCGCGCGTGATACCCGCCGCACCGGCAATGATCAAGTCGTCCTTCAGGTTGCGCACGTCGTAGTTGGGCGAACCCGAGACGTCGGCATTGCCCCGGATCTGGCCAAGAGTCCATCCCAGCAAACGCTTGGCATTCACCAGCACGCGGTAGGTCTCGATGAGGGACAGATGCTCGGACAGCGTGTCGACCGAGATCTTCGATGCCTGGTAGGCCTCGAGCGCCGTCTTCATCTCCGCGCGCCGGTCGGGCCCCAGGCTCAGGACCTTGAGGCTCAGGTTCTCTTCCTCGAGCACCGGGGCGTTGGGACTGGATGGCACTTTCTTGGTCTGGATCAGCTGGTCGCCGTTGCCGTCCTGGAAGTTGATCAGGCCGTGGCGGAACAGCAGCTGCAGCTCTTCGTGAACCGCGATGGCATTGGCCTCGGTGAGGACTTCATCGCCACTACCGGAATCACCGTCGACATAGAACTTGGAGGCGTCCGTGTGGGTGTCGGTGTTCGGGGCGTGCATGCGCGCATCCGCGACTACCTGGCAGTAACTGCGCATGTCCTCCACGGTGCCGGTGGCCAGCGCCCGGGCAACCAGGACCTCGTCGGCCGCCGGTGTGGCCGAATCCTTCAGCACAACTTCTGCCGCATGGACCCGTCGCGTGTTGTACGGACTGCCGGAAATGTGATGCGTTTTCGGCGACCCGTCGGTCAGCGTGTAGCGGACGAAGACATACTTGTCCGCCACGGGATAGGTCTCCGTGTGCTGGGCACTCAGGTGGATCCGCTCTCCCCCGCGGTAGGCCACGCCCACCTCGACCACCAGGTCGGTGGAGACCTTAGAGGCAGAAAGCCCGGTGACCACGCCATCGGTGAAATGGTCGGCCGCCAGATTCAGGATCCCTTCGATCAGGGCGTCGCGGCTGAAGTTCTCGTCTTCCACGGTCGGCTTGTCGCCGCTCACGAACAGGTACTTGTCCATCAGGACTCCACGAATTCCACACGGAAGGTTGTGTGCGCCGGCTTCTCCAGCGCAATCAGCTCCGTGATCCGTTCTTTCTCCGCATCGGTCATCGGCCCCGTGTGCTCGATCGACATCCGGAACTGGAAGCGGTAGTCCAAATCGGCTGCGCTGTAGATCCGGTTCTGCCTATAGGGGTTGTAGTCCTCGTCTGCCTGGTCCGCCGCGGACAGGATGTGTGACACATCACGGTCCGCGAATTCGGACTGCTCTTCTGCCGACAGGATGATCCAGCCCTGTGGGTCGTCTCGGAAGACGACCAGCCCGGCCAGCGTGTGGCCCAGCACATCCTCGACCAGGTACTGCATGCCGATCGCGGATCCCACGAAGCGCCGGCTGGCCGGCCAGGCCTGCAGGCGGGCGCGCAGGGCCGCATCATCTTCGCCGGCCAGGCGCCGCGTTCCCCTATCCAGCGCATGCTTCTCCAAATCCTGGCCGCGCTCGCTGTCCGCGTAGTAGGCGTGTGATCCATCGACTTCCCAAACTGCGGCCCGCCGGCGCAGGCTCTGGATCCGGTCCTTCGCGGCGTCCAGGACCTCGCCCAGGGCGTCCAGCAGGCCGCCCAGCACACTGTTGTCCACGCGCCTGCGGACATTGGGCAGTAACGCCCACAGGTAGCGGCCCAGCCGACTATCCACCTAGACCTCCCACTCGCTCTGATCGATGGGCGGAATGGTGCCCACGGCCTCGCCCGCGCTCTCATCGATGGCCGAGTTGACGTAGTTGCGCTTCTTCAGCGAGTTGGTGACCGTGATGCTCGCCAGGTTCAGGTACTCGGCGGGCGCGGCGGACAGGTCGCTGGTCGG
>JAUIFJ010000011.1 GCA_030429345.1 bacterium | reverse complement strand
GCGAAACTCATTGTTCCCGAAGCCCCGAAGGACTTCAGGTGACGTGGCCGTTTGTTGTCAACTATGTGAAAGAACAATCTCTGCCATCGCTCACGATGGCGCGCCGTTCAGAACGGCTGCCGCAAAAGCGACAAGACCCCCATGGTAGCTACACCGTTATGATTATGCAAGAGAAATCGAAGCGGAGGTGAGAAATTTGTTGCGCTTTTCTAGCGCAAGCCGGGCAGGGCCTTGATCAGGTCCGCGTTGGACGGGGTGGAAGCCATTTTCTTGATCAACTCCGGCATGGCCTGGGCCGCACCCCGACTGATCAGCCCGCTGCGCAGAAGGGACATCGCACGCAATTCTGCTTCGCCAAGAAGCTTCTCTTCCTTTCTTGTCCCGGACTGCTCCAGGTCGATCGCCGGCCAGATGCGCTTCTCGGCCATGCGGCGGTCCAGGACCAGCTCCATGTTGCCGGTCCCCTTGAACTCCTGGAAGATCACGTCATCCATTCGACTTCCGGTTCCGACCAGAATGCTGGCAATAATGGTAAGACTGCCGCCATCCTGGATCTTCCTGGCTGCGCCGAAGAGTCTCTTCGGACGCTCCAGGGCCCGGCTGTCGATGCCGCCGGACAGGATCCGGCCGCTATTGCGCGTTTCCTTGTTGAAGGCACGGCCCAGACGGGTCAGCGAATCCAGCAGCAGAACGACTTCCTGCCCCGCCTCCACGCAGCGGCGGGCGTGATCCGCCAGCAGTTCCGCCAGCCTCACATGACTGACTGTCGTGCTGTCCGAGCTGGAAGCGACCACATGTCCACGGATGTGCCGCTTCATGTCGGTGACTTCCTCGGGACGCTCATCGACCAGCAGAACCAGTTGTAATACATCCGGATGATTGCGGTGCAGGGACTCGGCCAGCTGCTGCAGAAGCACTGTCTTGCCGCTGCGCGGTGGAGCGACAATCAGGCTTCGTTGCCCCTTGCCGATGGGGACGAAGAGATCCAGCAGGCGACAGGCGGGCGGACACCCGGCGTATTCCAGATCCAGCCTCTCCTCGGGATCGACAGGCGTCAGCTGGTCGATGTCCTTGCAGTCCTTCCAGGCCGCCGGCGACAAGCCCTGCACATGGGTGACCTTGAACAGTTTCGGCGAGCGCCCCTTCTGCTGCTGGGCAAGCCCCTTCACCAGGCAACCGCTGCGCAGTTTCATGTTGCGACACAGATCCTGGCTCACGTAGGCGTCCGTGTCCTGACTTTTCAGATCTGCATTCAACTGGCGAAGGAAACCGAATCCTTTCGGACTCAGTTCAAGAATCCCTTCGACCTCGCGGGTCGCGGCCATGTGGCGTCCTCGATCTATGGATGGTATTGCGGATGGACAGATTGACAGTAGATTAGCAGCGACCGGGGACCGGTTCGCGACAATGCGATCAAATAGTAAGGATCCCCTCTGGACCGCACAAACCCGGAGTACATGATGCTCGAAGTTACCCGCCTGACACGAGACCTGATCGCCGTGGACAGCCCGACCGGCTACACGGACGAGGCCGTCAACTGGCTCGAAAAACGATGCCGGGACCGCGGCATACGAACGGAACGGACACGGAAAGGCGCCCTGCTGGCAGGCAACCACCCGGAACCGGAGCTGCTGGTTGCCGGACACATCGATACGCTCGGGGCGATCGTTTCGAGCATCTCGGGCGACGGGGTGCTGCGCGTTTCACAACTGGGCGGCTGGCCGATCGCCTCGTTCATCGGCAGCAGCCTGACCCTGGTGACTCATGACCAGAAAAGGATACGAGGCTGCCTGCTGGTGGACAATCCTTCCGTACACGCCAATCGGCAGGTCGACAGCACGAACCGCTCCATGGAAAACGTCCATGTGAGACTCGACCTGAAGGCGAACAGCCGTGAAGATCTCGAGCAGGCGGGAGTCGGCATCGGCGACATCGTCCTCTTCGATCCCGGTTTCGAGTTCGTCGAGACGGGTTATCTGCGATCACGCTTCCTGGACAACAAGGCCGGCTCAGCCTGTATGCTGCAGGTGATGGACGACCTGGCAGACAGGCTTGCGGAACTCCCGGTCTGCTTCTTCTTCTCGAATTATGAAGAAGTGGGACATGGCGCGTCCGGGGGATTCCCGCCCAGCGTGAAAGACATGCTGGTGATCGACATGGGTGTGGTAGGCGACGGGCTGGATGGCGACGAGCACCACCTGAGCATCTGCGCCAAGGACAGCAGCGGCCCCTACGACTATACCTTCCGCAGGGAGCTTGTCGAGCTGGCGCGCAGGGAGAAACTGCCCCATGTAGTGGATGTGTACCCGTATTACGGAAGTGACGGAAGCGCCGCCCTGCGAGGAGGCGGCCAATTCCGAGTTGCCCTGGCGGGCCCGGGAGTCGCTGCCTCGCACGGTGTCGAGAGAACGCACGAAGAGGCGCTCCAGGCCACCGTGGCCCTCATGAAGTCCCTGCTGAAGTACCGCTACGACAAGAAATAGAAAAGGCGGGCCCGCTCCGCGGCGCCCGCCTTTGGCTCGAAAGGAAGTTTGTCCTACTTGATCTCGAAGCTGTTCACGTCCAGCACGCGCGTCTGCGAGGAGCGGTACTTGGCAAAGCCGGCATAGGTGCCGCTGACCAGCATTGCCGTGTTGCTGTCGAAGCTGACCGTGCCGTCGAAGACCAGCACGAGATAGGCGTTGTTCACGTACATGGCCCAGGAGTTCTCGCCGAGCTTCTCGACGGCCGTGCCGGTGAAGTATACGACAGGCGTCGTGTCCGTGACAGGGCTCAGGCCGCCGGGTGTACCCAGGCTGACGTCACTCATGCCGCGGGCGGCGAAGGAGGTGGAGGCGATCAGCAATCCGGTCATCAGGGTGGTCAGGGTCTTCATTGTTTTCTCCATGATCTTGTCATCGTGTCTTGTTGCCTTCGTGGGTACCTTTAGCATATCGCATGCCAGTTTGTGATCCACATCACATTTCTCTAATTATCAATAACTTATTCCTGCCATGCCTGTCACACCCGGAAGCGGCCTGCTTTCATGGTTCATTCGCACAAACCGGAATGGGGGCATTGAACCAGGCCGGAAACGTTTCACGATTATCACTCACAATGAGAAATCCCGCCGCTAGCATCGACGGGAGAAAGAACGGGCGGCTTCCTGGTGGAAGCCGCCCGCACACGACAGGAGATCAGGATTCTCTATTTCCAGTCCAGCGCCAGGACATGGCGCAGGGTGCTGTTTTCGTACTTGATCGTTCCTTGTGATACGGCGCTAAAATCGATTTCCGACCCGGGATCGCCGAAGAAGCGCGTAGGGAAGGAAACGTATACGAATCCGCCATCGCAGCGGACAATGCATGTCGTGCTGTTGATGACGTCCGTGACGACGCCAGCGTAGTACAGCTGCTGCAGCTGGGGAGCGTTTCCGATCGACGAAGTAGCCTGCAGGGTGTTGACTCTGTCAACGGCAGAGCTTGCGACAAGGGCGCTGGTCAATACGAGGGCAATGGTGGTGAGGGTCTTCTTCATCGTGAACTTCCTTTCAGATTGCCTGTCCAAGGCAGTGGATCTTGCTTCGGTGAAGACTTAGGCAGGATCTGTGCCAGAAATCACACCCCTTCGCTAAATAGCTGTTTCCATTACTCTTTGTGGATCCCGCGCAGAGCAGGGACAGCAGCGCCGAAGGCGAAAGCGCCCAGAGTGGCCCAGATGAACCATTCAGGCATAGACAAAGCTGTTTTATGGACTTAGGGCTGTTCCTCGGTGGACTTGCACCACGAAGGCGTGCAAAAGGAGGGATGGACTCCATTTGATAGATTCCGCGCTTCCGGATCCGGGATCCGGAACCGGTCATTGAGCCATACCCCTATTAACGCAAGCAGGCACTCCATGGGCAAGCGCAACCGCATTGCCAGTCTCCTCTCCGACGGGAGCCTGGTCGACACCGAGATCACCACAGCCGGATGGGTGCGGACCAACCGCAGCGGCAAGAACGTCTCCTTCATCGAGCTCAATGACGGCTCGTGCATGAGCAACATCCAGGTGGTATACACCGCGGAGCAGCTCGAGAACCACGTGGAGGTGGCCAAGGCGCTGACCGGATCCTGTCTGCGTGTGACAGGAACGCTCGTCGCCAGCCAGGGCAAGGGCCAGAAGGTCGAGATCCATCCGAAGCAGGTGACGATTGTCGGACACTGTGACACGGACTATCCGCTCCAGAAGAAGCGCCATGGTTTCGAGTTCCTGCGCACCATCGCCCATTTGCGCCCGCGGACCAATACCTTCGGCGCCGTGTTCCGTGTCCGCAGCCGCCTGGCCTACGCGATCCACCAGTTCTTCCAGGAGCGCGGATTCGTGTATGTGCACACGCCCATCATCACGGGCAGCGACTGCGAGGGCGCAGGGGAGATGTTCCGCGTCACTACCCTGGATCCCTCCAGCCCGCCGCTGCAGAACGGCCAGGTCGACTACACGAAAGACTTCTTCGCCCGTGATACGAATCTGACGGTCAGCGGCCAGTTGAACGTGGAGATGTTCTCGCTGGCTCTGTGCGACGTCTACACCTTCGGTCCGACCTTCCGGGCGGAGAACAGCAATACCACGCGCCATGCCAGCGAGTTCTGGATGATCGAGCCCGAAATGGCCTTCTGCGACCTTGCCGGAGACTGCGAACTGGCCGGCGAATTCCTGCGCTACCTGATCCGCGATGTTCTCGAGCACTGCTCGGAAGACATGGCCTTCTTCGGCCAGTGGATCCGCAAGGGACTGCTGGATGAGCTGGAGAAGGTCGCCTCCAGCCCCTTCGAGACCATGACCTACACGGACGCGGTCAAGGCCCTGGAAGCCAGCGGCGAGTCCTTCGAGTTCCCCGTCTCCTGGGGCAAGGACCTGCAGAGTGAACACGAGCGCTGGCTGACAGAGAAGCACCTGGGGCGCCCGGTTTTCCTGGTGGACTACCCGAAGGACATCAAGGCCTTCTACATGCGCCGCAACGACGACGACAAGACCGTCGCCGCCATGGATCTGCTGGTTCCCGGCGTTGGAGAAATCATCGGCGGCAGCCAGAGGGAAGAACGCGTGAGTGTATTACGCGAAGCCATTGCCGGAACGGGCGGGGAGGAAGAGGACTACCGCTGGTACCTGGACAGCCGGCGCTACGGCACGGCACCGCACAGCGGCTTCGGCCTGGGCTTCGAACGCATGCTGATGTACCTGACCGGCATGGAGAACATCCGCGACGTGATCCCCTACCCGCGGACACCCGGCCATTGCGAGTTCTAGATAAACAGGGAGAGGAACCCATGATCGACCGCAGCATCGCGCAGGAGCAGCTTGCCCTTGCCTGTGACGAGATCCGGCTGGACCTGCCGGGCGTACGCCAGAGCGGCAAAGTGCGTGACAGCTGGCACCGGGAGGGCCGCCGGCTGATCGTCACCAGCGACCGCGTCAGTGCCTACGACGTCGTCCTGACCACCGTACCCTTCAAGGGGCAGGTCCTGAACCAGATGGCCGCCTACTGGTTCGAGCAGACCCGGGATATTGTAGACAATCATGTGGTCTCCCTGCCGGACCCCAACGCGATGATCGTGCGCGACGTGGAACCGCTCAAGGTGGAGATGGTCGTGCGCGGGTATCTGACCGGTACGACAAGCACCAGCGTGCTGACCCACTACAAGAAGGGCGTGCGGGAGTTCTGCGGAAACGTGCTGCCCGAGGGGATGAGGAAGGACCAGGCCTTCGCGGAACCCATCCTGACGCCGAGCACGAAGGCCGAGCAGGGGGATCACGACGAAAGCGTGGCGGCGGAAGAGATCGTGCGCCGAGGCCATGTGAGCGCCGACATGATGGAGGAACTGGGCCGGATCAGCATGGCCCTCTTCAAGCGCGGCACGGAGATCGCCGCCCGCCAGGGGATCATCCTGGTCGACACGAAATACGAGTTCGGCCTGGTCGATGGTCGAATCGTGCTGATCGACGAGATCCACACTCCCGACTCGAGCCGCTTCTGGTATACGGACACCTATCAGGCCCGCTTCGAGGCCGGCGAGGAGCAGCGACGCATCGACAAGGACGTGATGCGCACCTGGCTCGCCGAACGAGGCTTCACCGGCGACGGCCCCGTGCCGGAGATCGACGAGAACCTGCGCATCGAAGCCTGCCTGAAGTACATCGAGGCCTTCGAGGCGATTACCGGAACCACCTTCCAGGCCGATCCCGGGGATGTCAACGAGCGCCTGCGCGCCAACATCCGGGACTACTAGGGCTTTTTCGTGAGACGCTCCCAGGCGGCGCGGATCTCCGCGACCGCCTGGGGGATCTCTTCCATCCGGTTCCCCAGCCCGAAAGAAAACCGGATCGTCGAGCGTATACGCTCCATGGGCAATCCCATGGCCTGGAGTACATGACTCGCCTTGGTGAAGTCCCGGTTGCAGGCCGCGCCCGCGCTGGCGGCAAGCCAGGGACAGGCGGCCAGCAGGTCGCCGGCCAGGATTCCCGGAAAAGCCAGGCTGGCCGTATTGCCCAGCCTTTCGGCCTCCTCGCCGTTGACCTGCAGTCCCGGAACCGCTTGTCGCATCTGCATCACGAAGGCGTTCCGAAGGCTCCGGTTGTGCTCCAGGACCTCTTCCCGGCCCAGCCGGAAGCGCTTTGCCGCCGCCCCCAGGGCAACGATCTGGTGCAGGTTGAGCGTCCCCGGGCGCAGGCCCCTTTCGTGTCCGGCACCGTAGAGCAGCGGCTTCAGCTCCAGCCCCTTGCGGACCAGAAGGGCTCCCACTCCGATCGGCGCATTCATCTTGTGTCCGGCGAGGGTCAGCAGATCCACCCCCAGTTCGCGAAACGAGACCGGGTGCTTTCCCAGGGCCTGGGCGGCGTCCGTGTGACTCACGATGCCCCGTTCCCTAGCCGCAGCCGCCATCTCTCCGACAGGCTGGATCGCGCCCGTCTCGTTGTTGGCCAGCATGAGGCTGCAGATGCGCGTTTCTCCTGTGAAGAGCCCGCGCAGCTCGTCGATCCGTACACGCCCCTGGCCGTCCACCGGAGCCAGATCCGTTTGCCACCCTTCCCGACGAAGCGCGTGGACGGTCTCCATGACCGCCGGATGCTCGATGGCCGAGCTGACCAGGTGCCCCGGCTCCCCGTGGCAGATGCCGCGCAGCGCCCAGTTGTCCGCCTCCGTCCCGCCGCTGGTGAAGTAGACTTCCTCCGGAGCGCAGTCCAGCATGCGCGCCAGGTCCTCGCGGGCCTGCTCGATGGCGCGGGCCGCCGCCTGTCCGGCGCGATGCCCGCTGGTCGGATTGGCGGCGTGATCCAGCCAATCCTCCATTGCCCGGCGCGCCTCCGGCGCCAGGGGAGTGGAGGCATTGTGATCGAAATAGATATCCTGCACGGCTCCTCCGGAATTGTCGGGCCTGCCCGCGATTTGGTATGCTTCGCGCCACAGGGTCCGCCATCCAGCAAGGAGGAAAAGATGAAGGCGAGCATCAAGGAAATCCGCGAAAAGCTGCAGGAGCTGGGACTCGACGGCTGGCTGCTCTACGTCTTTCGTGATACCAACCCCGTCGCGGATTCCATGCTCGGGCTGCAGGGGCTGCGCAGCCGGCGCTGCTTCTACTGGATTCCGGTCAAGGGCGAGCCCGTCCGCCTCCAGCACCGCATCGAGCCGCATACCCTGGCCGGGCTTCCCGGGGAGGATCGCAGCTACTTGAGCTACACCAGCCTGCGCGAGGAGCTGGCGGCCATGCTCGCCGGCGCGGGGCGCGTGGCGATGGAGTACAGCCCGATGGCCGAGATCCCGACGGTCTCGTGGGTCGACGGAGGAACGATCGACCTGATCCGCAGCCTGAGGGTGGAGGTCTGCTCGAGCGCCGAACTCGTGCAGTACTTCGAAGCGACCCTGGACGATGAACAGATGGAAGGTCACCTGCGCGCGGCGGTACAGCTACGGGATATCGCGGCCGGCGCCTTCGCCCGCGCCGGCGAGCATCTGGCGTCAGGGCAGGCCCTGAAGGAATACGACCTCCAGCAGTGGATCCTGCAGGAATTCGACAGGCGGGGCCTGCAGACGGATCATCCGCCGATTGTCGCACAAGGCCCCCACGCGGGCGACCCGCATTACGAACCCTCTCCGGAGCACTCGGCCCTGCTGGAAAAGGACCAGCTGCTGCTGATCGACCTCTGGGCCCGCGAGAAGGCGGATCACGCCGTATACGCCGACGAGACCTGGATGGGCTGGACCGGCCCGGGACCCGTCCCGGAGGTCATCCAGACCCGCTGGGAGATCACGCGGGACGCCCGCGAAGCCGCCCTGGCACTGGTGGTCGAGGGCCTGCAGGCCGGCCGGCGCGTCGAGGGCCGGGAAGTGGATCGTGCGGCGCGGGACCTGATCGACAAGGCAGGCTACGGCGAGGCCTTCATCCACCGGACCGGGCACAGCATGCACACCGTGGATCACGCCAACGGCGCCAACATGGACGACCTGGAAAGCCGTGAGACACGGCCCCTGATTCCGCGGACCCTCTTCTCCATCGAACCCGGAATCTACCTGCCCGAGATGGGCTTCCGCTCGGAGATCGATGTGCTCGTCGACGCCGAAGGCCAGGCCGTCGTCGCCGAGGGCACGCGCCAGTTCGATCTGATCCGCTGCCTCTGAGTCCAGCGCTCTGGACATTTTGACCCGGCTGACAGATTCGGCAAAGTTTTCCCTTGCCGCAAAGCTGTGGTCTGTGAGTAGGAGCGTGCACACCCCCGACACATCACCCCTTCCCGCCCTTCGTCCATTTTCCTGGACAGCCGGAATGGCCCCCTAGCGCAGACCACGATGCCGCCCTTTCGCCGGCGGCGGTCCGTGCAGTCGGGCGTGGCACTGCGGGCCCTGTACGCGCGGCCCCTTGCGCAGGCCGGCTCGCGGCGGATGTGCCGGTTGCAGGCGGTCGAAGAGCTCCCGCTGTTCCTTGCTTAGCACTTTCCTCACTTCCATCCGCGTCCGCAGGCGCTTCTTCTCCAGGCTTGCGCGGGCCTCGGCGACCTCGTCCACTCGCTTTTCCAACCGGGATATGGACTCCTCGCCTTTGCGCACGGCCTGCTGAAGTGCCAGTTCGGCGCGCACCCTGGACGCTCGCAGGTCGATCAGCTCCAGTTCGTGTTCCTCGAGCAGGTTTTCGACACGCACTCGCTGTTCCGAGTCCAGGTCGAAGGCGGGATCCATGAGGACGGTTCTCAAGCCGGCTGCCTGCAGGCTGCCCGCAAGGAGCAGCAGGGTCAGAATTCGTAAGTGGTGCATGTGGTTTCTCCTTGTTGTTTCTGTCTGCTCAAACGGCACTCATGGGCGTTTATTGCCATTTCTCAGGAACCGCGGGGAACCCGGATCGATCCTGACTATTAGAGGCACAAACCTATATTTGCCGACTGCTGTCAGGCGAGTCCTTGGCCGTCGCCTCACGCCTGACATCCGATTCGATCCCCGCTTGAATTCCGGCCCCCGGCTGACGATTTAAGCCATGGGCGACTTCGCCGGCAGACCGTTCTGCCTTGTCTCGTGTCCGAAAGGAGGACCATCCGGATCTACTGCTAAGGATTTTCTCGCGGCGGCGCAGGAAAGCAGGGCTTTCCCGCTCAAGGACTTCCAAAGGACACCCCACATCTCACCACTGAAGAGGCAAGGGATTCCCACTCGAGGATGGCATGCGCTCGGACTGGCACTTCTGCTGGTCGGGCTGTTCTGTGCCCGGCTGACGGCGCAGGAAGAGGACCGCTCCCTGCAAACCGGCTTTCGAAGCGGCGCTTCCACGGATTGGCTGGGCACGGCCCCGGATGCATCCCTGAACAACCTGCTCGGCCTGGCGCCAGGGCGCATCGTCCTGGACACCCTGGCGACGGGCGTGGTGCAGCGCCGCTACGACTACAGCGGCCAGTTGCTGGAAACCCGCTTCCTGAGCTTCGAGCAGCTGCGCGAAAGCCAACGGCGGGACCGCAACCACTCCTTGCTGCGCAAGGACATCCAGGAAGAGAGCCTCGGCGGAGGCAGCTCCACGGGCGAGCATATCCAGATCGACATTCCCTTCAAGATCCGCAGCCAGACCTTCCAGCGCATTTTCGGCAGCGGCCGCATCGGCATGAATGTCACCGGCCAGATCGGCATTCGCGGCGCCTTCCGTCGCGAGAAGCGCGAATCGGAAAGCGCCAGCCAGTTCGCCAACAACAACAGCAACTTCAACCTGGAACAGAGCCAGCAGTTCACCGTGGTCGGCAAGATCGGCGAGAAGGTGGATGTGCACATCGACCAGGACACGGAACGCACCTTCGATTTCGAGAACAGTCTCTCGATCACCTACACCGGCGAGCCGGAAGAGGTGATCCAGAGCCTGCAGGTGGGCAACATCTCGCTCAGCCTGCCCTCGACGCGCTTTGTCAATTTCAGCGAGCGCTCCAGCGGCCTCTTCGGCCTGAAGGCCGTCACCCGCTTCGGCCCCCTGGAGCTGACCGGCGTCGCCTCCAGCGAGCGCAACGAGTCGAAGAGCCAGAAGGCCCGTGGCGACGGCAGCAGCGAAAGCCTGACCGAGCGCAACCTGGGCGACTGGGTGAAGAACATCTTCTTCATCAATTCCTTCTACCGCGACCGCTACCGCATGTATACCTCCGGGACGATGGATCACAACTACATCGAGGATGCGCGCATCACGCGCTTCACGCTCTTCCGCTTTTCGGCCGCCGACGACGCCGAGCGCAAGGAGCTGCAGCTGGCCCACCCCGAACCGGGCGGGCCCAGCCCCTTCGAGGGCGGCTACCTGATGATCCCCCAGACCTGGACGCCGGGCACGACGGAGGACCTGGACTTCGAGATCGATCCCTACCGCGGCATCGTGAGGCTCAACTTCCGCCCCAGCCGCAACGAGTTCGTCGCCATGGCCTACTCGACCTCCACACCAGGCCTCTTCGACGGGCAGATCACCCTCGCCCAGAGCGGGCTGACACACGGCCCCTTCAACCAGGGCGTGCTCACGGGGAACAACGGCAACACGGCCGCCAACGGCGACGAGGTGGTCGTCCTCGTGCCGCAGAACATGAGTCCGGACACGGATCCCTACTGGGAGCTGCAGCTGAAGAACGTCTACCGCATGAACGCGCAGAACGCGGAGGACGGCGACTTCAGCATGCGCATCCTGCAGACGCGAAGCGGCAGCACGGGCAATCCCAGCCAGGGCAGCGACAGCTACCTCTCGCTGTTCTACCTGGACACGAAGAACAACGCCACCGGCATTCCCGGAAAGGACGGCAAGGTCGACCTGGACTGGCTGGACACGGAAAAGGGCGAGCTGTGGTTTCCCGTCGTCGAGCCCTTCGGCGCGGACACGACCTGGAACGTGGCGCTGAGTGACAATCCCTCGGGACGGACCGTGCTGCCGAACGTGGTCAATTCCACCACCGATTCGCGCTATACGCCCTTTGAGGACGCGGCGGAGATCGACACGCTCTACTCGATCCGCGAGACGGCCATCGACTACCTGGACCTGATCTCGAAGTATACGCTGGAGAGCACGGCACAGGTGGGCACGGAAGTGATCAGCCTGGGCTGGAATGTGACCAATGTCAGCGTGACGGCCAACGGGCGCCGTCTCACCGAGGGCACGGACTACGAACTGGACGAGTTCGCCGGCATCGTGCGCATCACGAACGCACAGTATACGGCGCCCAACCAGGAGATCGAGGTCACCTACGAGACGCCGCAGCTCTTCCAGCTGCGCAAGAAGACCTATGCCGGCCTGAGCGCCAAGTACGACCTGGGACAGAACAACTTCCTGGGCGCGAGCATGATCTACTTCAACGAGGAGAGCAGCGAGCGGAAGATCCGCCTGGGCAACGAGCCGATCAAGAACCTGATCTTCGATGTAAACGGGAAGATCGGCTTCAAGCCGCGGCTGATGACCTCCCTTGTAGACGCCCTGCCCCTGGTGGAGGCCGATGCCGAGTCGGAGCTCAACCTGGAAGCCGAGTTCGCCATGGTGCTGCCGGATCCCAATCCGAGCAACAACGGCAACACGGGGGACAACAACGGCGTGGCCTACGTGGACGACTTCGAGAGCTCGAAGCAGGAAATCCCCATGGGCCTGAGTCACAACCAGTGGTTCATCAGCTCCCGGCCGGCCAACGGCATTCTGGGCTACCGCGGACAGATCGGCTGGTGGAATCCGCGGGACCGCGTGGAGGCGCGCGACATCTGGAAGCAGTTCCAACAGGGCGACAACCAGACCGCGGAAAACAACCTGCGCGTCTTCCGCATCCACTACTACCCCTTCACCCTGGAGAGCCAGGTCGGCACGGACACGGAGATCGGCCCCAACGGCACGCCCATCGAGCGGCGAGACGGCTGGGGCGGCATCTACTACGACTTCCGCGGCGCCTACGACGACCTGAGCGACAAGAAATACCTGGAACTGACTTTCCGCGCCTACGGCGACCGCAGCGGCACGATGCACATCGACCTGGGGCGCGTCAGCGAGGATGTGATCCCCAACGGCACCCTCGACACCGAGGACATCAACAACGACAATCTGCTGGCGACCAGCGAGGACGTGGGCCTGGACGGGGCCATCGGCGAGGACCCGCCCTGGCCGATGCCGGACGAGCTCTTCGGCGCGACGGGTCTGAGCACGGAACTGCCCTACGACTTCTGGGACATCAATTTCAACGGCGTCAAGGAACCCGCCGAGCCCTGGTCCTACGACAACTGGGTGCGCAGCCCGACCGAACTGACCGTGTTGCCGGACAACGACCCCGCTGTCGACGGATTCGACAGGGGACACGGCTGGGAAGGCAACCGGCTGAACGCCGAGCAGAACTACCCGGACACGGAGGACCGCAACGGCAACAAGAGCCTGGACCAGGAAGACGCGTACTACACCTACTCGATCCCGCTCAATCCGAACCACCCGGAATTCCCGGTCTACGCCTCGCCGCTGGACAACGACTGGTATTACGTGCGCATTCCCCTGGACCCGGACGAGGCCGAGCGCGTCGGCGCGCCCAGCCTGACCCTGGTCAACGGCGTGCGCCTGTGGTTCACCGGCAATGTCGAGCCGCTGACGATGGACCTGGTCGAGTTCAACGTGGTCGGCAACGAATGGCGCGAGATCCAGATCGCCGACAGTGATACAAGCCACTACGAGCTGACCGTGCTCAACAACTTCGACAACCGGCAGGACTACTACGGCCCGCCGGGCGTGCAGGGCCAGCTGGACTTCCTGACCAACCAGGTCAGCCGCGAGCAGAGCCTCGTGATGCAACTCGAGGACATGCCCTTCGGCCAGACGGCCTGGGCGCGCAAGCAGTTCGCCACCGCCGCCAGCTTCACCGAGTACCGCAAGCTGCGCATGTTCCTGCACGGCGGCTCCTTCACGAGAACGGCGGAAAGCGGCGAGCTGCCCGGCGTGGTCGATTTCGTCGGCGAGGACAAGCTGGAATTCATCTTCCGCATCCAGTCCAGCGAGGGCAACTACTACGAGTACAGCAAGTTCATCGAGGAAGGCTGGGCGGAGAGCAACTCCGTGGACATCATCCTGCGGGAGATCACCGGACTGGAAACCTTCAGCGAGGCGCGCAAGCAGCAGGAGGAGCCGGACAAGCCGATCCTCCTGAGCGACGGGGGGCAGGTCCGCGTGGTCGGCAGTCCCTCGATCAACCAGGTGCGCACGCTGCTCTTCGGCGTCAAGAACCACGACGCGCGTCCCGCGACGACCGAAGTCTGGTTCAATGAGCTGCGCGTTTCCGATGTCAAGAAGGAGAACGCCACCGCCGTGCGAGCGGAGGTCGACGCCAAGTTCAGCGACTTCCTGCGCATGGATGTCAACTTCGAGCAGCAGGATGCCGAGTTCCACAATGTGAAACAGCGCAGCTCGGGCACGAACCAGACCTTCCAGCGCAAGCGCAGTTTCAACGGCAACACGGACCTGGGGCGCTTCCTGCCCCCTTCGTGGAACACGAGCATCGCCGTATCCGGCAGCTGGTCGCACGACTTCAAGCTGCCCAAGTACTTCCCCAACGACGACGACGAGGTGGATCCCGACGACCATCCGGAATGGGTCGAGGATGTCTCACGCCGCCGCAACGCGCGCATCGGCTTCGACAAGAACGAGTCCGAGTCGCTGGTCGGCCGCGTGCTCGTCGATAAGGTCTCCCTGAGCTACGACATTGCCGAGACCGTCAGCCGCAACAAGCTGGTCGCCGGCGACACGACCGTGACACAGAACTTCAACGTCGGCTTCAACAGCGGCAACTTCAACTGGAAGCACCGCCTGCAGCCGCTGGTCTTCGTGCCCGACTGGCCGCTGATCGGCGGACTGGGCGAAGTGGAGCTGAACTACTTCCCCACCAACCTGAACCTGACCGCCTCGGCCCGCCGCACGCTGCGCGACAAGCTGGACCGGGACGGCACCTTCCTCCACACCGAGCAGTATACGCTGGACCGCAACGCCTCGACCGGCTGGCAGCTCTTCAGCAACCTGGGCTTCAACATCAGCCGCCAGTACCAGAACAACCTGCTTTTCGACCGGCGTCTCACGACCGTTCCGGAAGACGACCCGACCCGCGAATCGGACGACGCCTTCTACGAGGGCTACGAGCGCTGGCTGGAGGGCAGCGCCGGCTTCTTCGAGGGGGATCACAACATCAGCCAGCCCTTCAGCGCCAGTTTCGACCCGGACCTGCTGGACTGGCTCAGCACGAGCTTCAGCTACTCGAGCAGCTATACCTGGCGGCGCACACTGATCGAGCCTGCCCGCGGCGTGGATGTGGCCAGCCGCGGCGACTTCAGCACGCGCTTCCGCCTGCAGACGCCGCAGGTCCTGCAGACCATGCTCTTCCTCGATACCGAGGAGATGCGTGAAATCAAGAACACGCACCAGGAGCGGAAGGCCGAGCGGGCCGAGGAGCGCCAGCGCAAGAAGGCCGAGCGCCAGGAACGCCGCGAGGAGCGGAAGGCGGAAAAGGAGCGCAAGCGCCAGGAGAAAGAGGCGCGCAAGAACGGCGAGGACGGCACCGTGGACGGGAACGACCTGCTTCCGCCGCCGCCGCCGCCCCTCGAGGCGAGCCGGGAAGACATGGCCGGCAGGGACGAGGGCCAGGAACCCGTCTTCTCCCGCATGGGGGAAAGCGGCAGCGACAGCCTGGACACGGAAGAGAGCCTGCCTGCCGCCGCCTTGCCGGATTCCGTCGAGGCGCGGGAAAGCGCCGGACCCGTGATCCAGGAAGAGCCGGAAGAGGACAAGGGCCCGGGGATCCTGGCACGCGGCACGCGCGCCGTGTATCACCGACTGGCCCTGTTGACGGAGGTTCTCGACGACCTGAGCATCAACTTCAACCGCAACAACAGCTTCACCAATCCGGGCCAGGCGGTCTATCCCTGGACGAGCGACTGGACGGATCGCCACGCCAGCCTGGCCTACCAGCTGGGCCTCAGCCGTGATACGGGAATCGACACGATCAATGTAGGCAACTACACGGTCCAGTCGCAGCGCACCTTCGGCTACGACTACCGCCTGAACACGCAGCTCAAGGTGATCCCCCGCATTCCGCTGGACCTGAGCTACGAGTACGAGTTCAGCCAGAGCTTCACCGACGAGCGGGAGACCATCCGCTCGGAAAGCGAGAACGGCTGGTACGACTTCGACAACGAGGAACTGCTGGGCAAGGGGACGCTGGGAGACGGCGACGTGATCGGCGGGAACCCCGCCCTGCGGGCCATTCCCAACTACAGTTTCTCCATTGGCGGCCTGGAAAAGCTGCCGCTCTTGAAGAGCGCCTTCAACAGCGTGAACATGAATCACAACTACACCGGGCGCCTGCAGACCTCCTACAGCGCGAGCACGAGCGGCGGCCTGTTCCGCAGCCAGCTGAACTTCAGCCGCTCCTTCAGTCCGCTGGTCGGCCTGGACTTCAACACCGGCAAGGGCTGGAGCGGCAGCCTGAACTACAACGCCAACCGCTCGATCCGCGTCAACGACCCGGACTCGGACAGCCGCAGCCTGAGCTACACCAGCCGCAACAGCCTCTCGATCTCCGGAAACCGGCGGCTGGAGAAGGGCTTCAAGCTGCCTTTCATGAAGACCCCCTTCCGCAACCAGACCACCCTGAGGCTGGAGTACACGCGGAACCTGGACACCTCGATCAACAGTACCACTCGCAGAACGCCGCAGGAGAACGGCGAGGAGGCGCTGGAGGAACTGGTCTGGAACACGCCGCAGGAGGACCGCAGCTGGACGCTGCGCGGAAGCGCCGACTTCCAGTTCAGCACCAATGTGAGCGGCGGCGCCTTCTACGAATTCGGTTCCAGCGAGACGGGCACCATCAGCAACAAGACCTCCTACACCGAGTTCGGCGTGAACTGCACGATCCAGATCCGCAACAGCCGCGGCCGCCGCGGCGGCTCGGGAGGAAACCGATGAGCATGCGAAGCCTGTTCCTGGGCCTGACGACCTCTTGCCTGCTGGCCGCGACCGGCACTGGCCTCGCTTCCGAATTCTCGGGCGAGAAGGCCATGGAGGACCTGATCGCCTTCTGCGACATCGGGCCCCGCTATCCCGGAGCGCCTGGTCACACGGTGGCCAGGGACTGGATCGTGGAGCGCCTGGAAGACCTGGGCGATGTGACCTTCCTGCAGAACTTCCAGCACCCGGTGGAAGAGAAGCACCCGATGTACGACAGGGACAAGCCCTACCTGGAATTGTCGAACATCCTCTGCCGTTTCAATCCCTTTGAATCACGGCGCATCCTGCTCAGCGCGCACTGGGAAAGCCGCCCCTTCTCGGACCGGGAAACGGATCCGGACAAGGCCGCCGTTCCGCTCGTCGGCGCCAACGACGCCGCCAGCGGAGTCGTGGTGCTGCTGGAACTGGCCCGCCTGCTGAAGGAGCAGCCCGTGGCCGTCGGCGTGGACATTGTGCTCTATGACGGCGAGGACTGGGGCGAGGAAGGCGATTCCCACCAATACCTGATCGGATCACGCTATTTCGCGCAGAACATTCCCGACCCCCGCCCCTCCCTGGGCATGAACCTGGACATGATCGGGGATCGCGACCTGCGCATTCCGGTGGAGGTCAACAGCCTGATCGCCAATCGCCCGCTGGTCGGGCAGGTCTGGGGCACGGCGAAAGCCCTGGGCTACGAGCACATCTTCGTCGACGAGATCGGCCAGCAGATCCTCGACGACCACGTGCCGCTGATCGAGGTCGGCATTCCGGTGATCAACATCATCGATTTCGACTATCCCGCCTGGCACACGAACCGTGACACACCCGACCAGTGCAGCGCCGAAAGCCTCGGCATCGTCGGAGAGGTCGTCTGGGAAGTGCTCAAGGGGCTCAACTAGAGCCGCGCTTCGTCCCCGTCTGCAGCTTGCGTGCTACTTCGCGCCGGATCCGCGTGCCCAGGGCGGCGTCATGCGTCTCCAGGAACCCGCTGACCGCCTTCGCATCCCAGGGAGCCAGGCAGCGCAGGGCCCAGCTGAGGGCCTTCTCGATCATCTCCTCGTGATCCTCGACAAGTGCGCGGCAGACGGCCAGGGTGCGTTCGGCGTCCCCGCGGCCCCCGCGGCTCTTCGTGTTGAGCTGCACCGTCGCCACGAGGGCCGCCCTTCTCCACCACAGGTCCGTCGAACGGCTCCAGGCAAGGACCACCGAATCCCGGAGTTGTCCGGCCCGCCATGCCGGCCCGGCCAAAGTGCAGGCGAAATGGTCGACCCAGGACCAGTTGTCCATGCCTGTCCCGAACTCTTCCAGCAGGGCGCGGTCGACACGGGCGAAGGCCGCGGCATGTCCGGCCAGCAGCTCACAGCCCAGCTGTCTACACTCGCGCACGCCGAATCGGCGCAGGCTCCGCGTCAGCTGGATCACGAACTCCGCCTCTTCCGTCTTGAGGCGCTGCTTCCAGGCACGCAACACGGCGGCCATGTCCTTCGCGTAGACGCCCAGGTCTCTTTCCGCGCTCGGACGATGCCCGTCCCGCGGCCCGGGCCCCAGGGCGCGCAGTTCGGACAGGATCGATTTCGCGCAGCTGCCGGGAGTCATCGTTCCTGGTCCTGCCCCAGCCAGCGGCGCTTGAGGCTGATCCAGCGCTCTTCCTCCAGCACGCGCAGAAGCTCACGGTTCAGCGGCTCGCGCAGCGGCGAATCCTGGGGCAGCAGGAAGCCGTAGTGTCGCACATAGAATTCATCGGGAAGCAGGCGCAGTTCCGGGTAGCCGCCCAGCAGGATGTAGCGGAGAATGGCCGAGTCGTAGATCACGGCACGGACTTCTTCCCTCTGCAGCGCATCCAGGCACTCGTCGATGGTCGCGAAACTGACGGCCGCCAGGCCGTAGTCGCGCACCGCGTCCACGGCCGTGCTCTCCTTGAGCGTCGCCACGGGCTGGCCGCGGAGATCCTTCAAGGAAGAGATCCCGCTCTCCAGGCGGCCGACAGTCAGGGCCGTCGTGATTGCCGCCGTGAAGGAGGACGCGAGAATCAGGCCGGCAAACATCCAGAAGAGGGTCAGGATCCTCCCGCCCAGGCTCTTCGGCGCCTTGTCGCCATAGCCGACGGTGGTCATGGTCACCGCGCTGAACCAGAATCCGGCCCCGATGCCCTTCAGCGCGCCCCCTCCGAAATCGTCCGGATTGCTGCGCCGTTCCAGGAGCCAGATCAACAGTCCGACCAGCAGCAGGACGATCACCAGCACTCCCAGCACGCGCAGGAGGGGGCCGCTGAGCAGGCTGCGCAAGGGCCCCAGGCCATCCGACTGCTGATGCACGGCCACTCCCAGGCCGCCGGAATGGAAGCGGTGGCTGAAATCCATCTCTTCCTCGCGTTCGGCGGTAATCGTCAGGCCGCCGACGCCAATGTCGAAGCGCTGCTCCTGGATGCCGTCCAGCAGTTCCTGCAGCTCGACGGCCTCCCAGGTCCAGGGACGGTTCAGGCCCAGGGAAATCTCCTCGAAGAGCCCGGCGGCCAGCCCTTCCGGCCGGCCCGCATCGTCCAGGGTGGCGAAGGGCGGAGTGAGGCGCAGACCGACATGCAGGGTGTCGGAAGACGAGAATCCGGCGGAGGCAAGCAGCAGCAGCGACAGCAGAAAAAGGATGAAGCGAGACATGGGTCCCCGGGACTTGATGGACGAAGTGGCACCGGCGGGCAAGATAGTCTTTCCTCCAGGGGCGCGCGTATTGTGCGTCCGGAAATCCGGGCAGTGTGGTGGATAGTGGAGGGGGGTTCAAAGCTGTGCACTGTGAGTACCTGTGTGCAGAGTGCCAAACCGTACTCCTGCCGGGAGGGGACGAGCACAATCGGCAAGGAAGATCCTGCGGGAAGAATCCACTGCGATTGCCAAGTTGACCCGCAGCCGGTCCCCCGATCGGCCCGACACACGGATCTAGCGGGAGAACAGCGTGCCGTCCCACCTCGGAGAAGTCGCCGCTCTCATGACGCGCCTGGGCTTTACCGCCTTTGGCGGCCCGGCGGCGCACATTGCCATGCTGCACGATGAATGCGTGCAGCGCCGCAAGTGGCTCAGCGACGAAGAGTTCATGGACCTGATGGGCGCGACCAACCTGATTCCGGGTCCCAACTCGACGGAAATGGCGATCCACCTGGGCTTCCGCCGCGCCGGCTGGCCCGGGCTGGCCATGCCCGGCCCGGTGTTCACGACGGCGACCTTCGTCGGCTATGTGCTCGGCGGAGTGCCCGGCGCGCTGGTGGGCACGCTGGCCATCTTCCTGCCGTCCTTCGTTTTCGTCGCCCTCTCCAATCCGCTGATTCCCCGTATACGCCGCTCGCCCTGGGCCGGGGCCCTATTGGACGGAGTCAACGCGGCTTCGCTGGGGCTGATGGCGGCAGTGAGTTTCTACCTTGCCGAAACGGCCCTGGTCGATCCGGTGTCGATCGGCATCCTGGCCCTGTCGGCGCTGCTGCTCTTCCGCTGGAAAGTCAACACGACCTGGCTGATCCTCGGCGGAGCGCTGCTCGGAGCCGGAAGAGCCGCCTGGCTCGGAATGCCCGGATGACCAACCCAGGAGACCCATGCATTACAAACTGAGCATCCGCTACAACGACTGGGCCCGGGAGGCGCTCTCTTCCTGGCTCTTCGACCAGGGCTGCAGCGGCATCGAGGAGGACGAGGACCGCATCGAGGCCTGGTTCTCCGCCGAGCATTCCATGGACCAGTTGCGCGCCTCGCTGGACAGCTATCTGGAAAGCCTGGCCGAGATGCACCCGGAGCAGCTCCTGAGCTGGAACCACCGTGTCGAGGAACATGCCGACGCGGACTGGAACAGCGAGTGGAAATCCCACTGGCAGGCCCTGCCCAGCGGGAAGCGCCTGCTGGTCTGCCCGAGCTGGATCGAGCCCGGGGCCGAACACGAGGGGCGCATCGTGTTGCGCGTGGATCCCGGCAGCGCTTTCGGCACGGGCACCCATGAAACCACCGGCCTGCTGCTGGAGTGGCTGGAGGACCTGGAGCTCGAGCAGGCCAACGTACTCGACGCGGGATGCGGCACAGGCATCCTGGGCATCGCCGCGCTCAAGCTGGGAGCGGGATTCTGCTGGGGCATCGACATCGAGGAGGAAGCGATCACGGCGGCGCGCGAGAACGCCGAAGCCAACGGCTGTCGCACGAACAGCCATTTCAAGGTCGACAACCCGCGCCTGCTCAACACGGGATTCAAGTTCGAAGTGGTGTTGGCCAACATCCAGCGCAGCGTGATCGAGGAATTCTATCCCGACCTGATCCAGGCCCTGGCGCCCGGCGGGCGGCTGCTGGTCAGCGGAATCCTGGCGGAAGAGGAAGAACGCATGCGGGCCCTGGCCGGAGAGTACGACTGCGCGCTGGAGGAAGTCCGCCGCCGCGGCGAGTGGATCGCCCTGTGCTACACCAACCCGGATGCCTCCTGATGAAAATGCTGCTGGTCATCGGCGTATACGACGGATGGACACAGGCCCTGCTGGCCTCGAGGAGCGGCGTCCGGCTGAAGGTGCACGAGCACCGGTTCCTGGACAATGCCCTGGGCGAATCCCTTGCGCGACACGGGGTCTTCCGGAAGCAGGCCCTGGAGCTGCTCGCGCGCCAGCTGCGCGGCCTGATGGCCGATTTCCACAACCGGGCCGACGAGAGCTGCTGCGTGATCGGCAGCGCGCTCGGCGAGGGCCTGCTGCCGGATTCCTCCTCGCCCGGGGAGCTGCGCTCCCTTGTCGGCGGGGTGATCAGCGACACGCTTTGTCTCACGCCATTCGAGGAAGCGCGCCTGCTGCTGGGAGCGCGCCAGGCGAGAAAAGCCAGCATCGAAGGCGTCTACCTTGTCCAGCCCGGTGCACATGCCACGCTGTTGGTGGCCGACCTGGGACGCCAGCTGCACTGCCGCCTGCTGCCCCTTGGCAGCGAACGCCCCGGCGTGATGAACGACGAGGCCGTGCTCGACGAGCCGGCGGAGGCGGCCCTGAAACAGGTCCTGCGCGGACACCTGAAGGAACTGCTGCTCTGCGGACATCCGGCCTGGCTGCTCGGCGCCCAGCTGCGGCGCATGGCGTACATGGATACGGAGATGCTCGAGGAGCGGGAGTGGGCGCCGGAGGATCTGGCCGCCTTCGAGGAGCGACTGCTCGAGCTGGACGGGGAACAGCGCGGCATGCTGCCGCTGCTGAAGGGCAAGGGGCACATGCTGCGGGACACGCTGGCCATCGTGCGCACCCTGCTGGAGGGACGCGGATTCCAGCAGCTGCGCTTCCTGCCCTGGAACGCCGTGCATGGCCTGGCGCTGGAGCGGCTGGTCGGATAAGCTCGTCTACAGCGCCTGCACGAGTTCGAGCGAGTTGCCGTCCGGGTCCCTCAGGGCGGAAAACAGGCGCCCCTCCTGCTCGGCGGGGGCGTTCAGCTCCTCGCCGCCATGTGACAACCCCTTCGCATGGGCAGCGCGCAGGTCGTCGACGACGATTCGCAATTGGATCGTGTTGCTGCCGTCCCCGATGCCCGCCAACTCGCGCGGACAGAGCAGCCATTCTACGCCATCACGCTTGCCGGAATACAGCTTGTGACCGGCCACCTCGAAAGGGACGAAGTCCGTGTCGAGCAGGGCGCCGTAGAAGGCCGCCATGGCCTCCCCCTTCCGGACGGCGAGCGTGATCTTGTCGATCACGCCTCGATCCCCTCGCCCGATGCGGTTCCCTGGTAGCTGATCAGCTTGTGAAGCCGCGGATCCTTGAGGTCCAGCAGGAGCCCGGAGACGCTCAGCGGCCGGCCCTCCTTCCAGGCCTGTCGCACGACATCGCTTTGCCGCAGCAGCTCCACCTGGTGGATCACGTTCCATTCGGAGAGCTTGCGTTCCTGGGCTCCGGTCTCCAGGCCGGCGAGCTCCTCCTGGCGTGTACGCCGCAGGCCGCGGATCGGCTCGAGCCACTCGTCCAGCGCACCGGAGGGGCCGTCCTGCAGACTTCCCAGCACGCCGCCGCAGTCCGTGTGGCCACAGACCACGATCTGGCAGACACCGAGCACATTGACCGCGAAATGCAAAAGGGCTCGATCGCCGGATTCCTCCGGCCGGAACTGGTTGGCGATTCCGCGACGCACGAACAATTCCCCCGGAATGGCCTGCAGAATGCGTTCCGGCGCGGTGCGGCTGTCGGAGCAGCCGATCCAATAGATATCCGGTTTCTGGGGCGCGGCAATTGCCTCCAGCCATTCGGGCTTCCCGGATTCCAGGTTGCGGACGGCATTCCGGTTCCGCTCAAGCAGTCGTTCAAGAGTCTTCATGGCTCTCCTTCGTCTGGGACTGTCCATCGCTCGTCTGGCCGCACAGTGCTGCGGTGCAGATCTCAGGGTAGAATGCCGAAAGGGCGAACTCAGTTCCGCTTGACCGTTCGCGCCGGCGTGCCCACGGCGACGCAGTCGTCGGGGAGATCACGGGTCACGGTGGCCCCTCCGCCTACTTGCGTCCGCGCCCCGACAGTCACGCCGGGTAGCAGGTTCGCGCCGATGCCGATCATCGCCTCTTCGCCGATGTCGCAGTTCCCGCCGCTCGCCGTGTTCGGTCCCATGCTGGCGAAATCCCCGAGCCGGCTTTCGTGATCCAGCGAACAGTTCGTGTTCAGGATGGCATGGCGTCCGACGCGGCAGCCGGAATTGATCCGCGCCCCCGCCATCACGACCGTGCCCTCCCCGAGCTTCACGTCCCGCGCCAGGCTGCTGTCGGGATGAATGGCCGTGTGGAAGCCCAGCGCGGGGCAGGCCTTGGATGCGTATTGCGCGACACGCCTGCGCAGGCGGTTCTCGCCGATGGCGAGCAGCAGGCAGGTGATGCCGTGTTCGGCGACCAGCGCGGCGAGCATCTCGTCGGGGCCGAGCACGGGATAGCCCATCCGCTCGGGCAGCTCCGCGTGGCGCGGATCCAGCAGGCCGATGATGTCACACACTCCCTGCTTCTCGACGATGTCGATCAGCACGCGCGCATGGCCGGAGGCGCCCAGGATCAGCAGTCGCTCAGCGGCCATCGGTCGCGGCAAGTTCCTGGCGGCGGAAGAGATAGGGACCATTCTCCGCGCCCCAGACATGCTCGTCCCCGGCGTCGAAGCCTCGATCCCAGCTTTCCAGCAGATCCGCCGTGATCCGCACCTCCGAAGTGGCGTAGCTCGCCCCGCGAAGGGTGCTGCCGCAGTCCTTGTCGTGGGTGCTGCCGCTGAAGGCCTCGCCGTCCCAGCGCAGGTGGATGGCGCAGCCCTCGCGCAGCTCCAGCGAATCCGGCGTGATCCCGGCCAGCAGGTCGAGGTTCTTCGCGGCACCCGTGAAGCGCAGGGGATCCTCGAGCGTGTAGACGGCGCTCTCGTAGCCCTTGTCCAGTTCGCTGACACGGTATACGCGCTGGCGGTAGGGCCGTTCCAGCGCCCAGCCGGCCGCCTGCTCCACGTAGAGCCAGACGGCATCCTTGCGCTCGGGCCAGATGCGCGCCATCTGCAGGTGGATTTCCAGGTAGTTGGTGTCCGCCTCGGCCTGGCGCCGGCTGTCGAAGGAGCCGGTCATCCATTCCGTCAGAGTGTCGAGGCCGGGATTCGGACTGTCCGCCCGCAGGGCAGGCGCGGCGGCCAGCAGGCCGCAGAGGAGGATAGGGAAATTCTTCATGCATCCAGTATAGCCAATCCCTGTGCTCATGAGCCACTCCATGAAGCGAAATCGATGCGGTGGCCGGCCTTGCGTTCGCGTGCGTGGATCCCGGTTGGACGGTCTTCTTCCGAGCTTTCCCCGAAACAAGGAGCGGGATCTTTCATGCGAAACCATCCCGGCGCGCTCCAGCGCCATAGGACAAGTGAGGCAGGCCGACCCAGCCGGAAGCCGTATCCGGTTGCGGAGTGTGCTCCAGGATCATCCCGGGATCATCGCTGAAGGCCCCGTCCACGCCGAGAGCGCGGGCGTGTTCCAGATCGTCCGGATGATTGACCGTGTAGACGAACACGCGAAGGCCTCTGTGGCGGGCATCCTCTACGAGGGCCCTGTCGACGAACTCGAGGGCCGCGTGGATCGACCAGGCCTGTAGTGCCGTGGCGCAGGCGGCGTGATCCAGCGGAGCTCCGTAGACGATCGCGCCGCGCGGAACCTCCGGCAGCAGGGCGGCGAAACGATGCAGCTCGCCGTGGCGGAAGGAGCTGACGAGCAGGTCCCCGCTCTTCCAGCCGCCGGCGAGCGCGTGCCGTAGAACGCCGGCAACCGGCGCGGCCGTTTCCGGCCCCTTCAGCTCGATGTTGAGCAGGGCCTTTCCCTGGACCAGCTCCAGGACTTCCTGCAGCGTCGGCAGCGGTTCCTGCCCCCGAATGCGCAGAGCGCGGACTTCCGCGATTGTGCAGTCCGCGAGGAGTCCGCGGCTTGCCGTGAGACGCTCGAGGCGCCGGTCGTGGAATACGAAGACTTCGCCACCAATGGCCCACACATCAATCTCGATGGCCCGCGCCCCCAGTTCCAGGGCCTTGCGGATGGCTGGAAGCGTGTTCTCCGGCTGGTGATAGCTCGCTCCGCGGTGGGCAATGCACAGCAAGGGCCTTGCGCCCGTCATCGTCCGTTTCCGTCCGTGTTCCATTCCCCCGCCCCCATGCGGAAGAGACGGTGAGGCAGGCCCAGGCGATCCATGTCGCGCACGGCCCGCATGCCCAGCTTTTCGACGATGCGCAGGGAGGCCGGATTCTGCAGGGCGACAATCGCCCAGATCTCCTCCAGCCCGAGGCTCTCGAAACCGTGCTGCATGGCCGCGCGAGCGCCTTCCGAGGCAAAGCCCTTGCCCCATTCCGCATGGGCGAAATGGTAGCCGACCTCCACTCCCTCCACGAAGGGCGCCGGCTGCAGGACCACATTGCCGATCGGCCGGTTCTCCCCTTGTCTCACGGCGGCGAAACGGCCCAGTCCATCCGTGATCGGTTCGGCGACGACGCGCTGCAGGTCCTCCTCCAGCTGCTGCGCAGTCCGGGGCGGATCCCTCCACCAGATCACGCGCGGATCGCCGAAGAGGGCCAGGAAGGCCTCCCGGTCCTCCAGGCGCCAGGGGCGCATGGACAGGCGAGGGGAGTGGAAGGCAACTTGTGTTTCACTCATGGCGAAGACCGTATCAGCGATGGCTGGCGGCGGCCTGGTCCGCGAAGCCCCTGACGAAGCGGACAAGGGGTTCGTACTCGCTCTCGCGGATCCGGCCCTCGTAGCTGGGCATGCGCGTGTGCGGATCGAAGAGGGAGGCGTTGCGGATCCAGGCGGCCAGGGTCGAGTCCTGTGGAAAGCGCTTCAGGTTCGCGGCCAGGTTGCCCAGGCCCCTGCCATCCGGTCCGTGGCAGGTGATACATCCGTATTTCTCGTAGATCGCCCGCCCGTCGGCGAGGGCCGGTCCGCCCTGTTCGTGGAAGCGCCGGTCGACCGGGTTGCGGAGCGCGGGAACCGTGCGCAGGTAGGCGAACATGGCCTGCGCCTCTTCCACCGTATACTCCGGACGGCGGCTCATCGGATAGCGCAGCACGCGCCCGTCGGGGCGAATCCCCTCGCGGAGGGCGCGCACGAAGTCCTCTTCGCTCCACGCGCCGATGCCCGTTTCGTGATCCGGCGTGATGTTGGCGCTGAGGATGATCTCCCCGTCCAGGCTGAGCAGGCGGTTGCCGCCGCCCATGTAGCCCTCGCTGGCCGGTGGATCCAGGTCGTCGACGGTCTTGAAATCCGCGCTGTGGCAGCTGTAGCACTCCAGGTGGTCGTGGACCAGGTAGCGGCCGAACTCGACGGGATCCGCCGGAGACGGTGCTACACGGGGAGCGCCGTCCCACTCGAAGGGCTTGAAGGCCACACGGCTGAGGAACTTGGCCAGGAAGCTCAATTCCTGGGGCCGGTTCGGTTCCGGCGTGGCCTCCAGGAGAGGATCATCCGAACGCAGCCAGGCGATCAGCGAGTACAGATCCTCGTCGGCCATGCGCGGCAGCTTGGGCATCCAGGGCATGCTGAAATGCCCATCGCGGCCGATGCCCGTCCGCAGCAGGCCGATCAGCTCGCCATCGGTCCACGAGCCGATCCCATGCACCGGGTCCTGGGTGATATTGGTCGAATAGGCGACGCCGAAGACCGGCGGAACATCGAACATGCGCCGCCCGCTCAAGCGTCCCTTCTCGAAATCCAGGTGACACTCGTTGCAGGACATGCGCGAAAGATCCTTGCCGCGCGCAACGCGTTCCGGCGTGAGCTCGACCTGCAGGTCGATCCGCGGAGGATCATACTGCGGCACGCCGCCGAAATGGATCACGGCGACGAAGCTTCCGCCGATCACGAGAAGCAGAACAATCAGGCCCAGAAGGATCTTGAGAACCATGCGCATGGAACACCCTTTCCCGCCGCGGCTGCAGCGGCCTCTTGAGTCCAGTGAAGTGGTTGGAGACGCTGTGTGGAAAGACAGTACAAAATGAGGGCGGGATGAGCGAGAACGGAATGCTGCCCGCTGCTTCACGAAGGAATCAGGGGTTCCGGCCGATCAGCCTCTGCAATTCCGGCAACAGGGGGCGGTAGAGGCTGTCCTGGCGGCCTTCGCGAATCCATTGCAAGCGCCGGGCAACCTGCCCCGGGGGGGCCGCCATGCAGTAGAGAGCCAGGGCGTCGACGCGCTGTTCCTGTTCACCTGGATGCGCCTACCAGAGACGGAAGTTCGAAACAAACACGACAATCAACGCAATCGTCACCACGGCAACTGTGGCGGCAGCTGCTCCTGCCGTGGCTCCGACGGTCGTCCAGACCTTGTATCCGTCTTGATTCAGGTCTCGAACCGCAACCACATCCTCGATGGCGATCTTCTCGCCCTTCTCGTAAATCGTGATAAAGTGCTGGTCGAGTCCAATGATTCGGACGTCGCGAACATCTCCCTGTCTGGTCGTCAGCTCGACCTGGTCTCCCACCTTCAGAAGGGCACCTGCTCGAATCTGATCCTGCAACCGTTGGATTGATTCAGCGGGCGTATACGCTTCCGCCATGCCGACTGACAGAAGATGGCCCACAATGAGAAACCAGGAGATCCATTTGCATCGCAGGGATGCAGCAAGCATCATTCTACCACCTGCCCGAACCATCGGCCCGCCAGGCAATCTATCCTCCGGCAGAGCTAGATTCCCGGCGGTGTTCTGGTTTTCACTCCAACCGCCAGCGGAAGGGTCAACCATGCCGGACCGACGCTCCACGATACGCATTGTTGTGTACATCCTGCTTGCGGCAGGAACCGTCCTGCTGGTCTATCTGTCCTTCGACATGACACGGCCCAAGGGCAGAATCGTGCGTATTCTAACCTTGTGGGGAGGAATGACCTTCTTCCTTGGTGGCATCATGGACTCACTGATGCGGGGCCCGTTCCATCACGCGGGCTTCCTCAAGAGCCGCCGCTTCGGAACGACATCCACACCCATCGAGATTTGGCGCTTTCTCGGGATTCTCCTGTGGACGCTGGCGATCGGCTGCCTGCTACTGATGGATTAGCTGGGACAGCTTCCTCCAATCTCTTTCCTCGGCCAAACGCTCGGCAGGTTCAAGATGAGCCACATCCGACTGCGCGGATCGAGCAGCGGAAGCGTGGCAAAGGGTCATACGAATGGTTTCGCGGGTCATGACAGGAAGGTACGACAGCGGCCGACCGGATTCAGGCTGAATCGATCTCCTGCGAACAATCTGCCTGCGGCTTCCGGGAAGGCCTGCCCGCGCTGGGGACGCTTCACTCCCCCTTCCTGATCGCTAGATTCCGCACTCGGATCATGAATGCTAGAAGTGGAAACCACCCTGCGCCTGTTTACTCTCATTTCCTGTATCGCCCTCCTTGGCCTGGCAGTCCTGTCGAAGGCGCAGGGCCACCCGTCGCTCGAAGAAGCCGCTCGCTACAAGGGCTGGCAGATCAAGGACTTCGAGCTGGATGGCCTGTCGCGTCTGCAGGGCTTTCGCCTGCGCTCGGGACTGGCCTGCCACGGCGAAGCGCGCTTTTTCGGCCTGCTGGGACGCAAACGCCCGGCGCTCAGCTCCCCCCTTCTGGAAAGTGACCTTCAGCGGATCCGCCTCTACCTGGCGCGGCGAGGCTATCCGCGCGCGCAGATCCAGGTCGATTTCCTGCCGGATGCCAAGGAGCGGGAACTGGAGCTGCGCCTTCGCATCGAGCGCGGCGAGGCGATCTGCGTCGGGACCGTGCAGATACACGGCGCTCCCGGGGGCCTGGACAGCCTGCTGCAAAGCCGCCTGGAGCTGAAACCGGGACAGGTCTTCCATGACGCCGGCCTGAAGGCAGATACGGGACGGCTGGAAACGGCCCTGCGCGAACAAGGCTTCGCCCTGGCAAGCAGCGAGGGCCGGGCGGACAGCCTGAAGGACGACCGCGTGCGACTCGATTATCGGCTGACCCCGGGTCCGCCCTGCCGGATCGTGCGCGTGGAAGCCACCGGAGTCGCGCCGGATCTGCGCAAGCTTGCCATGCGCCAGCTGCGCACGCTCAAGGATCGCGACTACGATCCGGAGCGTATCACGGAAGTGCGTGATCGCCTGCGCCTGTTGAACCTCTTCCGCGAGATCCGTCTCGACCTGCCGGCGGATTCCGCCAGCGGGCAGGAGGGGGATCGCGTCCTTCGCGCGAAACTCGCCAGCCGCAAACCGATCACGATCCAGTCCGGCATCGGCTACTGGAGCGACGAGGGGCCTCGCGTCGAGGCCTCCTGGAAGCACGCCAATCTTTTCAAGGTCGGCCGCGGCATGGAAACACGCGGAAGCCTGAGTCCCAGGAGGCAGACGGGCCAGCTTCGCTTCTGGTGGCCCACCCTTGCCGGGCGGCTTGTAGACGGAGAGACCAGCTACCGCATCGACCGCCAGAACGAGAACAGCTTCAAGAGCCTGGAACGCACCCTGCGGCTCGGGCTGAACTGGCGCCCCACGCTGCAGATGCAGTTCCTGGGCGGCATCGGCTTCTCGGATGTGAGACTCAGCGACCTGAGCGTCGAACTGAGCACGCTGCCCGTCGAGCCCCTCAAACTGACCACCTTCTACATGAGCGCGCTCCACGACAACAGCGACGACCCCTTCCACCCGACCCGCGGCGGCGTGCATTCCCTGCGCCTCGAATGGACCGTTCCGGGCTTCCTGAGCGACGTGGACCTGATCCGGCTGGAGGGCGAGCGCACCGCGTATCACGCCGTCGGCGGAATCGTGTTCGCCTTCCGCCTGCACGGGGGCGCGGCCTGGCCGATCGCCGGGAGCAGCGAGCTCCTGCCGACGCACCGCTTCTATGCCGGCGGCGGATCCCACCGCGGATTCAGTCGCCGCGGGCTGGGACCGCTGGACGACGACGACGGACCGCTGGGCGGACGCTTCCTGGCGATCACGTCCCTGGAGGCGCGCATTCCCCTTCCCGGCCGCTTCTCGATGGCGCTCTTCGTAGACGCGGGGCAGGTCTGGTCCCGGCAGTCCGAGATCGCGGCCGACGACCTGGAAGTGGCGGCAGGACCGGCCCTGCTGCTGTCGACACCGGTTGGTCCCCTGCGCGTCGACTGGGGACACCGCCTGGGAGCCGGGGACGATCGCCCCTCCCAGGCGCTCCACTTCAGCATTGGACACCCCTTCTGATGGGCAAGGCAACACGCGAGAAAGGGCCGCGCAGGCCCTGGTTGTGGGCGCTGGCAACTCCCTTGGCACTGCTGATCCTGCTACTGCTCCTGCTGGCCGCGGGGCTGGCCCTGCCCGGCCTGCGCACATCGGCCCTGGATCGCGTGATCCAGGAAGTCGTTCCGCGACTTCCGGGGGACCTTGTGATCCGCGGGTTGGACTGGTCGCGCCTCGGGCGACTGGAGGCGGAATGGATCACATGGACCGAAGGGGCGGACACACTGGCTACCCTGGGGCCCCTGGCCATCGAGGTGGATCTTGGGGCGCTCCTGCAGCGCGACCTGCTGCTGCGCGAGCTTCGGCTGGAAGGCCTGAGTGCCGATCTGCCCGCCATCCTGCAGCACTTGCCCCCCGCGCAGGAGACGGACACGAGCAGCACGGAAGCCGGCGGATGGCTGCGCGAGGGCTCCCTGCCGGGCCTGCCCTCCCTGGCTGTGCTGGAGATCCGGATCCAGGGCGATGAGCTGCGACTCGACAGCTTGAGCACAGTGGAGAACCTGCGGCTGGTCGGCGAGGTCCGCGCCCTGTCGGGGAGCGCGCCCAGTCTCGTCGTGGATACCCTGGCCCTGGCAGACAGGGCGAAGGGCCTGTCCGCCTCTGGCGGCTCCTTCCGGCTGGATCCCGCCGCCGGCCATTTCAGCGGGTTCCTGGCCCTGGACGCGGGGGAGGCCGGAAGGCTCTCCCTCCAGGCGCAGACCGTCGGGCGCGATCGATGGAGTACGCTGCTCGACCTGAAGCGCGGCGACTGGACACGACAGCTGGAACTGGGCGGCGCCCTGACCTGGACCGATGACAGACGCCTGGAAAGCCTGGGCCTGGAAGCGCGAGTCGCCCTCCCGACAGCAGGCGAACTGGAGCAGCTGGAGCTGGACGTGTCCGGTCTTCCTTCCTGGCCGGAACTGGCCCTGGAGCTGCAGGGGCTCTTCCGTCCGGAAGAAGGCAGCGCCGAACTGAAGACGCGCCTGGCTCCGAACGCCTGGGACCTTGTCTTTGTTGCCGCGGTGGATCACAACAAGGAACAGACGCGTCTACAGGAACTGCGTGTCGCCCTGGGCGGCATGGAAATCCTGGCGGAGGCACTTGTCCGGGAGGAGAGCCTGAAGGGTTCCGTGCAAGTGGAAAACCGGAACCTGGAATGGGCTCGTCGCCTGGATCTCGATCTGCCGGAGGGACTTGACCTGCAGGCGGCCTTCCAGGGAGAAGTCTTCGGATCCACGAGCCATTCGGGCTTTCGTCTTCACGGCGGGCTCGCAGCCGATCTGAATGGATCACACCTGGACAGCCTGACTCTGAGCGCGGAACGGCAGGAAGGAGAGGACGCCCCGCTCCAGATCGAAGTGGAAGCCCTGGCCTTCGAGCAGCGCCTGAGCCTGGCCGGAGCCGTCCACACCGGAGCACAACTGCGCGCCGACCTGCGGGAGTTCCGCCTGGATGAAGCCACGGGCGCCTTTTCCGGTCCAGACGGAAAAGTACGGGTCACACGCTCCGAAACGGGCGTGATCCACGTCGAGACCCTGCAGCTTGGAGGCAACTGGCTGGAGCTGTCACTCGACGGCGCGCTGGGGAGCGGAACGAACGAGGCAAGGCTCGACCTGCGGCTGCGACGTCTGCCGGACCGTATACGACAGACCTTCGTCCCGGCCGAAAGGGACAGTCTTTTCCAAAGCGACTGGTCCCGCGGGGCACCTCCGGGCTTTTCGGCCCGAGCCATCTGGGCGAAGGAGGACCTGCCCTGGGGCGCGCGTGCCGAAGCGGAACTGCACCTGCCCGGCCCGGCTCGCCTGCGCGCACTTCTTCCGCCCGGAGCACGCGTCGAGGACCTGGAGGACCTGGATCTGCGTCTCTCCCTGGGCGAAGGATCCATCCAACTGCAGGCCCTCCCCTCGGAATGGCTCCGCGAACTGGCGGCCTCGCTGCAACCGCAGCCTTCCGGCGGGCTTCTCCTGGACAGCCTGGCCCTTGCCCTTCCCGGGTTGAAGCTTCGTGCCCTGGGCGCGTTGCCCGGTGATACACTGGCCCTGGACACGCGCATCGACTTCGATGGCACGGAATTCGCGTCCCGCCTCAGCCCGGCGCTGAAGGATCTGCAGCCCAGGCTGGGCCTGGAGGCCGACCTGCGCGGAACCGCGGAAGCGCCCCTGCTGCACGCGCGGCTGGCCGGATCCCTTGGTTATGGCGACTGGAACATCGACACCCTTACTCTGGATGTATCACGAAATGACACGCGGCTCCTGGCGCACCTGGATCTCGCGAAGGGCCTCAAGGGTCCCGGCCCGGTTCTGGATGCCCTCTCCCTTCATTGGGAGGGGCCGGCGAATGCCCGCTCCGGCCGGGCCGCCCTGGAGCTTTCCGGAGGCGGCTGGCGCCACGAACAGGAACTGAGCGCAAGCCTGGGGGACAGCCTGGTGCTGGACTGGCAGCTCCTCGCGCTTTCCGGCCCTGAAGGGGACCTGCGCAGCCGCTCGCCCTTCCGTGTGATCCAGGGTCCGGAAGGCGGACTGGAGCTGAGCGCCATGGAACTGGAAGGCAGCCTGGGCACAGTGCTGGCAGAGGGCTCCCGCCAGGCGGACGGTCACCGTGTCCGCCTGGCGGCCCGCCTGGCTCCTTTCGCCCTGCTGGAGCGGCTGGAGGTTCCCGAGGCCCTGCGCCCCGATTCCCTGGAACTGGACCTGTTCCTGGACGGTGACAGCCTGCATCACGCCGACGTGGTCCTCGGGGGAATGCGACTGGACTCCAGGAACAGACTGGACCTGGAACTCTCGCTGCAGGGAGGACTGCAGCGCCCCGTGTTGCACGCCCACGCGCTGTCTGCCGGCGACTCCCTGCTCTCCAGCCGTACGACCCTGCCCTACAGCGTGTCCGCCACTGCCGGCCAACTACAGACACACCCGGAGCGCCTGCAGCTGGTTCTCGAAGCCCGCGCCTTTCCCCTGCCCTTCGCGGATCTCGCTCCAGAGGCCTTCCGTAGCGGTGAACAGGGCGCGCTGTCGGGATCCTTGCACCTGGACGGCAGGGCGGATCGGCTGGATCTGGCAACCGATCTTTCTCTCGCCTTCACCGGAAGCCGTCGCCTGGAGGGCTGGCGCGTGATCCTGAAGGGCGAGATCCCGGCATCCTCGACGAGCGCGGTCCTGCTTGCCGAGACATCGATTCTGCATCACAGGGAATCGATCCTGAAAGGGCGGGGCCGCCTGGCCTTCCTGAAGGAGGAAGAGGGCGCCTGGCGCCCCGACTCGCTGCGGGCGGAGCTGCAGGCGGACAGTCTGGATTTCCGCAGGCTGAACGACTGGCTCCCCGCCGACCTGTGGCTCGACGGGAACGGCCGTGTGGCGCTGACTGCCGCCGGCGAGGCCATCAACCCCTCCCTGAGCGGACACGTCCGTCTGCGGGAACTGAAGATCGGCCAGGCCAGCGGCACGCGCCTGTATACCTCTGCCGACCTGCAATTGGCAGGCCGCCTGAGTCGCCCCTCGATCGAAGGATGGGTCTCGCTGGACAATGGCGTGGTCGCCATTCCGGACCTGCCCCGCAGCCTGCATCCCGTGGAAGGCGAGGCCCGGCTGTGGCAGCTCGAGGCGCCCGACGCCGACTCGACTGCCGGAAGGACAAGCGCCGGCATCGCCGACTCCCTGCAGCTGAAGGTCCAGCTGCGTGTGCCACGACCGATTCGATTCGAGGGCCGGGACCTGCAGCTCGCCGCCAGCGGAGAACTGGACATCGAAGGCGAGGGCGGCATGCCGCGATTGAGCGGGGAACTGGCGGCCAGCGATGGGCAGTTCAGCATCATGGGACGGCAGGTCGAGCTGTCACGGGGCGAGATCGGCTTCTACGGGGAAGGCGCCCTGGACCCGGCGCTGGACCTGGAGCTTGGAACACAGATCGATGAAACGGAAGTCTTCGTCGGCCTGCGAGGCAGCTTCCAGAAGCCGGTGCTCTCGCTTTCCTCGGAACCGGAGCTGGCCGAAGGCGAGATCCTGTCCCTGCTGCTCTTCGGTCGCCCGGGGCAGGAACTGGACATGGACCAGCAAGAGCTCCTGCAACAGCGGGCAACGAACATGGCGACCGAGTACGGCATGGCGCAGCTCGGCGCGCGTGTTGCACGAGAATTCGGCGTGGACCTGCTGCGCTTCAATCGCGAAGGCGCCGGAGGCGGCAGCAGCCTGGAACTTGGGAAATACCTGGGACCGCGGGTCTTCGTGCGCTACGAGCAGGCACTGGATCGGCAGGACATTTTCCGCCTGCGGCTGGACTACGTGCTCAGCAGCAACCTGAGGCTGGAATCGACGCTGGGACGGCAAAGCCAGTCCGGCCTGGCCTTCAGCTGGAAATGGCGGAAGTAGGGGCTTCGCCCTCGGCCGGGCCGCGCCCCATGCCGTTCATCTCTGCCGTCATGCTCTCGCTGCAGTCGGGGCAGATGCTGTGTGTCACACCCGACAAGCCGTTGACATAGTCCTTGAGGCCGTGCCAGCTGGTTCCCTGAGGGCCTTCCACGCGAATGCTGCTGCACCAGGCGCAGACCGGAAGCAGGCTGCGCAGAGAGCGCAGTTCTTCCATTGCCTTTCGGAGTTCCAGCTGTGAGACAACAGCATTTCGCAGGCTGGCCAGGCTCTCGCGCTGGCGCTCGTCCAGGCGACGCGGCTTCCTGTCAATGACACACAGCGTACCAATGCAGCGGCCCGGTTCAAGCTCCAGCGGAGCACCGGCATAGAAGCGGATGCGCGGTTCACCCTGAACCAGCGGATTGCTGCGAAAGCGCGGATCCTGCGTCGCGTCCTCGACAACCATCAGTTCCGGTCCCATGATGGCGTGGGCGCAGAAGGCGTGGCTGCGGGGCGTCTGCTCGGCCTCCAGCCCAACGCGGGACTTGAACCATTGCCGGTTCTCGTCCACCAGGGAGATCAGGCTGATCGGCACATCGAACAGGGTGGCCGCTAGGCGCGTCAACTCGTCGAAAGCCTTTTCCGAAGCTGTATCCAGAATGTCATGCAGGCGAAGCAGTCGCAGGCGCGCGGCCTCGTTCTCGGGCAGTGGGTGCAACATTGAACTCTGTCTGGCCAGTTTGTGGTCGGTGTGTTCCGGCAATGAATAGCGGCCCAATATCGCACATCCCGAATCAGATGGAAAGTACGCGTGGTACAGGATCCGCGCTTCATGGTTCCGGATGCCTATCGGTGCACCCGGCAGGGCTCTTTAGCGCTCCTTCGCACTGTATAACAGAAAGAGCCGGCGGAAGGGGAAGAGCGTACGGCCGTCAGTCGATGCGGGATAGGCCGCGCGCAGTTGCTGCGCGTAGACCTCTTCGAAGCGTTCCGCCTGCCCGGGTCCCAGGGAAGCCAGGACCGGCCGAAGAGCGCTGCCGCGCACCCATTCCAGTACCGGGTTCTCTCCCTGCAGTGAATGGATATAGGTCGTGCACCACAGTGAGACTCTGCCACCCAGGGACGAGAGCAGGTCGTAGTAGGCACTCGCCGGAAGAACCCGTTTCGTAGACAGGCTTTCCAGCAGGTCGGCTTCACAGAGTGCTGCTCCTCCAGCACATCCGGTTCGCAGCGCCTCGAGAATCAACTGGTGGGAAGGTTCGGAGAAATTGTCGGGCATCTGCACGGCCAGGCACCCGTTGTGATTCAACATCGCCGCAAGCCGCGGGAACAGGGTTGCGTGATCCGGCAGCCAATGCAGGGCCGCGTTGGAAAAGATCAGGTCCCATTTCTGCCCGGGATCCCATTCTGCCAGATCCGTGTGCAGCCACTGTATGCGCGAACCGCCTGGAGCCTTGGCCAGCATCTCCGCGCTGTGATCCAAACCGACGACCCGCGCCTTCGGCCAGCGTGCTGCAATGAGCTCCGTGAGCTCTCCCCTGCCGCACCCCAGGTCGATGGCATGTTGAACCTGTCTGTGCTCGATGCGCGCCAGCAGGTCCAGGCCAGGCTGCAGTCTCTCCCGGTCGAAGAGGCCGTACTGCTCCGTGTTCCACCGACTTCCCGCAATCTCACTCGGATGCTTTGGCATTGAATTTCCCTTTCACCCTGGCATGTGGCAGGAAGATCGAAAAATGCTCCCCGGACCGGAACCCAGCCCGAATCGCCGTGTTCAATATTTGTCCAGTTTGCATCAAAACTTTATGTCTTGATATTTCAATTATTAAGGCCAATAGATGCAGAAATCTGGACAAAATCGTCTCAAACATCTTGATTCTGTCTAGTTTTTGTTTACATTTTGGCGTGAACAAAAAAGGAGCACACCATGGGCCTGGCAGCACGCGCCAACACAGCAGAGCCTAGGGAAAGCATGGATCCCGTACGATACCTGCCGGATCCGGTGATCCGCCTGGGCATTCGTCGCCTGCTGCAACAGCGCCTGGACGAAATCGAGGCCTCGAACCCGGAAGCCGCCTCCCGGCGTCTCAGTGCCTTCATTGAAATGCTGCACCACGCGCCCGTTGCCGCTGTGCCGGAAAAGGCCAATGAGCAGCACTACGAGATTCCCGCCGCCTTCTATACAAAGGTGCTGGGCGCCCACTTGAAGTACAGCAGCTGTCATTGGAGTGAGACAACCTCCACACTGGATGAGGCCGAAGCGGAGGCCTTGACCATTTCCTGCCAACGCGCCCGGCTCGAGGACGGTCAGCGTGTCCTCGAGTTGGGCTGCGGCTGGGGCTCGCTGAGCCTGTGGATGGCCGAGCACTACCCGGAAAGCCGCATCACCTCCGTTTCCAATTCGGCCAGCCAGAAAGAGTTCATTCTGGATCGCGCCAAGGAGCGGGGGCTGACGAATCTGCAGGTAGTCACGAAGGACATGAACGAGTTTCACCCGGAAGGCCGCTTCGATCGCATCGTGTCCATCGAAATGTTCGAACACATGCGCAACTGGCCGACCCTGTTTTCGCGTGTGGCAGACTGGCTGCAGGACGACGGCCTGTTCTTCATGCATGTGTTCTGCCATCGCAGCACACCCTATCTCTTCGAGGACCGAGGCCCATCCGATTGGATGAGCCGCCATTTCTTCAGCGGCGGGATCATGCCCAGCCGGGACCTTCCCCTGCGCTTTCCCCACAGTCTCCGGGTCGAGGACCAGTGGTGCTGGAGCGGCCGGCACTACGAGAAGACGGCCCGGGCATGGCTGGACCGCATGGACGCATCACGGAAAGAGCTGTTTCCCGTCCTGCAGTCCGTATACGGCGAAGCGGAGGCCCCGCGCTGGTGGATGCGGTGGCGGCTGTTCTTCATGGCCTGCGAAGAGCTCTTCGGCTACCGCCAGGGCTGCGAGTGGATGGTGGCGCACACCCTTCTGGGCCGCGGCCCGCAAGCCGGGAAGAGCGTCTCATGATGAAAACGCTGTTTCCGCTGGTCGCCTTCAATGTGGGCTGGTTCGCCTGTGTTCTGGGGGGAGCGCAGGGGTGGCCCATCCTCGGAAGCCTGGTGGCGCTGGCCATCGTGACGACTCACATCAGCCTGTCGGCCCGCCCGGCGCAGGAGATTCAACTGGCACTGTTCTCGGGGTTGATCGGTGTCCTGTTTGAAAGCCTCCTCGCCGGTGCGGGCCTTTTGAGCTTCCAGTCCGGCGTGATACTCCCTGGAACCGCGGCCATCTGGATCGTGGTCATGTGGATCAACTTCGCGCCGTTGTTGAATACGGCATTCCGCTTTCTGCAGGGGAAGCCGATCCTGGCAGCCCTGGTCGGACTGGCGGGAGGACCTCTGGCCTATCTGGGCGGCCAGGGACTGGGAGCGGTCGAGATCCATGGCGGGATCGCCGGGCTGGCCGTGATCGGCGTGATCTGGGCGATCTCCATGCCCCTGCTGCTCCAGCGGGCAGCCAGCTTGCATGCCGCCTCTTCCGGAAACAGGTCCGACAAGTCGGTGGAAGGGCAGGTAGCCTGATGGCCTGGATCACAGCACTGCTGGCCATCGTCGCCATTGCATTCGCGGGCTGGGCAATCAGCCGAAGCATCCACGATGTGAGCATCGTGGACAGCCTGTGGTCCCTGTTCTTCCTGGCGGCAGCCCTGTGCTACGCCCTGGTGGGCAACACGCCGGGATTCGCCGGCCAGCTGCTGCTGGCCCTGGTGATCGCCTGGTCCCTGCGTCTGTCGGTCTACCTCACCTGGCGCAACCACGGCAAGCCCGAGGATCGCCGCTACCAGGAAATCCGCAAGCGCAATTCACCGGGCTTCGAGAGTTCCAGCCTGTACAAGGTTTTCCTGCTGCAGGGCCTGCTGGCCTTCGTGATCTCCCAGCCCCTAGCCTTTGCCCTGCGAAGTGAGGCAATTCTGACGCCCCTATTCCTTGCCGGACTGCTGGTCGCCTTCGCGGGCCTGCTCTGGGAATCCATTGCCGATGCTCAGCTCAGCAGGTTTCTTGCCCGCCCTTCAAACAGGGGGCGTGTGCTCGACTCGGGACTGTGGGGTCTGAGTCGGCACCCCAACTACTTCGGCGAAGCCGTTGTCTGGTGGGGCTTCTACTTGTGTGCCCTGTCCGCGGGGGCCTGGTGGACGCTTTTCGCCCCTGCGGGAATGACCCTTCTCCTGCTTCGTGTTTCAGGTGTCAGCCTCCTGGAGAAGGACATCCACGAACGCCGCCCGGCCTACCGCGAGTACATGCGTCGCACCCCCGCCTTCCTGCCGGGCGTTCCCCGGCGCTCTGCGCAGGCATCGGACTCCCTGCAGGGAGAGAGCGGACAATGAACACGCTCGCGCGTTCCAGTGGGCTGCTCTGCGCAGGGCTTCTTTTCACGACTGCACTGAGCCTCGCCGACATCGAATCGAAGCAATTGGAATTCGATGTGCTCCTGGACGGCAACAGCATTGGCACACACCGCTATGAGCTGCGCCGCCAGGGAGAAACCCTGTGGGTCGACAGCCGGGCCGACTTCTCGGTCAAGATCCTCTTTATCGAGGCCTGGAGCTACAGTCACAGGAACCGCGAAGTCTGGAAAGGCGACTGCCTGGAACGCCTCGACTCGAAAACCGTGACCAACGGCCGGACAGAGGTCGTGGAGGCCCGACGCAACGACAACGGCCTGCTTGTCGACTCCGGCGGAGAGCGGAATGAATCCCTGCCCGGCTGCGTGATGAGTTTTGCCTACTGGAACACGGATTTCCTGGAAAGCGAGCGCCTGCTGAATGCCCAGACGGGTGAACTGGTCGACGTGACAGTGGACGAACTCGGGCAGGAGCGCATGCAGGACGGAGAACGAGTGGCAACGCGCTACCGCCTGAAGGGCGAGGACCTGAGCCTGGACCTGTGGTACGGCGAAGACAAGGAGTGGCTGGGACTGCGCTCGAAAACAGTCGAAGGCAAGGTGCTGGACTATGTACGCCGCTAGCCCGAAGTCCATTGTACTGGCGGGCCTTGCTGCCCTTCTCTTCGGAGTGCTTTCCGGATGCCGGGATCTGCCTCCCCTGGTGATCGAGGAATCGGTGGACCTGGAACGCTTCATGGGCGACTGGTACGTGATCGCCTCCATCCCCACCTTCCTCGAGAAGGAGGCCTGGCATGCCGTCGAGAGCTACCGGCTGGATGAGCAGGGCCGCGTGCAGACCACCTTCCGCTTCCGGAAGGGCGGGCCGGAAGGCCCGGAGAAGGTCTATCACCCAAAGGCCGTGATTCGTGATACGGAAAGCAACGCGGTCTGGGGCATGAGATTCATCTGGCCCTTCCGCGCGGACTTCCGCATTGCCTGGCTGGACGAGACCTACAGCACGACCATCATCGCCCGGGAAAAGCGGGACTATGTCTGGATCATGGCCCGCGAGCCGGTTCTGTCTGCTCCCGTATACGAGATGCTGGTCGACAAGGTGCGCGCCATGGGCTACGACACGAACCTGCTGAGAAAAGTGCCACAGGCCGGAGCCGGACAATGAAGCGGATGAAAGCATTCGCCCGGGGCAGCCTGCGCCTGCTCGGAAACTGGAGCGGCCTGCACCGCGGCCGTCCGGAAGAGACCGCGGACCCGGATCGTGTCGACTGGGGGCGCGCCATTCCCTTTCTTCTGCTTCACCTGTCCTGCCTCGGGGTTCTCTTCGTGGGAGTTTCCCCGGTGGCCCTCCTGGTGGCCGTCGGCCTCTACGGGCTGCGCATGTTCGCGATTACGGCCTTCTACCACCGCTACTTCTCGCACAGGGCCTTCCGCACGACCCGCGTGATGCAGTTCCTCTTCGCGCTTATCGGCGCGATGTCCGTGCAACGCGGGCCGCTCTGGTGGGCGGCGCATCACCGGCATCACCATCGCCACTCGGACAGGGAAAGCGACAGCCACTCGCCGCGCTGGGGCGGCTTCCTGCACAGCCACATGGGCTGGTTCCTCAATCGACGGAACTACCGGACACGCACGGAGCTCGTAGGAGACCTTGCCCGCTATCCCGAACTGCGCTTCCTGGACCGCTTCGACATTCTTCCCCCGGCAGCCCTGGCCCTGGCGCTCTGGATCACGGGAGACTGGCTCGGCCAGGCCTATCCGGCACTTGGAACCAGCGGAGCACAGCTTTTCTTCTGGGGCTTCTCCCTTTCCACGGTCGTCCTGTATCACGCAACCTTCACCATCAATTCCCTGGCGCACTCCTTCGGCCGAAGGCGCTTCCAGACGCGCGACGACAGCCGCAACAACCTGTGGCTGGCGCTGCTGACCTTCGGCGAAGGCTGGCACAACAATCATCACCACTATCCCGGATCCGCGCGCCAGGGCTTCTACTGGTGGGAAATCGACCTGAGCTGGTACCTGCTTCGCGGAATGGCCCTGGTCGGATTGGTCCGGGATCTGCGCCCGGTGCCTGCCAGGGTGCTGCGGGCCGGCCGCGGGAAGGCCGGGGAGGGCCGTTCATGAAAATCGCCATTGTCGGAACGGGAATCGCGGGCAACCTTGCCGCCCGCGAACTGGCCCGGGATCACGAGATCACGGTCTTCGAGGCGGATCAGCGCATCGGCGGCCATGTGCATACGGTGGAACTGGAGCACGGCGGAAAGAGCTGGTCCGTGGATACGGGGTTCATTGTCTACAATGAGCGCACCTATCCCAACTTCTGCCGCCTGCTGGACGAGCTGCAGGTGCCGACCCGGGAAAGCCGCATGAGCTTCAGCGTGCGCTGCGAGCGGAGCGGACTGGAATACTGCGGTCACACCCTCAACACGCTCTTCGCCCAGAGGCGCAACCTGCTGCGGCCATCCTTCCACCGCATGATCCGGGATATCCTCCGCTTCAATCGCGAGGCCCCGACCCTGCTTGACGGTCCGGACGAGAACCTGAGCCTGGGCAGCTACCTGGTGCGGGAAAGCTACTCGCGGGAGTTCGTCGAGCACTATATCCTGCCCATGGGAGCCGCCATCTGGTCCGCCGAACCGCGCCGCCTGAGGGGCATGCCGGCCGGCTTCTTCGTGCGCTTCTTCCACAACCACGGCATGCTTGACCTGAAGGACCGTCCGGTCTGGCGCGTGATCCAGGGCGGGTCGGTGAACTACATGAACCGCCTGATCGCCGGGCACCGGGAGCGCATTCGCGCCGGCATGCCTGTGAGACGCCTGCGACGGGAGGAGGATGCCGTCTGGGTGGAATGCGAAGGCCACGCGCCGGAGCGCTTCGACCAGGTTTTCCTGGCCTGTCACAGCGACGAGGCCCTGGCCCTGCTGGAAAAGCCCACGGAGGCTGAGCGAGAAGTGCTGGGAGCGATTCCCTACCAGGCCAACGAGGCGGTGCTGCACACGGATGCCTCCCTGATGCCGCGTCGCCGGCTCGCCTGGGCGGCCTGGAACTACCACCTCCCGGCCGAGCCGAAGAAACAGGTCGCCCTGAGCTACAACATGAACATTCTGCAGGGCCTCGATGCCCCGGTGGACTTCTGCGTGACCTTGAACAATACGGAAGCGATCGCCCCGGAGCATGTGATCCGCCGGATCAGCTATCGTCACCCGGTCTTCACCCCCGAGGGCATCGCCGCACAGCAACGGCACAAGGAACTCAACGGCACGCAGCGGACCTGGTACTGCGGAGCCTACTGGAGAAACGGATTCCACGAGGACGGGGTCGTCAGCGCGCTGGCAGCCCTGGAGCACTTCCATGAGCAACACGGCACACAAGAGCTGCATCTACGAGGGGCGCGTGTGGCACCGGCGGACTGCGCCGGTTGATCACGGTTTCGACTATGCCCACACGATGCTCTACCTCGACCTGGACGAGGCTCCGCGCCTGCTGAAGGGACGCTGGCTGTGGTCCGTCCGCAAGCCGGCCCTGCTCTGGATGAAGCGCTCGGATCACATGGGGGATCCCGAACGTCCGCTGGCCGACTGTGTCCGCGAACGGGTCGCCAGCGACACGGGGCGGGAAGTCCGCGGACCGGTTCGTCTGTTGACGACACTGCGCTCCTTCGGCTACGGCTTCAATCCGGTCAGCTTCTACTTCGTCTACGAAGAGAACGGCCATGATCTTCGGGCCGTGGTCTCGGAAGTCAACAACACGCCCTGGGGAGAGCAGCATTGCTATGTACACCCCTGGAAGGAAGGAGGACAGGGAAGCTTCCGTTTTCGCAAGGACTTCCATGTCTCACCCTTCATGCCCATGGACGTGGACTATGAATGGCGCTTCAGCGCTCCCGGGAATGAGCTGAATGTCACCATGATCTGCCGCCGGGAGGACAGGGGCTTCTTCTCCGCCCGCATGAAGCTGCAGCGCCGCGCAATCTCCCGGAACGCGCTGGCGGGCAACTTGCTGCGCAGTGCCGTGTTGCCCTTCAAGGTCATTGCCGCCATCTACTGGCAGGCCCTTCGCCTGTGGCTCAAGAAAGCCCCTTTCCACACGCACCCGGACAAGCTGAAGCAAGAATTGGAGAACCCCGCATGAAGACCGCCAGCCTCGAGGGCGCCCGTATCACAGCGCAGAACGCGACTCCGTCCTTTCTCGATCGATTGGCCCGCAACCAGGTGCACAAGAAGCTCGAGCAGATTCGCGAAGGCCGTATACACCTTCACGAGGCGGAAGGACAGCATTCATTCGGCTCTGTCCCGGACGGGCTGGAGGCCGCTCTACATGTGAACGATCCGGGATTCTATTCCTCGATCGCCTTCGGAGGCGCGCTCGGCGCCGGGGAATCCTACATGGAAGGGGCCTGGAAGACGGCGGACCTGGTCGAGCTCGTGCGCATCCTGCTGCGCAACCGGGAGGTCCTGGAGGGGATGGACGGCGTCGGCGCAAGCCTGAGGCGCCCGCTGCTCGGCACAATGCACTCCCTGCGACGGAACACGCGCAGCGGCAGCCGACGCAACATCGCCGCCCACTACGACCTGGGCAACGACTTCTTCCGGCTCTGGCTGGATCCGACCATGATGTACAGCTCCGCCGTATACGAGAAGGAGACCAGCACCCTCCACGAAGCCTCCGTGAACAAGCTGGACCGCATCTGCCGCAAGCTCGACCTGGGGCCGGCGGATCACGTGGTCGAGATCGGCACCGGCTGGGGCGGGTTCGCCCTGCACGCAGCCGCCAACTATGGCTGTCGTGTGACAACGACCACCATCTCGCGGGAACAGTACGACCTGGCCCGCCAGCGAGTGCGCGAGGCCGGCCTCGAGGACCGGGTCATGCTCCTGCTGAAGGATTATCGCGACCTGGAAGGGCAGTACGACAAGCTGGTCTCGATCGAGATGATCGAAGCGGTGGGCCACCAGTTCCTGGACACCTACCTGGAAACCTGCTGCAGGCTGCTCAAGCCGCAGGGCGCCATGCTGCTCCAGGCGATCACGATCCAGGACCAGCGCTACAGGAAAGCGCTGAAGACCATCGACTTCATCAAGCGCTATATCTTTCCGGGAAGCTTCATTCCGTCCGTGGGGGCGATCAGCGACAGCCTGGTGCGGAGTACGGACATGAAGATCTTCCACCTGGAAGACATCGGCCCGCACTACACGACAACGCTGCGCCACTGGAGGCGGAACTTCCACGAGCGCCTGGCGGATGTGCGGGAACTGGGCTATCCGGAGGAATTCATCCGCATGTGGGACTACTATCTGGCCTATTGCGAGGGCGGTTTCCTGGAGCGCGCCATCGGCGATGTGCAGGTCCTGCTGACCCGTCCCGAGTGCCGCCTCCCTTCCGTGCCCAGGCTTTGAGCTCTCACCTGAAAAACCTGCCTGTCCGAGCACATTTCCCGAAGGAAATCCAGCAGCCAGAGGCAGAATGCTTCTGACAGTGTCCACTTGGGAAGCAACCCTGCAGTCTTAGCTATAATTATTTCCTGTATACTCGTCCTGTGCTCTCTCCGAAGTAAGACGGGTACACGGAACAAAGCGGTCAGGGCCGCATTTCCTGCAGCACTGTCCTGAATCCGGCACCGACGGCAATCTGGACAGTAACTTGCAGACTTCGGCGACGAGACTCAAACATAAGGGCCCTGTTCCGCCGACCTCTTCCCTGCAAAAGTCACGCAGCAGATGCAAAACTTCTTCGCCTCTCCTTAATTGTATGACCTACATCAAGAATCCGGCCCTCACACGATTTGTACTTTCTTGGGGTTGGGGCGATTACAGACTGTTCGAACCCTGATCCACGCCCCTGCTTGTCTCACTTGAGAAACGAGAAATCCTCACGATTCGGCGATAGTGCATCGCCATAGATCGGCTGCCCTGCTCAAAGTCGCAGCTCAGTATCCGGGCCGCCAAGCCGCAATCCGGCGGTCCATCGACAGGCAAACCTTCCGTTTGTCCACCGTGATTCACTCCGGGCGTTCAATGAGAACACCGCTATGCATTTCATGTGCGATGGAAATCCATAGCCATTCCAAAAAAGAGACCTCACGACCCCAAATCAGGAGAACCGCGTATGCGTAGCAAAGGGCTTGTAACAGGATTTGCCCTGGCAACGATCCTTGCCTGTGGCTGGCAGACCGCCGAAGCCGGCGCGAAGATCAAGATCAATGACGAATCCTCCATCGATCTCGGCTTCCGTCTACAGGTACAGTCCATTTTCACCAACCGGGACTTCGACGGCGACGGCGAGTACGATCCCTATACGGAATGGAAAGTGAGACGCGCCCGCTTCCGCCTGAAGGGCGTAGTCAACAGCCAGGTCAGCATGTTCTTCCAGACGGATGTCTCGAAGGCCGCCATGCAGATGATCGACGCCTATATCCACTACAAGCCCATGGCAATGCTGCAGTTCATCGTCGGCGAGAACCTGGTGCCTGCAAACCGTCAGAACGTGACCAGTTCCGGCGCCCTCATGGCCATGGACTTCACAGGCTCGTCCTACAAGTCCATGAACTGGGGCATGCGCTCCCTGCACACCTTCACGACCTCGACCTACAAGGACAGCGACTCCACCTTGCGTACGGAGTACAATGTCCGGGATCTGGGGTGCACCGTCTTCGGTACGAGGGACCTGAGCGACGACCTGCACATGAAGTACTACCTCGGCATGTACAACGGCCTCCCCGTCGGAGGAACCAAGGACGACGAGAGTCGCATGACCGCACGCGTCCAGTTCAACCTGGGCGACGCGGAAGGCGGGTACTACAACAGTGGCAGCTACCTGGGGAAGAAGCAGACCATCGGCGTGGGCGTCTCGTACGACATGCAGGGAAAGGTCGCCACGGCAGGCATGGAGGATGTCGACTACGGATACATGAGTGCCGATGTCTTCGCCGAACAGCCCCTGGGCGATGGCTCCCTGAGCGCCGAACTCGGCTACTCCACCCTGGATCTGGGCGGGCTGATGGACCAGATCGAGGGCAGCGGCCTCTACCTGCAGGCCGGCTATCTGCTGCCGAACAAGCAATGGCAGCCCTGGTTCCTCTACGAGAACTGGATCGCCGAGGTGGACATGGGCAGCTCCACGACCCTGCGCCTGGGCCTGACCTACTTCATCAAGGGCCACAACGCGAACATCAAGATCGGCTTCGAGAACTTCACGGCCGACGCCCCGATCGATGGTACGAACGAGGATGCGATCTCGACCATCATGATCGGCTTCTACACGACCTACTAGCGAGCGAAACGGCGTGATCCGAAAGATCCACTTCCTGCCGGTATGCGCTCTTCTCCTGGCGACCAACGGCTCCGGTCTGTGCGACAAGACAGAAGTCGCACAGCCGGAGCCGGCCTTCCGGACTCTGCACGACTCACTGAGAAGAGCCGCGGCCGAGGACCGGCTGCCGGCACGCATACTAGCACGAGCCGATTCGCTGGAGGCGCGGCACACGGAGCGCTTGCGGATCGAGAACGATCAACTGCAGCGACTGCGCGCGTCCCTTCTCGAGGAAGGGAGCCGGAACGAGCTGCTCGACGAGCTGATCGCCGCGGTCATCGAGCGGGAGCGCCTGCGCCACGCGGGCATCGACAGCCTGAGGAGTCTTGCAGGCCTGCTCGGCAACATGAATACGCTGTACGACAAGGAAACGGAATCCGGCCTTCAGCTCCGCTGGGAGCCCGAGGACCTGAGCGGTTCCGTGGAAGATCCCTGAAAGAGAGGACTCTATAACACGAACAACCCGGATCCTGGCCCTGGCCTTGGGCGCCAGCGTCGCGCTCTCGCTGGGCGTCAGCATCGCCAAGCAGCGGCTGGCCTTTTCCGGCGGCCCGCAGGGCGGCACATTCCAGTACTTCTCCAACGGCATCAGCTCGCGGCTGTCGAAGAACCTGCCGGATACCGAAGTGAGCAACACGGCCTCCGCCGGCTCGCTGGAGAATCTGCGGCGGGTAAACAGCGGAGAAGCCGATTTCGGCATCTCCTACTCCGGGGATGTGTTCCTGGCAGCCAACGGAAGACTGACCAGGGAAACAAGAAAGTATACAGACGTACAGGCCCTGGCCTATCTCTACGGCGCGCCCGCGCACCTTGTCGTGCTCGAGGAGAGCGGCATCACCTCCGTCAGCCAGCTGGAAGGCAAGCGCGTGGCGGTCGGCGGAGCCGGTTCCGGCGCCGCCACCGCGGCGGGCCGCTATTTCCAGGCCCTTGGACTGTGGGACAAGATGAACGTGGAGTACCTGGGCTACAGCGACGCGGCCTCTGCCATGGGAGACAAACTGCTGGACGGCTTCTGGGTCTTCGCGGGCTATCCCATGTCCGCCGTGATCCAGGCCGCTGCCAGCAACCCGATCCGCCTGCTGTCGCTCGAGGAGGCGGGCATGGAAGCCGGCTTCTTCGATACCTATCCCTTCTACACGAAGATCACCATTCCCAAGGGCACCTACAGCGGCGTGGACTACGACGTGCTCTCCTTCCAGGACAGCGCTCTCTGGATCGCCGGCAGCCACGTGGACGCGGACCTGGTATACAATGCCGTATCCGACATCTTCTCCCGGGAAGGTCTGGCCTACATGGTCAAGGTCAAGAGCACGGCCAAGGCCATGAGCATCCAGGGCGCGCTCAGCGGAATCGTCAGCCGCGTGCACCCCGGCGCGGCCCGTTTCTGGCAGGAGAACGGCCTGACACTGCAACCCGCCCAGACGGGCAACTAGTCTCCGGGCACAATCAGCAAAGCCGCCGGGATCCCGGATCCCGGCGGTTCTTTCCAGGGAATCCCGGGAGAGTCCATGAGCGAACACGAACCCGACGCAAGGCAGCAGGAAGAGCACAACGAGCAGCTCCAGGCGCTGCTGGAGAAGGACGCCAAGAGCGGCCGCGAAGCGACCGGCTCCTGGAAGGCCCTGGTCTCGATCCTGGCCGGGAGCATGGTCCTGTTCTATTTCTATTCCGCCGGGGTCGCCTCGGTGGCCACCCAGTACCACCGCGGCGTATACGTATTCCTGACCTATGTCCTGGTCTTCCTGATCTACCCGGTGGGCCACAAGGGAGTGCGCTACGCCCTTCCCTTCCTGCTGGGCGCCGTGATTGCCGTTTGCGCAGGCATCTTCCAGTCCGGAAGCACGGATGTGTTCCACGAACGCCTGATGGGCGTGGGAGCGGCCGAGGGCGCAGGGGCGACCCTGTCGGCGATCGCCTCCTTCTGGCCGCTGATCCTGTTGGCCCTGGCGGCGGCGGCCGTGATCCATCTGGTCAACGAGTTCGCCCGTCGCCGCTGGCCGCGCAATCCGACGCTATCGGATGTGCTGTTGGCCCTGTGCTCGGCCGGAGCGGTATACTACTGGATCCACGAATTCGAGAACCTGAACTTCCGCGCGGGGGCCGAGACCAACCTGGACGCGCTGATCAGCATCCTGGGAATCCTGCTCTCCCTGGAAGTCTGCCGCCGCGTGCTCGGCTGGGTGATGACGATGATCGGCGTCGGCTTCCTGCTCTACGCCCACTTCGGGGCATACATGCCGGACATCATCGCCCACCGGGGCTTCGGCATCGAACGGCTCTGCACGGCGCTCTTCATCACGACCAACGGCGTCTTCGGAGTCATGGCCAGCGTGCTGGCGACCTATGTGATCCTGTTCATTTTCTTCGGGGCCTTCCTGCAGAAATCCGGCGCGGGCAAGTTCTTCATCGACGTGCCCATGTCACTCGCGGGCAGGTCGGCGGGGGGCCCTGCCAAGGTCGCCGTCATGGCCTCCGCGCTCTTCGGTTCGGTCTCCGGAAGCGCGATCGCCAACACCGTGTCGACGGGCGCTTTCACGATTCCGTTGATGAAGCGTGCCGGCTTCCGGCCGCACGTTGCGGGCGCCATCGAGCCCTCCGCTTCCATCGGGGGCATGTTCATGCCGCCGATCATGGGAGCCGGCGGATTCCTGATGGCGGAGCTCACGGAAACCCCCTACGCGCACATCATGCTGATCGCCATCGTGCCGGCCATGCTGTACTTCTTCTCCGTGTTCTGCATGATCCACTTCGAGGCCAAGAAGCACAAGATCGAGGGCCTGCAGGACGAGAACGCGCCGCACTGGACCACAGTGCTCAAGCGCGAATGGTACTTCGCCATGCCCTTGGTGATAATTACCGTGCTGATGCTGCTCGGCCGTTCGCCCGGCAATGCCGCCTTCTGGGCGACGCTGTCCTGTATCGCGGTGAGCTGGGTGCGCAAGGAGACGCGCATGGGGCCGAAGGAGATCTGGGAAGCGATCCAGACCGGCGCGCGTAATACGCTGATCATTGGAGCGACTCTCGGCGTGATCGGCGTGATCGTCGGCACGATCTCGCTGACGGGCATCGGGCTGAAGTTCTCCGACATCATCATCAGCCTGGCCCAGGGGCACCTGCTGCCGGCGATCTTCCTGGTCGGCATCGCCTCGCTTGTGCTCGGCATGGGCGTACCCGTGACCGCGGCCTACCTGATCACCGCCGTGCTCGCCGTCCCGCCCCTGATGGAAATGGGCGTGGTCCTGATCGCGGCCCACATGATCGTCTACTGGTTCAGCCAGGACTCGAACATCACCCCGCCGGTCTGTGTGGCCGCCTACGCCGGGGCGGCCATTGCCGGGGCGGACCCCTGGAAGACCGGCTGGACGGCCTTCAAGTTCGCCAAGCTGCTCTATGTGATGCCCCTGCTCTTCGCCTTCACGCCGGCGATCCTGCTGGAAGGCAAGGCTGTCCACCTGCCGGAGGTGCAGGACGAGATCATGGGGGCCATGGTCACCGAGATCCACGTGCAGGTCGGAGACGAGTTCGACAAGGGAGACAAGCTGGCCACCCTGCTCGACGGCGACAACCTGGTCGACGTCCAGGCGCAGCGCGCCGGCATCATCAAGGAACTGACCGTGATGCAGGGCAACTTCGTCGAAGGCGGAAGCATCTTCGCCGAGACGCGCGCCCGACGACTGGATGTCTTCTCCTCCATGTTCTCGGCCTTCCTAGGCACGCTCGCCTTCTCGGCCCTGACCATGTTCTACCTGATCCGCCGTACGACAATCCCGGAATGGGCGCTGCTGGCCGTCGGAACAGTTCTGCTCTACTGGCCGACCTTCCTGACGGACGGCGCGGGACTGGTCCTGGTCGCCGCCGTATACATCATGCAGAAGGCCAAGAACCGCAGGGACGACCTGCAACCCGCAAGGGCTTGAAAGGCATATCGAATGCTACCCCAACTCAAGACCATCCTGTATTGCACGCAGATGGGACCGAACACGCCCTACGTCTTCCGCTGGGCGGCCAGCCTGGCGCGCAACCTGGACGCGCAGATCATCGTGCTGCACGTCATCGAGGGCATCCGCAAGGATGACACGAAGCTCGTGGAAGGATACACGGGCGAGGGCAGCCTGAGCGAAGTGGTCAGCGAGCAGGAACAGTTCTCCGAAAACCGTCTGCGCGCGAGGGTCGAGGAGTTCTGCCGCAAGGCCAGCGCGGAGCACTTCCAGAAGGAGCGCATCACCGGGATCCTCGTGATCCGCGGCAAGGTGCGCCAGGTGATCCTGGAGCAGATCGAAAAGCACAAGCCGGACATCGTCGTCATGGGCGCCCATGCCCAGGCGACCATGATCGAACGGCTGATGGGCAGCTCGACCCAGCAGGTGATCAGCGAAAGCCCGGTCCCCGTGCTGGTCGTGCAGGTACCCGAAGGCAAGCAGGACATGTCCCAGATGACCTAGGGGCGAGGGTCGTCCCCGCTGAGCCAGTGCATCACATTGAGCAGGAAGGCCTCGTTCTGCTCCGCGCCGGGTGAGCCCATGCCGAACCAGAGTTGATGCTCGGCAAGGTACTGGGCCGTGAACATGGCCGCCTCTCCGAAGACCGCGACGCGGCCCTGACCGATCTCCAGCAGCGCCCCCTGCGACCAGCCGGCTGCATTCACGGCCGGCGTGTTCTCTTCGAATGCCCAGGGGCGTTCCGGCAGCAGGCTGAGGAAGGGCGCGCGCAGGCGCAACAGCACCTGCGCCTGCGGAGGCGCATGAAAGGCCTGCCCGGTGAAGGTGCGCAGGGAGTCGATGCGCTCGAACCCCGGACCCCCTGTCGTCAGGGCGTGATCCAGCAGGCTTCCGTCGTTCCTCGAGAACAGCTCGCGCCCGCCGCTCGTGCTGTCGATGGCAAAGCCATTGTGGAATGCGAAACCGAAAGCCGCCGCCAGCTCCGCCGCTGCCCCGGCAAAGGGCATGTGATCCGCGATCAGCAGGAGCGATCCTCCCTCTTCGATCCACCGGCGCAGCTCGACGATCTCCTCCCGCGTGAAGGCCGAAGGATTCGGCAGGCTCCAGTCCTGCGCATTGCTTTCGTGGAGCGCGTTGGCGAGGACGAGGACATCCGCCTCCGCCAGGCTGTCCCCTTGGAGGGGGCCTCGCCAGGCTTCCACACGGTATCCGTCACTCTGCAGGACGCGGGCGAACGGCCGGTAGCGGCCACTCGCCGTGTGGAAGTTGTGATGCGCTTCGTCGATCAGGACTCGGGGCCCGTTGTCCGCGTAGCGCGGGACACGCTCGGCGGGACGGAACTCCGGATCCGCCTGCTGCTGTCCCCGCGCGATCCGTGACACAGCCAGAATGCCCAGCGCCAGCAGCACGGCGAACAGCACGCGGAGGCGGCGGCGCCATTTCCACTGGCTGACGCGCTCTTCGACCAGGTAGAAGCGTCCGCCACCGCACTCCCGTATTACACCCGCGACTCGAAGTCGCTGGAAGGCGAAACTCTCCCTTTGACCGAGCTCCGACAGGGTCCGCGCCTGCTCGGCGGAGAGCGCCTCTGCCCGGCGAAAGTCCTCGATGCACTGTCTCTGCAGACGGGAAAGCAGGGCGCCTGTATTCATGGGCATCTCCGGTTCACGACGAGCTCAGCAGGCATGGGGGCCCTTCGGTCCCAGCTGCACCCTTTCGCCCGGCAGGGTCAGGCCGCCATCGGCTTCCAGCCAGTCGGCGACGCTGTGACACAACTCGTCGAGGCTGGCATCGCTCACATCCAGCTCGAGCTGCGGCAGCCTGGAATTCCGCGCCAGGTCGCGGAAGCGCTCCTGTTCGCGCAGATAGCCTTCGAAGCCATCGTACTGGGAGGGATTTCCACTGATGGCCAGGCGCTCGGCCAGCGCTTGCGGAAAGGTCTCCTCGCGCCGTGTACATAGCACCAGCCGGAATCCCAGTTCGACCAGCCGCTCCTCCAGTGTCGAGAAGTCCGGCGCGTGTCCGTGCAGGTCCTGTTGCACCAGCATCGTCGACAGGTGGAAACGGTCGACGATCCAGGAGTAGTAGCGCATGTGGGCGAAGAGGTTCAGCCAGGCCTCGTAGGCGCTCAGGGCCAGGGCTTCCTCTTCGGGCAGGTAGTTGAGCAGGCCGCGGCCCCAGGGCGCGTTGGTGAAGCCGCACCACTCTCCGCTGACCAGCGGGGTGTGATAGCGGTAGGCGCGGCGGCCGGTGATCCGCTCGTGCTCGTTGAGCGCGAAGGCCAGTTCCGTCTTGCGCGTGAGACGCGTGCCTTCCAGGATCAGTTTCGGACAGAGTTTGCCGGCCACGGCGCTCAGCCTTTCTTTGGATCACGCGCCTTGCGGGATTCGTCGACGACCAGCCGGTCCAGGCCGAAACTGGAGAACTCTTCCCACCAGCGCTCCTCGAGGGGCATCTGTTCCTCGATGCGTTCCACTTCTCCCAGGCCGTCGATCCAGTCGATGCCGCCGGCCTCTTCGTAGTCGCGATCGGCCATGCGCAGAACCAGCTCATCCCAGAAGATGTAGTTGTCGTAGTCCTGGATGCGCGTGGCCATCCACTCCTCCAGCCTTGCCGACTCAAAGTACTGGCCGTCCTCCTCCTCGATCCATTCCCCGCAGCCCGCCGCGGAGGCTTCGCGGTAGAGGTCCTGCAGGACCTTGACGAAAGCCTCGTGTTCGGGTCGCGGCTCCTCGTGTCCGCTTTCCAGCATCCAGGCACCCAGGGCCGCCAGCTGCAGCAGGCGCCGGTACTCTTCCGTGTCGAGATCGATGCGCATGGTCTTCTCCTCCCGTCCACTTCGGGTTGTGCTACATTCAGGAACGAAAGTCCTCGCTTTCGACATCCACGCGTTCCATGTCCTCCGGAATGCCCGGCAGGATCAGCCGCGCCAGGCGCTGGAAGGCCGGGGTCCGGTCGCTGAAGAAGAACTGCTCGCTCGGCGGGCCGAGGCTCGGGTTCAGCAGATCCTGTTCTTCCAGGAGATCCTTCAGTTCCATGGCCGCGGTGCGCGCCGCGTCCGCCACCTGCAGGTCGCCGCCGAGCACCTTGCGGATCACATCGGCAAGCAGCGGATAGTGCGTGCATCCCAGCACGATGGTATCGACCTCCTCGCCGCGCAGGTCGCCCAGGTAGTGCTCGACAATCCCTTCCGCCAGCGGGCCGTCGACAATCCCTTCCTCCACCATGGGGACGAAGAGCGGGCAGGCGCGGCCGAGAATCCGCAGGCCGGGGTCGATGGCCTCGATGGCCCGATGGTAGGCCCGGCTGCGAATGGTGGCTTCCGTTCCCAGCACGGCAATGCGGCGCGTGCGGGTCACCTGGGCCGCATGGCGCGCGCCGGCGCGGACCACGCCCAGGATCGGCAGCGAGAGCTCCTGCTCGAGCACGGGCAGCGCCGCGGCACTGGCCGTGTTGCAGGCGACGACGATCGCCTTGACGCCCTTGCGCTCCAGGAAGCGGCAGATTTCGCGACTGAACTGTGTGACAACCTGCGGGCTTTTGATCCCCCAGGGAATCCGCGCCGTGTCCCCGAAGTAGATCAGGTCCTCTCCCGGCAGGACCGCGCGCAGTCCGCCCAGGACGGTCAAGCCGCCGACGCCGGAATCGAAGACGCCGATCGGCGCGCTGCGTTCCTTCGGGCTCATTGCAGCTCCTCCACTAGCCGGCGGAAATGCTCTCCTCGTTCTACGAAATTCCGGTACTGGTCGAAGCTGGCGCAGAGCGGACTGAAGAGCACCGTGTCCCCCGCTCCCGCCTCTCGCGCCGCCTGTGCGACAGCCTCTTCGAGGGTCTCGAGACAGCGGACTTCAGCCACCGAAGACAGGCCCTCGCGGATCCAGTCGCGATGCCTCCCGTAGCAGATCACCCGGGCGCCCCGCCCCTGCAGGCAATCACGGACCAGGCTGAAATCGGGGCCCTTGGCTTCTCCGCCTGCAAGTAGCCACAGCCCTCCCGTCCGCACGCTGAGAATCGCCATGCGGCCGGCGTCTACATTGGTCGCCTTGCTGTCGTTGATCCAGTGCGCGGGATGCCGACTCGCCACCGGTTCCAGCCTGTGCGCCAGGGGATGGAAGGTGGACAGCCCGCGCGCCGTCTCTTCCGCTCCAAGTCCCGCGCAGAAGCAGGCCAATGCCGCCGCCATGGCGTTGTCCAGATTGTGTGATCCGCGAAGGATCAGGTCCTCTTCGCGCAGCCAGTCCTTCAGGCCGGCTTCCGGAAAATGGATCACGGAGCCCTCGCGCCAGATGGCGCAGTCCGGGCTTCGGCCGAAGAACAGGCGCCGCCGCTTCAGCCCCTTCGTCCCTTCGGCGAAAAAGGCGGCATCACGTCCCAGCACCAGGCAGCCGTCCGGCCGGAGCTGCTCCGCCAGTCTCAGCTTGGCCTTCCCGTAGGCTTCCAGGCTGCCGTGCCGCTCCAGGTGGTCCGGACTCAGGTTGAGCAGCAGGGCGCAGTCGGCCTGCAGCTCGTCGGTGGTCTCGAGCTGGTAGCTGCTGAGCTCCAGCACGGCGTGTTCCACCGGGGGAGTCCGCAAGGCGAGTTCCGCGAAGGGCAGGCCGATGTTGCCCCCGGCTTCCGCCTTCCGCCCGGCCTGCTGCAGCACATGCGCCGTCAGCGCCGTGACCGTCGACTTCCCGTTGCTTCCCGTGATTCCGGTCAGGCGGCCGTCGAAGAAGGAACGGGAGTAGGAGATCTCGCTTTGTATACGTCGCCCCAGGCGGCGGGCTTCCTTCAGGATTCCGTGCGACATGGGCACTGCCGGGCTGGGCAGGACCGTGCCGTCTTCCTCCAGGAAAGCGGCAGCCTGCGCCGGCGCGAGAACGGTGACACCCAGCTCCCGCAATTCACCCTTGCGCTCCTCGCGGAGATCCCTGTCGTCGCAGAGCGCGACCTCCGCCTGTCGGCTGCGGGCCAGGCGGGCGGCGGCCATGGCGCTGAGGCCACTGCCGATGAGCAGGATCCGCTCAGCCATCGAAGACCTCGCGCACGATGGCCGGCTCATCGAAGGGCAGGCGTTCCTTCCCGATGAGCTGGTAGCGTTCATGTCCCTTCCCCAAAAGGACCACAAGGCCCTCGGCGGGCGTGTTCCCGATCGCCCAGCGGATGGCTTCCCGCCGGTCGTCCACGCGCCGGGCCTGTATACGCGAATCGAGACCGGCCTGCATGTCCCTGAAGATCTGCTCCGGATCCTCCCCCCGTGGATTGTCCAGGCAAAACACCAGCTGGCCGGCGTGCTCGGCCGCGGCGCGCACCATCTCGGGGCGCTTTTCGCGATCGCGTTCGCCGCCGCAGCCGAAGAGGCAGGTCAGCGGCCCTTTGTGCCACTCGGCCAGGCTCTGCAGGCAGGCCCGATAGCCGTCCGGCGTATGCGCGTAGTCGATGACCACGGTCGGCCGACCCGGGGCGCGCAATAGCTCCATCCGCCCGGGAACAAGAGGCAGGGTCCCAAGGGAATCGCGGACAGCTTCACGGGACAAACCGCTTTCACGCGCCAAGACGATGGCCGCAAGGGCATTCTGCGCATTGTAGACGCCCGGCAGGGGCAGGGTGTAGTCTTCTTCTCCCTGCGGTCCGCGCAGACGCATCCGTTGCCCGTGTTCGCTGGATTCCCGCAGGAGAAGCTGCCAGCGGCAATCCGGATTCCCGCCCACCCGGGTCCAGGAATAGCCCGGCGTCTGCGCCAGGCGGCGGCCCCAGTCATCCTCGCAGAGCACGACGCGCAGCTGCAGTTCCTCGCGTTGCAGGAAGCCGGCCTTGCAGCGGAAGTACCGGTCCATGTCCCCGTGGTAGTCCAGGTGTTCGGGAGCCAGGTTCAGGAAGGCCGCTGCGTATACATGAAGGCCATGCAGCCTGCGCTGGTCGATGGCGTGACTCGAGGCCTCCAGCACGAGCGACCGCCCGCCCTGCCGTACGACATCGGCGCAGAAGCCGCTCAACTCCCAGGCCGGAGGAGTCGTCAGCGATCCCTTTTCCAGGGGACTGTCGCCGATCCTCATGCCCAGCGTGCCACACAAACCGGCGCGGGGGTCTTCCCGCAGCAGCAGGTGCTGCAGGATCCAGGCCGTGGTCGTCTTGCCGTTGGTTCCGGTAAACGCGTAGAGGCGCAGCGAGCGGCTGGGATCCCCTTCCAGCAGTTCCGCCGCCCGGGCCAGCCAGGCCCTGCTGTCGGAAACGACCAGCTCGGCCTCAGAAGCCGCTTCCCCCTGCTGGATCACGCATTGGACTCCGCGGGCGCGCAGCCCGTCCACGACCCGGTGGCCGTCGAAGCGCTCGCCGCGCACGGCGACGAAGAGATCGCCGGGGCGGGCATGGCGGTGATCCGTGCACAAGCGCGGCCCCTCCTCGCGCGGCGCGGCCCAGGCATGTCCGGCCGGGAGCCGGTTCCGGATCACGCCCTCCAGGGCAGCCAGGCGGGATGCCCCGGCCCTAGGCACGCATGCCTCCCTGGCGGGGACGGAAGAGGCTGTAGACGCCTTTCCACCCGGACTCCGCGAGAATGCGCAGGTCCAGCAGCGGGGACCAGTTCATGGCGTAGTACAGGTCCAGCGCCATGCGGTGATCCGCGTTGAAATAGCCGAAATCGCTGATCTGCCACAGGCCCGTCATGCCGGGCCGGACACGGCGCAGGGCCCCGCTCATGTGGTGATACTCGCCCAGTTCGCGCTCGATCAGCGGCGCCGGACCGACCAGGGCCTGGCGTCCGGTCAGGATGCCCAGGATCTCCGGGAGCTTGTAGAGGCCGCTCTGGAACAGGAAACCGCCGCGCTCGTAGTCGACCGCCAACTGCCAGAGATGGAAAGGGCGCCCCTCCAGGTCAAAGCGCTGTATACGCGTCAGGGGCTTCCCGCGGAAGAAGGGCAGGCAAAGGAACAGCAGCAGGCCCAGGGGAAGCAGGAAGGGCAGAATCAGCAGATTGTCCACGAGGCGCTTTGTGATCCGCGCCGCCGGACGCATCAGGGTCTGGCGCAGGCTGAGCATCAGGGCATTGTCCGTCTCGACCGGCGTGCTGCCGACCAGGGCCAGCGAGGGCGCGTCCGGCACGAGCTGGATGTACTTCAGGCGGATCTCGAATTCGCGCAGCAGGGCCACCAGCTGCCGGCGCGGCAGGCCCTCCATCAGGATCACGATCTTCCCCAGCCCGTCGGAGCGGATCATCTGCTCGATGCGACGATCCCACTCCTCCCGCAGCAGGTGGTTTTCCGGATCGATCAGTTCGTCCGGCGAGAGGCGCGCCAATACGCGTGTCTGACGCTCGAAGTGCCGGTCTTCCATGTGCTCGGCGAAGGCCTTGCGGGCGCTTTCCGTCCCGATCAACAGCGCAGGCAGCCGCAACACTCCGACTCGGACGACAAGCCGCAGGAAGACGAATCGCAGCACCGGCATCAGGATAGCCAGGATGAGCATGCTCATCAGCGTCGCCAGGCGGCTGAACTCGAAGTTGATCTTGAAGACGACCAGGTAGGCGACGACCAGCAGGAAGAGCAGGGAGACGGTGCGCAGGCTGCCGAAGAACTGCTGGCGGAAGATGTTGGTCCGGAAGTGGTACAGGCCGCTGTTCGCGGCGAAGAAGAGCTGGGCCAGGGCGCAGAAGACCAGGAAGCCGGTCATCTTGCCCATGGGTTGTGTCACATGAACCATGCCCGGCAGGAAACGCGGCAGGATCTCGAAGCGCAGCCACCAGCCAAGGCCGGCGGCGATCAGCAGGGCCGACAGGTCGAGCACGGCCAGGGCGAAGCGCAGCAGGTAGCGGGCGATCACGCCCCCCGCCTTCCAAGCATGGCTCCCGCCGCGCGGACCGACAGCCAGCGCAGGCCGATGCCGGCATAGACCATCCAGTTGACGAAGAAGGGATAGCGGTGTCGGTAGTGCTTGCGATAGAAGATCCACATGCTGCGATGGAAGTGGTGGATCACCCAGCTTCCGTTGCGCAGGCTCGTGCCGCGCTTGTGATGCAGGATGTCAATGTCGCCCAAATACCAGATGTCGTGCCCTGCCTCGCGGACCTTGTAGCACAGGTCGATGTCCTCGCCGTAGAAGAAATAGTCCTCGTCGAAGGGCCCCAGGGGCAGGACCACTTCCCGGCGGCAGAAGAGGAAGGCGCCGACTCCGCAGTCGATGGGGTAGCGTTCGTTTTCCGGCAGGTAGCTCAGGTCGTAGCGCGAGAAGTGCTTCACCTTCGGGAAGAGCGCGTTCAGCCCCAGGACCTTGTAGAGGGAAACCAGCGGCGTGGGGAAGCTCCTGCGGCAGGCCCGGTCCAGGCTGCCGTCCTGGCGGAGCAGCCGACAGCCGCTCAGCGCGCACTGCGGGTGCTCGTCCATGAAAACGCAATGCTGCTGCAACACGCGGTTGCGCAGTTCCGTGTCCGAATTGAGGAAGAGCAGGAACTCGCCCCCTGCCTTGCGGGCGGCCAGGTTGTTGGCCGCGGCGAATCCCAGGCGGGCATCGCTGCGTTCATGGCGAATCCAGGGAAACTCCTTCGCCAGGGTGAATCCCGAACCGTCATCGCTGCCGTTGTCGACCAGCCAGGTCTCTACGGCCAGGTCCGCGGCATCCCGCTCGATGCTGCGCAGGCAGGCACGCGTAAGCTCCAGCGTGTTGTAGTGCACAATGACGATCGAGACGCGCGGCGCCTTCGCCTGCGGGGATTGCATCAGCCGCGACTCTCCTCTACGAGCAGCTGCCCGCAGGCGGCGCTGATGTCGGTTCCCATGTTCTGGCGCAGGGTGACGGCGAAGGGCGAGTTCCTCAGCGCCTCGAAGAAGCGGTCGTATACACGCGTCTCGCTGCTGCGGTAGCCGCGGTCCGTCGGGTTGTAGTAGATCAGGTTCAGCTTGCAGGGCAGGCGGGAGAGCCGGCTGCGCAGGCCCTTCAGGTCCTCTTCGGCATCGTTGACCCCATCCATGAGGATGTACTCGAAAGTCACACGGTCCTTGCGTTTGTCGGTCCAGTAGCGACAGGCATCGAAGAGCTCGTCCAGCCCCCATTTGCGGTTGATCGGCATCAGTTCGCCGCGCAGCGGATCGTTGACCGCGTTGAGGCTCACGGCCAGCCTGCAGGGCACGCCCTCGTCGGCCAGGCGACGGATCTGCGGCACCAGGCCGGAAGTCGACACGGTGATACGCCGCGCGCCGATGGCCATGCCGAGGGGGTCATTGAGCAGGCGGACGGCGCGATCGACCTCGTCGAAGTTGTGCAGGGGCTCGCCCATGCCCATGAAGACGATGTTGCGCAGGTCCTTCCCCGGCAGGGATTGCACGTAGAGCACCTGCTGCAGGATCTCGTCGGCCTGCAGGTGGCGCTTGAGCCCCATGGTCGCTGTCGCACAAAAGCTGCAGCCCATTGCGCATCCCACCTGGCTCGAGACGCAGAGGGTCTGCCGGTCCCCGAAATCCATCCAGACGGATTCGATGTGCTCCCCGTCCGAGAGGCGGAAGAGGAACTTCTCGCAGTCGCTGATCCGGCTGACGGCATGTCTCACGGCGACCAGGTCCATGGTCGCGAACTCGCCGGCAAGCTGCTCGCGGAGCCCCTTGCCCAGGTTGCTCATCTCGCCGAAATCGAAGATCTGCTTCTTGTGGATCCACTGGAAGACCTGGTCCGAACGCCACGAGGCCTCCCCGCGCTCGCGGAAGAGTTCCGCCAGCTCGACAGGGGTATGGCCGCAAAGATTGGGGCGTGAATCGCAGGCACTTTTTTGCATCCGGGAAAGATAGCCCCGAAGCCAAGATATTCAAAGACGGACCCCGCTCGAGCCGCTGGAGAAGCGGCCGGAACTGCAGGGCCTGAAGCCATTGCGCTAGGGGAGCAGGCTGTTCAGGGTGGATTCAAGATCGCCCAGGCTGTAGGGCTTGTGCAGGTTGGGCAGATCGCAGTCTCTCATGTCCCGGTACCCGGAACAGATGAGCACCTTCTGGTCCGGGAAGGACTGGCGGATCCGCTTGCAGACTTCGCGTCCGGTGAGCTTGGGCATGTTCTCGTCCACCATGACCAGCGAGAAGCGCTCCGGGCTTTCCTGGAACAGGTCCAGGGCGCGCAGGCCGTTTTCCGCCGTCACCACTTCATAGCCCAGCAGGTTCAGCAGCTGGGCGCAGGTCTTCAGCAGGACGGCTTCATCATCCGCCAGGAGGATGCAGTGTTCAGGCCTGATTTCGCTCACGGCTCCGTTTCCGATTCAGAGGGGTCTCTTTCCAGAATATCGACCGATGAAAGCGGAACTTGCGTCTCCGGTACCGCCATGTGGAAAAAGTGAAAAAGCCCCGCGATCCAAGCGATCGCGGGGCTCCGGATACATCCGGGAATCGGTCTACTTGACCAGACTCACCTTGATCAGGTCGCGGACCTGCTCGTCGGCGCTCATCTGGATGAAGTAGAGGCCGCTGGCGAGGGCGCTGCCGTCAACCGTCACCTCATGGGTGCCGGCGGGCAGGGCGCCGCCTTCGATGTTCGCCACCTTGCGGCCCAGGGTATTGTAAACCGTGAAGTTCACATTCGAAGCCTGGGGCAGGGTGAAGGATAGCATCGTGCTCGGGTTGAAGGGATTCGGCCAGGCGCCTTCAATGCGGAACTCGCTGGCCAGGGCCGGCTCGCCCACACTGGTGTTGCCGCTGAAGAAGTTCTCCGCGCGGTCCAGGAAGGTGTCCATGGTCAGGCTGTTGGGATAGCTGCTGTGCGTACGCGCAGCCTCCACCGGGAAGCCCATGAAAATCGCCTTGTAGTCGTCGGTCTCGACATAGACACCGCCTGTGCCGCCGCCCTGCAACCAGGTGGTGAAGCCGGTAGCGTGGTCGCCGGTCACCATCAGGCGGTCGGGATGCTCGTTGTTCGAGGCGCCGCCGCTGCCGGTGATGACGAAGTTGGTGTTGCCGAAGTAGGGATCGCCCTCGACGCCTTCCAGCAGGAAGGTGGTCACACCCAGGTCCTGCTCCAGCTGCACGCCGAAGTAGTCCTCGATGAACTGGCTGTTCTCGCTGTTGTCGGTGGCGTACTGGCTGCTCATGATCAGCTCGCCGCCGTTGTCCAGGAAGGCGGCCAGGCCGAAGGCTTCCGTCGCCATCAGGTCGTTGGGATTCGTGCCGCCCAGCCAATAGACGCGATCATAGCGCATCAGCTCGTCGCCGTCGATCTCACCGGTGGTGGGGGTGGCCCAGACATCATAGCCGATGCCGCGGCTGGCCAGTTCGCTGGTCAGGAAAGTCTCGTTATCGTCGTCCGGACCGTCGCTGTCGACCACCAGGGTGGCGGGACGGCCGATGCGGACCATCTGGTCTTCCATGGAAATGAAGGGCTCGCTGGCGCCTTCGTAATCCGCCGACATCTCGAAGGAGAAGGTGGCGAAGAAGGGATCGGTGCCCTCGGCAACGCTGAAGCTGAACATGGCGTCACCCGTGGTGGTGCCGCCCGCGGGGCAGTCGGCAAAGGTGACCATGTCGTTCAGCACGGTGATGCCGGGATCGCTGCAGGTCAAGGTGGCACTGATGCTGGTGCCGTCCACGGCGATGCCGGGATTGACCAGGGTCAGGGCCAGGTCGATGGTCTCACCCGGATCCGGGCGGCCGTCGCCGTTGGCGTCGCCACTCAGTTCGAGCATCTCGATGGCCAGGGCAGGATGGTCGATGGAGGCGAACTGCTCGATGATGGCGGCCATTTCGGCGCCGACTCCACTGCTGTAGCCGACCCAGTTGCCGCGGACGATGCCCTCGGTGTCCAGGATGGTGGTGTGGGGGATGTAACCCGTGCCGTAGGGGCCATAGATGCTGTTGCAGCCCTGCAGGATGGGGAAGGTCGGGTTGTATTGACTCCAGTGGTTGTTCAGCGCACTGGCCGAAATACCGTCGGTGTCAATGTGGACGATCTCCAGCTCGGCTTCACTGTAGACTTCGCGAAAATCGGTTTGTAAATGCGGAAACTCCGTATTACAAGCCGGTCACCACGTGGCCCCGAAGTTGATCAGCACGACCTGGCCGCGGTGTTCATACAGGTTCCACTCCGCACCGAATTCGCCCGGCAACGTGGTGTCGCAGGTGAAGTCCGGCGGAGTTTCGCCAATCGCGTACTCGGCGTGGGCAGACACGGCAAGGCCAGCCACCATGGCGCCAAGAAGGATTGCCTTACGCATAGACGGTTCCTTTCGTTCTGAGGATGCAGTTGTCTTTTTCGATTCCGGTATGTTTCCATTCCGCGCGGGCGCCCATTCGGCACTGGAGCACGGACTGTTTCGTGCCATCGGCCCCTCGATGGGCGTGATACACGAGGTATCGGCAGAATTCAACGCTGAAAACGGCTTTGCCTGGCCGACTTTGCGCCGATCCGGACAGCGGCGCGGTTCAGGTACTGGAAACCCGCCTACTATTATAGGCAGGCCGGAAGACCTAAAAAGGGACAAGACCAACAAACTGTCAATAGCTTTAAACCCTATGGAAATCAAAGATCTGTAACGAACAACGTTATTCAGTCCAGATCCCCCCAGCCCTGTCAGTCATAAAATGTCTCACCCCCCAGCGATCCTGCGGCAAACAACCAAAGGAGACCACCATGAAGCAGAGCCTTCCCACAAAGAACCCGACCGTACCGCTGATGATCCACTTCCGCGACAGGGCCGATGCCGTGCGCGGTCTGAGCGCCTGGGGTGGCCGCAGCTTGTCCATGGACCGGATCCGCGAGGTGGATCTGGCAACGCGCCTGGGCTCCCCGCGCCCCTGGATCGAATCGCTCGTGCAGGAAGTCCTGGCCAGCGACAGCCAGCGGGTGGTTCTGATCGATCCGGACTACAGCCTGTTCATGGGAGACCCGGAACAGAATCGCGAGCGGGTCTTCAGCGGACTGGCCTCGGAAGGGATTACAGTCAGCGAACTGCGTACGCACAGCGCCCGGCCGCCGCACAGCTCCAGGCTGTATAGCCGGACGGCCTGAGGCTGGGGTGGGAGGGAGAAGTGCGAAGTGTGCACGCTCCTACTCACAGTGCACAGCTTTATTGCCAAAAAAATCCCTAACACTCTTTCCGGCAAACTGGACACTCCGGCATGCCGCGGAACCCGGGCGCCTTGTTCCACGCCCTTCCTTATTGAAGCCACACGGGAATGGCATATTCGGCCATGGACCGGACTCACATCCGCACCCGGCTGGTTCCTCTTGTGCTCCTGGCCCTGCTGCTGCTTGCAGCTGCCTTCTGGGAGCAGCGCTCACTGGAGCGCAACCTGGAAACCCTCGCTGGAGTGCAGGCCGGGGAACTGGCGGACCGCATTCAGCAGGCCGTGCTCCAGGCCCGGAACTCGGAAGCCTTGCTCAGTGAATCCTTGACGGATCAGCTTTTTGCGGCTGCCTGGCTTGCGGCACAGGCAGAGTCGGCTGCCTGGACGGACCTGGGCACTCTGCTGGGTCGGGGAGGCGTCGCCCTGCTGGCCCGTTTCGACTCATCCGTGAAGGTACAGGAAGCCACCACCGACGACAGCATGCTGCTCGAGGAAATTGCGAAGGCCCTTGCCGCGAAGCATTCCCCCAGCCAGCTTCGGGAACGCAAGCTGGGCCTGGTGGGCCCTCCGGAGGGACAGGTCTTCGCCGTCGCTGTGATCACGGATCATGGCGGCTTCGCCTGCGCGGCGATCCGCGCCGAGGAATGGCTGGGCCTTCGTCGCCTGTCGGGTATGGGACAGAGCCTGCGACAGGCCTGCGCCCAGGATCACATTCGCTGGGCCCTGGTGCAACAGGATGAGCAGATCCTGGCTGCCGCCGGGGACCTCCCTGACCCCGTGCCGTCCTTCCTGTCCTCAACGCGAACAGACGGCACGGACGTGATACGATCTCCCGACGGGTTCCATTGCCGTGTATCGCTGGATCCGCAACAGAACCTGGTCCTGCGCGTGCTTCTCTCCGATGCCGCCTTCAGCAGCCTGCGCCAGCGCGGTTTCGCGGGCCTGTGGCTTCGCGCCGCCGCCCTGCTGGCCCTGGCCATGGCCCTGCTGGGATGGCAGGTGACACGCGGTCGCAACCGCGAGCTGGAACTGGAGCGCGATCGCGTGACACGGGAAGTCCGGGCACTGGAGGAACGTCGCGCGTTGGACGAGCGCACGCGCTCGATGGCCGAAACCGCCGCGGGCGTCGCACACGCGTTGCGCAACCCCTTGAACACGATTTCCATGAGCAGCCAGCGTCTGCGCCGCGAGTTCGAGCCCCGGGAAGACGGCGAGGAATTCGACCACCTCCTGCAAGCCATGCAGGCAGAGGCGGCGCGCATGGGCGGCATCGTCGGGGACTTCCTGTCCGTGGCCCGCCCGCATCCGGCTCGGCCGGAAGCGATCGACCTGCGCCTGCTCCTGGAGGACCTGCTAAGGCTGCACCGGGAAGCCATCGAGAAAACCGGCATCCTTTGCGAGCTGGACTCGCCCGAAGAACTCCCCATCATGGCCGATGCCGGTCAGCTCCGCGAGGCGCTCGGCAATCTTCTGGAAAACGCCCTGCAGACCCTTTCCGCGAAAGGGCAGGGCGGCCACCTGCGGATTTTGGCGAGGTCCGCGGATGGTCGGGTGGAGATCCTGGTCGACGACGACGGACCGGGCATTCCCGCGGAAGAGCGTGGCAGGGTATTCGATTTGTATTACACCAGCCGGCCGGAGGGCACGGGCCTGGGACTGCCCCTGGCGCGCCGCGTGGCCCTGGATCACGGCGGCGACCTGGTCGCGGAGGCGTCTCCTCTAGGAGGTGCGCGTCTTCGCATGACCCTGGACGGGAGGTCAATTTGACACACAAGCTGCTGATCGTCGACGACGAGGTTCTCCAGCGGGGTATGCTGGCAGGCTTCCTCCGAAAGCAAGGCTTCGAGGTCCGCGAGGCTTCCTCCGGCGAGGAGGCGCTGGAACAGCTGGCGCGGGAAGGCGCGGACGCCGTGCTCAGTGACCAGCGCATGCCCGGCATGGGTGGGCTGGAGTTGTTGCGCCGTGTTCGGGAGCGCAATCCGGAGATCTCCGTCCTGCTGCTCACCGCTTTCGGCAGCATCGAGAACGCCGTCCAGGCCATGCGGGAAGGCGCATTCGGCTACATTACAAAGCCGGTCGACCTGGACGCCCTGCTGCCCCAGCTGCGCCAGGCCCTGGAGCACAGGCGCCTGTTGGGCGAGAACCGCGTGCTGCGCGAACGCCTCGATCGCTATGAGCAGTCCGGACTGGTCTGCGAAAGCGAAGCCATGCGGCAGGTCTACTCGCTTGTATCACGGGCAGCGCCCAGCGACTCCACGGTACTGATCCAGGGCGAGTCGGGAACAGGCAAGGAAGTGATCGCACGCAGCCTGCACCGCCTCTCCGCGCGCACGGAAGCGCCCTTCGTGGCCGTCAATGTGGGCGCGATCCCCGAAAGCCTGCTCGAAAGCGAACTCTTCGGCCACGAGAAGGGAGCCTTCACCGGCGCCGATCGGCAGCGCCTGGGTGTGATCGAGCGGGCCCGCGGCGGCACGCTGTTCATCGACGAGGTCGGCGACATGCCGGCGGCAGCGCAGCTCAAGCTCCTGCGCGTGCTCCAGGAACGCGTGATCGAACGGGTCGGCGGCAGCGAGGAGGTCCCCGTCGACCTGCGCATTCTCGCGGCGACTCACCGGGAGCTCGAAAGGGAAGTGAGACAGGGCCGCTTTCGCCAGGATTTGTATTACAGATTGAACGTGGTGCGCATCGAAATCCCCCCCCTGCGGGCGCGCCGGGAGGACCTGGCTCCCCTGGCCCGGTACTTCTTGCGGCGTTTCTGCGAGCGCCTTGGCCGCGGTGAACTCGAGCTCTCGGCCCGTGCGATCGACGCGCTGCAGGCTGGTTCCTGGCCGGGCAATGTGCGCGAGCTGTCCAATGTGATGGAACGCGCCGCCGTTCTCTGCCGGGGCGAGACCGTCGGACCGGCCGACCTGGGCCTGAGCGACAAAGGTTCCGAAGCGACGGTCAGCTGGCTTGAGCGCGAAGATCTTCCCCTGCCCCGTCGACTGGAACTCGCCGAGCGGGATCTGGTGCTGGCGGAGATCCGTGCACAGGGCGGCAACCGCAGCGCAGCGGCCCGGCGCCTGGGCTTGTCGGAGAAGAACATTCGGGACCGGCTGCGACGCTGGCATGGTGATTCGGATGGCACGGAGCTTGCCTGAGGAGGCCTCGACAAAAGGAGCCCTGCCATGAAACGCGCCGTTTTCTACCTGATCCTGATTCTGCCCGTGCTGCTGCATTCCATGGGCAAGGACCGGCCCCTGTCGCCGGAAGCCACCGCTTCTCCGGAAACGCGCTTCGTCGATGGCAACCACGACGGCCTCAACGACCTGGCGGCCGACCGTGACGCGGACGGCCGCCCCGATGCCCTGCAGCTCGACAGCCTGGAGCTTCGCTGGGCCCTTTTCCGCGCTGTTCCCGACAGTGTCGGGGGAGATAGCCTGGCCTTCTCGCGCTGGTGGCGTCGAGTACACGGAAACGACCCGGCCCTGGCCTGGAGCAATTGGCAAAGCTGGACCCGCAAGGAACTCGGCTGCGGCTGCGGCTGCATCCGTTGCCGGTGCAGTCACTGAAATCCAGGCTCCCCGCGGATCCAGTTGCATGGCCCCGATTCGACCTGCAGGTCGAAGGTCTCGACATCTACGACGAATTCTCCTCGCCCTCCTCCGCCCGGTCCGCCACTGCAGGCAGGGCTACCACCACTTTCTTCTATTGGCCCGGCTCTTGCCTGATGAGCATTCATCAAGCGAGGATTGCCATGCATCTGCTCATCTGCCTGCTCCTGTTCCCTTCCCTGCTACAAGCGGAAGAGCTGAACCTGCGAGAAGCACAGGAAGCCGCCACCAGGACGCCCAGGTTCGAGGCAGCATTGGCAATGGCAGAGGCCAGCCGCGAAGGAATCCAGCTGGCGGGCACTCTGCCGGAACCTCGTCTGGGCGTGAGTCTGCAACCCCGTCCCGTGGAAACCCGTCTGGGCCCCCAGCAGGGCGCCCTGCAGCTGCAGCAGCCCCTGCCCTGGCCCGGAACTCTGCAGGTGCAGAAGGAGCGTGCCCACGCGGAGGCCCGTGGAGAGTTCTACCGGCTGCAGAATGAGGAAAGGGAGCTGCGCCTGGCCGCCGGCAAAGCCTGGCTCGCCCTATGGCAGCAGGAGCGCGAGATCGAACACTTGTCGGATCTGCTGGACTGGAGCAGCCGACAGCGCGCCAGCCTGGAAGCGGAGTATGCGGCGGGCATCGGGCGCTCCGGCGCCAGCCTGCGGGCCCGCCTCGGCGAAGAGCAGGCTCGCCTGCGCCTGGCGGAAGGTGGGGATCGCTTGCACGGACTTCGGCAGGCCCTTGCCCGGGCCATCGGCCGATCGCAGGGAGAGGACCTGGTCCTGCCCGCCGACTTGACCCTGCCCGGCTCACTGCCGGACAACGCGGGAGTGCAAGATCACCCCGCGGTGCTGCAGGCAACCTCGAGTGTACTTCGAGCACGATCCAGCGAAGAGCTGAGCCGTCTGGCCTCGCGCCCGGATCTTAGCTTCGGACTCTCCTGGCTTTTCATTGGAGAAGCGGAAATGCCGGTGCAGGAGTCAGGACGAGACGCCCTCGCCCTGAACCTGTCCATACGCCTGCCCCTCTGGCAAGGCGCGAACCAGGCGCGTCGCGCCCTTGCCGCTCAGGAGCGCGCGGGCGCCTCCGCCGGCTTGCGGGACACGGAGCTGCGCCTTCTTGAGCGCTGGCGGCTGGCGCAAGACGCGCGAATCAGCGCCGAACGGGACGAAGAGCGCTTGCGGATCGACCTGCTTCCCATCGCGGAAGCCCTGCTGGAATCCACCGAAGAAGAATACCGCGGGGGACTGGCGCGCTACGACGAGCTCGCCTCCGCCGCCATGGATCGGACACGCCTCCGCCTTCAGCGAGACGCCAGCCTGGTCCGCCTCTGGAAGGCGACCCTGGAACTGGAGGAGCTGGCGCGACCCGCCCGCTCCGAGACCGATGGAATGACGCGCTCCGCACAGGGCGAGACGAGGAGAGATTGATGAGCAACCTTGTCGCACAACACAAGTTCTTTCCCCTATGGACGATCCTGATGCTCCTCGTATACGCCTGCGGCTCACCGAACGGCCAGGGAAACAGCGTCGAAGACGCCGGCAGTGTCTGGACCTGCTCCATGCACCCGCAGATCCGCATGAATCAGCCGGGCGACTGTCCGATCTGCGGCATGGAGCTCGTTACAGCGAAAGAGCCGACGGAAGCCAGGAGCACGGACAGCATGCATGACGGAATGGATCACGACACGGACAGCGGCGGCTGGGCCTGCGCCATGAACTGCGTGCCGCCCCTGCCAGAGCCGGGCGAGTGCCCGGTATGCGGCATGGACATGGTCCCCGTGGAGGGCTCCAAGTCCGACAAGACCCCGGAACTTTCCCTGAGCGAGGAGGCGGCGCGACGCGCGGGTATCTCCACCAGCATCGTGCGCCGCCGATTTGTGACACGCGAGCTGCAGGTTCCCGGCGAAGTCTCCGTCGCCGAGGACCGGTTGAGCGAGATCCGCACCTGGGTCGCGGGCCGGGTCACAGCCATCCACGGGGCGCGGCCCGGCGAGCGGGTGCGCGAGGGGCGACCACTCTACGAACTGTACAGTCCCGAGCTGCTGGCCGCCCAGCGCGAACTGCTGCTGCCCGCCACCCGCGAGGCGGCCCGCGAACGCCTGCGCCTGTGGGGCATCGCCCGCGAGGATCTGGAGGCGATCATCGCCGGGGGACAGGTGCGCGAGACGCTGCCCGTGCGGGCCGAAGCCGGCGGCATCGTGCTGGAGCGCCTGGTCGAACCCGGCGCGCAGCTCGCCGCCGGCAGCCGCCTCTTCCGGCTGGCCGAGCTGGACCTATTGTGGGGCCAGCTCTGGATCGACCAGGTGGACTTGCCGCACATCGACGAAGGTGCGGGTGTCACAATCCGCGTCGACGGCCTGCCCGGCGAGGAAATCCGGGCGGAAATCGCCTTCATCGATCCTGTCTTACAGGCCGGTGAACGCCGTGCACGCGCACGCGTCCTGTTGGCCAATGCCGAAGGTCGCCTGCGCGTCGGCCAATTGCTGCGCGCCGAACTGGAAGTTCCCATCCGCGTGGACGGCCGCGCTCCGCTCAGCATTCCGGAAAGCGCCGTGCTCTTCGGCGGCGAGCGGACGCTTGTCTACGTACAGAGCGCTCCCGGCCGCTACCAGCCTCGCGAAATCCTCGTCGGACCCGCCGGCGACGGCTGGCGCGCTGTGCTGCAGGGACTGGAGCCGGGAGAGGAAGTTGTCGCGGAGGGCGCATTCCGCATCGACAGTGCTCTGCAGATCCGCGGCGCCGCCAGCCTGATGCAGCCCTCGGAGGCTGGGGAGCCCATGCAGCATGAACACTGAGCCGCAAGCGAAAGGCTGGCTGGAGAGCCTGATCGGCATCGCCCTGCGCAACAAGCCCGTACTCTTCGCGATCTGTCTGCTGGCGCTGTTCGGGTCCCTGCGGGTCGCTCCATTCGATTTCGAGCTGGGCGGCCTGGAGCGTGATCCGGTTCCCGTGGACGCGATCCCCGACCTGGGCGAGAACCAGCAGATCGTCTTCACCACCTGGCCCGGCCATTCCCCGCGCGACATCGAGGACCAGATCACCTATCCGCTTTCCAGCACGCTGCTGGGGGTCGCCGATGTGCGCACGGTGCGCGCGCTCTCGATGTTCGGCTTTTCCACGATCTACGTGATCTTCGAGGAAGAGGCCGGATTCTACGATTCCCGCAGCCGCCTGCTGGAGAAACTGGCCAGCCTGCCTCCGGACCTGCTGCCGCAGGGAGTGCGACCCGCCCTGGGGCCCGACGCGACCGCGCTGGGCCAAGTTTTCTGGTATACGCTGGAAGGCCGTGATGCAAAAGGCGAGGTGGCCGGCGGCTGGGATCTCCACGAGCTGCGTTCGATCCAGGACTGGACCGTGCGGCCCGCGCTGCTCTCCGTGGAAGGCGTGGCGGAAGTGGCCTCCGTAGGCGGACACACCCGGGAGATCATCGTCGAGGCGGACCCCCTGGCGCTCAAACGCTACGAGATCGGCCTGCAGGAGCTCTACAAGGCCCTGAGTCTCAGCGGCGAGGACAGCGGAGGCGGCAGCGTCGAGATTAACCAAGTCGAGTATCTCATCCGCGGTCGAGGCTTCCTGCGCAGCGTCGAGGATGTGGGCGAAACCGTCGTCGCCATGCGCGGCGGCCAGGCCCTGCGCGTTTCGGATCTGGCCCACGTCAGCGAGGGGCCGGCTCCGCGTCGGGGTGCTCTGGACAAGGACGGCGTCGAGGCCGTCGGCGGAGTGGTCGTCGCCCGCTACGGGGCCAATCCCAAGGCCGTGATCCAGGGCGTCAAGGAACGGATCCATGAGCTGGAGCCCGGCTTGCCGGTCCGTGAGACGGATGCCGGCAGAAGCCGTGTTTCCATCGTCCCTTTCTACGATCGCAGCACGCTGATCGACGAGACCATCGCCACGCTGTTTCACGCCCTGCTGGACGAGATCTTGGTGACGGCCCTGGTGATCCTGGTCATGGTGCGCCACCTGCGCAGCTCGCTGCTGATCGCGGCCCTGTTGCCGGCCGCCGTCCTGCTGGCCTTCATTGCCATGAAGCAATTCGGAGTCGACGCCAACATCGTCGCGCTCTCCGGCATCGCCATCGCCATCGGCACCATGGTGGACATGGGCATCGTGATCTGCGAGGCGATCCTCAGCGAGAAGGAGCGTCGACCGACAGACGCCCCTCTGGCCGTCGTGGAGCGTGCCGTACAGCGTGTGGCCCGCCCCGTGCTGACGGCGCTGGCCACCACCGTCGTCAGCTTCCTGCCCGTCTTCAGCCTGCAAGCAGCGGAGGGCAAACTCTTCACGCCTCTGGCCTGGACAAAGACTTTTTCCCTGGTGGCCGCCCTGGTGCTGGCGCTTTTCGTACTACCCGCCCTGGCGCAGCTCTTGTTCTTCCGCCGAAAGGGTAGATCCCTGCGTCGCTATACCGGACTGCCGGCCCTTGGCCTGACGGCGGCAGCCGGCTGGTACCTTCCTGTATCACAGTTTGTAGCCGTGCTGCTGCTTGTACTCGGCCTGTCCGAGCTCTTGCGCCCCCTTTGGGAGCGGCGCCTGTCGACCACTATGGCTGCCTGGTTCCAGCCTTTGCTGGTGATGGCCCTGGCCTTGAGTGTGCTGAGCGAACACTGGCTCCCCATGGGGGGAGACAGTAGTCCCTGGCTCAACCTGGGCTTCAGCGCTCTTCTCCTCGCTAGTTTCCTTTCCTTGTATTACGTGCTGATGCGGCACTACGAGACGCTGCTGCGCCGTGTCCTGCATCGCCCTCTGTTGTTCATGGTCGTCCCCGCGCTCCTAGTGGCCTGCGCCGGCTGGATCTGGTCGCGGACCGGCAGCGAGTTCATGCCCGCTCTCGACGAGGGCAGCTTCCTCTACATGCCGAGCACCATGCCTCACGCCTCCATCGGCGAAGTGCTGGATGTGCTCGCGATCCAGGACCAGAGCTTCCGGGCGATTCCCGAGATCCGCGAGGCCGTCGGCAAGCTGGGACGCGTGGACAGCCCGCTGGATCCCGCCCCGCTCTCGATGATCGAGACCGTGATCCAGTATCATCCAAGCTACCTGCAGGACGAGAACGGCCATCGTACACGCTGGAGCTTCGACCCGGCCGCGCGTGACACCTTCCGCAACGCGGCCGGCGAGCCCGTGCCCGCCGCGGACGGCCGGCCCTATCTCGTCCAGGGACGCTTCGAGCGGGACGGCGACGGACAGCTGGTCGCCGACAGCGGGGGGCGCTTCTTTCCGCTCTGGCGACCGCCGCTGGATCCGGAGCTGAACGAGGGACGCGATGCATGGCCCGGTATTCGTGACACAGAAGCCATCTGGCAGGAGATTCTCGCCGCGGGCGAGGTCACGGGCGTCACCTCCGCGCCGAAACTGCAGCCGATCTCCACCCGGCTGGTGATGCTGCAGAGCGGCATGCGCGCACCCATGGGCATCAAGATCCAGGCTCCCGACCTCCCGGCGCTCGAGCGCGCGGCCCTGGCCGTCGAAGAGAGCCTGCGCGAAGTGCCGGAAGTATACGCGCCTGCTGTCGTAGCCGACCGCGTGATCGGCAAGCCCTACCTGGAGCTCTCGCTCGACCGTTCCCGCCTGCGCGAGCGCGGCGTGACCATGGACGCGGCCCAGCGCGCCTTCTCCGCGGCGACCGGCGGCGCCGTCGCCGCGACGCTCTACGAGGGCCGGGAACGCACGGCCCTGCGCCTGCGCTTCCCGCGCGAGCTGCGCGATTCCCCGGAGGATCTGGAGGCGATCCCGGTCAAGGCTATGGACGGCCGGCTGGTCCCGCTCGCCGAACTGGGTCACGTGGAAATCGTCCGGGGTCCCCAGGTCCTGAAAAGCGAGGACACCTTCCTGACGGGATACGTCCTCTTCGACGGACGTCCGGGCCTGTCGGATGGAGAAGTCGTCAGCGCCGCCTCGGAGCAGATCGAGAAGGGCCGGGCGGACGGCAGCCTGAAGCTTCCCGCCGGCGTGCAGCTGCGCTTCGCGGGTACCTGGGAAAACCAGCTGCGCGCCCAGAAGCGGCTGCTGGTCGTGATCCCTGTCGCGCTGGTGATCATCATGACACTGCTCTGGCTTCAATTCCGCCGGCTGCGTGCGACCCTGCTCGTCTTCAGCGGCATTGCAGTGGCATTTGCCGGCGCCTTCGTACTGCTTTGGCTGTGGTCGCAGCCCTGGTTCCTGGATGTCTCCCTCGCCGATCGAAGCCTGCGGGAACTATTCGGTATGAAACCGATCTTTCTTAGTGTGGCCGTATGGGTCGGCTTCCTGGCGCTCTTCGGTCTTGCCACCGATGACGGCGTGTTGATGACCACCTGCCTCGATCAAAGCTGGAGCGAGCGCAGGCCCGTCACCCGCCGGGAACAGCTGGATGCCACTGTCGCCGGCGCGCGCCTGCGCATTCGCGCCTGCCTGATGACGACGGCGACCACGGTGCTGGCCCTGCTTCCCGTGCTCGGCAGCAGCGGGCGGGGCGCCGACGTGATGGTGCCGATGGCGATTCCCGTCTTCGGCGGCATGCTCTTCGAGGCGATCACGGTCTTCACGGTGCCCGTGCTGTATTACCTGTCTCACAGGGGCCGCGTATCGATTGGAACACAATGAACCAACCCCCTTGAAACCTGTAGAGGAGTGTACATGATGAAGCGAATGACAATCACCCTGGGCATCCTGCTCGCCTTCGTGGCCGGAGCCTTGGCACACTGCGGCAGCTGTGGCGTGGGCGGCAGCTCCGACAAGACGGGTCACGGACACATGCACAAGCTGATGGAGCACGCAGGCCAGAACACGGAGATGGCCGCCGAGTCCTACCCGTTGGACCGCTGCCCGATCAGCGGCGAGAAGCTGGGTGAGATGGGCGAACCTTACGAGATGAGCCTGGACGGCGTCACCGTCAAACTCTGCTGTGACGGCTGCGAGGAGAAGGCGATCCAGCGCAAGGACGAAGTCAAGGGCAAGATCCGCGAGGCGCTCTTCGCGCGCGACGCGGCGGACTACCCGCTGGAGACCTGCGCCAACTGCCGGATGAAGATCGATCCGGACAGCGCGAAAAAGGAAGTATACGGCAGCACCCTGGTCCTGCTCTGCGGCTCGATGTGCGAAAAGGCCTTCGCCGAGAAGGGCGAGCAGATGGCGAACAGGGTGCGCGAAGCTCGTGCCGCGGCCGAGTAATGCCTCGCGAGGCACCATGTGCCTAATGCACTGTGTTCCAATCCGCACCGGGCAGGAGCGTCATGAGCGCTCCTGCCTGGCTGCTATCGCTCCCCACGCCACATTGTATGGGACATGGCGGCCATCAAACGAGCCGAATTCAACTTCCTGAACGGAAAGAGCCACCATGCGCCTGCCTTCCTCCATCACACCTGCAATTGTATGCCATTGGATCCTCAGCGGCATTTCGTTGACATGCCTTGCAGGAACCTTTTCCCTGCTGCACGCGGAGATCGCCATTCCGCCATTGCTCGAGGGGCCCGAATTCAGCCTGTCGCTGCAGACGGGCCTGAGTGAAATCCGCCCCGGTACGGCATCCTCGACCATGGGAGTGAACGGCCCTCTTCTGGGGCCGACCCTGGTCATGAACGAAGGCGAGTTCGTGGACGTCCAGATCCAGAATAACCTGGGCACGGCCACAACGATCCATTGGCACGGCATGCATGTCAGCGCGGCGAATGACGGCGGCCCTCACTCCGTGATCCAGCCGGACGAGACCTGGAATCCGCAGTTCGCGGTTCTGGACAAGGCCGGAACCTACTGGTACCACCCGCATCTGCACGAGAACACGAACCTGCACGCCTCGCTGGGGATCGCCGGCTTCGTCATCGTGCGCGACGCGGAGGAAGCCGCTCTCGAACTGCCCCGAACCTATGGGGTGGACGACTTTCCCCTGGCGATCCAGACCCGAGACATCGACTCGGCGGGACAGATCATCGTGCCTTCCAACTCTGATTCGGTGCTGACGGTCAACGGCTCGGTGAACGCCGAGCTCTCCGTTCCTGCCCAGGTCGTGAGACTTCGACTGCTGAACGGATCCTCGATGCGCAGTTTCAACCTTGGCTTTTCGGACAACCTCGCCTTCCACATGATCGCCTCCGATGGCGGGCTGCTGGCAGAGCCCGTTGAACTGACGCGCCTGCTGCTTTCTCCTGGCGAACGGGCGGAGGTCCTGTTTGATTTCTCCGCCATCGCGATGCCCGAGGTATCCCTCAACAGCTACGCATCCGAGCTGCCCAGCGGCGTATACGGCGCGACCACTCCGGGAATGATGCCGCAGATGGTCCTGAACGGCTACAATCCGAATCCGCTCAACGGCAGCGATTTCGAGGTGCTGCGGTTCTTGATCCAGGAAACGGGACCGGATCCGGTCACCTCCATCCCGGAAGCCCTGGTGCCGGCAACACCCTACCTGGAGAGCGAAGCGGACACGACACGGCAATTGACCTTTACTCCCCAGTCCCCGGGACCGGGAGCGCTCAACGGCTCCTTCCTGATCAACGGAACGGCCTTCGACATGGAGCAGATCAACATGGACATCCCCCTGGGGAACACGGAGATCTGGACTCTGACCAACTCCTCGCCCATCTCGCACCCTTTCCACATCCACAATGTGCAGTTCCAAGTCCTGGACCTGAACGGCTCGCCGCCGCCTCCGGAGCTGCAGGGCCGCAAGGACGTGGTGCTCGTCAGGCCCATGTCCACGGTCCGGTTCATCACGCGCTTCCTGGATCACGCAGACGACGAGGTACCCTACATGTATCACTGCCACATGCTGATCCACGAGGACGACGGAATGATGGGCCAGTTCGTCGTCGTCGATCCCCAGACGGAAGCCGGGCCGGCGACGGCGCCACGGGCCTTCGACCTGCTTCCCGCGCACCCGAATCCCTTCAATCCCTCTACGGTCATCCCGGCTGTGCTGGAGCGGGCGGAAGATGTGCGGATCCAGGTGCTGGATCTGCGCGGAGCCCTGGTGGAGACCCTCTACGAAGGCAGGATGGAAGCGGGAAGGCATGATCTGAGATGGCATGCGGACAACCGGCCCTCCGGCGTCTACATCATCCGCATGAAGGGCAGGACGGAAACGCGCCACCGGAAGATCCTGCTTCTGAAGTGACACAGAGCCAGTGATCAGGGACTTCGGAGGCGGTTTCCCACCGGCCGGACAGGAAAGGAGATCGCGAAGCACGAATGCGACGCGCGTGCTTCGGCGCCTCTGCCGTTTCCGGACCGAAAGACCTGTCGCGCCTGCCGCGGCGTGCGAAAGGATGAACGGATGACCTACACTTGCCCCATGCACCCGGAAGTGAGACAGACGGAGCCCGGAAGTTGCCCGAAATGCGGCATGGCCCTGGAAGCCGCGGATCCCCCACGGAACGAGACCGAGTACACATGCCCGATGCACCCGGAGGTCGTGCGACAGGGGCCCGGTGAGTGTCCGAAATGCGGGATGGCCCTCGAGCCGCGCCGGTCCTCCGGCGAGGCGGGAGGAGACTCGACCGAACTGCGCGACATGTCGCGGCGCTTCCGATTCGCCGCCGCCTTGAGCGTGCCCCTGCTCTTCGTCTCCATGGGCGACATGCTGCCTGGGGCGCCGGTTTCCAGCTTCCTCTCCCCGGAAGCGAAGAGGATGGCCGAGCTGGCCCTGGCGACGCCGGTCTGCCTCTGGTCCGCATGGCCCTTCTATGTTCGCGCGCTGGCCTCGCTGGCGAACCGCAGCCTGAACATGTTCACGCTCATAGGTCTTGGTGTCAGCGTGGCCTACCTTTACAGCCTGGTGGCCTCGCTGTTTCCCGGCCTGTTCCCGGCCTCTTTCCGCAGCAATGGCGAAGTGGGCGTCTACTTCGAGGCGGCCGGCAGCATCGTGACCCTGATCCTGCTGGGGCAAGTGCTGGAGCTGCGCGCTCGAAGCCGCACGAGCCAGGCGATCCGCCAGCTGCTCGATCTGCAGGCCACGACCGCCCGGCGCATCGAGGAGGACGGCAACGAGGTCGATGTGCCCCTGGAGCATGTGGAACACGGTGATCGTTTGCGTGTGCGCCCCGGCGAGCGGATTCCCGTCGACGGAGAAGTGCTGGAAGGCCGCAGCTCCGTGGATGAATCCATGGTGACCGGAGAATCCATTCCGGTGGAGAAGCAGGCCGGCGAGTCCGTGATCGGCTCCACGGTCAACGGCCCGGGCAGTTTCGTGATGCGCGCGGAGAAGATCGGCTCGGAATCGCTGCTGGCGCGCATTGTGGACATGGTGGCCGCGGCTCAACGCAGCCGGGCACCGATCCAGAAGCTGGCAGACCAGGTCTCGGCATGGTTCGTTCCCTCCGTGATCCTCATCGCCCTCGGCACCTTCGCCGCCTGGTCGCTGATCGGCCCGGAACCCGCCATGGCACACGCCCTGATCAATGCCATCGCCGTGCTGATCATCGCCTGCCCCTGTGCCCTGGGCCTGGCCACGCCCATGTCGATCATGGTGGCGACCGGCCGGGCCGCAAGCGTGGGAATCCTGTTCCGTGACGCCGAGGCCATCGAAACGCTTTGCGAAGTGGATACACTCGTCGTCGACAAGACCGGCACGCTCACGGAGGGTCGGCCCGCGCTGGCCTCTGTCGAGGCCGCGGGAGACTTCGGGGAGGAAGAGGTCCTGGCAATCGCCGCCGGCCTGGAGAAAGGCAGCGAGCACCCGCTTGCCGCGGCGATCCTGGAGGGCGCCAGGAAATGGGGTCTGCAGCCCGCTGCCATCGAGGACTTCGAGTCCCTCACCGGTGAAGGGATCCGCGGCCGCTGGCAAGGCAAGAGCTGCGCGCTGGGAAACCGAAGCCTTCTGGAACACATGGGAGTGGACGGCAGCCTGCTGCAAGAGCGCGCAGAGTCCCAGAGGGAGCAGGGTCGAACCGTCGTGTTTCTCTCGGTGGACGGGAAGGCCGCCGGCATGATCAGCGTCGCGGATCCGCTCAAGGAGAGCACGCCGCAGGCGATCGACGCTTTGCACCGTGCGGGCATTCGCATTCTCATGCTGACGGGGGACAGCGAGACCACAGCGCGAGCCGTAGCACAACAGCTCGGCATCGACGAGGTGCGCGCCGGGATGAAGCCCGACGACAAGGCGGAAGCCGTCAGGCAGGAGCAGGCGGCGGGCCGCGTGGTGGCGATGGCCGGGGACGGCGTCAACGACGCGCCCGCCCTGGCCCTGGCCCAGGTCGGCATCGCCATGGGGACCGGCACGGATGTGGCCATGGAAAGCGCCGCCGTCACACTGGTGAAGGGCGATCTGCGAGACATTGCCCGCGCGCGGCGAATCAGCCGATTGACAATGAGGAACATCCGGCAGAACCTCGTCTTCGCCTTCGGCTACAATGCGGCGGGCGTGCCGGTCGCAGCGGGCCTGCTCTATCCTTTCTTCGGCATCCTGCTGAGCCCGATCCTGGCTGCCGGCGCCATGAGCTTCAGCTCCGTTTCGGTCATCGGAAATGCCTTGCGGCTGCGGACCGCGATCGACTAGCCGGTGGACGGAAAGTGCGAACTATGCACGCTCCTACTCACAGTGCACAGCTTTATTGCCACAAAAGTCGCTAACACAAAATCCATCCAATTGGACAGCTGCAGGAACAAAAACGGGAGCGCCAGGGCGCTCCCGTTCTGCTGCCTGTCTTCAGAAAGACTACTTCTTCTTTTTGCCGGCCTTCTTCTTCGGCCTGGCCTTGGCCTTCTTCGCCGCCTTGCTCGGATACTTGAGCTCGGCGATCGCCGCCGCCAGGCGCGCCACGGGGACGCGGAAGGGGCTGCAGCTCACATAGGCCAGGCCCAGCTTGTGGCAGAACTCGATCGAGCTTGGATCACCGCCGTGCTCGCCGCAAATGCCCAGCTTGATGTCGGGGCGTGTCTTGCGGCCGCCTTCCACGGCAATCTCCATCAGCCGGCCGATGCCGGTCGTGTCCAGGCTCTCGAAGGGGTTCTTCTCCATGATGCCCTTCTCGGCGTAGTAGCCCAGGAAGCCCGCGCTGTCGTCGCGGCTGATCCCCATGCCTGTCTGGGTCAGGTCGTTGGTGCCGAAACTGAAGAACTCGGCCTGGTTGGCGATCTCGTCGGCGGTCAGGGCGGCGCGGGGAATCTCGATCATCGTGCCGACCATGTACTTGACCTTGGACTTGGCCTTCTTCAAGGTTTCGTCACACACCTGTCGCACGACCTCCGCCTGGTTGGCCAGCTCGGCTTCGCGTGTCACAAGCGGGATCATGATCTCGGGCATCACCTTGACGCCCTTCTTGCTGATATTGATCGCCGCCTCGATGATGGCCTGGGCCTGCATCTCGGTGATTTCCGGGTAGACGATTCCCAGACGGCAGCCGCGGTGTCCCAGCATGGGATTGCTCTCGGCCAGGCTCTCGATTTTCGCCGCCACCTGCGCCGGTGTCTTCTTCATCGACTTGGCGAGCTGCGCGATGGCCTTCTTGTCGTGGGGCAGGAACTCGTGCAGGGGCGGATCCAGGGTCCGGATCGTGACCGGCTTGCCGTTCATCGCCGTGAAGATGCCTTCGAAGTCCTTGCGCTGCATGGGCAGGAGCTTCTTCAGCGCCGCGCGTCGGCCCTTCTCGTCGTCGGCAAGGATCATCTGGCGCACGGCCGTGATCTTGTCGTTGTTGGTGCCCTCGCCGAAGAACATGTGCTCGGTGCGCGTCAGGCCGATGCCCTCCGCGCCGAAGGCCACGGCGACCGCGCTCTGGTCGGGCTGGTCGGCATTGGTGCGCACGCGCAGGCGGCGATACTTGTCGGCCCAGCCGAGGATCTGCTGGAAATTCTTGTAGACGTGCCCCTTGGCCGCCTTCTGCATCAGCTTCTTGCGGGCGGCGGCAGGCAGGTCCGTGTTCGGCACCAGGGCCTGGATCACTTCGCTGGCCTTGGTCTCGACCTTGCCCTGGATCACTTCGCCCGTCGTGCCGTCCAGGCTGAGGAAGTCGCCTTCCTTGAGCGTCTTGCCGGCAGCCTTCATGGTCTTCTTCTTGTAGTCGATCTGCAGGTCCCCGCAACCGGCCACGCAGACCTTGCCCATCTGGCGTGCGACAAGAGCGGCGTGTGACGTGGCACCGCCGCGCGCCGTCAGGATGCCTGCCGACGCCTTCATGCCGCTGATGTCTTCGGGGCTGGTCTCGATGCGCACCAGCAGGCTGGTCTGGCCCTTGGCGGCGTACTCCACGGCCTTTTCCGGCGTGAAGGCAATGTGTCCGCAGGCTGCTCCGGGTCCGGCGTTCAGGCCCTTGGCCAGAAGGCGTCCCTCGCGCAGGGCGGCGCTCTTGGCCTTGTCGTCGAAGATCGGCTGCAGCACCTGGTTCAGCTGGTCGGCCTCGAGGCGCAGCAACGCCTCCTCGGGCTTGATCAGCTTCTCGTTGACCATGTCCACCGCAATGTTGACCGCTGCGAAGCCGGTGCGCTTGCCGGTGCGGGTCTGCAACATCCACAGCTTGCCGCGCTGGATGGTGAACTCCATGTCCTGCATGTCGCGGTAGTGCTTTTCCAGCTTGGTCGAGAGGCGATCATACTCCTTGTAGATCTTGGGCATGACCTCGGCCAGCTTGGAGATCGGCTCCGGGGTACGTGTTCCGGCGACCACGTCCTCGCCCTGGGCGTTGATCAGGTATTCGCCGAAGAGGCCCTTCTCGCCCGTCGCCGGATTGCGCGTGAAGGCCACGCCCGTGCCCGAATCCTCGCCCATGTTGCCGTAGACCATGGAGCACACATTGACTGCCGTGCCCCAGTCGTGGGGGATGTCGTTCATGCGGCGGTACTCGTAGGCGCGCTTGTTGTACCACGAATCGAAGACCGCGTGGACCGCTCCCCAGAGCTGCTGCATCGGATCCTCGGGGAAGGCCTTGCCGGTGTGCTTCTTGATCGCCTGCTTGAATTGCGCGACAAGCCCCTTCAGGTCGTCGCCGCTCAGGTCGACGTCCGTCCTGGCCTTGCGCTTCTTCTTCAGGGCGTCGAGCATCAGCTCGAAGCGGTCGTGGCCGTGCGCGTCGCTCGGCATGCCCATCACCACGTCTCCGTACATCTGCACGAAGCGGCGGTAGGAGTCGTAGGCGAAACGCGCGTCGCCGCTCTGGGTGATCAGGCCCTTCACCGTCTTGTCGTTGAGGCCCAGGTTGAGGATCGTGTCCATCATGCCCGGCATGGAGACGCGGGCGCCGGAGCGCACGCTGACGAGCAGCGGATTCTTTGTATCACCGAATTTGGCGCCCATCGCCTTCTCGGCCTTCTTCAGGTTGGCCTCGACCTGCTTCTTCAGCTCTGCCGGCACCTTGGCGTTCTTCTTGTCGAAGAAGCCGCAGACCTCCGTGGTAATGGTGAAGCCGGCCGGAACCGGAATGCCCAGGCGGCACATTTCCGCCAGGTTGGCGCCCTTGCCGCCCAGCAGGTTCTTCATCTTGGCCGTTCCGTCGGCCTTTCCGTCTCCGAAGTAATAGACCAGTTTGTTCTTGGCCATTGGAAACCCTTCCGATTTGCTGTTTCGGATCTATTGGATGTGATGCGTCACGAAATTGATTCTACTCTTCCTCTTCGGCCGCGATGAAGCGGACCGCTTCGTCCACGTCGTTGCGGCTGCCGATGATCAGGGGCACGCGCTGGTGCAGCTCCGTCGGCTGCACGTCGAGAATCGGCATGCGTCCCGTGCTCGCTCCGCCGCCTGCGTTGACGGCGACCATCGCCAGGGGCATGGCCTCGTAGAGCAGGCGCAGCTTGCCATTGTTCTTCTTGCCCCCGCGCACGTTCCGCGGGTAGAGGAAGATCCCGCCGTAGAGCAGGTTGCGGTGGAAGTCCGCCACCAGGCTGCCAATATAGCGGTGCGCGTAGGGGCGCTTGCGAGCCTTGTCCTCCGCCTTGACGCCCACCAGGAACTGCTGGATGCCGCGCTCCCAGTACTGCACGTTGCCTTCGTTGACGCTGTAGATGCGCCCGGTCTCCGGCGTGCGGATGTTCTGGTGGCTGCGCAGGAACTCGCCCACGCTAGGGTCATAGGTGAAGCCGTCGACCGTGCCGCCCTTCGTTGTATACACGAGCATCGTCGAGCTGCCGTATACGATGTAGCCGGCGCCGATCAGTTCGCTGCCCGGCTGCAGGGCGTCCTCCCGCGTCGGCAGGGTGCCCAGCTCGGACTTGCGGCGGAAGATCGAGAAGATGGTCCCGATGGATACGTTGGCGTCGATATTGCTCGAACCGTCCAGGGGATCGAAGCAGACGACGTACTTGCCCTGCTTCGCTCCGTTCTCGGGAATAATCACGTCGTCGACCTCTTCGGAGCCCATCAGGCAGACGCGATTGCCCATGGAGAGGGTGCGCACCATGACCTCGTTGGAGTACTCGTCCAGCTTGGCGACCGTCTCGCCCTGGATGTTGACATCCCCGGTCTTGCCCAGCAGCTCGATCAGGCCGGCGCGTGATACTTCGCGCTGGATGATCTTCCCGGCCAGCGCGATCTCGTAGAGCAGGCCGGAAAAAACCCCGCTCGCGGAAGGGCTCGAGGCCTCCTGGTCGAGGATGTGGCGTTCAATGGTTACCATACCGTCCATTAGCACTCTCCTTCGGGCCGGACCAGGTCCAGGACCCGCATGTGTGACAGGCCGATCTCGTCGGCGGCTTCCAGGTGTTCTTCTCGAAGGGTCGTGGTCAGGGCCAGCACGGCCAGGCCGGCGGCGCGGGCGGACTCGATGCCCAGGGGGGCGTTCTCGACCACCAGGCATTCATCGGCAGGCAGGCCCAGGGCCTTCAGTCCCCTCAGGTAGGGTTCCGGATCAGGCTTCCCCTGTGTGACATCCTCCGAGCAGACCAGGGCGTCGAAGCCCTGCAGCAGTTCCCCGCTCAGCAGGTGTTCCACGTTGACGCGGGTCGATCCCGTCACCAGCGCGGTGGCGATGCCGCGGCGACGCAGTTCGCGCCAGGTAGGCAGGAAGTCGGGAAAAAAGGGGGGTGTCGGGCGGGAGCGGAAGATCTCCCGCTTGTGCGCCACCAGGGCGGCGCAGCGCTCCGTGTTCCAGTCCAGATCAAGGCGGCGGCAGATCAAGCGGCAGGTCTCCAGGGCCTTCTCGCCTTCCCGCAGGCGGGGCCATTCCGGGTCCAGGTCCACCCCTTGCGCCCGGAAGGCCTCCTGCCAGGCCTGGACATGGGTGGGTATGCTGTCGACCACGACTCCGTCCATGTCGAAGAGCACGGCGCGGAAGCGGGTCGTCGGGAGCAGTCGTTTCATCGCGTCAGGAGCGCAGCAGCCGGACCATGTCGCCGACGGCCTTCGACAATCCGTCGAAAATCGCGCGGGCCATGATGCTGTGGCCGATGTTCAGCTCCTCGATTTCAGGGATCGAGGCGATGGCCTCGACATTCTGGTAGGTCAGGCCGTGACCGGCACTGACCCGCAGTCCGAACTTGCGCGCGGCCATCGCCATTTCACGAATGCGCGCCGCTTCCTGCGCGGCCTCGCTTTCCGACTGGATGTTGGCATAGCCGCCCGTGTGCAGTTCGACAAAGTCCGCGCCCAGCCGACGGCACTCCTTCAGCACCTCCAGCTGGGGATCGACAAAGAGGCTGACCACGATGTCGTGGGCTTTCAGCTTGTCGATGAATTCCTTGAGCTGCGAACCAGCGGCGCGAACATCCAGTCCGCCTTCGGTCGTCACTTCCTCGCGCTTCTCCGGCACGATGGTCACCATGTCCGGGCCGGTTTCGATGGCAATGCGCACCATCTCCTCCGTCGCGGCCATTTCCAGGTTGAGATGGGAGGTGACCACCTTGCGCAGCAGTTCCAGATCGCGATCCAGGATGTGCCGCCGGTCCTCCCGCAAATGGCAGACGATGCCGTTGGCTCCTGCCCGCTCCACCAGGCCCACCGCGTGGACCGGATCGGGCTCCACCGTGCGCCGGGCCTGGCGCAGGGTGGCGATGTGGTCGATGTTGACGCCGAGTCTCATGCTTCTCCGAAGCTGGAAAAAGGCCGGATCCCGCGAGGGGAATGCAGTATACGCCGCAGTCTGACAGTGTCGGCAGAACCGCGCGAAGCCTTACTGATATAAGTCAAGCGGCCAAGGTAAGGAAGTGGGCGGGCAGTGCCAATGGTGGGACTCTTACCGGGCGGGCCTCGGCGGCGGGCGGAGGGGGATGGGTGGGTGTGCTACAGCATATCCTTCCACTGCAAGATCCGGAAAACCTCTTGGCTTACCTTGAACAAACACTTAAGAAATAAACAACCTGGATCTACAGAAATGCTCAATACACACGATACGGGTAAACCTCTCTCAATCTCGATTGAAAACGCCGAAACGAGTCCAACGACTCCAGTCGCGAGAAGTCTGAAATCCAAGTTGCAATGTCAACTCGTTTCTCAACAATATCTCGTTTGAACTGCTTTCTCCTACGACCTCGTGGATTACCAGCAGCCTCAAGTAAAAGAAGTTCTAACACTGCCTTAGGATCTACAATAGACTCAATGGTGCGAGTATTTGGAAGACTAACCATTGCTGACGGGACACATGCAGCTTTGGCAATAGCACCCCCATCAACAAGCAACCAAGCTTCTGTCATACGAACTGGGATGACAGGAACAAGATTTATCCCAGTTGAGACAGGGAACTCCTCAAGTCTTTGGGCATATGGCTGATTATCTGCATCACGATGAAAGAAAATCAACATCGAATCAGAGTTTAGATTTTGTAGCGTTTCTTGAACGCTGCTCTCTTTCTTGCGGAACTCTGGTTCAACAATGTCCACCTGAGGATCAAGCCTATGGATTGCCCACTGAATGATAGGAAGTAGAACCCTATCTGTTCCACCTTCGGCAATAAGTGTAAAAGTGATCTGCCGTGTCAAGTTGCCGTCCCAAACCTTAATTCCAGTTGAATTGTATCATCAGAGACTGGTGACCCCCCAATGAAATCAACAAACGCCCTCTTGTTCTTTGGCAGAACTCCCTGATTCTCGTATGAAGCTCTCCATGTACCTTGAATTGGACGAAAAAGACAGTAGCTTCCAGATTCATTCGAACTCACTCGATCGACAAACACCAAATCATCAACATTCATTCTCCTAGCTACTTCTGGTGAATGGGTATTAATGATAACCTGGCGCAATGGGTTTTCTGAGTTAACCTCAAACCCAGGATCAACAGCATAATCATGAAGGAGTTGAACTACGGACGGTATTCTTGAAGGATGGATACCATTCTCCGGTTCCTCCAAGCATAGTACTGCTCTCTCGTTCACATCAACTAGCATGAAGACCAATGCTATGTATCGAAGGGTACCCTCTGATAACGACCTCGCATACAACCAGTTGTCAACACCTGGTACTTTCGCCCTAAGGGCTAGCTGATCCCTTGCCGCATCACTATGAACATCTAAATCCACGATATCGGAGTTCAGTTTTCGAAGTCTACCAATGATTTCAAACTTCAAATTTGAATTACCTGACACTAGTGAATGAAATGTTGACGCAATCCTTCCTCCATTAGATGTGACGTGTGGAGAAGCAGAACGTTGATCAGGCATTCTCATCGCAGATGGCTCTAAGTGGAGTAGTTTCCAAGATGCCATTTCGCGTTTGGCGGCTAAAACTGTAGGATAGTCTGACGTATTCGTTCCACCAACAACAGTTAAAGGAGACTTGCCGACTGGGGCTGGTCTGCCTCTGCTCCCCCCATCGCCATGAAGTCTAATTCTCTCGTCATCAGTCGAGATTAGGGGTCCACCTCTTCTTGCGCCAGTTGCTACAGAACTCTTGAATTCCGGTGAGCACTTAAATCCGACAAACTTGCTAAAGTCCCCTATTTTTACACCTTCAAGGTGTTCTTCAATTAGCACTAGCCTATCATACTCGGAAGAGTATGATAAGGACACCTTGTAACTAAGGAGTGTAATACTTGGGCTTACTGATTGCCCAAAATCATCCACTACAACACTTGGCACAACCATATCAGCTGCTAGTTGTATTACTGCACTCTTGTCCCTGTTATAGACTAAATCCAAGGGCGAGTATGCTGCATCCTTTGAGCCCCTAACGCCATCTGCCGCTTCATGAATTGAGTTCTCAGCAAGCAAGCTTAGAAACTTAATTGCATCAAACAGATTAGACTTTCCCACGCCATTATGGCCAATTAGGCAGGAAACAGGTCCAAATCGGATCTCAGCGTCTCTGATATTCTTGAAGTTCTTAACCTGTAGCCGTACGAGCATAATACACCTCAATTGTTGTCATTCAGCATGATCAAGATCAGTAAGAAAGTGCAAAACTGGAATGTGCGTATCGCCGACCCCATATTCAATACGTAGAATCTACAGCGTATCATCCCACTGCAAAATCCGGAAGACCTCTTCCCCCTCGTAGAGCGAGCCCTCGCAGCCGTCTTCCCCGCTGCTGCGTAGCACGGTGAAGCGGGCGTGGCCGTCGATGGTGTTGACGTCCAGGCTCAGGGAGAAGAAGACCGTGAAGGTGATCAGGCTGTCCGGGGTGGCGATAGCCGAGAGCTCCTCGCTGATTCCCAGCCAGCGCAGGTCGACGTTGCTGAAGTGGCGGAAGAGGCGGCCGGTGGTGGCCAAGTCGACTTCGCGGGGCATGGTGCTGTACTCGCCCAGCTCCGTGTCCAGGTAATTGAAGCGGAAGCCCTCGCAGGCCAGGCATTCCGAATAGCGCAGCGAGTCCCGGCGGATGTAGGACATGCGGAAGTTCTCCAGCAGGCCGCCCACCGTGGCCTGGTCGCTCCAGGCGCTGCGGGCCTCGCCCAGGGCCGGGGCGAAGGGGTTGCGGCAGCTGCTCAGCAGCAGGGCCGCCAGGGTAAGCAGGAAGAGTGCAACAAGCAGTTGCAGTCCTTGCCGACGGGATCGATGCATTTGCGGCACCACGCTAGAAACCCCGGAATGCGACACGCAGGGCCGTCGCGCCCTGGCCCGTGTCCGCGGCCTGGTCTATCCAGCGGATCAGGCCCCAGTCACCGCTGTCCGCGCTGCGGGCGAAGACCAGGCTGGCCGTGCCGCTGAAAAGCTCGGGCGGGCTTTCCAGTCCGTGCTCCACGCGGATCGTGTAGCCCGTGACCTGCAGAGCGCTGTCGCCGTACTGCTCGGTACTGGTCTCCAGGCCGAAAGTCAGCGTGTGACGCGCATCCGCGGGCAGGGTGCCGAAGAGGCTGGAGAGGTTCTCCAGCCAGGCTTCCTCCTCCCCGCGGCCCCAGGGCTGGCCGGCGATCGCCTGGTACTCGCCGGCATCCGGCACGAAGGAATAGCTTTCCGTCCAGCCGCTGTCAGATAGCTGCTGCAGGTAAGAGAAAACCTCCAGGAGGCCGAAAGCCTCCTGGAGGTTATGGATCACATTCGAGGGGCTGGTCGCGGGCAGGTACTGGCCGCTTCCGCCGTCGAGCGGCGCTTCGCTCTCCCGCGGCTCGAAGAGGCCGCAGGCACTCATCCCGCCAAGAGCCAGGCCGCAGAAGGCAAGAAGACGTCCGGCTCTCCGCATGCTCCCCCTAGAGCTTCGCGATGACGGCCTGCGCCATCTCCATGGTTCCCGTGTTCCCGCCCATGTCGTAGGTGCGGGCCTTGCCTTCGGCGATCACGCCCGCCACCGCGGTCTCGAGCTTCGCCGCCATCTCCTTCTCGCCCAGCCAGTCGATCATCATGCGGGCGGTCTGGATCATGGCCATGGGGTTGACCTTGTTCTGGCCGTAATACTTGGGCGCGCTGCCGTGTGTCGGCTCGAAGACGGCATAGTTGTCGCCGATGTTGCCGCTGGCCGCGAATCCCAGGCCGCCCACCAGCTGGGCGCACAAGTCGCTGACAATGTCGCCGAACATGTTCTCGGCCACGATCACGTCGTAGCTGTTGGGATTCTTGACCAGCCACATGCACATGGCGTCGATGTTGGTCTCCCAGAGCTCGATGCCCGGGTAGTCCTTGGCGACCGCGCGGGCGCAGCGGGTCATCAGGCCGCCCGTCTCACGCAGCACATTGGGCTTCTCGACCAGTGTCACACTGGGACGATTGTACTTCTTCGCGTACTCGAAGGCGTTGCGCACGATGCGCGTGCAGCCGTGCTTCGTCATGATGCGCGTCGACACCGCCAGCTCGTCGCGCGGCACGGCGTCGAACTTGTGCATCTTGGGATTGGTGCAGAGGGCCTCGTATACATTGTCCGGCACGGGATGGAACTCGACACCGCCGTAGCTGCCTTCCGTGTTCTCGCGGAAGACGACGATGTCGATGTCGTCCTTCAGGTTGAGCGGATTGCCCTTGTAGGCCTTGCAGGGGCGCAGGGAGGTGTGCAGGTCGAATTCCTGGCGCAGGCGGACAATCGGGCTGAAGTAGCTCAGGCCCTTGTCCTGCAGGGAGGGATCCAGCTCCTTGGCCGCCTCGTCCCGGGGCTTGGAGGTGATCGCGCCGAAGAGGCAGGCATCCGTCTCGTGCAGCACCTTCAGGCTGCGGTCGGGAAGGGGGTTGCCCTCCTTCTTCCAGAATTCCCAGCCGATGTCGACATGCGTGTACTCGGCGTCGAAACCGAGCTTGTCCAGCACGGGACGAGTCGCGTCCATCACCTCGTTGCCGACGCCGTCTCCCGGCATCCATGCGATCTTGTACTTGGCCATCGGGCCGTCCTCCTGTATTTGGGTCAGATGCGGAAACTGAACGTGAACTTGTGCGTGTCGTCGAAGTCCTCATCGAAGGGCGTGTTGGCGTAATCCAGTTTCAGGTTGCGCCATAGCAGCCCGAAGCCCCAGGTGAAGCTGCGGTTGTCATAGCCGCTCAGGATCCCGCCCCGCAGGCGCAAAGCGGCCAGGGGACTGGCCTCGAAGCCAAGGTGGACCCTTGCGTCCTCGGTATCGTAGGAGAGGAAATCGGCAGCTGCCTTGACCGGTGTCTCGAGCGCGGGCAGTTTTCCCGTCCAGGATGCGCCCGCCTGCAGCAGCTGTGGCAGCTCCACATCCTCCCCGTCCAGGGGATCGACGCTTCCCAGGTGCTTGACCAGGACGGCAGCGCCCCAGGGACCTCCCTGCCAGGCAAGCCCCAGGTCGAAGGAATACCCTCCGCTGTCCTGGTTGTAGATCTTCTCGTGCAGGCGATTGAGAGACAGGCCCGCGCTGAGTCCGTGAGACAAGGGCATGCCTGCCGCCACCGTGAAGGAGATGTCCTGCAGGCTGAAAGTGCCCTGCGGATCGGGAACGGGCGTCTCACGCAGTTCGAAGTCGTCGACCTCCAGCACCCCGAGACCCAGGCGGACCCTGGCCTTCCACAGGCTGAAGCCCGCCGCCAGGGAGACCTGGCTGGCGTCGAGGATCCAGTCGTTGTTGGTGACGGCGAAGACCGGCTGCTCCGTGTCCGCCATCAGGGCGGGATTGTGCAGTCCGGAGAAGACATCCGTATACAAGGCGGATCCGCTTTCGCCCATGGCGCCGGAATGGGCGCTGCGCGAGATCTTCAGGAAGGCGAAACCCGTCTCCGCGGCGCCGTCGGTACTGGCGCTTATGTCGGCGCCGGCGGTTCCGGCCAGGAGAAGCAGGCCGCCCAGAAGCATCATGCGTTTCATCTAGAAGCCGAAATGGAAATTGAAACTGTGCAGGTCGTCCGGGTCGTACTCGTGCATCGTGACGGCGTAGTCCAGGCCGATGCGCTTGCCCTTGAAGAGCCAGCCCAGCCCCAGACCGAAGCCCAGCGAGCCGTCGTCCCAGCCGGCGCGCAAGGCCCAGTCGCCGTCCTCCTGGACCGGCCCCGTATACTCGGCGCCCAGACGCAGGTCCCAGGCGTCTTCGGAACTGACTTCGTAATCCACCAGGAGCAGCAGACGATCGTCGAGCTGGCGGGTGGCAACCCCGATTCCCAGCAGCGAGGGAATCGTGTCTTCCGCGCCCGATTCGCCGTCCTCTTCCCACAGGGGCGTGCTGTCCCATTCGTAGGTGCCCAGCAGGCCGCGGGCGCTCAGGCCCACGTACCAGTTCTGCAGCGGATGGATCGAGGCGCCGATCGAGAAGGTGGCGTTGTTGGCCTTGATCTCTTCCCCGGCCTCGTTGACCTTCTGGAAGGCCGCCGAGTTCACATCCAGGGCAATCCCCAGGGTAAAGGCCTCCGCGGGCTTCAGGCCGAAGCCGAAGCTGAAGGCGTTCTCCTTGTACTCCAGGGAGCGTCCCGTATACTCGCCCCAGCTGGTTGTCTCACGAATCCCGTCGACGCCCGCGCCGACCCAGCTCAGCCCCAGGGCGCCCATCGGACGAAGAGGCAGGACCGCGTGGACCGCGTTCAGGCTGCGGTCCTGGGAAAGGCTCATCATGCCCAGGCTGAACTGCAGCTGGTCCTGCCGCGCCAGCAAGGCCGGATTGAGCAGGCGTCCCGCCGCGCTCCCGGCCCAGGCGAAGCCCGTGTTGCCCATGGCCATGGACCGGGCGTCGATGCCGACCCGCAGGAAAGAACCCGCCGTGCCGCCGTTGCTGTTCTCGTCCGCCGTCGCCGTGCCGGACAGGCCGACAGCCAGCAGCAGGCCGGCCGCGTGATGCAGCGCTCTCATTTGATCACCATGATCTTGCCCCAGCTGGAAATGCCGGGCCCTTCGACGGAATAGAAGTAGACGCCGTTGGCAACCACGTTGCCCTGGCGATTGCGGCCGTCCCAATACAGTTCCACCGGACCGGCAGGCAGGCTCCTGCCGTCGGCGACGACCTGCACCGGATCCATGGCGAAATCATAGATCTTCACGCTGACCGCGCCGGGCTGCGCCAGGTCGAAGCCGATGGTCGCCTTGCGGAAGGCGGTCGGCGAGAAGGGATTGGGAAAGAAGATGTGCGGACTCGGCTCGTGATGCGTGCTGCTCCAGGTGCTGCCGCCGTCGGCGCTGTGGAACAGGCCGCGCGTGGATCCGACGAGCAGCTGCCCTTCGGGAACGGCCACCGTATACACCTCGTCGACCAGCATCTCGCGCCGGATCACGCCGTTCTCGACCACGTTCATCGAGGGATAGAGAGCCCAGCTGCCCGGCACGCCGCCGGCGTTGGAGCGGTAGAGTCCCTCGTCCGTGGCCACGTAGACATCGTCCCCGTCGAAGGCGAGGTCCCAGACCTTGACATCGTCCAGGTCGTGGATCACGGTCCAGCTCTCGCCGTTGTCCCGGGTGTAGGACAGTCCGAAATAGTCGCCGATGCTGGCGAAAGTCGCCCAGCCGCCGGCCCAGATGGCCTCGCCGCCTCCGGGCAGCTCCTGGCGGTCGAGCACCACGACCCAGTTGCCAGTGATCGTCGGCTCTCCGTTCTCCTGCGGATTCTGGTAGGTGAACTGCGTCCATTCCGTCGAGCCGTAGGGACGGAAGTTCAGCCCGCCCGCGCTGCCGGCCCAGACGCCGTCGTCGGCGCAGAGCACGCTGAAGGCGCGGTGATTCAGGTTGGCGACGGGATCGTAGAGGTTGTCGTCGACGACCTCGTTCTTCCATTGCCCCGTGGACAGGCTGTAGCGGCGGAAACCGCCGGCAAAGGACGAGGCCCAGATGGCGCTGTCGCCCTCGATGCTCAGGTCGTAGGTGATGTTCTGGATGCTGGTCGTGGTGGGAATGTCGATGGTGTTCAGCGTGTCTCCCGTGTAGCAGTCGACGGCAATGCGATCCTGGGGCAGGCCGCTGGCCGCCTCGACATAGCAGTCCAGGGGCTGCTCGAGCCAGGTCCAGTTGAGCCCGTTGTCCAGGCTGTATACAATGCCGCCGCCCGCGCCCTGCACGTCGGCGATCGCCGTGTCGATCACGGTTGCGGCGGCCACCAGGCCTTCGCCGACCGCCAGGCCGGACACCCCGCCCAGCTGCGGCGTGATCGCCACGCTCTCGAAGGTCTCGAAGGTCGCGCCCAGGTCCGCGCTGCGCAGCACGCCGAAGCTGTTGCTGCCCCAGACCCAGGTCTGCCCGCCGCGCTCGCCGACGACCAGCTGTGTCACACTGTTGGAGACCATGCCCGGGATCGGCTGGGGATCGTCGGCGCCGCTGATGCGGAAGTCCATGGCGCTCGGCACCTGGGATGCGCCAAGTAGCAGGACCAGCGGAAGGCCGATGCGGAGTCTAGCGTCCACGGCTCACCTCCGGCAGGCGATCGGGAAGGGTGAAGCGCATGTTCCCCCCGTCGGGCGGGGATCCGGGAATCTCCTCCACCAGGCGGATCACGCGGTCGACGGGAAGCGATTCCCGCCCGAAGATGTCTGTTGCCACGAAGCTCCAGTCGTATACATAGTTGTTGTAGCTCTCTTGTCCGACGAGCACGAAGGCGGCGGTGTAAATGCCGTCTCCGGCCTCCTGGTCCGCCGATTCCGCGTTGCTGCCGCCGTCGTCGTAGAGATCAAAGGGAAATTCCCCTCCGCCCTCGGGGCGATTGATGTACTGCACGCGCTGGATCTCGTCGGCTCCCTCCAGGTCGCTGACCGGAAGGGTGGCGACGAAGACGGTCGAATCGCCGACGGCCGGGATCTCGAAATAGACCGTGTCGGCCACCTCGATGGGAATGCCCGTGCCATCGTCCTGGATCTCGTAGAAGATCAGTTGTGCTTCATCGGCAACCGGCAGGGCGTTCTCGATCACCAGCGAGACCGACTGGGTCGTCACCTCGTTGAAGATGTCGCTGACGCCAATGGTGAAATCGTAGGAGTCCGTCGGGCGGAAATGGGCCAGCATGTCGGGAATGTCCGCTTCCCAGCGCTCGCCGGCAATGTGCAGGAACCACTGATCGCCCGTGTCCTCGATGCGGATCCAGGCGCTGGCCAGGTTGCCCGCGCCGTCCGGATCGCTGAAGATCGCTTCCACATGCAGCATCTCGCCCGCGTAGAGCGTATCCGGCAGGAAGATCTGCTCGATGAGTGGAGCGGCATTGGGAATGGCGGGCACGAAGGCCGTCGGCTGTTGCAGGGTGGCCAGGGACTGGGAAGCCAGCCAGGGTTCGGCTTCCGCCACCAGCAGGGCGGGCGCCGGCGCTTCTTCTGCATGATCCAGCACCAGTTCCATGGAATAAATGCCGTCGCCGGCCACCAGGTCGGCGCCCATGCCGTCATCCCGCAGGGGCTGATCGCTCAGGCCCAGCGAGGACATGTCCAGGGTGACGGCACGCACATCGCGCACTCCCTGCGGATCCTCCACCCGGACATCCAGAAAATAGGTATGGGTCTCGCCGGGGTCCGGCACCACGAAGCGCAGGCTGTCGGAAATGGCCAGCGGCAGGCGCGCGCCATCGACCAGCTGCCAGGCGCGCAATCCGCCGGCAGGAATGGCAGGCTCGTCGTTCTCGATGAAGAGGCTCAGGGGGCTGAGCACCGCCTCGTTGAATCCATCCTCCAGCGCCAGGGTGTAGGCACTGTGCCCTTCGGCGCGAGCACCGACCTCCGGACCGAAATGGCCGCTGAAGAGGGTGTCGCCCTGGCTTTGCAGAGGCCAGCGTGTCTCGGCTTCTCCGTTCAGGTACAGCCAGCCAGCCAGCTCGTCGTCGCTTTCCTCGCTTGTATATAGGAAGGATAGATGCAGCGAATCGCCACTGGCCAGGGAATCCGGCACGGTGACCGACAGGATTTCCGGTGCGCTGTTGTTGCTGGCATCCAGCGTCAGGGTCGCGTCGACCAGGACTTCACTTCCCTCCAACAGCCGTGCGGTCAGGGAATAGGATCCCGCTTCCTGGGAAAAGTCGACGCCCAGGGCGCCGGCCAGATCCGCCAGTCCGCGGGCCGTGAAGACCCCGTCTCCGGGAACAACGTCTCCGCTGCCACCGGCATCCTGCAGCAGACCGGCGGAGGGCGTTTCGCTGCCGCCATCATCAAGCAGCTGCCAGATGTCGGGGGAGCTCAATCCGCTGCCGCTGATTTCCAGCTCGACGGAAAGCTGCGCCGCCCGGGCTGCGTCCGCCGGCAGAGCCACGCTGACGGTCAGGGTATAGGGGTCCGGGGAATTGTCGACCAGGTTTTCCGGTCCGGATATCATCAGGATCTCGGGAGTCCAGGTGGCGGGATCCTGGACGTTGTCCTCGCATCCCAGCAGGGCGAGGAGCGCGAAAGGCACCAGCCGCAGGCGGCCGGGGTTCCGGGGCATCGAAAGCAAGTACTGATTCTCCAATGGCTTCGTTGGCGCAATCGCTGGCGGGTTGCTCCGGTTGCGCGGGGACAATCTCTAAACATACAAACCCGCTTCAAGATCCACGACCGGAAGGCATGTCTGGGGAATGGAAGTGAGCCATCTGCCCTTACCAGACCGTTGCCTATGGGGTTCCGGATGAGATCGCGGAGAAGGCGATGGATTGCCGGGGTTCGCGCTCAGCCGACAGGTTGAAGTGCTGGCGGAGAGGGCTCCGCCCTGTCCGCGGGCCGGAAAGCGTGCCCGATTCGTTGAGCACAGGTTCTTCCACCAGCTTCGGACTCGCGGGTCCTGCCGATTCGGAAGTTCCGAAGTCGCCGCAGGGCCTCTCTTTTTTCCACAAAAAAACTCCGTCGACGCGCACGGCATCACGGAGTTTTTCAACCGCTTCCGTTTCAAGGAGTTGCGGCAGGGGGCGGGGTCCAGGGTGCGAAAAGGATTCGAGCCGGAGTGTCCCGAACACGCGCCGAAAAGGTCCCGGAGTCAAGAAATCATGGAAGTGGTCGAAGAAGAGTTCAGCGAAAGTTCACGCGGACGGGCCATCGGGAGAATCGGTCCCCTGTGTGACAAGAGAAGTCTCCAGCTATCTCACTCGTGACACAAAGGGTAACAGAAGGTGCGTAGGTTGCAGAGAAACTGTCGAACGACCCATTTCGGGGGATTGACGAATGAGTCTGAGAATTAACCACAACGTCCTGTCGATCGGGGTTCACAGGAACCTCTCCAGGACACAAGCAGACATGAACGACGCCGTTACCCGTCTGTCGTCCGGTCTGCGCATCAACAACGCCTGGGATGATCCTGCCGGTCTTGCCGTCAGCGAGAAATTCCGGGCCCAGATCGACAGCATGGTCGAGGCTGAACGAAACGCCAACTATGCCATCAACCTGTTGTCTACTGCTGAGGGCGCTTTGGACACCATCGATGAGAAACTGATCCGAATGCGCGCACTGTCCGTTGAAGCCTCAAACGGTACTCTGAATTCGCTGGATCGCAGCTATCTGGATGTCGAATTCCAGCAGCTGAAGAGCGAAATCACCCGTATCGCTTCGGTGACCAACTACAATGGCGTGTATCTCATTGATGGAACCTACTCCCAGGGCGCGTCGGGCGCTGGTGGACAGGGAATCAAGTTCCACATCGGCACTTACAACGTCTCCAACGAGGATTACTATTACGTGAACCTCGGTGACATGACCTCTTCGGGTCTGGGACTGTCGAGTGTCAATTTGACGACCACTGCCAATGCCCAGAGTGCAATCGGAGTCCTGGATTCTGCCATCGACACGAAGGATTCGGAGCGTACGCGCATCGGTTCCTATGTGACACGCATGCAGAACACGGTCACGAACCTGCAGATCTCCCGCGAGAATGCCGTCGCGTCGGAATCGCAGATCCGTGATGCCGACATGGCAGTGGAAATGGCCGCGTATACGCGTTCCCAGATCCTGATGCAGTCCGGCGTGTCCATGATGGCCCAGGCCAACTCGGTACCGCAGTACATCGCGGGTCTGATCGGCTAGCCGATCACCCATCCCCGATTACGCACCCCAGCCGGCGGTCCTTCATTGGACCGCCGGTTCCTCTCCTGAGGGGACCGGCGGCGCGGGTCTCAGGGCCGTTTCCAGACCAGATTCAGGGTGGATCGCCATTCACTCGAAGTCTCCATGAGACCTTCCTGCGCACTGCGCTTCTCCCGTCGCTTGCTCGCAAGCTCCAGCGCGATGCGGATATGAAGCCGTCCCTTGTCCCTTTTCCCGAATCTCTTCCAGCATCCAATGCCGAAGCGACTTTGCTCCTGGCTTCCACTCAAAAGCCACAAGACGCCGGGCGCCGGGGACAAGGCCTGAACCGGGGGCGATCGCTCACCGTGGCGAAAGGCCAGGTGCACTCTCATGCCTTCATTCTTCCGGTCGGCTCGAATTTGAAAGAACAAGGAGCGCGCCTTGCGCCCCGTCGGCGAATCCGTCCGCAATCCCGTTCGCAGGGAAAGCAGGCGGGATAAACGCCGATTGACTTGCACTCCATATCGGTGCCTTCCCGAAATGCTTGAAAACTGAGTGCGCAGCTCAAGGGCTTGCTGTTTCCAATGGACTTGCATACCCCAATCGCGTCGATCCGGGATCTCCCAGGGACCCGGTCGAAGGGAGCGCAACTCGGCAAGAGCCAGCTTCAGCCCCAGCCGGCCGGGTGTCCAGGAAATCCCCGCCCGGCGACCCCATGCCCGGCTGCCTGCATCCTGGCTGAAGGGCCAGGCCCCGTAGCCGGCAGTCGCGGGGCGGGTACCGATCCAATGAGCCAGGTGCAGACGAAGGCTTCTGCCGCTTTTGCCCGTCACCTGATGCCAGTTCAGGCGATGGTCCCCCTGGCTGACCTGCAGCGCATGCTCGAAGCGGCGCGAAGGCCGCCAACGAAGTCCGGCGGCGAAGACCCGCCTTTGCCAGGCCACAAAGGCGGGAAGCCTGCGCAGCCCCCCGGACAACTCCCAGTCCAGACGGTCGCCGCCGGGCAAAGTGTGATGCCCGCCCACCCAGGCATGTGCCTGCTGCTCGCGCCAGGCTCCGCGACGGAGGCTGCGACCTGCATGTCCGTCCCGCAGCATGTTCAGGCTGAATCCAAGAGAGTCCGACCGCAGATCCCGGCGATCGCTGCTGCAAAGCAGACCGGCGCGAAGGGATTCACTGCGGACCTCGATCGAAAGACGGTGCACTCGGCGGCGTAGCTGCTGGCCGTGGCGGCGCGAATGCCTGAGCCTCGGTAAGGGGAAGGCGCCGCCAGGCTGGACACTCCTCCTCCGCCCCAGGTGCGTCCTCCGGCCAGGCTGGGCCTCAGGCTGCCGGCGCGGATCAGCCATCCAGCCCTCTTATAAGAGAGGCTGAAAGCGCTTCGCGGACTGGGGCCGCTCTCCCCCTGCCGCCTGCGGCTGTGGACTTCCGCCTCCCATGGGCCCTGCCGGAAACGGCTCCAACCGTGAAACCGCCACTCGCTCGACTGGCTCCAGACCGCGCCGCTTTCCCGGAGTGGAAAAGCCTTCAGGTCCCTCAGTCCAGGAAGGGCAAGGAGGAGGAGAAGGAGAAGCACAAGCTGGCGGGCAGAACCGGGTGCAGCCAGCAAAGCGCGCCGACCCGAAACTCGCCCAGTTTCCAGCTGCACAGCCCGCGCCAGCCTCGTTTCCCAAGCCAGGCGACCTCGTAGCGTGAAGAACCTGAAGGAAAGGTCAGGCCCAGTTCCGCGTCCGGCGGAGTTTCGGGCGCGCTGCGAAAGGCCAGGCGCAGACTCCAGCCCGCCACTTCCTGCCATAGAGACAGACGGAGTCCCTGCATTCCCGCCCAGGAGGGACGGCTCAGGCGGTAGAGCGAGCTGAGTCCCCCACCCTGCCAGCGCTGCTCGAGCCCCAGGTGCGCGCTTTGCAGGCTGCCGCTCCAGTCCGTGAAGGACTGCAGTCGATGCATGCCAAGGCCGCATCTCCAGGAAAGCGAAGCGTGCAGGGGAGCGGATCGGCCGATGAGCAGACTCTGCTCCTGCCACTCCTCCGGACCGAAGGCGCGCAGACCGAGGGCCCAGCGCGCCCTTCGTCCTCCGCTGAGGGCCAGGCTGTGGCAGGCCAGGTCCGGCAGCCCGTAGAGGCGCAGACTGGAGAGATGCCATTCGGCCGGCCCTTTTCCCAGATCGCAGCCGCTTTCGAAAAGCTCGGCAGCGCCGCCCGGCGGCGTGGCCAGGCATTCGACGGAAAAGGCCGACAGGCTCTCCAGCGCGCAACGCGCGGTCAAGGGAAACAGGAAGACCAGGCCGACGGCCAGCCGGAACAACCGGGTGGTGTAAATTGGTAGCTTGAAGAAACAGGCCCTGAGCGGGGCCGGAGTGCAGGCGAGGAGTTTCATCGTGCATCGAACCATCCATTGGGCACTTCTGGGAGGGCTGCTCCTGCTGGCGCCGCTTCGTCTCACGGAAGCGCTGAGCATCGAACCGCAGATCACGATCAACATGCTCACCGTGCCCGAGGAGATGCGGGATCGTTTCCACGAGTTCGAGGAACGCCTTCAGAGTTATGTCGAGGACCATGACTGGGACCCGGAGGACGAGCGGCTGACTTTGCATGTGCCGATCGCGATCCAGGTCCAGAGCGCCGCAGACGCCACGGGCATCATCGAGTGCCGTGGCACTTTCGCCTGCAACAACTCCGGCGACATCAACATCCAGGACAACGACTGGATCTTCCGCTACGACGAGTTCCGCGACTTCAGCCACCAGCGCAACAACTTCGACAGCCTGCTGGGCATGATCGACTTCCACATGCACCTGATCATCGGCTACGAGCTGGACAAGCTGGGCGAGATGGCCGGCAACGCGCACTTCGAGCTGGCGGCGCAGATCGGCAATCGGGCCAAGTTCAGCGAGCTCAACCAGGGCTGGGACAAGCGCATGGAGGACCTGGGCAAGCTCTTCACGCCGGACTACGAGAACTACCGCCGCCTGCGTTGGGCGACGCATACTTCCATGTATTACAAGGAAGTCCTCGAGAACGACTACGAGGCCTGGATCAGCGCGGTCACGGCCATCAAACTGGCCGAGCAGGTGGATGACCCGACCCTGCTGCAGAACTTCTGGCGCGTCAACTATCGCCACCTGGGCATGATCTTCGTGCGCGCCGCGGACCGCGACAACCTCAACCTGATCCGCCGGCTGGATCGCACGGACCCCACCCGCATGGACTGGTACCAGGAACGTCTCACGGAAATCGACGACTAGGTCGATCGGGGGATACGGGAACGGACCGGCAAGATAGGCGGCTGACCCTGCGCCGCAAGGAAAAAGCGCTCGTATACCAAGAGTGTGTCACGGAGTGTCAGGGGCGCTGGACAGATCGATTCCTGAAACGCGCAATGACCCGGCGCGGGGCCGTAGAGCAGCCGCTCTCCAGGGCTCCGCTTCCGGAAGCGGCCGCGTTCCGTGCATTTCGATCCGGTACTATGCCTTCCCGGCGCGGTTCTTCGCGCGTGGAAACTCCATGCCCAGCTTCCTCATACGGCTGCGCAGCGTATTCGGGTTGAGTGCGAGCCGCTCTGCCGCTCCGCCCGGGCCATGAATGCGCCCCTCGCTGAGCACCAGGGCCTTGCGGATGTGCGCGCGCATGGCATCGTCCATGCCGGGAAAGTCCTTCGTGGACGGAAGTGCCGCCGTGACGCCCGCTTCCGGCGCGGTCGCGGGAATCCAGTCGAACACCAGCTTCTCGCCGCCACCAAGGATCAGTGCCCGCTCGATCACGTTCTCGAGTTCGCGCACGTTCCCGGGCCAGGGATAGGCGCGCAAGCGGTCCAGCTGCGCCGCCTCCAGCCGGGGCACCTTGCCCAGCTTCAGCTCGACAGCTTTTCGTGATACGAAATGTTCGGCCAGGGCCGGAATGTCGCACAGGCGATCCCGCAGGGCCGGCACGTGGACAGGAAACACGTTCAGCCGGAACCAGAGATCCTCCCGGAAGGCGCCCTCATGCACCTGCTCCTGCAGGTCCCGGTTGGTGGCTGCGATCACGCGCACATCCACGTGCAAGGTCTCGTTTCCTCCGACGCGCTCCAGTTCCTTGTTTTGCAGGATGCGCAGCAGACGCACCTGGGCGGCGGTATCGAGTTCCCCGATCTCGTCCAGGAAGATCGTTCCGCCATGGGCCCGTTCGAAGCGGCCGCGACGGGTCTCCAGCGCTCCCGTGAAGGCGCCCTTCTGGTGGCCGAAGAGTTCGCTGTCGAGCAGCGACTCCGGGATCGCGCCGCAGTTCAGGCGGATCATCGGCCCCGCCGAGCGCGGTGATACACCGTGGATGTAGTTGGCGATGACATCCTTGCCGACACCGGTCTCCCCCGTAAGCAGGACCGGGCTGTGATGCACCGCCACCCGGTTGACGGCCTGCATGGTAGCGGCAAGCCCGAAATCGAAACCGATGATGTGGCTTCCGCTGTGATCCAGGACCTCCCGCTGCAGGTAGCGGTTGTCGTCCTGCAGCCGCTCCTGCAGGCGGATCACCTCCCGGAATCTGAGTGCATTGTGGAGAGCAATTCCGAAGGGTGCTTTCAGCTGTCCAAGCAGCCGGGCGTGTTGCTTCTCGAAGCGGTCCTTTCCCCTGGCGAGCACGATAACCGCGCCAAGCGGTTTGCCGTCCAGCACGGGATAGGTGCCGAGGATCGAGCAGTCCTGGTTCTCGCCAAGCGCATGCAGCATGGTGCTCGAAACGGCGTCTTCTTCCGGCCGATTGACGATGAAGACATTGTCCGCGGGAGCCTGGTCACGGAATGCCTCGATGGTTTGCCTGCGCTCGGGACTCATCGGGACCAGCAGATCCAGGGCATGTCCATCATCCGGTGTCGCTTCGGCGATGGAACGCATTGCGCCCAGATCGCTCTCGTAGACTTCGAGAAACATGCGATCGACGGGCAGATGCCGGCGAAGGATGGCGGCGCAGGCCTGAAGAGAGTGGTGGGCCTGCTGATGCCGGCAGATGGCAAGGGTGGCGTCGCGAAAAAAGGACTCTGCTGGATCAATTGTCGGGAGTTCTTCGGTTGTCATATTTCACAGTAATGCCAAATGTTGTGATATACAATCATCTTTGTTGTTCTATTTCACATTTCTAACTAACCCATTCTCAAAACTACTGATTTTAAACAGCTTGCAGCTTGGCATTGGACTTGCTTTCCGAGTGGCAAAAATCGGAGGGACAGAAAGCATGGGCCTGGAGATCATCACCGTGAGAGGGATTGGCCGAAATCGGAAGCAGCTGGAAGGGCTTCTGAAAGAACTGAAGGACTGCAGACCGGATGTGAAAATCTGGATTCGCCAACCGGAAGAAGGTGACCTGTCAATCCACCTGCATCAGGCAGAGGCCTCCCACAAGGCTGGAACGAGTGTCATCGGTCTGCGACTGGCAGCCGAACTGAAGGACTGTGGCATCGTGCATCACAGCAGTTGGTATCCTTTCATCGGAGCGGAAAGAGGGGGAGAATGACATGAGCTCCTGCCCCGAATCGGCCTATGCCGATACGAAGCCCCAGGAAGGAACCTGGATCGCCGTCGCCGGCGCTACGGGGAACTGTGGCCAAGAAATCCTGAGGGCGGCCATCCGGGCCGGATTGCGCGTACGGGCCCTGGTCCGTGACCGCAGTCGGCTCGGGGATCTGCTCGAACAGGTGGACGACATTGTCGAGGTCGACCCGCTCGATCCGCAGAGTCTTGCGGGGGCCCTGACCGGATGCCGCTGTCTGGCCTCCGCGCTGGGAAAGACGCGGCAGAAGGACCGCGTCGAGCGCAGACGCGTGGATGTAGACGCCAACAGCAACCTCTTCGAGGAGGCGCGGCAGACGCCCGGGCTTGAGAGGATCGCCTTTGTCAGTGTATACGGAGCGGACCCGGAGAGTCCTGTCGAGATGCTGCGCATGAAGGGAGACGCGGAACGCGCCCTGGCAGCCTGCGGAGTGGATCACGTGATCCTTCGCCCGACGGGGTTCTTCAGCGACATGACCGAGATCCTGGAAATGGCGCGCAAGGGCACTATCTGGGCCCTGGGCGACAACAGCGTGCGCATGAACCCGATCTCCCTGCAGGACCTGGGCCCGCTGGTGGTGGAAAGCCTGCTGGCCCTGGAGGGCCACCGGGCCGTGCATGAAATCGGAGGCCCGCAGTGCTTCAGCTGGAGCGAGCTGGCCGCCCTCTGCGGGGAGTGCCTGGATCAAAAAGTCCGCGTCCGCCACCTGCCTTTGGGCCTTGTGAACGCGCTGCTGCCGCTGGTTCGCCCCTTTTCCCGCAATGCCTGGGAAATCGCACAATTCATGGCCGGCTCCCTTCGCCTGCTGCAGCAACGATCACCAGCCGAGATGCCGAAGCCCGTCGGAAACCACGAGCTGGGTGCGTACTACAGGAAGCTCCTGCAGGCCTAGGCCGAATTCCGGCTGGCGTTGATGTTGCCGTAAAGCGAGCGCTCGACCACCTTTTCCCAGACCCCCCGCTTCTCCGGCTTGCCCTCCAGCTGCTGCAGGGCGTATTGCTGGATCACGAGAAGCGGCAGGACGATCCGCTCGCGGATCCCGATCGACAGGCGGGAGAGCGGCTCGCGCTCCATCAGTTCCCCGCTTTCGCTGATCTCGAGCGCCATGCGCTTCGAGAGCTCGAACTCCTCCTGCAGCAGTTTCCAGAACCCGCCGTACTCCGGATCGGATTCCATGTAGGCCGTCAGCGCGAAGTTGCACTTGGTGAGTGACATCATGCCATTGTCGATCAATGCGCGGAAGAAGGGCTGTTCACGGTAGAGTTCCTGCAGGCGCTCCATGCCGACGCGCTTCGCGAGCGCGCTGCAGGCCGTGCCCAGGCCGTAGTAGCCGGGAACATTCTGCTTGAGCTGGCTCCAGGCGCCGACAAAGGGAATTGCCCGCAGGTCCTCCAGCGACAGGGCCCCCTCGCCGCCGCGCTGCGTGGGACGGCTGCCCACGTTGGCCCGCTTGTAATACCGCAGCGTGCTCTTGTGTTCCAGGTAGGACACGAAGCGCGGATGGTTCTTCAACTCCAGGTAGCTCGCGTGGCTCACGCGGGCCAGCTCGTCGATCAGTTCCCGTGTGTCGTGATCCAGCTCGTTGCGCTCGCCCTGCATTTCCAGGGAAAGTCCCGCGCCCAGCAGCTGTTCGCAATTGAAGAGGAACTGCTCCCTCGTGCCGTACTTGCTGCTGATGGTCTGGCCCTGGATCGTCAGCTGGATCTCCCTGTTGGCGATCCGCGGGCCCTGGGCGGCATAGAAACGCTGGGCGCGCCCGCCGCCACGGGCCGGAGGTCCGCCGCGGCCATCGAAGAACAAGGGCCGTATACCGAATTCCCCGCAGAGCTCGCTGATGCGCTCCTTGGTGCGCAGGATCGACCAGTTGGCCATCAGGAAGCCGCCGTCCTTGGTGCCGTCGGAAAAGCCCAGCATCACCGTCTGCGTATCCCCGCGACGGCGCAGGTGCTCGCGGTACTCGGGCAGCTCGAAGAGTTCGCGCAGGATCCCTTCTGCGTTCTCCATGGCGCGCATCGATTCGAAGAGGGGCACGATGTCGAAGGGAAGGTTCGCGCGGTCGTAGCCGCAGGCGCCGAACAGGCCGTATACGAACAGCACCGAGTCCGCGTCTTCCGCGTGACTGATCACATAGCGGTGGCAGCCCGCCTCGCCGTTGGCCCGCTGGATCGGCCCCAGGGCGTAGACGGTGCGGAAGACATCCTCGACCAGCGGATCCTCGAAACGGAAGGGCATGGTGCCGAAGGGTTCGCGCAGGAGCTGGGCCAGCAGGTCCTCGCGCTCCAGCTCCTGCAGGTCCTCCTGGATCCGGCCCTGGGCCTTGAGCAGCACGTTCAGCGCGCGGCGGTGGATCGAATGGTTCTGTCGCACATCCAGGCTGGCAAAGCGTGTCCCGAAGATCCGCACCTTGCGGATCAGCCGCTCCAGGTCCTCCAGGTAGAGGCTGTTGTACTTCTGGATCACGATCCCGCGAATGTCCTGCAGGGCCTGCAGGATCTCCTCTTCCCCTACGAGCACGGCCGGGTCGTAGGCCGCTTCCCGCAGGCGATGCAGCAGGCTTTCCAGCTCTTCCTCGATGCCGCGGAAGGTGAGCTTGCGGCGCAGCTCCTGCAGTTCGCGCGTGTAGCACTGCATCAGGCTCATCCGCAGTTCGTCGGCAACGGCCGTCGTCACCTCCGCGGTGACGAAGGGATTGCCGTCGCGGTCGCCGCCGGGCCAGAAGCCCAGCTGGACCAGCCGGTGCAGCTGAAGGTCCTCCCCGTCCAGGGCCTGGGCCAGGTTCTCGTGCAGCTCGCCGATGGCGTCGTAATACACATCCCGCAGGAAGTAAAGGATGTTCCGGGCCTCGTCCAGGGGAGTCGGCTTGCGCGAATTGACCAGCGAAGTCATGCCCAGCTGCCGGAGCTTCCGGTCGATGGAGTCGATGCGGTTCTCGCCGATCAGCGCGCGCAGCTCGGCCATGATGCCGAGCACGGAAGGCGAATAGAACTGGGTCGGGTGAGCCGTCAGCACGATGCGCACGCCGAAATCCCGCAGCTTGCGCTTCAGGCTTTCCAGCCGGCCGCTCTCTCGCCCGGCATGGAGGATCTCGCGAAGCGTCCACTCCGGTCCGCCCCGCTGCAGGTCGGCGAAGGCGGCATCCTCCACGCTGTCGTACAACACGATCTGCCGTTCCACGTACTGGATCACGCGGAACAGGAAATCAGCGACCTCGCCGTCCTCGATCGGATCCGGAGAATGGCGAAAAAAGGAGTCGAGGATCTCGCGCGGGGAGCGCCCGTCCGCGAGGCCCTTGCGGCATGCTTCCCCCAGCAGAGGCACGAGCATGCCGGTCCGCGAAATGCCCTGGAAAGGCAGGCTCAGGAAGAGGCTGTTATAGAGCGTGAACTTCCGTCCGACCAGGTCCTCGAAGTCCCGTGTGCGCTGCTGCGTGTTCATCACCGTGCTCCCTGCTCTAGAGTTTCCCCGAGAGGATCGTGGCATCGATCTCAACCAGTTGCCCCTCGTAGCCCAGTTCCGCTGCCCCCAGAAGTGTCGCCGGCGGCACACGGTCCTCGAAGGAGTGGCGCACGACCTCCCACGCCTTGCCCAGGTCCGGACGCGACCCCTTCACGTGGATCACAAGTCTGCGAATGTCCCTGCGCTCGAAACCATGACACGCAAGCAGCGTGTCCAGGTTCCGCAGGCATTGCCGTGTCTGTTCTTCGGGATCCCCGATTCCCTGCAGAATGCCTTCCGCGTCCAGGGGAACCTGCCCCGCGACAAAGAGCCTGTTGCCCACGCGCTCGGCATAGCGGTAGCCCGGCGTCGGGGCCAAACCGGCCGCCCGTTCCTGATCATTCATCTGGACCTCTATTAAGCGCTCCATGACCGTCTGGCTACCACAATACCGCATGAGAGAGTCCCCGAGGCAAGAAAGTCAGACTGCTGAATAGAATGACAGAAGTGCATCGGGCGGGTCCGAATCGCTTTGCCAAGAGACACTGTTTCTGAAGAACTTGTAGGACTGTCCTGCAGGAAGGGCCGACTCATTCACTGGCATGAAGCTTGCTATAGTGCTACGCAGGCCCGGGCTTCCCCAAGGTTCAGCTTTGGCTCCGGCTCCTGCCCAGTCCTTCGCTGTGCGGATTTTCTTGCGAGCTGGAAAGGAAAAGGCTAAAATAGACGTGTTTGGCAAGTCCCGCTGCCGATAAGACCGGCGGACAACCCCATGAATGGAACCCGATGAAGCTTCTGAGCACCCTCATCCTGCTTTCCCTCTTCGCCCTGAAACTGGGCGCGGCGGAGCTGGTGCTCTTCGGCCATCATCTGTTGCCGGATCCCGCCGTCCGCCTGTACTGGGAAATCGACGCCTCCGCCGGCCTGCAGGGCTTCGAGATCGAGCGCAGCACCGACAACGAGCATTTCCAGACTGTTTCCCAGCGCATCCTCTGCAATGGCGGGCTGGACTACAGCTTCACCGATTATCCCCTCGACGGCATGAGCAATTCCCCGATCCAGTCCCGCAAGGGCCTGGGCGTGGATCAGGACCAGACCTACTACTACCGCCTGGTCTTCCTCGGCAACGACAACAGCCGCCTCGTGCTCCAGGACGATGTGATCCAGGTCGAGATGCAGCTCAACACGGTCAGCACCACCTGGGGCAGCATCAAGGCCATGTTCCGCTAGGCACTCCGCCCTTTTACCCATCACACACACCAGCATCCCGTCATTCGAGCAAGACGGTGTCCACAGCAGAATGCTGCGGGCTCCTGCTACAACAATTCAGTCCCAGTCGGACTGGATCGCGCGGAGGCGGCTTTCGCGCTGGGGGCCCAGGCGTTGGCCGATGTCCTCGAGAAAGCGGCTGCGCAGGGCCGCGCGTTCGGCCTCTTCGGCCTGCAGACGGGAGTTGAGTTCCGGGATCCGCCGGTTGTGGGGGGAATAGGCCTCGTTGAGCGCTTCCAGCTCGGCGCGGCCGCGGGTCATGCTGAGTTCGAGGCTGTCGGCCGTGAGACGGTAGCGGCGGAAAAGCGGGAAGAAGACTTCCGCATCACGATCCTCGAGCGCCAGCTCCTCCGTCAGCAGGGCCGCCAGATCCGCCGGTCGCCCCTCTTCCGGGGAAAGGACCTGACTCATGCGATCCCCGCGCATGCGCAGGCCCAGCAGCATGATCGAGAACGCGCCGAGGATCAGAAGGGACTGGATCACACGCAGCTTCCTGCGTGATACACGCACTTCCCGCGGCTTCTCGAAGCGGTCGTACCACATGGCGATCGGATCGAGGCGGCCGCCCTTCTGCGCGTCGCCGTGACCATTGCCGTTTCCGCCGGAACCCGTCTCCCCTGCCAGGTGCTGCTTGCGCCAGGTGCGACAGAATTCGCAGTCCTCCAGGTGCAGCCGCACCTGGACGGCCGTGTCCTCGTCCAGGCTGCCTTCCTGCCAGGCCTGCAGATGCTCGCGGCATGTGCGGCAATCGAGCATCAGAAACTCCGCGAAAGCGTGAAACGGTTCAGCGCGCCCAGCTCGCCGAAGGAGCTCCAGGCCCAGTGGAAGTGGATTCCTCCGGCAATCAGGCCGCCAATCCCCAGGTTCAGACCGCGGGTGCCTTCACCGGAACCGCTGCTCAGGCGGTCCTCGCCGCGGCCGAAATGGTAGCCCAGACCCAGGTGCCAGCGCCTGGCAATCAGGAATTCGCCCCCGGCCTTGATCCAGGGATCCTCTTCCTTCACTTGTTCCCAGGCCAGAGCCCAGCGGAAGGGCAGGTGACGCAGCTTCTTTTCCACGCCCAGGCTGAAAGCCGTCGGCAGGGGCGTGTCGCTGCTTCCATAGTCGGAAAGCACCGTGCCGGCATTGCGCAGGGTCGCCGCCAGGCTCCAATCGCTCTCGGATGTCCAGGAAAGGCCCAGATCCAGGGCCAGCAGGCTGGCGCGGCTGTCGTCAATGCTGCTCAGACCCAGCTTGCCCAGCACCCCCACGCGCAGGGAACCGAATCCCCGGGAAACGCCGGCCGCCAACAGGTTGTCGCTGGCCTTGAATTCGCCGGTCGGCCGGTTGTAGATGTCCCGGCCTTCCAGGCTGCCGTAGTTGAGATGGCTGATCGCCAGGTTCAGCGTCCAGGGCTGAAAGCGCTTCAGGCTGAGGCTGGTGTTGAAGTAGTTGATGTCCTGCAGATGGTCGAGCCAAAGGAACTGAACCTGGTTTTCCTGCAGGCTGCCGGGGGAGGCCGGGTTCTGGAAGAGGCCGGAGACGCCTTCAACCCCGGCGAGGCGGCTGTCCGCCATGGCGGCGCAGCGGGAATCCGGTTGCAGGCCCAGGAAGGCAAAGCCGCTGGTGGCAAGGGCGCTGCTCGAGATCGTGGCCAGGGTCAGGCCGGTCAGGCTGAGGCGAAAGAGAATCTGCATGAATTTCCAGGCTAAACGAAGGCCGACCGCAGGCCTAATGTACAATTGTACATTGGCGCCGGTCGTCGGTACTGCATATCGTCAGGCGACACTGAAAGCTTCTACGATTCTTCGGGCCGGGTTTCTCCCGAAGCCAAGACGATCGGAAAGGCAGGAATGAGTACTACGAGTATCCTGATGGTTCTCAACGGCGCGGAAGACGAAGCCCTGCTCAAAAGTCTGCGTCCGGGGGAAGCCCTGCCTCAGCGACTGGACAGCGTCCCACCTCGCCCGGCTCCGAATGTGGTGATTGCCGCCGATGGCGCGGCCCGCCACTTGAGAAACTGCGCCCTTTCGGCGGACCTGCTGGTCGGAGACATGGACAGCGCCAGCCTGGAGGACATCCAGGTACAGCGTCAGCGCGGAGCCCGCATCGTGCACCAGCCGGACCAGGAGAGCTCCGATGTGGAAAAATGCTTCGCCGAAGCCTACGAGTTGGGCGCGGAATACGTCGACCTGATCTGCTGGCGCGGTGATCGTCTGGATCACATCCTTTGCCTCTTCTCCGGCCTGTGCCAGGACGACGGCCTCAAGGTCCGCCTGGCCAGCACCCGCAACAGCGTATGGCGTCTGCCTGCTGGACGACACGTCTTCCGCGGCATGCCCGGAGACATCGTCGGCCTGATGCACTTCAATGCCCGGCTGCCGCTCCTGAGTATCACAGGCCTGGCGTACGAAGCGGACAAGCTGGAGCTGCCCCTGGGCTGCCAGGCGGGCGCGAACCGGATCACGAACGAGACCTTCGTCGTCGAGATCGATCACGGGCCGGTCTTCCTGACGCACATGGATTCCACCGCCCTGTGATCGATCCGCTGGTCCTGTGGATCGTCGGCCTGAGCCTGCTGGCCGTGCCGCTCTTCGGCTGGTTCGCGAGCCGGAAGGACGAGGCCGAGTTCATCAGCGCCGGCAGGCGGATCACCCTGCCCGTCTTCGTGGCCAGCCTGGTTTGCACCTGGTACGGCGGCATTCTTGGCGTCGGCGAGTTCACCTGGAGCTACGGTCTGGTCAACTGGCTGGCCCTGGGCGCCTTCTACTATCTCTTCGCCCTGTGTTACGCCTACTGGATCGCGCCTCGTGTGCGCCAGGCAGGGGAACTGAGTATTCCCGAACGCATCGGCGAACGGCATGGCCCCGCCGCGGGACGCCTGGCCGGAGTGTATACCTGGTTGATGGTCTCCCCTGCGCCCTATCTGCTGATGGCGGCCGTCCTGCTGCAGGCGGCCCTCGGCCTGAGCCTGGAATCCGGGCTGGGCTGGGCCCTGATGCTGACCCTGTTCTACACCTGGCGCGGCGGCCTGCGCAGCGTTCTGCTGACCGACGTGCTCCAATTCGTGATGATGTTCGCGGCCTTCGGCATCGTGGCCGCCTGGCTTGTCTCACACTATGGCGGAATCGACTTCCTGCGCGCCGCGCTGCCCGCGGGACATCTTCGGATTCCCGGCGAGCTCCCCTGGTCGTCCGTGATGCTCTGGGGCCTGGTCGCCATGTGGACTCTGGTCGATCCGGGCTTTCACCAGCGTGTCGCCGTCGCCAAGGATGTGCCCACCGCCCGTCGCGGCATCTTCATCAGCGTGGGATTCTGGCTGGTTTTCGACGGGCTGACAACAGCCTGCGGCCTGTACGCACGCGCCCTCCTGCCCGAGCTTCAACAGCCGGTACAGGCCTTTCCCGCGCTTGCCGGACTCATGCCGCCGCTTCTGCAGGGCATCTTCTTCGCCGGCATGCTGGTCACGGTCCTGAGCACGCTGGACAGCGTGAGTTTCCTGAGCGGCCAGACCCTGGCCCGTGATCTGTTCTGTTCCCGCGGCAAGGCCCAGGTCTTTCACACGCGGCTCGGCATACTCGCCTCCTGCATGATCGGAGTCGTGCTGGCGCTGCGCATTCCGAGCGTGGTCGAGCTCTGGGTCAGCATCGCCTCCCTGGGCATTCCCGTGCTCCTGCCGGTCCTGCTGCAGAGCTACCTGGGAAAGGAGCCCCTGCCCCGCGGCAAGGGGCTGCGCTCGATGACCGCCGGCGCCGTGACGAGCCTGGCCTGGTTCGCCTGGGGCCAGGCGCATGCCGCGGGCGGCTGGCCCCGGTATCCTCTGGGCCTCGAGCCGCTCTTCCCCGGACTGGCAGCCTCTGCCCTGCTGCTGCTTCTGCCACACAAACAACCATCGGCCCGCACCTGACCCCGCAGGCAGATCGCAGCTGCAGCCACTTCGCCGTTCCAGAAAAGAAAACGGCCGACGGTTTCCCGCCGGCCGCATTCATTGTATACACAGGAATGTCTATTCGAAGACCGCCTCGACACGGTAGAAGTACATGCTGCTTCCTTCGGTCGCGCCGACCCAGAGGTTCGTCGCGGAAACAGCCACCGGCGGAGCGCTGAAATCGTAGGCGCTGTTCGAACGGTAGATGTTGTACGAGCTGGCGAAGGGCACCGCGGACCAGTTGAGAACGACGGTCGGACCGACCACCGTGATCGTCAGGTCCTCGATGGGTTCCTGCTCGATGGGCGCAATGCCTGTCAGCAGCATGTCGTCCAGGTACCATCCTTCGCGCGTGACACCACCATCCGAGGCGAAGCCGAAACGCACCTGCAGGCTCTCGGTGCCGTCCGGAATCTCGATGGCGTAGAGGCTCCATTCGGCCGCGCCGCTGATCATTTGTCGCGGATAGTCGAAGGGAACCGTGTCCGCCGCCTCAGCGCGCAAGGCATGGGTGTAGTCCGGGTTCAGGACCGCGGGCTCCCAGGCGCCGCCATCCAGAAGAACCTCGACCACGCCGCCGTCATAGCAGCTGTCCGGGTAGAAGCCCGAATTCTCGCCGTCGACCCAGCTCCAGAAGCTGAACTGCATGTCGGTGGCGTTGTCCCCCAGCGGGATCAACGGGGTCGTCAGCCAGCCATCGGCATTGCTTGCATAATCCGCGCTGCCGGTTCCACCGAACTTGAAGCTGTTGGGCGCTGAGTTGGAGCGGTAGTTCTCCTGGTGCCACTGGTCGACTCCGCCGGCGATGCTCTCGTGCGTGAAGGCATGGCCGCCGTCGAAATCCTCCGTGAACAGCACGTCATAGATGGTCAGAGTGTAGGTCGGCGTGGTTGTCGTGTTGGACTCCTCCGCCGCGTCGGTGGCCTCGATGTAGTACATCACCGTGCCGCCGCCGGCCTGGTCGGGAATGCTGCCGGTCCAGGTGTCGCCGCTGGTGTTGCTCATGGCCTGCTGCACATAGCCGGAGCCGTCGTCGTAGAAAAGCAGCACCTGGGCCACGGCATGATTGTCGCTGACATTCGCCGTGATCGGGATCGCCGAGCCGGCATAGCTCACTGCGGGAGGCGTGTGGAGGATCGTGGGCGGCACCAGGTCCTCGTCGGAATAGACGCCCAGGTCCGTGGTGAAGCGGATCGCCTTGTTGTCGTTGATGCCGGCGATCGAGGCCGGCTCGATGTTGTAGTTGCTCAGCGTCAGGCCCACCGTGCTGGTGTGGTCCTTGATGCCGATCGAGCAATAGGGGAAATCGTAGCTGTGGGACTGCGTGTTCTCGAAGTTCTGGTACTGGAACACGAACTCGCCGTCGCCGGTCGCCGTCGGGTAGTGCGCGGGATCGTAGAGGATCAGCTGGAAGGTGTTCCGTCCGCTGGTGTTGTTGTGGCGCATGTTGTACCACTCGACCACGTAGATGTGATCCGCGGGAAAGTACTGCGTGTAGACATTGGCGCCCGATCCGACCCACATGTCGTCCCACATGGGAGCGATCATCGCGTCCGGGCCGAGACCCGTCGGGAAGGGGTGATTGCGGAAATCGGTTTCGATGTGACCCAGCGGACCCATGCCGACGAAGCCGTTGCTGCAGATCCCCATCTGGTCGTAGTCGATGCCGTAGAAACGGAAGGTGAAGGGCAGCGTGACCAGGTGGGCATCGTCGCCCTCGTCGCTGGTGTCGCTCAAGGGAACCAGCGTGCCGCTGCCGCCGGCGGCGGGGGCAAGCTCGATCCAGTTGTAGACGGGCGACTCGGTATTGCTGTCCGTGTCCTCGTAGGCGCGGTAGCCGTAGGCGTCCGGCCCGGTGGGGCTGATGGCGACTTCCGTCCCCACGGGAACGACCAGGGGCAGGCTGCCGAGGATCTGGCCGTCCGCCGTCCAATCCAGCTCCAGCGCCGCCTGGTAGCCGCCGAAGGAGCCGTTGTCGGCGTCGATCACGAAGCTGACGGTCGTGGTGCCGCCTTCAGGGTAGGAGCCGGAGACGTCGTTGCCGTCCACGACGGCCAGCAGCGGGTCGGAACCGGAAAGCGCGCAGGCCAGCGATCCGGCATCCAGCGTGCCGTTGTTGGACAGGGTCAGCGTCATGGTGGCTGTGACACCGGGCTGGATCACGGAGCCGCCGGGGCTGAAGCTCATGTTGGTGACGACCACTCCCGGGGCGACCACCAGCAGCTCGACGATGTCCTCGAAACTGCCCTGCCCGCTGCTGATCGACAGCTCGAGCGGCACCACGGTTCCTACCGGCAGGTCGGCATCCAGCGTAAGGGCCAGGCTGCCGCTGGCGGCGGCAGAACCGCCGGCGCTGACATTGGGCCAGCTCGCGCTGTTGTCGCTCAGGCTGCCATAGGCCGCGTCCAGGCTGGCCGTAGCGCTGAGGCTGGTCAAGGCGGTGGAAGTGCCCGTGTTCTGCAGCACCGGGTTCAGGGTCAGCAGCTGGCCGGGAATCGCTTCCCCGCCGGCGATGCCGGGATCCGCGACCTCGGCCCAGGCATTGGCGCTGCCCAGGCTCAGGGTGCTCTGGTATACGCGGTGATTCTGCTTGCTGACCGTCAGCTTGACCGAACCGGCGCTGAAACCGTCGACCAGGGCCAGGGCCTCGCCCGCGGCGTCTGTCATCACGCGCGTCCAGGCGCCGGTGCTGCTCTGGTACAGGGTGACCACCGCGTCCGCCAGGGGCGAACCGCCGCTGCTGACGCTGACCGGCAGATGGCTCTGCCCGTCGGTCAACGAACCGTCGTGTGTCACAGATACGGTCGCCGGATCGCCCAGCCAGAGGTACATGCCGGGATCGCCCATCAGGTTTGCCCAGTTGGCGAAGTTCTCCGGATTGCTGTTGCCGGGAGGCATGGTGGCATAGAGCGTATACTTGCCCATGAACAACGACACGCCGACCTCCGGGAAGGTGTGCTCCAGGGCGCCGTTCCAGAAGCCGCCGACGACGGCGTTGTTGTAGGCCGTGTGAGTGCTGGCCGTGGAAAAGCCCAGGGCGCAGACGCCGCCCTTGGGCTGCGGCACGCTGCCGTTGCGCAGGAAGGCCTCCGTGGTGGAATAGCCGCCGTGGAAATCGCCGGTGGCGCAGGTGAAGATCACCGTGACCACGGGACGGCCCACGTTGCTGAAGTGGCTGTCGACGAAACTGGTGTTGACTCCCTGCATGCCGATCCAGCCGCGGTAGTTGTAGAAGCCGATGCCCGAGTTGAAGCGCTGCTCGACCCAGGTGCTGGACATGTCCTCGATCCAGGCCGTATCGATCTGGGTGAAGCCATGGTCATTGACCAGGTCGGAGGCGATGGTGCGGCTCTGCTGCTCCATGCTGACGGCCTGCCAGCCGGTTCCCAGGGCGGCGCGCCCGAGCCAACTTGTATCACCGGCAATGTCGCGCTCGTAGAGCATGACCTTGTTCAGCACGTTGCTGAGCTGGCTGGAGTTGGTCACGGAGATGCGGCCGACGGCGATGTCACCAAGAATGTCATTGCCTTCCAGCTTGGCGTAGAAATGATCCTGCTCGCCGCTGTAGCTGCTGCCGGCGCCACCCGGAAGCTGGTAGGCGCCTGTACTGCCCGTATCCCCGAAGAGGACCAGGTAGTCCGGCGTGTGCTCCCAGTTCTGGTAGGCGTTGATCACGTAGTTGCGGATCGCCGTGTTGGTCCAGCTGCCGGTCTCGGCCTCGCCGATGACTGTCACACGATGGCCCTTCTCGCGCTTCCAGTCGACCCACTGCTGGAAATAGGATTCGTTGGTGATCGTCGAGTTGCGCGCCACGACCAGGTAGTTTCCGGGTTCCGGCGTCTGCTCGAAGATCTCGCGTCCGGCAGTTTCCGCATTGGCGGCGTGATTCACCACCAGCGGAGCGACCGCGCGGTTCATCGGCGAGGACTCGCTGCCGATCGTGTAGGTCCTGGCGTTGCGCAGGTCCGTTCCTTCGAAGACGGGGCGGATCACCATGCTCGTGCAGACCTTCAGCGCCTGGCCGCCCTCGACCACCTGCACCGGGAAGGTGCTGAGCTGGACGACGCGCGTGTTGCGCAGCAGGGCGGGTTCACCGCTGGCGAAGTTCTCCGCCGGGAAGACCGGCGCCGCGTAGGCCGCCTCGTCCTGGATGAAGTCCATCGGCAGGCCGAGTTCGGCGTCGACCACTCGCTCCTGCTGAGGGTAGACGGGGGCGTCCAGCGGCAGGATCTCGTATTCGGCATCCACCAGCTCGAAGCGCACGCCGCTGCGGTCGGGAATCTCGACCAAAGTGCTGCGCGAAGGAAGATCCGGAGCGCCCGGACGGTCGAGAATGCTGCAGCCCTCGATGCTCACGCGGGTCCAGCTGCGTCCGTTCTCCTGGAGGCTCTCCAGGACAGGGCGCGGAAAGTCGAAACGGATGTCGGAAGCGATCACACCCTCGACCTGGTAGTCGGGGTTCTCGAGGCGCAGCTGCGGCGCGCCCTGCGGATCCAGGTTCCTGGCCGAAAGGCCGGCGCCGAGAGCAAGGCTCAATCCGGCAAGAAATAGCGTCTTGTGTGTCATGATCTCCTCTGGAAGAGGGAAGCCGGCGCAAGGCCGGCTTCCATGGTTCTATTTGTGTGTCTCGATGGTGCGAAGAATGCGAACCGGCGCCGCAGCAGGCGTTCCCGCGCGCAGGGCGGCCTCGTTCCTCCTGGGCAGGACCTGGTAGAAGGTGTCTGCACCCGGCGAGGGAAGTACCTGCAGAACACTCGGTGTCGACAGCAGCAGGACCCCGAACTCCCCGTAGGGATCTGTATCACTGTAGACTTCGTAGAAGTCCGCGTCGGGAATCGCCGTCCAGGACAGGATGACATTCGAACCGGCATGCAGGATGGACAGGTCCGTGATCGGATCCAGGGGCTCGAGCGGCGGTTCGGAATAGGTTCCGGTCGTGATCCAGATCGACTGCCCCGCGGCGATCGTCGCGGCGTTGCTGTCGTAGGAGTTGTTGTACAGGTAGGAGTTGCCGTCGTTGCGGCCGCTGTTCTGGTGTCCGACGGTGCAGTCGCCGAGATCGGCGGCCGTCAGGTACTGGAACTGGAAAGGCGAGTCATCGGTGATCGTCTCGTGTACGCTTTCATCGTAGAGAATCACCTGGAAGGTCTCCGGATTGCTGCTGAAGTAGTGTGGAACGTCGATCCAGGAGATCACGAAGCGCGCTCCGGCGCTGTCGTGCCAGTAGCGGACCTCGCCGCCTTGCGAGGGATTCAGGTCATCCCACAGGGGGCAGATCTGGTTGGCCGTGCCGTCCCCGTCCGCCATGTCCTGGTTGCTGTAGGCGGTATAGCTCGTGCTGCCGAGGTTGACGAAGCCGTTGCTGCAGATCGCGATCTGGCTGAAATCAGTTCCGTAGTAGGTGAAGGGGAAGGGCAGCGTCACGACGGATGCGCCGTCATCTCCCAGGCTGAGGCCCGATCCCAGACCGCTGATGTCGACCCAGTTGAAGTCGCGGGACTCGACCGCGTCCTCCGTGTCGTACATGCAGTAGCCGTAGCCGTCCTGGCAGGTGGGCGGATCGCCGTCGGCAACCGTGAAGCTGTAGGTCGCGCTCTGCGCCGAGTTGGAATTGTCCGACAGGTCGACCGCCGTGATGTAGTACCAGACCGTCGTCCCCAGCGGGAAGCCGGGCAGCGTGGCGGCCCAGGTCTGCCCGCCCTGGAAGGACATGGCCAGCGGAGTGAAGCTGCTGTTATCGGTGCTGTAGGACAAGGTCGCCGTATCAATGCCCGACTGGTCCTCCAGCGCGGCGCTGACCATGGGCATCTCGTCGGGTTCGACGACTCCGGGGGCGATCACATTGATGATCGGCGCGGTCGTGTCCGAATCGTCGAAGACTCCCGCTTCCGTCGTGAAGTAGACGGCGCGGCCTGCCTGGAAGCCCTGCACGGTGGCGGCATCCTGGTTGAAGTTGGTCAGGGTCAGGCCCACCGCGCTGTCGTGGTCCTTGATGCCGACGGAGCAGTAGTTGAAATCCGTGTTGCCCGACTGGGTATTGTTCCATGCGGCGTACTGCATCTTGAAAGGGCCGTCGCCCGTCGGAGTCGGGTAGAAGTCCGGATCATAGAGGATCAGCTGGAAGGTGTTGCTCCCGCCGCTGGGATTGTGCTGCATCTGGTGCCACTCGACCACGTAAATGTGCTGCGCGGGAATCGACTGTACGTAGACGCCGTTGGAACCGCTGCTCTTGTGGTCGTCCCAGTTGACGCCGATCATCGCGTCCGGGCCCAGGCTTGTCGGGAAATAGTGGTTGCGGAAGTCGTGCTGCAGCTCGGCGCCGTCCTCGAATGCGACGAAGCCGTTCGAGCAGACGGCCATCTGCGTATACTCGACACCGTAGTACTGGAAGGTGAAGGGCAGGCTGACCAGGGTGGCCGCGTCCTGCTCGTCGCCGTTGTCTCCCAGGTTGAGCCAGGTGCCCCCGCCGCCTTCCACGTCGATCCAGTTGTAGTCCGGCGACAGGCTGTGGAAGTCCTCGTTCTCGATGGCGTAGTAGCCGTAGGCGTCCGGCCCCGTGGGCGCGGCGGAATTGGGACTGCCGATGGTCACGGATACGGTCGTCGAGCCGTTCAGGCCGCCGCCGCTCCAGTCCAGCGGAAGCTGTGCTACATGGCCGCGCAGGCTGTTCCCCGCGGCGCTGACAGTGAACTGGGCGCTGGAGCTGCCGCCGGCTGCGGCGCTGAACCCGTTGTATACGCCGTTTGTCACACCCAGGAAGGGATCCCCGCCCTCGCCCAGGGTCAGCTGCAGGGACGTGGCGTCCAGGCCGCCCAGGTTGGCCAGGTCGACCGTCAGGGTGGCACTGCTGCCGGGGTTGATGATCGAGCCGCCCGGATTGAAGGAGGCATCGGTCTGCAGGAGCTCGGGAGCAGACACCGGAAGCAGGAAGGCCTGGTCCCAAGTGTCACGCGACGGGGTCTCGAAGAAGCCGTCTACGAGGACATTGTCCCCGTCTGACAAGCCACCATTCAGGGTCACGATGACCGGATCACTGCTGGCCACCGTGGCACCGATCGGAATCGAAGGCCAACTGCAGCTGGCATCGGTAGCCGTACCGAGGGCAGGATCCAGGCTGATGCCAAGGCTCAGGTTGATGATCAGGCTGTTGCCGTTGTTGGTCACCGTCGGAAAGAGCGTGACACTTTCTCCCGGCGCCGCCAGGCCGTCGCCGGCGATGCCAAGTGCGCTGATCTCCGGCGTGTCGCCGGCGGCCGTGACACTCAATGCGTCACGATCTGGCAGGTGGCGTGACCGGCTGGCTGTCATCCTCAGCGTGCCCGTCTGAGCTCCGCTGGCATCGAGCCAGACACGGCCGTTCGCGTCGCTCAGGCCTCGCTGGAAGACCTGGCCGTTCTGGAAAAGGCAGACCGTGATCCCTTCGGCAGGACTTCCGTCGGCGGTGACTTCCAGCTCGATGACACTCGTTCCGTAGGGAATGCTGTTTCCGCCATCGGCGAGTTCCACATCGAGAACGGGCGGCACGCCGACCCACATGTCCATGCCCGGGTCACCCATCAGGTTGGCGCGGCGCGAAAAGGCCGAGGCGTTGGAATCGCCGGGAGGCAGGTTGTTGACCAGTGTATACTTTCCGTAGAACATCGCCGGGCCGATCTGGTCCAGGCCCAGGTCCAGGAAGGCGCCCCAGAAGCCGCCGCAGACGGCGTTGTTGTAGGCCGTGTGCGTCTGGGACGTGGCGAAGCCCATGGCCGCGACCGCTCCCTGCGGCGTGGCCAGGCTGCCCTTGCGCAGAAAAGCCTCCGTCGTGGATGTCCCGTTGTTGAAATCCCCGGTGCTGCAGGTGAAGATGGCGGCAACCGGCGTGCGGTAGCTGTTGGTGAAGTTCGAGCTGTTGCTGACCGAGCTGGCGCTGACTCCGTTCATGCCGATCCAGCCGCGGTAGTTGTAGAGGCCGATGCCGTTGACGAACTGGCTGTTGACCCAGGAAAGTTGCTGGTCGCTGGTGCCGCCATAGCGGGTGGCGATCTCGCCGGGATTCATGCCGTTGGCCACCATGTCGTCAATGATGGTCTGCGACTGCTGGCGCATGCTGAGCGCGTCGTAGCCAACGGCCAGGGCCGCCCGTTCGAGCCAGCCCATGTCGGCCTCCGCCGTCTGGGGAGCGGTCTCGTAGGCCAGCACCTTGTTGGCCACGGCCTGCAACTGGCTGGAAGATGTGACACTGAAGCGCCCGACAGCCACGTCGCCCAGGACGTCGTTGCCGTCGATCATCGCATAGTAGTGGTCCTGGTCGCCGTCGCTGGATGTATCACCACAGGGCAGCCAGTAGTCGCTGCCTGAGCTCTCGGTGGGATCGCCGATGAGCAGCACATAGTCCGGCGGAGTCGGACTGTTGAAGTAGGCCGCGCTGATGTCGTTTCGGATCGAGGTCGCGTTCCAGCTGATGTCGCTGCTGGTCCGCACCTCCACCACATGCCCCTTCTCGCGCTTCCAGTTCAGCAGGTTCTGCAGGATCGCGTTGTTTGCCACGGCCGAGGTCTTGGCGTATACGCGGTATGTTCCGGGAAAGGTCACGCCGTCGAAGAGATCACGCAGCGCGCTCTGGCCGGGGGCGGGAATCAGCGAGGGCGTGATCGCCTTCAGCAGGACGGATTCGCCGGCGATGGCCTGCATGCGGGCATTGCGCAGGTCCTGGCCCTCGAAATCGACACGGAGTTCAATCCTTCGCAGGACGCGTGTCACGCCGGCCTCGGAATTCACCTGGACCGGATGCAGGCACAACTGGGCCAGGCGCGTGTTCCGCAGCAGGGCCGGCTCTCCCAGCTGGAATTCCTGTCCGGGAAACCAGCCGTCGGCGGAGTAGATCTCCTGGTCCTGCAACCATGTCGGCGGGAAATCGTTCTCGCCGTGGACCCGTTCCTGCTCAGGCAGGATGCGGCCCGGGTACTCCTCCCATTCCGAGTCCAGAATGGTGACCTGCACTCCCGAGCGGTCAGGAAGCTGCAGCCAGTTGTTGAGAACCGGCAGATCCGGAGCGCCTGGCTGGCCCAGCTGGCCGAAGGCCTCGTCCCCGCGCACCTGCAGCCACTCCTGGCCCTGCAAATGCACCGTCTCAAGTTGCAGTTCCGGAAAGTTCCACTCCAGCAGGAGGGATTCGGAGTCGGCCCGTCGATCGGGCTGGGTGGCCGCCAGAGCAGAATGCGCCAGAAAAAGGGCGGCGGCCAAAACAGAAGTCTTGGTCAGTACCATTGAGAAGCTCTTTCCTAAGAAGTGGTTGGACGGATCCACTCCAGCCACCGGACCTGACGGGAGCGAATCAGCAGGGCCAAGCTAGAACATCGTTCGCAAGGCTGCTAGACAGTTTTGTCAGTAACGCAGCTTTTCTTGCATGGCACCAAAGCTGCAACAGCTTTACAAACAGCTCTTTGAATAAGATTGGTCGCAATGCCGAACGGGGGCTGTTTCTTGCCAGGATCTCTTGCGCGGACCCTCTTGTTGCGCCGCGCAGGAGATGGTTTCTGCTGCCAAGGGGAATCTCCATCTTCGCGGTACACAGCGAAAGGAGCATCCCATGGCCGTCAAGCCGATTCCGGATGGGTACCATACCATCACCCCCTACCTGATTGTGAGCGATGTCGAGGCACAGATCGACTGGATGAAGCGGGCGCTGGGCGCGCGCGAGAAGCATGTCAGCCCCGGACCGGACGGGAAGGCCATGCACGCCGAGCTGCGTGTCGGCGATTCCAATGTGATGCTCGGGCGGGCGGCCGAACAGTGGCCCGCGCAGCAGGGCATGTACTACCTCTATGTCGAGGACTGTGACGCGTGGCACAAGCGCGCCGTTGCCGAAGGAGCGAAATCCGTGATGGATCCCGCAGACCAGTTCTACGGCGATCGCAATGCCGGAGTCGTCGATCCGGCGGGAATCTCCTGGTGGTTTGCCACGCACAAGGAGGATCTGGACGAGGCGGAGCTCGCCCGGCGCGCCGCGGAAAGCTACCGCAACCGCTCCTGATCGAGGCACCGCCATGCAACACTCCGCGCGGATCCGTTCGGCGCGCCGCGAGGATGCGGCCGCGCTGGTCCGGATCTACAACCACTATGTGCTCCATACGACCATCACCTTCGACGAAGAGCCGCTCGACGAGCAGGGGATGCTGGATCACATGCTGCTCGAGGACTCGCGCCACCCCTGGCTCGTGATTCAGCAGGGCGACAGGGTGCGCGGCTATGCCGGCGCGGTACCGTGGAAATCCCGATGCGCCTACCGGCATTCGGTCGAAAGCAGCGTATACCTGGATCCGGAGGCGCTCGGCCGGGGACTGGGAAAGCGCCTCTATGGCGCACTCGTCAAGCGTGTAGCACAGGGGGGCATGCATTCGATGATCGGCGGGATCGCCCTGCCCAACCCGGCAAGCATCGCCCTGCACGAGAGCCTGGGCTTCAGGCCCGCCGGGCGCTTCCGCGAGGTGGGCCGCAAGTTCGACCGCTGGATCGATGTAGGCTACTGGGAGCTCGTCTTCCCCGAGGCAGAGGAATCCGATGAAGGAGGCGCAGACTGATGGCCTATGACAGCAAGCTGGCGGACAGGGCTTTCGCCATTGTCGAGGAAGCGGATTGCCCCGGCGTGGAAAGCTGCAAGATGTTCGGCGGCATCGGCTATCTCGTATACGGAAATATGGCCTTCGGCATTCTCGGCGAGCGCCTGATCATCCGCGTCGGCCCTGACGACTATGCGGAGGCGCTGAACCGCGCGCACACGGCTCCTTTCGACCTGACAGGGCGAGCGATGAAAGGCTGGGTATACATCCTGCCGGAAGGCCTGCAGCGAAAGGAATCCATGCGCCACTGGATCCGCCGCGGGCTCCAATTCGCCACCAGCCTGCCGCCAAAACCCGGGCGGGGCTAAGGCCCTCGCCCTCCTGCACGAATCGCCACGAACAAAGATCCGCAACTCGTCACACCCCGATGGGTTGCGAATGGGAATGGGCATGCGTTCCGGTGGTTTGCGATTGGGGTTGTGCATGCGTTCCAATGAATCGTGAACAGGAATGGGGGTTGGTGCGCGTTCCGGTGTTCCGCGGACCAAGGCCCGCGGTTATCGTTCGTTGTCGCTGCGCGACTATTCGTTGCATTCGAGACAGAGATGGATTGACCAATAGACCGGGTCACGCAGTGGCCCAGAACGATAGCCGTGGGCCCTGGTCCACGGCGGAGGTCGAATCGGCCTGAACAGGTTGGCCCTGGTCGTGGTGGTGGCCGAACGGGCCCGACGATGGATTGGTATTGGTCGCGGCGGGGTTGAATCGATCTGACAATGGTCGGCATTGGCCGCGGCAGTATGCGAACGGGCCCCGATCAATGGTGCGCCGATTTGCGGCGATTCGTGCGGATTGGGGGCGCGTCCCGGTGATTCGTGCGGAATGGACGTGCGTTCCGATCAACCGTGAATGAGAACGGGGGTTGGCGTGCGTCACAATGGTTGGCGAATGGGAACGGGGGTTGGCGTGCGTTCCGGTTTCCGCGGACCAAGGCCCGCGGCTATCGTTCGTTGCCGCTACGCGGCAATTGATTGCATTCGAAACAGAGGCGGATTGACCAATAGACCGGGTCACGCAGTGGCCCAGAACGATAGCCGTGGGCCCTGGTCCACGGCGGAGGTCAATTGGCCAGAATCGGTTAGCCCTGGCCCACGACGGTGGCCGAACGGGCCCGACGATGGATTGGTATTGTTCGCGGCGGGGTTGAATCGATCTAACAATGGTCGGCATTGGCCGCGGCGGTATGCGAACGGGCCCCGATCAATGGTGCGCCGATTTGCGGCGATTCGTGCGGAATGGGGACGCGTCCCGGTGATTCGTGCGGAATGGACGTGCGTTCCGATCAACCGTGAATGAGAACGGGGGTTGGCGTGCGTCACGGTGGTTGGCGAATGGGAACGGGGGTTGGCGTGCGTTCCGGTGCTCCGCGGACCAAGGCCCGCGGTTATCGTTCGTTGCGGCTGCGGGACGATTGGTGGTGACTCATCCCTCTTTTCTCTTCTTGAGTAGCTGATCATGCGATGGATCGAATCCATGTTGTCGAAGGAGTGCGTGATACTCATCCTCGAAACTTCGCTTCTTGTGATGAATCTCCTGATTCTGGATATATCGACAGACCCTGGATCTGTGTGATTCGCTAATGCTGAATACACCATATCCGATCTGCCAACGAAACCCTCCATTGACCAGCATTTCAGTATTCAGCCAGCGAGAAGAACCTGATTTGACTTCGCAGAGAAGTTCCGAAAGGTCCATTGTGGGAGGAAACCCGAATAACACATGGACATGATCCTCCACTCCACCAATCATCAAACTCTTGCATTTTGCTCGCCTTAGAATGCCTCCCATATATGAATACAGCGGATCACGCAATTCTTTCCTGATAATCGGCTGTCTGTGCTTCGTCGCAAAGACTGCATGTGCTGTAAGGCTGCTGTAGCTTCCCATGGATTTGATCTCAAATGGTTTTCCGTGTCTTGTGTCCTAATATCACCCCTATATACTCCTCAAACAACAACCAATCACCGGATATCTCATCGAGCTGCACAGGGTGTACAACTACGCGGACAGAACATGGGCTTGACTACCCTGTACTACAGGCCGTACACCCTCTCTCTTCCGCCCAACAGACCGGGTCACGCAGTGGCCCAGAACGATAGCCGTGGGCCCTGGTCCACGGCGGAGGTCGAATCGGCCTGAACAGGTTGGCCCTGGCCCACGACGGTGGCCGAACGGGCCCGAGGATGGATTGGTATTGGTCGCGGCGGGGTTGAATCGATCTGACAATGGTCGGCATTGGCCGCGGCGGTATGCGAACGGGCCCTGATCAATGGTGCGCCGATTTGCGGCGATTCGTGCGGAATGGGTGTCCGTTCCGATCAACCGTGAATGAGAACGGGGGTTGGCGTGCGTCACGGTGGTTGGCGAATGGGAACGGGGGTTGGTGCGCGTTCCGGTTTCCGCGGACCAAGGCCCGCGGTTATCGTTCGTTGCGGCTGCGCGGCAATTGATTGCATTCGAAACAGAGGCGGATTGACCAATAGACCGGGTCACGCAGTGGCCCAGAACGATAGCCGTGGGCCCTGGTCCACGGCGGAGGTCGAATCGGCCTGAACAGGTTGGCCCTGGTCGTGGTGGTAGCCGAACGAGCCCGACGATGGATTGGTATTGGTCGCGGCGGGGTCGAATCGATCTGAACACATTGGCCCTGGCCGCGGTGGGGATCCGAACCGCCGCGTGGAACAACCACACGGCGATTCGCGATTCATGTCCTACATGCCACCCTCATCCGCGCTGGGGCCGTAGGTCATTGGGAGGGGGACATCGTTGATGCGCAGGTAGACGCCGAGCTGGGCGCGGTGATGCACCAGGTGATTGAACACGAAATTGCGGATCACGACGGTTCGCGGCATGGAGAAATGGGTCGTGTCCCCTGTCTTCAGCGCCCAATGGACGGCAAAGTCCTCGTCCGAGGCGCCCTTGAGTGCCGCCAGGCCTTCAACGGCCTTCTCATCGAGAATCTTCAACAGGTCCTCGCGGCTCGGATTCCGGTCCCGTTTCGGCGACTCGTTCCCCGGTGCGGATGTGTCGAACTCCTCTGTGGTCAAGGTCAGGGACGTCCAGCCCACCAAATTGGCGATGTGAAAAGCCAGGTCCCCCATGTTCAGGGATTTTTCGTGCGGCTTCCAGTCGGCCTTCTCCAGAGGAACACGCTCCAGCATGGCGCGAGTCTTGGCAATTTCGATCTCGAATTCGGCGGCGAAGAGTTCACTCAGCATCGATGGCTCCATTCAATTTGGATGTGATCACTGAAGATCATTCAGGGATGGGACACGCGCGCATCCTCTTAGCGTTTCCGCCGTTCCTCCCGCGAATCCAGCAGGATCGTCATCGGTCCCCAGGCCTGCATCTCGATTTCCATGCGATCTCCGAACTGCCCGCTGGCCAGCGGCCCGACACGGTCGGCAAGGGCGTCCAGGAATGCTTCATACAGTGGAATCGCCTGTTCGGCGGGAGCCGCATGTCCATAGTAGGGCCTTCGGCCGCGAGTCGTGTCCGCGTGCAGCGTGAACTGGCTGGCCACCAAGGCCTGACAGGACTGTCCGGCCTGCTGGACATCGAGCAGGCTCAGGTTGTTGACCCCTTCCGCGTCCGGAAAAATGCGCAGATCCGGTATGCGCGACACCAGGTACTGCAGGTCTTCCTGCTGATCCTCTCGATGAATGCCCAGCAGAATCACCAGGCCATAGCCGATCGATTCCACTTTTCCCGTTGTGCAGCGAATTTCCGCCTGTCGGACTCGTTGCAGTACCGCACGCATAGGATTCTCCTGTTCTCTGCATGACAGCGGCTGCCACGCTTCCGGACCCTCTTCCACTTGACCTTCAGCCGGCGCATCAAGTGTTCAAGGCCTGAACATCCTGACAATTCATCAGGGACGGCCGAATCAATCTTCTGATCTAAGAATTTGGCCACCATGAACTTAGATCTGTAGGGTTTCGGGGCATACAAATTGCATGATTCCGATCGCAACCCCATCTCAGGTGCCCTTGCCTGAACTCCACAACACATGAACTCCCTGGACCGCTTCGCAAGATAGTGGCCTTTGCGGTGTAGCCCCTTGAAAAAGGGGAAGAGAGAGAAAGGGACACTTCGGTGTCCCTTTCGATTTTCATGCCGGGTATTCCTACTCTACGCCCCTTCCTGGACCGACAGCCTTTGAGTGAAGGAATCCTGATGATCGATGTAGCAGAAGCCTGGAAACGGATTGCTGCAACCCCGCTTCCCGGCGGAGAGGAACGCTGCTCCCTGCCCGAGGCGCAGGGAAGGGTTCTTGCCGAGGACCTGCTGGCGGACCGGGATTTTCCGCCCTTCGACAGAGTGGCCATGGACGGCATCGCGCTGAAAGCCTCCGAGGTCCTCGATGGCGGGCGGGTCTTCCGCAATGCCGGCTGCCAGGCTGCGGGGAGGCCGCGCAGGAACCACCCCTTGGAACGCGGCTCCTGTCTCGAGGTGATGACCGGCGCCGTCCTGCCCAGGGACTGTGATACGGTCATTCCCTACGAACAGATCGAGGCCGAAGGCGGCGGCTTCCGCCTGGTGCAGCCGGAAGCGGTGCGCCCCTGGCGGCATGTGCATCGTCAGGGAAGCGACCGGCAGGAAGGATCGGTGCTGCTGGAAAAGGGGGTCCTGCTGCGGTCACCGGAGATCGCGGTGGCGGCGACCATCGGGAAGCTGGCAATGCAGGTGGCCTGCAGGCCGCGTCTGCTGGTACTTTCAACGGGCGACGAACTTGTCCCCGTGTCTCACACGCCCCAGTCGCACCAGATCCGGCAATCCAACGGCCCCGCCCTGGTCGCGGCCCTGCGGCGGGCCGGCCATCCCACTCCGGAACCGCGCCATCTCGGCGACGAGGTGGACCTGCTTCGCCGGGGCATGGCGGAAGCGCTCCACGAAACCGACATCCTGATCCTCAGCGGCGGAGTCAGCCGGGGCAAGTTCGACTACGTGCCGGCTTTGATCGAGCAACTCGGCGTGCACTGCGTCTTCCACCGCGTGAGACAACGACCCGGCCAGCCGCTCTGGTTCGGCAGAAGCGACGAGGGCAAGGTCGTCTTCGGCCTTCCGGGCAATCCGGTCAGCGCCCTCGTCGGCCTGCACCGCTACATTCTGCCATGGATCACGCCGGGCGGCGCCGACCACGGAATGGACTTCCTGCCGCTGGCCGAGCCCTTCGAGTTCAAGCCCGACCTGTGCTGCTTCCTGCCCGTGAAGGTGGAGGTCGGGGAGGATGGCGCCCGCAGCGTCCTGCCGCGCCCGACAGCAGGCTCCGGCGACCTGGCGGGCTTGTGTGACAGTGATGGATTCATCGAGCTGCCGCAGGGCCGCCAGGAGTACCCTGCCGGCTTCAAGGCCGCCTACAGACCCTGGAGTTGATCCGCGATGCTCAGTCACGTAGACGACAAGAACCAGCCCGGCATGGTGGACGTGGGCGCCAAGACGCCAACGAAGCGCATGGCCCGGGCCGAGGCCCGCGTGCAGCTGCCTGCCGATCTCGCCTCCCTCTTCAGCGAGGGCGAGTATCACAGCAAGAAGGGGCCCGTCTTCCAGACCGCGATCATCGCCGGAACCCAGGCCGTCAAGCAGTGCTCCTCGCTGATCCCCTTTTGCCATCCCCTTCCCATCGACGGATGCCGGATCACGGTTCGGCTCCGCGGGCAAGAGGTGGCCATCGAGTGCACGGTGCGCGTGCATCACCGGACAGGCGTCGAGATGGAGGCCCTGACCGGGGCCAGCGTCGCCGCCCTCACCGTATACGACATGTGCAAGGCCGTCACGCAGGACATGGAGATCCACGGCATTCGCCTGGTCGAGAAACGAGGAGGATCCAACGATGTCCGCAAAGACTGACTGCAACCGCGCAAGGCCTCTTCCGGAGCCGCGCGACGGCCTGGCCGTCCGCGGCGGTACGGCGGAAGGCCGCACGCAGCTTGCCGGACGGATCCTCGCCCTGCTGCCGGAGGACTTCCGCGTGCTGGTGGTCGAAGGCGATCCGCAAGGCGAAGAGCTGGAAAGCGGCGACGGGCGCGGGTACATACGACACCTGCGTCACAGCAGCGAGGGCTGGATCCTGCAGCACCACGGCCCGCCGCCGTTCCGCCAGCAGCAGTTGCTGAACGGGGAGGCGGACCTGATCCTGCGATTGCGCGCAGAAGAAGGGACCGAGGGCGAGCACGGTTTCGCGACCCTGGTCGACGGGCAGGACACGGAGCTGGCGCGCGAAGACGAGGCGGATCCTGCCCTGCGCCAGGCCCTGGCCCACTGGCTGGCGCGCGAAGAGAACCGGTCGCCGCTGGCCGGGCTGGTGCTGGCCGGGGGCCGCAGCCGGCGCATGGGCCGCGACAAGGCGCAACTGGTCTACCGGGAGAAGCCCCAGCAGCAGGCGGCCTTCGAGCTGCTTGCCGGCGTGTGCGACAAAGTCTACCTGGGGCTGCGCGCGGACCAGGAAGCGGGAGGTCTTCCCGTGATCCACGACCGCTTCCTGGACTTCGGCCCGGCGGGCGGCATCCTGAGCGCGATGCACCAGTTGCCGGATCACGCCTGGCTCGTCCTGGCCTGCGACCTGCCTTTCCTGGAGGCGGCCACCCTGGAGACCCTGCTCGAGCAGCGCGTGACACAGAAGGCGGCCACCGCCTTCCGCAGCGCGACGGACGGATTGCCCGAGCCGCTGTGCGCCATCTGGGAACCGGCCATGCTCCCCGTCCTGCACCGCTTCCTGGCGGCAGGGATCTCCTGCCCGCGCAAGATGCTGATCAAGAGCTCGGTCCGCCTGTTGGATCTGCCGCAGGCGGAAGCGCTGGACAACATCAATCATCCCGACGAATACGAGAAAGCCAGGCAGCGACTGGAGGGAGGACCCCGGTGAAGATCCAGGTCGACTATTTCGCCCGCCTGCGCGAGCTGCGCGGCCTTTCCAGCGAGACGTGCATCACGGAGGCCCCTACTGTCGGCGATCTCTACGAGGAGCTGAACCGCGCGCACGGCTTCGGCATGGACCGGGAGCACCTGCGCGCCGCCGTCAACGACGACTTCTCTTCCTGGAATCGATCCCTGTGCGAGGGCGATCGCGTCGTCTTCATTCCCCCCGTGGCCGGAGGCTGAACATGTTTCGTCTACAGGCTGTACCGATCGACTGCGCCGCCCTGAACCGGGAGCTTGCCGCTCCCGGGGCCGGCGCCCTGGTTTCCTTCGAGGGGCGTGTACGCAACAGCAACGAGGGCCGCTCCGTGGACCGCCTGGAGTACGAGGCCTATCCCGGACTGGCCGAAAGGGAAATGAAGCGCATCCTGGCCGAAGCCGGCGAGCGCTTTCCGCTGCTGGGCCTGGCCTGCGTGCACCGCACGGGCGCCCTGGAAATCGGGGATGTGGCTGTCTGGGTCGGAGCGCTCAGCGGACATCGCGGCGAGGCCTTCGAGGCCTGCCAGTTCGTGATCGACGAATTGAAACACCGCGTGCCCATCTGGAAGAAGGAGCACTACACGGACGGGGACGCGGAATGGGTCAACTGCGCGCGCTGCGCGGAACACGCCGGACACCGGCACCCTTCCACGAAATAGCTGCCACTCGCCGCTCGCCGCTCGCCGCCCGCGTCGATGCGGTTCTACTTCAGCAACAGCGCCTTGCGTGTCTGCGCGCCTGCAGGCGTCTGCAGCGAAATCAGGTAGAGGCCGCTGGCCAGGCCCTGTCCCCGGTACGTCCAGGAATGGTCACCCGCCGCCTGGACTCCCGCATTCCGGCTTGCCACCCTCGCGCCTGTCACACTGTATACATGGAACTGCACCGACATCGGCTTCTCCAGGCGATAGCGAAGAATCGTCTGCGGATTGAAGGGATTCGGAGCCGGGGCATGCAGGGCAAAGGAGGCCGGAGCTGCGGGCGGCAAGAGGTCGACACTGTCGTCGCACTGCGGGGGAAAGAGCTGCAGCCCTTCCGTACTCCAGGCGCCCAGCACCCTGTCCGCCTCGGCGATCACCGCGCGGCAGTAGCCCTGGTGGAAGAGATTCCCGATTCTCACCGGGGCAGCCGGATCACCGACGTCGTATACGGCAACGCCCGCCTCTCCTCCGGCCACGTAGAGCGTGTTGCCGATCCGGTCCGCGTCCAGGAAGAATCCTGCCATCGGGGTGCTGGACAGGCGCTGCGGGTTGGCCGGATCGCCGACATCCACGCAGAGCAGGCCTTCCTCGCGGCAGCCGATCCAGACCCGTTCGCCTTCGCAGAGCAGGTCGAACTGCGGGCTGAGAATCTCGTGTGCTCCAAGAAGCCCCGGAGACCAGGGGTCCGACAGGTCGAGAATCTGCAGGCCGAGTCCGGCGCTGGGAACATATAGCCGCTGTCCGCAGACCCGGATCGTTGTCGGGTTGTGCTCCAGCGCCAGGCTTCCGCGGAATGCCGGCGCCAGCGGATCCTCCAGGCTGTAGACATGCAGCAGATCCTCCGAGTCGAGCACATAGAGCGTCGAATCGCCCGCGGCAAGCTGCAGCTGTGATTCCCCATCGCGGAAATCCCCCGCATAGAGCGGAGTCCAGGGAAACTCCAGGTCGACGATTCGCACGCCCTGTGTCGTGGGCAAGTAGGCGTGATTCCTTGCGGTGACCACCTGCGAGGCATTGCTGAATCCAAAGGCCGAACCGACCTCCACCGGAAAACCTGGAGTGCTCAGGTCGAAAACAGAAAGGCCGATTCCGTCGACCGCTGTGCGCGCCGCCAGGTAGTAGTCCCCGTAGACACTCAGGCTCTGCAGCTGGCCGGGAAGCGTCACACCGGAGGAAGGCTCAAGAGGCGGAGCGTCCAGGTTCTCCAGTCCCAGCAAGTTGTCGGCCGAGGCCAGCCACAAGGCCCCGTCTACCTGCAGAAGGTCCCTGCCCGAGTTCACTCCGACGCGGAGACGCGCGACCGGATTGAGGGCGTCCTGGAAGTCCAACACACGAAGGGAGGCGGGATCCAGAAGCAGCAGGAAGGATCCTTCGCGTCGTGCCGCTCGCCAGTTGTTCTCGTCCAGGGAGCCGATCACGGCAGGGGCATCGGGATTCCGGGCATCGACCAGGATCGTCCCATCGACCCCGTTGACCGCGAGGGTGTCCCCGAATGCGACCAGTCCATTGGCCAGGCCGATTTCCGGCAGGCTGCCCCGCGTCAGCAGGGAGTCCTCTCCCAGTTCGTAGAATTGCAGGAGCCCCATCAGGTCCAGGGCCGCCAATCCATCGGTCGTGGGAACGAGTCCGGCATTGAAGGAGATTTCAGGCGATGTCCAGATCACGTCGGGCTGGGAAGGGTCTTCGATATTGCAGTAGACCAGCCCCTGGTTGAAGGAACCGACCGCCAGCCGGTCGCCTTCCAGCACCAGGCGATTGGGAGAGAAGGGCAGCAGAACCAGACCCAGGCTGTCCGGCTGCGAAGGATCCTGCAAATCCAGCAGCAGCACGCCGATCTGGGAGCTGATGGCCAGTCGATCGACGTCCAGAGCCATGGCCGTCAGGTTCGATCCCGCCTGGTACTGCCCAATGGGATCCGCTTCCGGCTGCTGGGAGTCCAGGATTCGCAGCTGGCGGTCCTCCCCCAGCACAAGCACCAGCTCCCCGAAAGAGAGAAGCTGCAGCACTCCCGATGCGGAAGCTTCAAAAGAGATGCGGGGATAGTCCCGAAGGTCGACACAGTCCTGGGCCCGCGCATCCTGCACAAGCGGAGTCAGCCCCGCCAGACAGGAACAAAGGGTCCAGAGAAAAGTGATGCACTGCATCCGGCTGTCACCGTTTGGCGACATATGGTGGGTCGGTCAGCTGTGGAAGCGGAGAGACTGCTGGACTCTACAGACTACTCTCGCGTGAGGTATCGCTGTCCTTCTTGATCCAGCGATAAACACTGCGTTCGCTCACCTGCATATAGTTGGCGGCTGCCTTGATGTCACCCTGAAAACGATTCAGGATCTCCATCACCACACGGCAGGTAAACTCTTCCTGCACCTTCTTCAGGCTGAAGGAAGTACGATCCAGATCCGGCGTCCAGGAACGGGTCGGTTCGTATGAAAGCTCGATCGATTTTCTGGCCATGGCAACCCCGGTTGTGCTCTGACTTTCCGCTCTCTATCGGAAAGCAACGCGCTGAAATTAAGCCTATCAGAAACAATAGGTTAATTTTTCTTAATTGGCAAGCTGTGCAATGGCCTCGACAGGCCTGCAAAACTAGTCAGGAAGCCGATCCCGGCCCTTTGCCGAAACGCGCCCGCGGGAACGGTTTCGCCAAAAACTTCAATAACCGGGCTGAAAAACAACGAAAACCCGGGCCCGGCCCCCTGCCAGAAATCGAACACCTGTTGCGTCGATTCTGTTCACGATTCACCGCAGGCCACCCAGATCCTCTTCGGATTGGAGAATTCCCCACTCCCGTGCTGGCGCGCCTTCGAAGGCAATGCCTGCGCACAGAAGAACGATTCATCTTGCTGCGGTGGACGATCTCTGGTTCAATTGCCCAGCAAGAATCAAGCCATCTCAAGGCTGCGTCCGCTTTGGACCCGCTTCGGCCTCGACCTAATAATAGAAGTGCTTGATCTTCTCGCCCTTCTGCCCGATTTCGGTCATGGCGTCGATGCCCAGCTCCAGGTGCGTGCGCGCCCAGTTCTGGGTGACCTTCGCATCCGAGGCTTCGGTCTTGACGCCTTCCGGAGTGATCGGCACATCGCTGACGAGCAGCAATGCGCCACGGGCGATCTCGTTGTAGTGGCCGACAATGAAAACCGTCGCCGTCTCCATGTCGATGGCCAGACAGGTCATCTGCTGCAGCTTGTTCTGGAATCCGTCGTCGTGCTCCCAGACGCGCCGGTTCGTCGTATAGACCACTCCCGTCCGGTACTCGAGTTTGCGCTCGACAATCTTCTGGCTGACAAACTTGTGCAGCTTGAAGGAGGGCAGCGCTGGCACTTCCGGCGGAAAATAGTCGTCGCTGGTTCCCTCCCCGCGGATCGCGCCGATGGGCAGCACGAAATGGCCGATTTCCGTGCTTGATTTCAGCCCGCCGCACTTGCCCAGGAAGAGGACGCCCTTGGGCTGGACAGCCGTCAACAGGTCCATCACCGTGGCCGCGTTGGGCGAGCCGATTCCGAAATTGACAATGGTCAGCCCGTTGGAGTTCGTCGCCGCCTGCATCGGCCGGCCGACGCCGAAGACATCGCAGTTGAAGAGTTCGGCGAAGGTCGTCACGTAGTTGCTGAAATTGGTCAGCAGGATGTAGGGGCCGAAGTTCTCCAGGGGCATGCCCGTATACCGGGGCAGCCAGTTCTTCGCCAGTTCCATGCGCTTGACCATGTCGCGCGCTCCTTCCTAGGGGTAGAGGCGATCCAGCTTCCAGCCGGCGCCCTCCGGCGTATACAAAATGCGATCGTGCAGGCGATCGGCCCCCGCCTGCCAGAACTCGACCTCTTCAGGCTTCAGCAGCCAGCCGCCCCAGTCATCAGGCAGGGGGACTTCCTGGCCTTCCAGCTTCGACCTCATGTGGTGGTGCTCTTCGACCAGCTGGTGCAGCGAAGGCACCGGGCGGCTCTGCTTCGAGATGGCGGCAGCAAGCTGTGATCCACGCGGCCGGCTGTGGAAGTACTCCAGCACCTGTTCCCGGTCCAGGTCGCTGACCGGGCCGCTGACGCGGATCTGGCGCTCCTTCTCCGGCCAGTGGAAGAGCAGCGCGGCGCGGGGATTGGCCGCCAGGTCGTTGCCCTTGCGGCTGCCCAGGTTGGAATAGAAGAGGAAGCCCTCCGGGCTGTAGCCCTTGAGCAGCACAACGCGCGTGCTCGGCTTGCCGCCGGCGTCCGCCGTTGCCAGGATCATGCTGGTCGGATCGTGTGTCGCCACCTCGCGGTATTCGCGATACCAGGCATCGAACTGGTGATACGGGTCCTTCTGCATGCGGCCGCGTTGCAGTCTCATCGGGTCTCCCTGAGCTGGGTTACACATGGATTTGCTGGAGTGCGAAAACCGGGCGCGCCGCCGGATGCCGGGCAGGGCCGTGATCCGGCGAAGGTGCTCACCGGTCGAGTTCCACTTCGGTCTCGACAGGCGCCTCGTAGTCCACACCGGGAATGTCGAAACCGAAGAGGCGCAGGAAGTCGTGGTAGAAGCCGTCGACATCCGCGATCTGTTTCACGTTCTCCTCCGTGGCGATGTCCCACAGATCCGAGATCTCCTGCTGGATCTCGGGGCGCATTTCCCAGTCGTCGATGCGGATGCGGCCCTCGTCGTCGACCCGCGGCCGGCAGCCCGGACCGATGTGGTCCTTGAAGAGCCGCTGGATCTGGCCCATGGCGTCCTCGTGCAGGCCGTGCTCGCGCATCACCCGGAAGGCCAGCGACATGTAGAGGGAGATGGCGGGGATCGCCGCGGAACTCTGTGTCACGATCGACTTGGCGACGACGGCGTGGCAGCTGCCCGCCTCGCCCAGGGCCTCGTCGAGCTTCCGGCAAGTGGCTTCGAGATGCTTTTTGGCGTGTCCGATGGTGCCTTCGCGGTAGACCGGGTGTGTCACCTTCGGGCCGACATAGGAATAGGCGATCACGCGGCAGCCGGGAGCCAGCAGGCCTTCCTGCTTCAGGCGCAGGGTCCAGCGCTCCAGATCCTCGCCGCCCATCACCTTGACCGTGTGACGGATCTCCTCCTCGGTGGCCGGCTCGAAGGAGGCCGGGGCCAGCGTGCCCTTCTGCACATCGAGGAAGCGCGTGTGAAAGGTCTGTTCGGTGGTCTTCAGCGCGCTGTGATACTCTTCCCCGCTGACGGGGTCCGTGCGCCGCGGGGCGGCGACGCTGTAGACGAAATAGTCCAGGGGGGCGTAGCCCCTCTTGAGTGCCTCCACGGCCTGGTCAAGCAATTCCGTGCTGAAGGCGTCGCCGAGCAGGGTATCGCATTCCAGGCCGGCGGCGCGGGCCTTGTCGTGGAAGGCCGCCGTGTTGTACCAGCCGGCGGAGGCGCTGCGCTTGCCGCGCGCCGGGCGCTCGAAGGCCACGCCCAGGGTATCCATACCGTAGGTGAAAGCGCCCGTGATGCGGGTGGCAAGGCCATAGCCCATGGAACTGCCGACGACCAGCATTTTGCCGCCGGTCTTTTGCTGCTGTTCCCGGGCAGTGAGGATCTGCGCCTCGACCTCGCGGGCGCATCCGGTGGGGTGGGCCGAGGTGCAAATGAACCCGCGGGTGCGCGGGCGGATGACTTCCTGGCTGATGTCTGCCTCCTTCATCGGAAACTACTGAAAGGAAAGAACTTCCAGACAGGATTCGACAATCAATGATCAGGTCAAGTTATCATGCGGCCAAGCAAGATGAAAGCGAGGCGGAATGGCGGCGGCCCCACCCCTCTTCATCGCTATCGCTATCGGGATCGCTATCGCTATCGATCGATGCATGCCAGCACCGGCACCCCCTGGACTCAGCCACACCCAATGGACAATCGTACAAATCGCGAATTCTGTCAGCACAAACAGTCAAGCCGATCACTTCCACCCAAAGGGACAGCATCCATCGTAGCTTCCACCGTCCGACTGCGCCAAACTGTCCTCCACTGAAAGGAGGACAACGAAGTGGCTTTCATGCATGAGAAACTGGATGTCTACAGACTGGCCCTGCTCTACACGAAGTGGGCCCTTGAACACTCCCGCACTCTTCCCTCAAAGGACAGGATCGCACGCGACCAGTGGATTCGCGCAGCAACTTCGATTCCGCTGAACATCGCGGAGGGAAACGGGAAGACAGCGGCAAACGATCGCAGACGCTTTTTCGAGATCGCTCGTGGATCTGTGCTGGAATGTGCTGCGATTCAGGATATTCTGGTTCTCAGCCATGCCTTGGATGAATCCATCAGTGTGGAACGCAAAGGGATGCTGGATCGAGTGGCGGGCATGCTCACTCGCCTGGGAGGACGAGGGTATCGTGACTGCCCCAGATAGGGGTTGCTTCGCAAAGGAACGGGCAGTGACTGGTTCCGGCATCGATAGCGATAGCGATCCCGATAGCGATAGCGATTGTGTCAGGTTCAAACAATTGGAGAAGCCCCATGTACCGCACCGAAGCCCTCCTTGATGTGCACGATCGAACCCACAAAAGCCTGGCCAAGGCCCTGGACCATTGCCGCGCCTTCACGCAGGAGCTGCTGCTGCAGCGGCCGGAGGGTTTTGGAGTCGGCGGCCTGCGCGACCAGTTCTACCATGTGATCGCTGCCGAGCAGTACTGGATCAGCGTGATCCGCGACCGGATGCTGGCCGAGGACCGCGCCGCCGAGTTCCGCGACATCGACAGCCTGGAGGCCCATCGCGCCGAGGTGGCGGCCGTGACACAGGACTATTTGCGGAGCACGGACCTGGAAGAGCTCAACACGCCGCGCACCCTGACCACCTGGCAGAACATCGACCGCGAGCTGATGCCGGCCCAGGTCGTGATGCGTCCCCTGACCCACGCCTTCATGCACCTGGGACAGATCACCGCCATCTGCCGCCTGCTGGGGCGGCCGCTGAACGGGATTGACTTACCGCTGGAAGTGTAGACGGGAGTGCGTAAGCGCGCAGGGTGACCCGCAGCATGCTGCGGCGATTCTATGCAAGCACCACTACATGGTGCGGGTGTGGTTTTGGATCACACGCCTTTTTCCTCTGAATCAAATGCCCTGACATCCCCTCCTGTCCCGTCATTCCCGCGCAGGCGGGAATGACAAAATGGTTGGGGGGGGGGCCGTGGCGTCCGAATGCGATCGGTTCGATTCAATTGTGATGCAAGATAGGCCCCCGCCTGCGCCTAATGCCTCCCCACGATTTTGCTGAAGCATTCCAGGCGGAAACTTTTTAAGGGGCTGATAAATAGAAACATCCATGAACGAACCTATTCAAGCTTCACCA
>JAUIFJ010000048.1 GCA_030429345.1 bacterium | reverse complement strand
GAAGGGACGGATCCGCCGGAAGAGCCGAAGGACGAGGAGTCCGAAAAGCCGGAAGGACCGCCACCGGCTGCCACACGCGACTACCAGGACCTGGTCCAGGAGCTGCTGGACCTGCAGGAGATGACGCATACGCGCGGTTGGCGCACCGTATTCGGCCAGCTGCTGGATGCGCGCGACCACGCCAAGACCTGCCTGCTGACCGCGGAGAAGATGAACGACGTGATCCGCATGCAGTCGACGGCCAAGCTGGTGGATGAGCAGATCCAGCGGCTGCTGGAACCGGTGGAGCGGATCAACGAGCTCAGGGAGAAGTACCCGCTCTTCGAATCCGAATTCCAGTACAGTGCCGAGCTGGACAAGAAGACCGGCCGGATCACGGTCGTGACGCACACGCCGCGCCCGGCGGTGGAGAACAATCCCGAAGAGCCGGCCAACCCGCCCGGGGAAGTGGATTCCGACCCGGCAGTCGCCCAGCCCCGGGCGGGGGATCCGGCCTCCGAAGAGGAACAGGAATCCAGCCCGGAGGGAGGTGATGCACTTGAAGATGAAGTGACCAATGGCCAGGACGCCGGCGGCGACGAGGAAGGCACCCTCGACCCCTTCGGCGACTAGTCTTGACGGGCCCGGCAGCCTGAACCAAAACTTTCCGGGGGGGAGGTGGAGGGACGGTTGCCGGGCCACATTTTGGAGCACCGATGAGATACAAGAACCGCGACTTGGCCGTCCGGATGAAAGAGCTGGGGGTCGCACGCTCGGTGGAGAAGTGTCAGACCATCCTGACCCAGACCACGCAGGCCATGCTGGACCTGATGGACGAGCTGGAAATCGAAGACAGCCTGACGCTCCTCAACCTTGGGCGCTTCAAGGTCACCGAGCGCCGATGGTGCAAGGCGGCGGACTGGCGCGCGCGCCTGGTCTTTTACCCCGCGGCGTCCGTGAAGCAGGGCCTGCAGGAAAGAATTCCACCGAGCCCTGTTCGTTACACGGAAATGAAGGAGGTGGCCGATGAATAGCCCGCCGCGCTGGATCACGACCCTCTTCCACCTGGGAAATCTGCCCTTCCGGCTCAACCGGCGCTTTGTCTTCGATCGTCACACTTGGGTGCACCTGTTCGGCAGCCTGGGTCTCTGTGTGGGGATCGGACTGCTGGTATACAAGTCAGAGGCGGGACGGCCCGAGCTACCGGCAGCTGGCTGGGCACTGCTGTTGGGACTGCTCTGGGAAGTGGGGGACGGCTTCAAGCCCCTGTGGTACGAGCGGCCCTTCGGGGACTTGAGGGACCAGTTCCTGCGCGCGGATGGCTTCAGCTGGTCAGACCTGGTCGTCGACCTGGTGGGCGTCCTGATCGGCATGGTGGTCCTGCAGCAGCTGCTGGGCCTGTAACACGAAGGGGTAGCACATGCATATGGATCGCCAATACCGGGCACTGCGCCCGGGGCCGCTCAAGGCTTTCTGGCGGTGGATTACCAGCACGGACTGGAAGACTGCGGTGGACCTGCTAGTCGCGCGCATCAATCGCCTGCAGGGTGCTGTGGACGTAGCGATCGATGGGCAGAACCAGCTAGCCCGTGATGCGGAACGCTACTGCGATCGAAGGATCAGGGAGGACTCGAAGGCGCAGGCGGCCACCACAAAAGCTGAAGTGCTGCGAATGGAAATGCGGCTCAAGCGCAACCTGGAACAACAGCTGCGGCAGCAGCTGGACCAACGTGTGCCCCGCGATCCGCTAATGAATCGCCTGCGCTACCTGCTCTCCAGGACGGACCCGGCCACCGTCTGGGCCTTCGCCGAGGACGTGGGCGCACCCGTGGAACTGATCGAGCAATGGGCGCAAGGCCGCTCAATCCCCAGCCAGCGCCATCGCCAGGAAATCGCCGGCTGGGTTTACGATGTGCGCAGCCCAAACCCTGAGCAGCTGGCGGGCACGGCGGACATGGATTCCAGGGGAGATCCCCTGATCCTGAAACTGAAGCAGCTGCTGGCCCAGCCCGGCAAGGTGGATAGCCGCGCGGCCGAGGAGCTGGGCGTCCATGTCCGCACGCTCTACAAGTGGGCGGACAAGACCCAGAAGCCGGATCTGCGGAACCGGATGCGGATTGCCCAGCTGGTCTATGGTCTGAAGGCCGAGCACATCACGGATCTGCACCTAGAAGGCCTGGCATATCTGGAGTCTGGTTCGAAAGGCGGTGAGGCATGAGCGAACCGCGGGCGCGGCGCAAGCCGCTTTCCGAGCTGGACCACGAGGTCCTTCAGCGTCTGTCACACAGTGTTCGGCTGCTGATGCAGGAGTCTGATCCGCCTGCGGTGCCGGCGGTCGTGGCGCGCGCCGCGGGCATCAGCATGGGCAGCCTGCAGGGGATCCTGAAGCCCAGGGGCCAGATGCCGGGACTGCGAACCCTACTGCGCCTGGTGCAGCACTTCGATCTGGATGGCGTGGGTTGCCTGACCGACGGACTTCTGGGGCCGGTCACGGATGCTGCGCAGTAGACAGGGGCAGGGGGATCCTGTTCCACCCCGTTTCGCCGGCGTCCCCTTCTACGGGGATCGAGAAGGCCTGCGAGCCCTGAACCGCAGGATCGATGCCCTGGCCTTCCAGGCAGAGCAGACCAGACCCAAGCGCTGGCCACGGGGCAACGGCCGGGCCAGGCGCACGATTCTTAAGCGGCTTGGTCTGGAGTTCCCCACTGGCATGTCTGCCGGCCAGGCCCTGCGCTGGCTCGAAGCCCAGGACTGGAACAATTTCAAATGACACACATTGACCGAAAGGAAGAAGGATGAAATTCACGCGCACGCTTACTCGCACCGTCCCCAAGGACGAGAAGATGGAGCAGACGATTCTGAATGGGCTGGAGAATTACAGTGGATTCCTGTCCAACGACCGTGTGAAGGACGAACTCAAAGACTTCGTTGGGGGCTGCTTCCCCGTCGAGGCCGTTGCTGCAGGCGATGGGGTCAAGCGGCGGGTCCGGATCACCATCGAGGTCGAGAACGAATAGCCTTCAGGCCCCAGCGTCACACACAAAGAGCAGCTTCGGCTGCTCTTTTTTTGACCTTTTTTCTCTGGGCCTGTCACAAATCAGGATTTGCTCGAGCCATACGTAGGTAGACACCCCGAACTGGAGGACTACCTGGTGACCGATGTACAGACCATCCTGACCGAGCTGGACGCGGGCCTGACCGCCCATGGGGGCGGACGCCACCGCCCGGGGGACTTGCGGCTGATGATGACCCGCAGGGGCCGCGATACCCTTGTCCAGGCCGTTCTGGATGCCCACGGGACGCACAGACTGATCCTCAAAGACGAAAGCTATCGCGGGGTCCGGATCGAGCAGTATCCCAGTCTGGAAGGTGGCGCCGACTGGTGCCTGGTGGTCAGGCATCCCGCGCAGTTCAAGCTGTCACACGCCGTGACGGGTGAGCTGCAGGAACGACACCTGCCGGCCGGCGCGATCCTCGCCCGGGGGACGGTCCGGCAATGAAGGACAGCCCCTCCCATCCGATCCCGCGCCTGTTTTCCACCAGGCCCATGAATCCGGCCGACGAGCTGGAAGACCTGTACGCCGTGATCCGCGAGCTGGCCGAGAACCGCACGCTCTTTGGCCTGCGGTACGGTTCCTCCGGCTGGCACGCCCTGTGGCGGATCCTGAATGCCAGGGCAGAGCGGTTGAACGCCCAGGGAGTGGATGCGCCACCCACGACTACACCTGCCCTTGAGGCGCAGGAGCAGCGTGTCTGCACCATCCAGATAGCCCTGCCGGATCAGCATGAACTGGCCGTCGGGGCAGCAGGTCCTACCTGGAATCAATTCCTGCGCGACCTGATCGAATGGGCGGAGCCGGATCCGGAGACCCTGCCACACACCCAGGTCTGCAGCCTGCATCCCGAACTCCCCTGGCCGCACTACGGCTGCCAGGGCGGGCATGGGATCCGCCCGCCACACAGACCCGCCGATGGCCAGAGCCCGCCGCATGAAATCCACCTGGTGATCAAGCTGAAGAATTCTGCCGGAAGTGAGTCATTGTGAGACAACTGACTGGGCTCCTGATGGTCGCCGGAGCTGCATTGAGTGGCGGCATAACATCCATGCACCTGTCTGGAGATAATTCTTCCAGCGTTCGCCAGCGCACAGCCTCCGATCGGCGAGTATCACGATCGAAGAGCTCCCGCCGCCAGATGATCAAGAAATCACGTAGACGTAATCGCAAATAGCACACGGAGACAAGGATGCAGAACCAGCTGAAGAACCCGAAGAAACTGAAGCGCCTTTATCGCCTGGCTGGCCAGCAGGGCGTGCGGATCATTGACCAGAAGGGCAAGCCAATTTCCCTGCGCGAGCTGATGGCCCGGCAGCGGGGCCGGCGGCCGGTGATCCGCGGTGGTCATAGCTACCCGGGGCACATGAAGGCCCTGCCGAACGAGCTGCTGCCCCCGCAGGTCCAGCTGCTGGTTGACCAGCAGGCCCGGCTCCGCGACCAACACGACCGCGGGATGGTCAGCCGCAACAGCCCCTGTCCCTGTGGCACGGGACTCAGGTTCAAGCGCTGCTGCATGACCGGGCTGAAGCGATGAGCGGTCTCAAGGCGATTGACCTGTTCGCCGGCGCTGGTGGATTCAGCGAGGGCGCTCGGATGGCCGGTATCGAAGTCGTCTGGGCAGCAAATCACTGGCCTGCAGCAGTCGAGGCGCACCAAGCCAACCACCCGGAGACCGAGCACAGTTGCCAGGATCTGCACCAGGCTGACTGGACCCAGGTGCCGGCCCATGACCTGCTGCTGGCCAGCCCCGCCTGCCAGGGACACAGCCGAGCCAGGGGCAAGGACAGGCCGCACCATGACGCCACACGGTCGACCGCCTGGGCTGTCGTATCCGCAGCCGAGTGCCACCGGCCGCCTGTCCTGCTGGTCGAGAATGTCCCCGAATTCGCGAAGTGGCAGCTGTTCCCCGCTTGGCGCCAGGCACTGGAAGCCCTGGGCTACAGCCTGATGCCCATGATCGTCGACGCCGCGGATCACGGGGTGCCCCAGCATCGCCGCCGGCTGTTCATCGTCGGAACCCGCAGCCGCGCGCCGCTGGGCCTCAACTTGCCCAGCCGGGAGTACACACCTGCCGCCACGATCGTGGACTTGTCTGGGGGCGACTGGTCCCCGGTTCGTCGCGCAGGGCGAGCCGCGGCCACGCTCGCGAGAGTTTCCCGCGGCCGTCGTGATCACGGCCCGCGATTCCTGATTGGTTACTACGGCAACGAGCGCGGTGGACGAAGCCTCGAGCGCCCTATCGGCACACTGACTACCAGGGACCGCTGGGCCATCGTCGACGGTGACCGGATGCGGATGCTCCTTCCCGACGAAGTGCGCGCTGGAATGGGATTCCCCGAAGGCTACCAGCTGCCGGCCAACCGCAGGCTCGCCGTGCACTTGCTGGGAAATTCCGTGTGCCCGCCCGTGGCGGCTGACATGATCAAAGCCATCAAGGAGGTTGCGTGAATCACATAGAGCGGTTTGGTCGCTTCGACCACGAACTCAACATGCCGACCAGTGAGTTCGAACACGGGCTGCGGATGCAGCTGCAGGCCCTGCTGGCTCCGGCTGACCTCGAGTACCAGCTGGGACAGCGGATCCTGGTGCACGAGATCTGTGGAAGCGAGATCACGGACCGGGCCTTTAGCGCATGCATCACGCACATCGTGCCGGCAGGTACACCAGGTCTGGCCGAGGGTTGGGTTCTGCTGGGTTTGAGCAGCACCAGGTGTGGCACACGGGCAAACGGAAAGTAGAATCCAGATGAGCAAGAAACAGAAACCAGGCCCTTGCCCGGAATACAGCCAGCTGGTCCGCCAACTGGAAGAGGCGAAGCAGCAGATGCTTCAGTGGCGTTCACGCGCACGTCTGGCGGAGAAGAGGATCAAGCAGCTCACGGACTCGAATGCCACACGCCGCTTTCCGTGGAACACCTGCGTTGCCAGCCGACACGCGCAGATGATTGGGGATGGGCTGCTGGAAGGCAGCCTGGTGCTAGAAGGCCATGACTGCGGGCACATCGGCCAGTCGATCCACACAACCGTCCGCTGCCTGTTCGCCGCACGCGATCGCCTGAAGGCCATTGAGGATGCCCAGAACTTCGTGGACAACACGGCGGCGGGGCTGAAGCTGGCCAGCAGCCCTGAGCAGATCCAGCATTCGCAGCGGGACCTTCAGGAAGCGGAAGCCAGGCTTTTGAGCCTGACGACCCGGGCGAGTGACGCAGGGTATGCTCCATTCAAGACGGAGCACGAGGAGCAAAAGCAGTCATGAGCACCAGCCCCTCAGCCATGCCTGAGCGCACCTACTGGCGCTGCAATCACTGCCTGCTGCCCTTCGTGCTGCTGAATCCGCAAGCGATCCCTGCGGACGGCACATGCGGCTGCTGTGGCGGCCAGTCCTTCGAAACCATGGGCAAGGTCCAGGTCATCAAGCAGAAGCCTGGAAATATGGCCCATGGCTGCAAGTGCAATGAATCGTGTGCCAAGGCGCAAGGACCGCACTGCACCTGCGCCTGCGGCGGGTTGCATCACGGAACTGGCATGGTCGCCCGGTTTCAGCACGACACGGCAAGCTGCACGCGCATTCTGATTCCTGCCGCACCCAAGACCCAGTTGCGCGCCAAGGACCGGGCCATCGAATGGCGGGATGCACTGCTGGCAGCGCAGACAGGCGTGGATTCCTGGATGGTGGGGCAGTCCGGACTCCCAGCCGAGAAGCGCGATTTCAACAAGCAGCTGCGACTGGAGAACATGCTGTACCTGGCACAGAAGGCACGGCAGCACTGGCCGCGCATGCAGATCCTACAGGACTTGCAGCTGCTGCTGAATCAGAGGAGCACAAAGTGAACTACGAAGACATCCAGCCCGGCCAGCGTGTCCGCTACCACCCGATCATGGGCGGCCCACACGACGGCCAGGTCTATACCGTGACACACAAGAACCTGTTGAACGGCGCCCGGCCCGTCGCCTGGCTGGAAGGCAAACCCGGCTGCGTGTCCGTCCACGCCCTCTCCAGATTCGGCTACGGACCCGCCAAGGTGGACTGCAGCCCCCAGGTCTGCCGCGGGCATCATGAAGTCAGGCGATGAGGGCGCGAAGCATGAGCCGCAGCCGGATCCAGGAAGTAGAGCGCTGGCAGCAGTACCCGAATGGCAGGGTGTACTACAGGCACTACTTCAGCCTGTCCATCAAGTGCAATGGACGGAACCACACCTACACACGCTCGATCACCAGGTATGGACGCCGGCGCGCCCTGCGCGAGCTCCGGGAGCTTGAAAAGCAGATCGTGGGCGAGCGCAAAATGAAAGGATGGAGAACATGAAGAACCAGAAGGTGGGGCAGGCAGTCCAGGTCTTCGAAGTGGGCGATGCCGTCAAGTGGACCTCTACTTCCAATGGATCCACGATCGAGAAACGGGGCAAGGTGATCCAGGTGATCGAACCCAGGGCCAATCCCCACAAACAGTTTGACCAGCTGGAACGCCAGGGCTACCGGTCCATGTGGGGTGGCGGGTGTCCGCGCGATCACCAGTCCTACATCGTGGCCGTCGGCCAGGGAGAAGGGAAAGCGCTCCTCATCTACTGGCCGAGAGTACGAGCCCTTGTGCACGCTGAACCCGGTGAACAGGTGTGCCCGCACTGCGGCGGCCAGCTCAAGGAAAAGCCGCGGAATGGACAAACCAATGGGCGATAGCACACGCGACATCCGCGTATTACAGCCCGGCCAGATCGCCGTGAGCCGGGAGAAGATCGAAGAATTAGCACACGCAGCGTTCAACGGCGAAGCAGGTTTCGTTGCCGACGAACTCCGCGCCCTGCTCACCAGCCCCGCCGCCGAGCAGCCGATCGACGGGGTAGACATCTGCGGTCACGATTCGCGCTACCCAGACATGGACAACCAGCCGAAGCCCAGTTGTCCGGAAATTCCGGACAACTCGAATGCTCCATGCTGCTACGACTGTGCGACAGCAGTGCAGCGAACTACCATGATGATCCTTTGCCCGGAGTGCGGAAACAAGCGTTGCCCTCGTGCTACGAACCACAAACATCTTTGCACAGGAAGCAATGAGCCGGGGCAGATGGGCAGCCGGTATGGGAAACTCCAGCCCGGCAGCAATCCGGCGCGGGAAGGGGGAACCGATGTTTGAAGGATTTGATCAACTACTCAAGGGCATGTTCTGGGCGCTCTGTGTGTCCATTCCACTGGGCATCTGGAAGCTCATCGAGATCATCGTTTGGCTGTGGAACCATGTCACAATCGACTTCGGGGGCTAGCGATGCCGAAGACTGAAGACACTGCGCCGACTTGCCAGCAATTGCGTGATGCAATTGCCCGAACTGTGAACACACTGAACCTGGGCATGCAACCGACAGCGGTTGAATTCACTGAGCTCTTCTGTCTTGCCAATGCGCAGACCCAGGAGGAAAAGCGGTTGGAGAAGATCGGTGCGGAAGCCGCGCGGATCATCGAACTGCAGGATCAAGGGGAAGACCCGGACGAAGATCGGTTGTGGGAGATGTTGCTATGAATCACGCACACAAGCTAGCTCCTGCATCATTGCCAGAACTGCGGTTTCAGGATCATCACAGACGAGCAAGTAGCAGAAGCAATCCACAGCTGTCCCCACGTCGATGACTTCATCGATGACCCGGATACCGATCCCCATGCCAGCCTGTTCTTCCTGCTCTACCGCCTGCCCGAGGGCCTGAAGCTCAAACTGGATCCCTGGCTGAAGGTCCTGGATCTCCGCCTGTACTGCAGTTGGCGCGGCAAGCGCTACAGGGTTACCGGCTGCTCGCGCCTGGGTGATGTGTGGCTGTCCAAGGACCTGGATTACGGCGGACCCGGCTATGGCCACAGGGTGGCGATCAACCAACTGTCCGACTGGTCGGACCAACCGTAGGAACTGCTCTTCGACCGAGCAAACATCATGCAAACCGTGACACACAACCCTATTTCCGAAGGAGAAACCGCATCATGAGTTGGAGAAATGAAATCGTCAAAGGCCTGGAGCGCAAGAACCTCTCGGCCCGTGCCCTGGCCAGGGCTGCCGGCCTTTCCACTAGCACCGTGCACGACATGCTGAACAAGCCGGGCTTCAGCCCCCAGATCAGCAGCCTGGAAGCCGTGTTCGAACAGCTGGATATCCGCATGTGCTACGAATCCGGACCCGATGTCCACTCGGCCGCGCAGTCCTTTCTGGATGAGAAGGGCTGGACCGACCAGATCACTGCCAGGGATTTCTTGGCCATCGCCGCCTTCTTGTCCGAGACCGGCGTGGAGAACGGGCTGAAGGTCCTGCAGATGATCACCGGGGTGGAGAAGCTGCGGACCTTCATCACCAGCATGGATCGAGGTGTCAGATGAGCATGGAAGGTGATCGCAAGCAGAAGCCATCAGACCTGATAACCGTGTGCGACAAGTGCCTGATGTCATCTTGTTGGCAAGGGATTCACCTGTGTCAGCACTCACAGGCTGCTGGTACGGTCAGGAAGCGAAGGGATGAGCTACAGGCCCTGGGCCTTGAGCACCACTCGTATATGAAGACAGACCGTGAGCTGTGCCGTGCGTAGGAGCTGCAGATCTGAATGGCGAGCCGTCAAACGCTGTTGGATGCAGCACCCTGGCCATCGTGTCGCCCTCGCCATGACGGGGCTCACATTCGTGGCCGCAGTCACACGTATTGACGGATCCTGCATTCGTGGATTGATTGCCGCCGGCACCATGGCCGCCGTTCTGTGGTTCGTCGTGGCATGGACATCCTGGACGGGTAGAAGGTATCACCAAGTGAAAGGCGAGGACCAATGAAGTGGATCCAGCCCAGGGGCAGCCGGTTCGTCCATCTGTTCCATGGACAGCGGGCCGGCCGGTTTGACCGCGGGGCCTGCGGCACGCTCTTCTGGCTGCGTAGCTGGCTACCTGCACGGCCTACTGAGCCTGGTACACCGGTCTGCCCTGCATGCGCGGCCAGCACGGTGGAAGCGGCCAATGCCCGAGAAATCCCGCCACCGTAGACAGGGCCTGGCAAACCCGCCGCCCCCGCAAGAAACCGTGCCTTCCCCCCGCAAATCCCCAAGTCCCCCCGGTCAGAAATGTTGCCCCATGCCCCGAATCCATGCTGGCCATGGAATCAGGCACCTGGGCCTCGACCGCTGTCCGTTTGGATAGAAGACTCATCCGCAGCTTTGAAAACAGGGCTATGAATAATCTGCGCGCCGGCCATGAATCAAATGGTGAATAATCCGCTAGCCATTTGCTGCTCGGACTATCCCTTTTCGGAGACCCCCATGCACGATGACCAGAAGATACAAGCGCAACCACTGCCGGAAGCCCTCATGGGCTGCGCCATCCGCCTGTGGTACCAACGCAGGCCCTGCGGCTGGACCGAAGACCAGCACCTGGCAAACCCCACGGTCAACACCCAGAACCAGGCAGAAAAGCAACTGGCGCACACCGTGGCGCAGTGGATTCGCCATCAGCACCCTGAACCCCGCCCGGGCCTGGATCTCGCCCCCCTGGTCGACCGGGCGGCCACATCAGTCGTTCCAGCCGTCTGCACCGCCCGGACAGTCCTCGAGGCCCTGCGGATTGCACTAGGCCTCACAGTCCCCGAGTTGGCAGTCCGCCTGGGCCTCCGGCGCCGAAGTCTCAACCGCTGGTGCGCAGGACACGCAAAACCCATTGGCCAGGCACGTCACATACTGAACGTGTTCCTGGCTGACCATGGGCTGGGCATGGTGTACCCGCTGCAGAAAAATGAAACACGGCCGGCTGGCCGAAGGAGCAAGGCATGAATAGCCAAGTAGACAAAGATTTGAATACCGGGTCCGGCGGCGAGAAAGCAGGCAATGACTTCCTGGTCAAGGAAATGATGAAGGGGCTTCCACCCGGATATGTGTTCTCACAACATCCGTACCACAAGCCCTTGGCAAGAAGACTGCGATTCGCCTTGCAAAAGGTCGGGGTCAAGAGATCGCAGCTCGCCGCCCTGATTGGCGTGACTCCCGACACGGTTGGCCAATGGCGAAACGGGAAGTCGCGGCCAACGAATGAAAGACTTCAGGCCCTACTGAACTGGATTGCAGCCGTTGAAGCTGCCGGTCCGGACGACCTGCGTGCCATCGCACTTGAGGCGCGGGAGGCGCGTGCACGCCGGTTGAAAAAGTCCTCAAGGGCAGAGCTGGAAAAGCAGGCAAGGGACAGAAGGATGGCCATCCGACTGGTATCCAGGGCGGTGATCGATGCGTACGGCAAGTTCGAAGCCCTCCGCAACTGTCGCGAGCTCGCAGCCCTGATGGAAGGCCTGTGGCCAAGTGAGCAATGCCATGCTATTGAACAGCGTCTGCCCGAACCCAAATCCCGGCTGACGGTGTTGTCCACCCTGATCAAGCTGTACCAGCAAGAAGGGCAGGATATCCACACGATCACAAAGTATTGGGGCTTGTACTTCAGGGTCGAATGCCGGGAAGTGCTGGACGCCCTGCCGGCCGAGCTGGAGACGTCGCCCCAATCACAAATCGACGAAATCCCCTTCTAACCAACAGGAGCAGGCCCAATGGAGAAGAATAAGCAGGGGGCCACCCCACTGCCAGACAACCCCCAGGACTGGACACTGGCCCAGGTGGCAGACCTGGTGCACAGGATGCGCGGGTACATCAGACCCTTCATAGACCAGGTGAAAGAGAAACTGGAAGGCCAGGAAGTGCGCCTGCGCCGTGTTGAGCAACTGGAACAGGATCTGAAAAGGACGAAGAAGGGGCTGCAAGCACTGTCCCGCGCGATGAACAGGCCGGTAGTCAATAGGCCCGCACCCACACCACGTCCGACCCTCCGCCTCAGGGAGTACACGGAACAAAACTCCTTCGCCAACGCACTGGACGGGTGTATCAAAAAACTGGGGATGAACACCCAGCAGGTGGCACGGAAATTCGGGGTAACCGTCCAGACCGTCAACCGCTGGCGGTCTGGTCAGTCCATGCCCAGGAAAGAGACCCAGGCCGCAATTGAGGAATGGATGGACAGCCTGTCACCCTCAACCGATGAGGACTGGATATGATTATCGTTCCTTACGCCAGAATCTTGGCCTCAAGAAAATGGCGCAATTGTGTTCAGGCCTTGTTCTCTTGTTCATTTAAAAATTCTGAAACCCGTGTGTTTCAAAATTATGAAATGAACAAGAGAACATTTGCTGAACATGAATTCATTGGCTTCCTAGGGGGTAGCCAACGCCCATTGGTCTTTTTCCAGAACCCCAACGCCCAGCCAACGCCCAGGCTAAAGGAATTAAAATCAAAGTGATAAGTGCAAAAAGGGCTCTGGGCGTTGGCGAAATCCAGAGTCAGAACAGAAAGCCCTGTGGGCGTCATTGACTGGGCGGCAACAACTAGGTCCTATTAGAAAAATAAGAGATTACTAAGTGATGTCGCCCAGACCAAAGCCCCCCACTAAGACGAGAGAGAGTTATCGCGTGATTGGAAAGACTGGCCAAAAGCCCAACGCCCAGAGCCCTTTTTGGACTCATCTGCTTGAATGTCATGCAGATAGGCGTGGGCGTTGGGCTGGGCGTTCGCAAAGAGAGGCCAAAAGTGAGTTTTGGCCTCTGATTTTGACGCTATCGGCTGATTCGAAATCAAAAGGCGTGTTCCACAAGGTCCCCGGCGAAGCCGGACTACCGCGGGCGAAGCCCGAATCTTTTCTGGCTGATCGCTCCTCTTTTCCACGGCGCAGCGCGCGCCGCGCGCACCGCGACCAACCGACAAACTGAAACAGAACGAAAGGACCAACCATGTCACAGACACAGACCCTGCAGCTGCCAAAGACCCAGATGCTGGAGTCCCAGCTGCCGAAGGGATACACACACCACAGGGAGTTCCACTCCCATTCGTCCATCGACCTCTTCTGCAATTGCCCACAGGCCTATAAAGCCCGGTACATCGACCCCAAGCTGGGCATCGAGCACCAGGTGGTCGAGAACCCGACTGGCCCCCTGCCACTCGGAACCCTGCTGCACCGGTGCCTGGAACTCGCCACCCAGGAGCTGTGGGCTGGCGGACACTCCGGCCGGGTGGTCAAGGAAGCACACCTGTATTACGACATGCTGAACCAGGCATTTGCAGAAGACCCGTCCGCAGGTGCAGCAGTCCTGATCGAGGCACAGGAGATCCTCAAACACTGGCTGCCCACCGAACTGGTGGACGCCCAGTCCATCCGCGGGCTCGAATGGCCCTTCAAGCTGATCCTGGAAGACCTCGAAGGCGATGTGGGGATCCGAGGCTACATCGATCGTCTGGAACACCGAGGCGATGACACCGTCCGCATCGTGGACTACAAGTCCAGCAGACTGCTCTTCACACACGACGAGCTGAGGCGGTCCAGGCAGGCAAGTATCTACGAGCTGGCCGTCCGTGACAGCACGGTGCTCAACGTCCATCCCGAGACACCGGTGGACATCGAGTTTGTGATGCTACGCCACCCCGGGATCAACCAGCGGACCACCCGCAGTCCCGAGCAGTTGAACCAGGCTTTCACCGAAATCGTCGGCCTGGTCCGCAAGATCGAGTCCACCAGGGAATTCAGGCCACAGCTGAACAAGAACTGCGCGTACTGCGAAGTCCGGCACGCATGCCCGCTGTGGCGCCAGATCGTCGATCAGGGCCTGCCACAGGCGCAAATAGACCCCATGGACGTCACGGCCGTGGCTGAGGAATACGAGCGGATGAACAACGCGGCAAAAATCCTCTACCGCCGGAAGGAAGAGCTGGGGGACGTGATGCGCACCCACCTCATCGGCCAGGATCACATCCAGACCCGGAACCACATCTATCGGCTGTCCAAGACAACGGAGACCGAGTTCTTGGATCCACACCGCGTGATCCAGATCTTTGCCAAGGCGTTCAAGCAGCCGCAGGCACGGATCATGGCACGCATCGGTGCCATCCGCAAAGGCGAGTACGACACGCTGATGAAAGCCCTGGGCGGCCGGCTCGACCTGCAGGAACTGGCGAAGGTCAAGGCGGAGATGAAGACCCTGATGGTCCAGAACCCGGCGCCCAAGCTGCAGGCGTACAAGGCTTCGGTGCCTGAATCACGCCCGGCAGGCAAGGTCAAGCGTGAACGGCGTACAAGATCAACACGGGGTCAGATCTAGGGTCTCAATGTTCCGGAAATCGACAGGTCAAGGGCAGCGTTTTCAGAAGCACTTTTCGGGCGGGAAATCCAATGCAGAAAAGTGATCGGATATCCAGTGGAGTTGACCCCGGCGCTCCCGGCTGGTCAATATTCTGAAGGTGACCCCGAGTTGATAGGACGCAAAATGGCCGGAATCAACAGCGTAAGGCCCCGCCCGCGGGCGCCCGCGCGAACCTGTTCCGCCGGCGCCTTGTTCGCCCGCCGAAGGGAGTGGCGATGAAGAGACAGGATGGGGCATTGAATCCTGCGCGCCGGCGGGCCCTGTCGGCCCCAGGGCGCGTCTGCGGCGCACCCTTGAGCAGTGGTGGGACCTGCCAGCGGCCGTCCGCTGATGGGCGTCCCTGCGCTGATCACGGGGGGAAGAAGGAGCGGCCGGTGCCAGCCGGCCTGCCCGACGGCTTCCAGATCCAGAAGGTGTTCAAGCAGGAGGACCGGCAGGCCGAGCTGGAACGCTACGTCGAGCGCATCATGGTGGAGTACGGACTGAACCAGTCAGCGGACCTGCGGCAGGTCCTGCTGTCCGGCATTGCCTACGTCCGCCTGGTCTTCGACGGCCCGATCCTTGAGCCCAAGGACCTGGAGCACCTGAGCCGCGTCGTCGACCGCCACCTGCGGAACCTGCGGGCCACGCCGAAGGAGCAGCAGGAAGCCAGGTCGACGGGCGATCGGGACAGTAACCTGCCAGGACCTTCTGGCCTGCAGGCCGCAGCCATCCTTGAGCGCGTCAGGGTCAGCCTGTCGGCCAGTCAGCTGCAGGCTCTGGCCGGCGGAACAGGCGCCCAGGCCCAGGCGCCTGAGGCAGGCGAAGTCGAGGTAGAAGACCCGGAGTTCCCAGCGCCCCGCCGGGCTGAGCCTGATGACCTTGACGACCTGTTCGACTGAGATCCGCTGATTTTCAGGGAATCGTGTCCGAGAAATCGAGTCATTTCATAATTTTGCAACGCTGTTTATACAGCAATTGCCAATCATGACTCAATAATTTGAAGCTAATCGAGTCCGGGAATACCCATTCTCGGCCTCTGCTTCCGCGACTGAGAAGGCTGCTGGCCATGGCTGCTCACCTGATCAGCTGCAGTTGGGATGCGCGCGCCGGCGTCCCAGGTGGCAGGGGGGGGTGGTTGCTGGGAAAGCTCGAGTGGGCATGCGGTCTCCACGGCAGAAAGGGGTGTTTTCCCGCACGAGGGGGTTGGCTAAACATTTTGGGTTCAACATTCTGACTTTTTTAAATCTTCTGAACTAGTTTCGCAGAAAATTGAACCAGCACGCGATTTTGATCGCTACTGCGGTTCGTTCATCAACAAGTTTCAATTGCGAGAAACTAATGGACCGCTGGATTGCAGTACTGGGTTCTATTGCGTCGATCTTTAGTGCGATTCTTTCCGCAGTGCACGCAAGACGTTCGAAGGAAAGTGCAGATGCAGCAACAAAGGTGAGAGATGAGTTAGTTGACAAACGGGAATCGATGGAGGTTTCGAGCATATATTCTGATACGCTGAGAATCCTACGCATTGTGTCCAATGTTGGTTCGTCCAGTAATGAGGCATCAATCAAGTCTGTTAACACACAAAATATTGCGAAGGAAGTTGAAGAGTATTCAAGATCATTAATGCAGCAGAGTCAGCATTTTGATACTGAGCTAGGTAATCATGCTAAAAGATTATGTAAAGATGTAAAGAATGACATTGCGGTGCTTGCAGAAGAGATAGATCCGACACTCCTTAAGAGTGCCGGATCTAGAATTTACTATAAAATTGAAGACTTTCTTCCGCTTGTAAAAACGCTTTATGATGAAAAGCTGAGTTAATCGGAACGGAGCATAGAATGAAGATCTCAAATGGTGAAAAACTCATTCTGTTAATGTTGTCTGATGTATATCAGAAGCTTGGGTTAGAAGGAGGAATAGATCCTGAATTTGTTAGGTCCGCAATCTTCAAGGACCAGTTATGGGCATTTTCTTGGAAGTATACTGGAATTCAGTTTTCTGACGATGAAACACCTGAGATTGTCAAGGATGTTGTTGACGTACTTGATATGTGGAGTTTCATAGAACTTGCATATGATAAGTTATCCGACACTGAAAAGGAGACTCTGAAAGAGCAGGCGCATCCGTTTGGAGATAATCCGAGGTTCACAGGATTTGATGGAAACCACGAAACAGAATACATGAGCGTTGCTAGGTTTTTGATTAATGATCTTGAACGGTTTGATGAGTTCAAAGGGCGCAGTATGAATTCACATAGACCGTCAATTGAAGGCTATCGTAGGATGTTGTCAGCATTTGAACCTATTCGAAGCACATTGGCTTTTAGGGATCTTGGTGTTGACCAATTGGCTGCGATCCTTTTGGAGCAAATACACCCTAGTAATAGATCTTAAGGTTGCGGTATTGCGTTTTGCGCAGGCAACACATGGCCAGACTGTTCAAAAGGTGTCCTGAGCGCTAGCAGGAGAGAATTATATGGCGATAATTGATTTGTTCTCCAAGCGTAGAAAGCGCGAAAGGGGTGAGTTCCCTGACGTGTATGAGTACGATTGTATTCCTAAAACTCTAAGAATCCAGATAATACACTTGATAGGGGAAATCTATTCGCAGGATAATAAGATTACGAATTATGCTAGATCGGTCTTTCATGAAATTGAACAGGCGCTAAGTAGGGAGTATGGACAATTCAGCTTGACAGGAGGCCGCGAAGAAGGTTTCGAATCACTTAGTGAGTTTATACTCAATGAAGCAGATCCAGAGAGAGTTCTAGATGCAGTAGAGATACTGTTTCGATATGCGGATAATCAAATCAGGGATAATAGCTTTTACTTCAACAGATCCCTAAGCATGGACGACGCTTTGGAGGAGTTAAATGCAAGATTCAAAGAATCTGGTATCGGATACCAATTTGAATCGGGTGAAATTATCCGAATTGACTCTGAGTTCATTCATTCAGAGGCGGTAATACCACTACTTGTGTTATTGCGGAGTTCTACATTTTCAACTGTAAATCAGGAGTTTTTAGAAGCACATAAGAGCTATCGTCATGGTAGATATGAATCATGTTTGGTTGAAGCCAATAAGAGTCTAGAAACAATGCTTAAAGTAATAGCTGAAAGAAGAGGCTGGAAATTCGGTGAAAATGATTCTGCAAAAAAGCTCATTGAAGTATGTTTAAAAAATGGCCTTATACCCAAGTTTCTTCATAATCAGCTCAATGCGTTGCAATCAATTCTAGAATCAGGTATACCTACGACTCGAAACAAGCTTGCGGGTCATGGCCAAGGTTCTCAAGTGAGAGTTATTCCTGAGTTTATGGCAGAATACACAATGCATTTAACTGCAACCACGCTTCTCATGTTAGGTCGTGCATCTGGATATTGATTGCTCTTTCTGAATTGGCCATCTTGTGTCCTGAAGGAAGCTTGACCGAATTCCCGTGTGTCTGAGCCTTGCCGCTGAATGCCCAGTCGCTGTAGTCGCCATAGAGCCGCACTGCCAGCGCCCACTGCCGAATGGCACTCCAGCGAAGTGATATAGGCCGGAACCCCCAAGGCCGGCCACTTGAACGCAAATCAGTCCCAGCCTAGTCTTCCAGCCCCAGCCTGTACTTGATGATCGAGGGATCACGCTCGATAGTCTTGAGCAGCACGGCCGCCGTGGCGGAAGGCGGGTAGGTTCCGCGTTCCCACTTGGAGACCGTCATTTTTCCCACGCCCAGGACCTGGGCGAACACATCCTGGCTGAGGCCCAGTTTCTCCCGCAGGGCGATCACCTGCTTGGGCGTGATGACCGGGGGCTCGATTTTCAGGCCGATTCGGTTGAGGTCGCGGGCTGTGATGCTGGTCGCGCTGCCCACGCTGAAGAGGGCAAGGGCCATTTCACGCAGCTCCTCTTTCATTCGCTTGTTCATCTGTACCTGTGATTCAGAGTTTTGTGTTACTCAATGAGGATCAGTTGTCCATTGTCGATCAGGGTCTGCAGTTCTTGTTCTGACAGCTGGGCGAACTCCTGACTGAAGTGTTTCACGGTCTCCAGATCGCCTTTGCTCAGGTTGTCTTGATCGGTCTTCCGGATTCCGGTAATGAAGATCACGTGCTGCTCTTCCACCCACGTCAGGTACGTGCGGTATCCGGCGCTTGAGCCCCGGTTTCCCTTCGCGACCCGGATGCGCCAGAGGTGGTGACCCAGTGACTTGGCGTCGGCCAGACCGGCCTTCAGGTCTTCAACCGCTTTCAGCAGTTGCTTGGTCTGGATTTTCTGCTTCCGCGCCCAGCGCTGGAATCCGAGGGTGATCATCTTTCTCATGCCTAAAGTATATGCAATATAACAGTAGAAGTCAAGCATATAATTTAAAATTTGTGTGACAGAAAAGCCCCGGAGACCGGGGCCTTTTGGGTGCGGAATTGAGTGGCTGTCAGCTGCGGAACCTGTTGCTCAGCCCCCTGGCCGTGGCTGCTGCGCCTGCCGGGTCGGCCGGGGTGCCGGGTGGCAGGGCGTAGCACCACCCGCGGCGCAGGGAGTAGAAGCTTTCGGCCACGGGGATTGTGGCCATCGTGCCATTGGCCAGCCGGACCTGCAGGCAGTAGCGGAGTTTGAACCGCCCTGCCTGATCGCCAGTGACTTTCAGGTCCAGCGGGTGAGAAAAGTGGTGCAGGAAGGCACAGAGGTCCTCGTGGGCGTAGCCGGCGGCCAGCCGGTGGGTCCTGCTGTTCATGCGGCCTCCTGGTCCGTCAGGTCCTGGAAGCCCAGGCGATCCAGCACCTGGGTCAGGTGGGTGGGGTCGATCTGCTGGCCTGCCAGCCGCTCAAGCTGCTCAACCAGATCGTGTGACAGGGTGAAGAGCGAGCGCCAGGCGCCGTCCGGCAGATGGAGCTCCGGGGTGATTGCCAGCCCCTGGGGCCGGTGATCCCGCCACTGGAAGGCGAAGGTGCCGAGCACCAGGTTCCCGTCCCGGACGACGACCTCCACCTGATCGGTAACGGGGGCAGCAGACTCTGTGGCCACCTGGGGGCCGGACTGCCGGCAGTAGGTGCGAGTGAGATTCATCATCGGTTTATCCTTCCATTTCGCTTGTGTTGCATTCGAATTCGCCGGCCCGGCCCTCCAGCGCGGCCTGCAGTTCCGTGTCCACCACGTGGGCGTAGATGGCGGTGGTCGACGGGGATTCGTGATCCATGGCTTTCTGGACCAGCCGCAGGTTCTGGGTCCTGTTCAGCAGGCTGGTGGCAAAGGTGTGCCGCAGGGTATGGGGGTGGACGTGCTTCTGAATCCCCGCCAGCCGCGTCCAGTGGACGACGATGCGCCTGACCTGGCGATCGGATAGCCGGGTGCCTTCGCAGCCCTCGAAAAGTGGTTCCTGGTCTTCCCGCTGATCGACAAGCGGCAGTAGCAGCTCCCGCGTCTCGGCCGGAAGGAACTTGGACCGCAGCTTCCCCCCCTTGGTCTGCAGTCGAACCCTTTTGTCCACCAGGTCGACATCTCCCACCGAAAGCCCGACGGCCTCCGCGACCCTCAAACCCGTGTCGAGCATCAGGCACAGGAGGGCCCGGTCCCGGTCCCTGAATCGCTGGTCCGTCCGACCTTTCAGCACCTGGCGCAGCCGCCGCTCCTCTCCCTCGGTCAGGAACTGGGGGATCTTGCGCACGGTCCGCGGGGCCCGCAGGTCCTTCAGCGCCCGTGCCAGCGGGTGGTCCAGCCAGGAGTAGAAGGCGCGCAGGATGACCAGCCGACGCGAGGTCGTAGAGCTGGCCAAATCGTTTCGGGCCATGTACTGTTCTACCTGCGAGCGTCCCGCGCTCAGCAGGGGAGTCCCCGCCTGGGTACAGAAGGCTTCGAAGCGGGAAAGTTCCCGGACGTACGTGTCCTGGGTGCCGGTGGCCAACCGGCGGGCCTTCAGGTGGGTGCTGAAAGACTGGATTTTGCTGTGCATGCAGACTTCTCCTTGTGGTTCAGATGGCCCGGCGCACAAGCTCCCCGTGCGCCCGGGTCCTTCTGCGCGTGTGACAATGCCACATTTCCGGACGCGATGCAACACAAAAAGCAGGTTTCCGTGTGACAAAACGAACAGGGGCCGAGTTGCCGCTTTCGCAGGATGATCTCGCGCTGGCGGAGATTCTGCTGGATCCGGTGAAGTTCGCCGCGGCCTTCATGCGCTCGCTGGACGCCCCGGAGCCGAACACGCCGCTCATTCTCTGGCCGCACCAGCAGGAGGATGTGCGGGACAATCACCCGCAGATCGTGCACCAGGACGGGCGCGCGGTGGGCAAGACCGTGGACATCACGGTCCTTGTCTGCCACGAAGGTGTGACAGGCAGGAACAGCAAGACCCTGGTCACCACGCCCAACGAAGGGCATCTGAACAAGATCATCGAGGAGGTGGAGGACCAGATTTTTGGCTCCGACTTCCTGAACGCCCAGGTGGCGGTGGATCCCCGGTCGGGCCGGCAGCTCATTACGCGCAAGCCCTACTACCAGATCAAGTGGAAGTCGGGGGTGATTCAGTATTTCAGGCCTGCCGGGTCCGCGGGTGCGGCCGTTCGATCTCTGCATTGCGCGCGGGTCATTGTCGACGAGGCCGCGATGTACCCGGAGGCGGCGTGGAAGGCGGTGTTCCGGGTGCTGAATCCGGGGGCCCAGCTCAGGGTGTATACGAATCCCAATGGCCTCAGGAACACCCAGTACTACCGGCTGACCCAGGACGGCTCGGGATCCAAGGTCTACAAGTGGCCCAGCTGGATCGTCCCTACCTGGACGAAGGCAGACCGGGAGATGGCGATTCGGCGCTACGGCGGGGAAGACAGCCCGGGATACCAGCACGAGGTGGCAGGGGAGCACGGGGCTCCCAGCTACGCAGCCTTCAACCACAAGCAGTACCAAGGCTGCGAACGCAAGCTTGAGGGCCGGTACCGCTGCGTACGCATCGAGGGCGAGGAGTTCGTGGCCATCCAGAGCGTGGACGAGGCGTGGGACCGGCTGACCTACCGGCTGGACTTGCAGGAGCGCCCCGGCGGCACCTTCTGGCTGGGCGGGGACCTGGGCTACACCAACGACCCCTCGGAGCTGACGGTCTGGGAAGAGGACGAGAAGGGGCGGCTGATTCCTGTCCTGCGCATTCACAACGAGCGTCTGCCATACACCTACCAGGCGGCGCTGATCGCGATCCTCGACGACCACTTCGCCTTCGCCGGTCTGGGCATCGATGGCGGGTCGAACGGCGCGGCTGTCGAGCACATCCTGACCACTGAGGACCGCTACGCCAACTATCAGTTCGCGCACCGCCT
>JAUIFJ010000079.1 GCA_030429345.1 bacterium | reverse complement strand
GCCACCTGGGCGTTCAGGAAGTCGGAGCCAAAGATCTGGTCCTCCACTTCCTCGATGATCTTGTTCAGATGCCCTTCGTTGGGTGTGGTGATCAGCGTCTTGCTATTCCGGCCTGTCACACCTTCGTGGCAGACAAGGACCGTGATGTCCACCGTCTTGCCCACCGCGCGCCCGTCCTGGTGCACGATCTGCGGGTGGTTGTCCCGCACATCCTCCTGCTGGTGCGGCCAGAGAATGAGCGGCGTGTTCGGCTCCGGAGCATCCAGCGAGCGCATGAAGGCCGCGGCGAACTTCACCGGATCCAGCAGAATCTCCGCCAGTGCAAGATCATCCGGCGAAAGCGGCGGCTCGGCCCCTGTTCGTTTTGTCACACGGAAACCCGCTTTTTGTGTTGCATTGCGTCCGGAAATGTGGCATTGTCACACGCGCAGAATGACCCGGACGCACGGGGAGCTGGTGCGCCGGGCCATCTGAACCACAAGGAGCAAGAACCATGCACAGCAAAATCCAGTCTTTCAGCACCCACCTGAAGGCCCGCCGGTTGGCCACCGGCACCCAGGACACCTATGTCCGGGAACTGTCCCGCTTCGAGGCCTTCTGTTCCCAGGCCGGGACTCCCCTGCTGAGCGCGGGACGCTCGCAGGTAGAACAGTACATGGCCCGAAACGATTTGGCCAGCAGTACCACCAGCCGGAGGCTGGTCATCCTGCGCGCTTTCTACACCTGGTTGGACCACCCGCTGGCACGGGTGCTGAAGGATCTGCGGGCCCCGCGGACCGTGCGCAAGATCCCCCAGTTCCTGACCGAGGGGGAGGAGCGGCAGCTGCGACAAGTGCTGAAGGGGCGGACGGATCAGCCCTTCCGGGACCGGGACCGGGCGCTCCTGTGCCTGATGCTCGACACGGGATTGCGGGTCGCGGAGGCCGTCGGGCTTTCGGTGGGAGATGTCGACCTGGTGGACAAGCGGCTGCGCCTGCAGACCAAGGGGGGAAAGCTGCGCTCCAAGTTCCTGCCGGCAGAGACCCGGGAGCACCTGGGGCCGATGATCCACAATCGCGAGGCGGATCAGCCGCTGTTCGAAGGGCGGGAAGGCACCCGACTATCTGATCGGCAAGTCAGGCGCATCGTCGTCCACTGGACGCGGCTGGCGGGGATTCAGAAACATGTCCACCCCCATACCCTGCGGCACACCTTTGCCACCAGCCTGCTGAACCGGACCCAGAACCTGCGACTAGTCCAGAAAGCCATGGATCACGAATCCCCGTCGACCACGGCCATCTACGCCCACGTGGTGGACACGGAGCTGCAGGCCGCGCTGGAAGGCCGGGCCGGCGAAGTCGAATGCAACACAAGCGAAATGGAAGGATAGACCGATGATGAATCTCACGCGCACGTACTGCCGGCAGACCGGGGACCAAGTAGAAGCCGTTGCCGCCGCCCCGATAACCGATCAGGTGACGGTGGTCGTCCGGGACGGGAACCTGGTGCTCGGCACCTTCGCCTTCCAGTGGCGGGATCACCGGCCCCAGGGCCTGACCATCACCTCGGAACTCCAGCTGCCAGACGGGGCCTGGCGCTCGCTCTTCACCCTGTCTCACGATCTGGTTGAGCAGCTTGAGCGGCTGGCGGGCAAGCAGATCGACCCCACGCACCTGACCCAGGTGCTGGACCGCCTGGGCTTCCAGGACCTGACAGGCCAGGAGGCGGCATGAACAGCAAGACCCACAGGCTGGCAGCCGGCTACGCCCACGAGGACCTCGTGGCCTTCCTGCACCACTTTTCCCACCCGCTGGACCTGGAAGTGACTGGCGATCAGGCCGGGCGGTTCAAGCTCCGCTACTGCCTGCAGGTCCGGCTGGCCAACGGCACGATGGCCACAATCCCCATGGCAGAAAGCTTCTACTCCCTCCATCAAGGATGGTGCTACGCCCTGCCACCCGGAACCCCGGCCGATCCCGCGGGCGCAGCAGCCACGGCCAGGGGGCTGAGCGCCAGGTTCCGCAGCCAGTAGCCTTCCTCCAGTTCGGCATTCACAAGCCCCGGATTCCGGGGCTTTTCTGTCACACAATTTCTTAAATATATGCTTGCTTCCTATGATATCCATTATTATACTTAGGGCATGAAAAAGCTGATCACCCTCGGATTCCAGCGCTGGGCGCGGAAGAACAAAATCCAGACCAAGCAACTGCTGAAGGCGGTTGAAGACCTGAAGGCCGGTCTGGCGGATTCCAAGTCACTGGGACACCACCTCTGGCGGCTGCGTGTACCGCGCGGCAACCGGGGTGCCAGCGCAGGCTTCCGCGTCTACGCCACGTGGGTTGAAGAGCAGCGGGTGATCTTCCTCCACGGATTCCAGAAAACAGATGCAGACAACCTGAGCAAAGAGCTTTTGCAGGCTACGAAGCAGATCAGTCAGCTGTACGCCGAGCTCAGCGATCAAGCCATTCAAGGGCTGATCAAGCGCGGGGAACTGAAACAGATCGAGTAACAGAACCAGTCACAGTTGTGACACAGAAAAGGATAAGTCAATGTCCAAGCGTCTGAAGCAGGAGCTGCGGGAGATGCTTCTCTCTCTTCTCGGCACCGGCGAAGCCACTGGCATCACGGCCAGGGACCTGAAGCGCGTGGGGCTGGAGATCAAGCCCCCGAGCATCTCGCCCAGTCAGGTGGCAAAGATCAGAGAAAGCCTGGGGTTCAGCCAGGATGTCTTCGCCCAGGTTCTGGGCGTCAGCAAAATCGCGGTCTCCAAGTGGGAGCGGGGTTCCAATCCCCCGTCCGGCGCGACGGCCGTGCTGCTCAAGACCATTGAGCGCGATCCGCAGATCATCAAGTACAGGCTGGGACTGGAAGACTAGACCTGAAGTGCAGTCCGTGAAGCGCGCCGGCCATTGGGGGTTGCGGCCATTTCGCATGCAGGTAAACCAGGCTGAGCCTGGCGGCCTTGCGATTTCAGATTCCAATTCATCCACCGCGGGGATTGGAAGAGTACGATCATCCTGGGACACGTGGCCCCGTGATCGAAACTTAGAGGGAACACGAACTGCTGATTGACAATAACCAAACCAACCCTTCGCCAGACTTGGACACATGAATGATGAGTACGTCACCAGATTGCTTTCCCAGGTCCATCAGATCCAGGGAACTTCCATCCTTGTTGTATCACTGTTTCAATCACAGAAATCGCCAACTCCTTAACATGAACATGCACATCTCTGAAGAATTTGTGATCCATCTTAGTCGCAACTGATTCCATATTTCGATTCATGAAGAACGGCATTGATGCTCCATTTGCATCTGGGGGTCCCCATGATGAATGACAGAGGATGTTTCGAAGTGTTGCTGCTGATTGGAGTTCCAAAACAAGCACTTCGTAGTTCTCAAATTCTGTTTCCGGGTGC
>JAUIFJ010000047.1 GCA_030429345.1 bacterium | reverse complement strand
TGGGCCGCAGGCCGGATGGCGAAATGGAATGGCGCGGTCGGCTCGCGCAATCCGGATGGCCCTCCGGTCTTCGACGCGGACGAGGATCCCGTGGTCAAGCCACGGGATGACACGAACAGTGGCAACGGCGCGGGCTGCCCCCCCGCTGTCATTCCCCCGCCTTCGCGGGGGCAGGCCTTAGGCGAGACCACGGAATCCTTCGAGTGGGCCGCAGGCCGGATGGCGAAATGGAATGGCGCGGTCGGCTCGCGCAAACCGGATGGCCCTCCGGTCTTCGACGCGGACGAGGATCCCGTGGTCAAGCCACGGGATGACAGCGGGTGGGGACGGAGTGACAGCGGGGGAGTGAAAGGGAAGTACACCTCGGTCAAGCTGCGGGATGGCAGCTGCCGATATCGATTAATACGAAGAATACACGGCGAATCGAATCTGGAGACATGAATGAGCAACAGCCTCAGTGTAATCATTCTGGCCGCGGGCAAAGGCACGCGCATGCAGAGCGACCTGGCGAAAGTCCTGCACCCGGCACTGGGCCGCCCCATGCTGGACTGGGTCATCGACCAGGCGGAAGCGGCGGGATCCGTGCGCACGGTGGTCGTCATTGGACATCAGCGCGAAAGCGTGCAGCAGGCCGTCAGCGGCCGCGGAGTCGAGTTCGCGATCCAGGCCGAGCAGAACGGCACCGGACATGCCGTGCAGATGTGCGCGGACCACTTCCGCGAAGCCAGCGGGGATGTCCTGGTGCTGAGCGGGGACGTCCCCCTGCTGCAGGCCTCGACCCTGGAAAGCCTGCTGAAAGCCCACCGCGAGGGCGGGCTGAAAGCCACCGTGCTGACAGCCCTCTTCGACGATCCGACGGGTTACGGCCGCGTGCTTCGGGACGCCGACGACCGCGTGACGCGCATTGTCGAGCACAAGGATTCCACTCCCGAGGAGCTGGAAGTCAAGGAGATCAATTCCGGCATCTATGTCTTCGACACCGGCCTGCTCTTCGAGTACATCCGCCGCCTGGACAGCGACAACGCCCAGGGGGAACTATACCTGACCGATGTGGTTCGCTTCCTGGTGGAAGACGGTCATCCGGTCGGCGCCGTCATTGCGAAGGACCCGGAGGAAATCAACGGCGTCAACACCGTGGAGCAGCTCCGTCACGTGGAAGATCTGCTTCGCGCCCGTTCCTGATGGGGGCAGACGGGACTGTTTCCGCGCCCTGCCGCTTCCTACATTGAGCCTGTCCGCGTCTTCAACTCTGGAGGTTTCCATGGCCCGCCGCCTGTCGGCCCTGATCTGCCTGGCGCTGCTTCCCGCCCTTGCTTTCGCCGCCGGTCCCTTCAAGGACCAGGGGAATTCTTCGCTCTCGGGAATCATGCTGGATCCCACCTTCAGCCTGAACACCGGCGTCGCGCCCCTGCTCGATCCAAGCCGCATGCAGTGGAGCCACCAGGTGAGCTACGGCGTCAGCAGCGGATCCGGAGGCAGCCTGGGCCAGGGGCTGTTCATGAACACCCTGGACTATCGCATCGGCGCGAAGACCTCCATGCGGCTGCACCTGGGCATGGTCAACACCACCTTCAACAGCTGGAACCCCGAATCGGTCGGCAACCAGGCGGTCGGCGGCGCCGAGTTCCGCTGGCAGCCCAAGGACAACGTCTATTTCGAGGTGGGTGTCTTCCAGGGCATGACGCCGGATCGCGACCCCTACGGATCCCGCCTGCACCCCTGGGGCAGCCGCTGGTAGGATCCGTCCCGCCTTGCTACTTTTCCTTCAATAATTGTCCGAGCGGCTTTCTGCCGCTCATTTTTTTGATGGATCCGCATGTCCCTCAAGCGCAACGCGGAAGTGCAAAGCCGCGGACCGGCCCGCAAGGAAGGTCCCGGCTACACTCTCTGGCTGATTCTGCTGACGGCCCTGGGCCTGCTCAACACCTTCCTGCTGGTGCTCCTGCTGCTGCGGCCCGCCGCTCCTCCGGAATGGAAGCCCGCCACCCGAGGCGAGCTCTTCCAGCAGGAGGCCGCCGGCGGCGAAGCGGAAGAGCTCCAGCCTGATGAAGCCCTGGAGAATCAGCCCGAAGAGGCCCTCCAGCCAGAGAGCCTGCTGGTCGCCGAACCGGATCCTCCCGCCGCCGAGACGGAAAGCGAACGCCCCCCCGTCGAGGCCCGGGAGCCCTCCAGCATTCGCCTGCAGGTCCTGAACGGCACGGATACCCCGCGCCTGGCCGCCCGCCTGGCGGAGGCCCTGACCCGCAAAGGCTATGATGTCCGCGAAAAAGGCAACGCGCGGCGCCATCGCGGGGGAGAGACCCTGGTGCTGAGCCGGGACGAGGACAGTTTCGCCGCGTTGCAGGTGGCATCGGAACTGGGTCTGGGCGCGGATCGCATTCTGATTGAGATCGATCCGGAACTGGTGGACGTGGATGTTTCCATCGTCATCGGATCGGATCACCTGCAGCTGAGGCTGCCCTAGAAAGGACGAGCTTGAAGAGCATCTACCTGGCCCGGAAACTGGCCAAGATGGCCTGGGCCAAGAAGGCCGAGGAAATCCTGATCCTGGACGTGCGCGAGGTGCAGGATACCTGGGACATGATCGTGATCTGCACCGGCAGCGTGGGACTCCACGTGCGGGCGATCACCGAATTCGTCGTCGACGAGGCGCGCAAGCTGGGTGAACGCCCCTTCGTGCAGGAAAAGGACAGCGACGAGTGGATGGCCATCGACTTCGTCGACGTGGCCTTCCACTGTTTCCAGCCCCGGAAGCGCGACTACTACGACCTGGAACACAACTGGGCCGATGCCCTCTTCATGCCTGTCGACGACCGCACGGGCACCGCGCTGAGCCTCAAGGAAGCGCGTGAGACAATGGAGCGTCGCCAGCGACGCCGGAAGGAGAAGGCATGAGCCGCATCCTGGTGGTCGGCAGCACGGCCCTGGACAGCGTCGAGACCCCCTCGGGCAAGGCAGACAACGCGCTGGGCGGGAGCGCCTTCTACTTCAGCGCCGCGGCGAGCCTGCTTAGTCCGGTCAGCCTGGTCGGCGTGATCGGCGGGGATTTCCCCGACGAGGAGATCCAGTTCCTGCGCGAGCGCGGCGTGGACATGGCGGGCCTGGAAGTGGTGGCCGACGGCAAGACCTTCCGCTGGGGCGGCCGCTACCACGAGAACATGAACGATCGTGACACGCTCTTCACGGAGCTGAACGTTTTCGAGCAATTCAAACCGGTGATCCCTGCCGAGCAGCAGGACTCCGAGCTGCTCTTCCTGGCCAATATCCAGCCCGATCTGCAGCTTTCCGTGCTCGACCAGATGAGCGGTCCCCGCTTGGTGATCACGGATACGATGAACCTCTGGATCGACATCGCCCTGGAGGGACTGAAGAAGGTCATTGCCCGGACGGACATCCTGATCGTCAACGACGAGGAATCCCGCATGATCACCGGCGAAGGCAACAGCCTTCGCGGGGCGCGCGCCCTGCAGGCCATGGGGCCGAAGGTGGTCATCGTCAAGAAGGGCGAACACGGGGCGCTCATGGTCGGCGGCGAAGGAGAGTTGTTTTCCGTTCCGGCCTACCCCCTGGAGCAGGTGGTGGATCCGACCGGCGCCGGGGATTCCTTTGCCGGCGGCTTTGTCGGCAGCCTGGCCCGCGACGGCGCCCAGGACTGGACGGCTCTCCGCCGCGCCATGACCTGGGGCAGCGCCATGGCCAGCTATTGCGTGCAGGGCTTTTCCGTGCGCGCCCTGCGGGACCTGGACCAGCAAAAGGCCCTGGCCCGCTACGAGGACTTCCGTCGCCTGGCCGGCATTCCGGAGCCGCGGCGCTAGTGCACGATGAATCCAAACTGTTGGGGCTCTTGCCTTTAGAGGTGGATGGAGAGGCATTGGTCCTGGTGGATCAATGCCTTTTGCCTTTCAGCCTGCGAAAGCTGCGCATCGAAAAGGTTCCGGAACTGATCGCCGCGATTCGCCGTCTCAGCATTCGAGGCGCGCCGGCCCTGGGGCTGGCGGGCGCCTGGGGGCTAGTCCTGGCCGCGCGGAATGCCCTGGGCAAGGCGGATCCCCTGAAGGAGCTGGAAGAGGAGGCCGCCCGTCTTTCCGCTTCGCGCCCCACGGCCGTCAACCTGGGTGCCGCGGTCGCGGAAGGCATGCGGCTCCTGCGCCGGGAAGAGGACGCGGAACAGCGGGTCGCTGTTGCCCGGCGCTTTGCCGAAGCCTGGACCCTGCAGGACCAGCGAGCCTGCCGGGCCATCTGCGAGGCCGCCCTGCCGCTGCTGGCGGAAGCGGGCGGTCGCTGGCTGACCCTCTGCAATGCCGGTCCCCTGGCCACCAGCGGCGTCGGCACGGCGCAGGGCGCGCTGATCCACGGCTATCGGCAGGGCGCCATCGAGGAAGTGCTGGTCTGTGAAACAAGGCCGCTGTTGCAGGGGGCGCGGCTGACCGCCTGGGAGCTGCAGCAGGCCGGGGTTCCCTGCCGGCTGATCTGCGACAGCATGGCCGCCGCGGCCATGGCTGAACTGGATGTGCGGGGAGTGATCATCGGAGCCGACCGCATTGCCGCCAACGGTGATACGGCGAACAAGGTCGGAAGCCGCGCCCTTGCTTGTGCGGCCCGATTCCATGAAATTCCCCTGCTTGTGGCGGCGCCGACGACCACGCTGGATCCGGCCTGCCCCGAAGGGGCCGCGATCCCCGTCGAGGAGCGGTCAGACAATGAGGTGCGCGGCTTTGGTGAGACGAGCTGGGCCGCCCCCGACAGCCGCTGCTGGAACCCGGCTTTCGACCGGACACCGGCGGAACTGATCACGGCTGTCGTCACGGAGAATGGAGTACACCGATTCCCCCCTGAGCCGGGGTGGATCCCAACGCGAGAGGTGGCCCGATGAAGCGCCTGCTGATCCTGGTCCCGATGTTCCTGATGATGTCGCAATCGGCCCTGGCCAAGTCGGTCGAGCTGACCAGCGCCAAGCTGTATTACAAGCAGGGCGATCCGGTCAAGGCCCTCGAGTTCGCCGAGCAGGGCGCCGCCAAGGGGCACCAGGAGGCCGAGCTCTATGCCTTCCTGGTCGAGCTCTACGCCGAGAAGGGCGACTGGGAGAAAATGAACGATGCCTTCAAGCGCATCGAGAGCAGCGGCGACAAGGAGAAGCGCATCAGGAAATTCGGCAAGCGCGCCGCGGATATTGTATACAATGAATGGGTCGGCGTCTTCAATTCCGGCGTCGCCGCGCAGAACAAGGCCATCGGGGCCATCGAGGCCGGTGACACGCTGGCCTGCCGCGAGCAGTACCAGAGCGCCGTCGAGGACTTCCTTGTGGCGGGGCGCATCCAGCCCGACAGCCTCAACAGCTACCTGGCCGCGCAGGGCGCGCTGAACAACCTGGCCGTCTTCTCACGCGGCGAGGAGCGGAGGAAAGCCATTGAGCAGCGGGCCGGTTTGTACGACAGAATGCTCGAGATCCACCCGGATTCGAGCCGCTTCATGTTGCAGAAGCTCGAAGCCTGGTCCAACTTCCGCTTCAATGACGAAGTGGTCCAGACGGCCGAGAACTACATGGAGCGCTTCGGCGAGAGCAGCGAGGTGCTCAAGCTCTACGGCTATGCCAGCCTGGAACTGGCCAATGCCATGGAGGAAGGCCCCGCCCGCGAGGAAGCGCGGCGCCTGGCCTTCACTCGCCTGCAGCGCGCCTACGAGAAGAATCCCGACGACCCCGACATGAGCTACGATATCGCCACCCTCTACGCCCAGGCGGAAGAGTACGACAAGGCCGTGTCACAGTTCGAGAAGACCCTGGCCATGGAGGGCCTGGGCGAGGATCTGGTCTATGACTGCAACCGGCAGATCGGCCTCTACAGCCTGATCCTGGCGGACAATCTTTCCATGGAAGAGGATGCCACGCCTCTGCTCGAAAAGGCGGTCGCCCACTACGAGCCGGCCTATGCCTACGACAGCGGCAACGCGGTGGTCAAGCAGAATCTCGGCGTGGCCCTGATCCGCCTGGGAGCTGCCCGCGGGGACGCGGAGATGATCGGCCGCGGTACGGCCCTGACCCAGTAGCCCCGATGAGTGCGCCTTCCCCGGGAGCACTGCCGTCCCATGTGGCGATCATCATGGACGGCAACGGACGCTGGGCCAAGTCCCGGCGCCTGCCCCGTGTCGCGGGACACCGCGAAGGCGTCAACTCCGTCCGCGAGATCGTCGAGACCGCCGGCGAACTGGGCATTCCCCACCTGACCCTGTATACCTTCAGCAGCGAGAACTGGGAACGCCCGGCCTCCGAGGTCAGCGCGCTGATGAACCTGCTGCTGGCGACCCTGCGCTCGGAAGTCGAGCGCCTGCACCGGAAGAATGTCCAGGTGCGCGCCCTGGGCTTCCTGGACGACCTGCCCTCCGGCCCGCGCAAGGGCCTGCAGGAAGCCATGGAGCGCACGCGAGGGAACACGGGCCTGGTGCTCAGCCTGGCCCTGTCCTACGGCAGCCGCCAGGAGATTGTCCACGCCGTCAACCGCCTGCTGGCGGACGGACACGAGCGTGTCACGGAAGAGCTGCTGTCCTCCTACCTCTTCAACAGCGACCTGCCGGACCCCGACCTGCTGATCCGGACGGGCGGCGAGTACCGGTTGAGTAACTTCCTGCTCTGGCAGCTCGCGTATACGGAGCTGCACGTCTGCGACCTTCCCTGGCCCGAGTTCCGACGGGAGCAGTTCCTGGAGGCGCTCAAGGTCTTCGCCAACCGTGAGCGGCGCTTCGGCCGCACCTCCGAACAGCTGCACCCATGAGACACCGACGCTGGATCTGGGTACTGACCCTGGTCCTGGTCGCTCTGGCATGCAGCCTCCTGGCCGTCTGGCGCGCCTTCGACCTGGGAGATCGTCTGCGCGCCGGCATCGAGCAGCGTTTCCGGGAGGCAGGCTATGCCAGTCGCATCGCCAGCCTCAGCCCTCGCCTGATGGGCATCGAGCTGGGCGGACTTGAACTGCAGGCGCCCGATTCCTCCTGGAGCCTTTCCTGTCGCAGCGCGCGCCTGCAGATCTCGCCGCTGCAGTATCTCTTCCAGCCTTCCGAACCTCTTTCCCTGCTCAAGGAAGCTCGCTTCGACGCTCCCGGCCTGACCCTGCGGCCGGCGCTGCTTCGCATGCCGGCCGAACGGGACGACAGTTCGAAAGGAAGCTGGGAAGACCTCTTCCGCCTGGCGGAGGCCGTGCCCAACTGCCGCATCCAGGACGGCAGCCTGGACCTCGTCACAGGCCATGGCCGCCTGCGGATTCTCGAGCACCTGGAAGGCCTGCTCTGGCCCCATGCCCGCGGAGTCGAGGCGCGCATCGAAAGCGGCCTGGCCCAGCTGGGGACAGCGGATAGCCTGGCTGGTCGCGGCCTCTCCTTTCGAGCGCTCCTGCAGCCGGAACAGCGGCGCGGGAGCTTCGATCTCACCCTGAACCAGCTGCGAATCGGCAGCAACTTCCTGCCCGCATTGCAGGAGCACCTGCGGGGAGAGGTGCGCGGCAATGCCGTCGCCGGAGGCCGCTTCGGACCCCAGGGGCTGGACAGTCTCTACGGGGAAGGGCGATTGGCGCTGGAAGGAGCGCGGATCCAGGGATTCGACTCGCTCCTGCAGGGCCAGGCCGAGTTCCGGCTGGATTCGCGGGAGCTGCGAGTGGATCGCCTGGAACTGGGCCTCGGTGGCTGGCGGCTGCAGGGCGGCGGGCGCCTGGCGCCGGACCTGGAGCTCGCGCTGGACGGGGAGTCGCTGGAGCTGCAGGACCTGGCGCACGCGCTCGGCGAGCTGCCACCGGATTTTCCCCTGGGGCGCCTGGCCCTGGGTCTCGCCCTGCGGGGCCACTGGAGCCGCCCCGAGGCCGAGCTGGCCCTGGATGCTTCGCGGCTGCGCGTGCGCGGCGAGGTCTGTGATACCTTGTCCCTCGTCCTGCGGGGGCGTCCCGATTCGCTCTGGATCCCCCGTATACGGATGGAAGGGCCCCGCGGCCTGCGCCTGGACGGCGAGGGGCGCCTGCAGGCCGCTGATCCGCAACTGCTGGAGCTGGATCTTCGCGCGGAGCTCCCCCTGGACGGGGTTCTGCCCGCGGGCCTGGATCTGCGCGAAGGGCAGGCCCTTGCCGGGGAAGGAAGCCTTCGTGTGACAAAAGAGGAGTGGACCACGGAGTGGCAGGGGAGCCTGGGCTCTTCCCCGGTGGCTCTCGCCTGGAGCCTGCAGGCCTCTCCCGACGGTCTGTCGGGCCGGTTCCGCGACGGGGAGCGGCCGGCGGGCTCCCTGACGCTCGGAGGCGATGGAACACGGCAGGCAAGGCTCGAACTGCTGGACATTGTCCCGCCCTTGCGCCGTCTGCTGCGCGAACCCTTTCCCTGGATGGAAGAGGCCGGAAGCTCCTTCCTGCTGCAGCGACGGGAAGACGCCTGGTCCGCCGCTCTCGACCTGGACCTGCCCACCTTCCGCGGCCGGGTCGAAGGGGACCTGAGCGGGGTGGAGGAGGGCGAGCCTGCGCTGCACGCGGACGTACGCGGCATGACTGCCTGGGGGGATCCCCTGGGCGGGGAGACCGGCCTGCGCTTCGCCAGCGGCCTGGTCTACATTGATTCCCTGGTGCTGCTGGAAAACCTGCAGCTCTCGGGCGTGATCGATCTGGAGCAGCGCAGCTACCTGCTCGACCTGGATTCGGGACCGGTCCCTTTGCGGCCGCTGCTCAACCTGCTGCCGCGCGAGTCGCCCGCGGAGGAAAGCGGGCGCGTGCTCCTGCAGCTGGCGGGCGAAGGATCCCTGGACCGGGTGGGCCTGCGCGGCGCGGTCGACTACCAGTGGACCGTCCCCGGAGCGAGCATGCTGCACTGGTGGACCCAGCTCGAACTGGGAGCCAATCGGGTCTCGATGCCGGACGGGAGGCTGCGCTACGGCGGCCTCGACCTGGGGCAGACCCGCTTCACCTTCAACCCCGACATGAGTTCGGGGGAAGGCAGGCTGCAGCTCAACCAGGTCGAATTGGCTTCCCTGTGGCCTGAAGCGCCCCTGGAGGCCGAGGGCCTGCTCAGCGGCGAGGCCCAGCTCGCGCTGCAGGGCGGCAGCCTTTCCATGCCGCGGGCCGAATTCCATATGGAACCCCTGCGTCTGCTGCGGCGCGATTTCGATTCCATGCACTTGAGCTGCACCCTGGATCAGCTGGCGCTGGTGAAGAACGATTCCCTGTCAACCACGCTGGCAGATGCGAATGCCGGCGTCCTGCGTGTCGACAGCCTGAGCCTGGTGCGCGGCGGAGCGCAGCCGATGGAGCTGCTTCTTGCCGGCACCCTGCCGCTTATCGGAGAGCGCGAGATCGACCTTCGCCTCCAGGCACGCGGCGACCCCCTGGGCCTCTTCAGCAAAGGGGACGAGTTCCTGAGGGCGGGCGGAGGCGACTTTCGTGCCGATCTGCAACTGGCCGGCACCCTGGCCGAGCCGAGGCTGCTGAGCGGCGAGGTGAGCCTGGACGAAGGCTGGATGAACCTGGAGTCGGTCTTCCGCGAGGTCCGCGACCTGCGTCTCGACCTGGCACTGGCCGATGGGCGCCTGCAGATCCGCGATTTCCACGCGCGCTCCGGCGATGGCGGCCTGGTCATCCGCAATGTATACGATGTCGTCACGGAGGACGGCCGCGCGCTTCAGCCCTGGGTCTTCGCCGGGATCGACCTGGGTGTGCTCCAGGTAGAGATGGAGGATCCGGACGAGTACCTGGACGTGATCGTCCCGGGCATGATGGAGCTGAACTGGGACGGCGAAGCGCGTATACAGGGCCGGCTGCCCGGCGAGCAGGTCTGGCTGGCCGGTCCGCTGGAGCGCCCTGTCGTACGGGGCAGCGTCGACGTGCGCAACATCCGCTTCACCTTTCCCTTCATCAAGGGGACCTCGCCGCCGCCGCCGATCCTGGTGGCGACGATCGACTTCCTCAACAGCATCGACTGGGACCTGGCCGTGCGGCCGGGACGCAACTGCAACTACTACAAGGAGATCCAGGGCTTCGAGGACGTGGCCTTCTTCAGCACCCTGAAGGGCTACCTGGACCGGATCACGGTGGATGTGACACTGAACCGCGACGACGATCCGGTGCTCTTCACCGGGCAGGTGGACGATGCCAGCTTCCGCGTCGAGGGCAACCTGCTCAGCACACAGGGCGATATCCAGTACCTTTTCCTCAGCTTCTCCGTGGACGAGATCGGTATGGAGTTCGACCGCAGCAGCCTGCTGCCGATCGTCTGGGGCACGGCGGACTACTACGCCTACGATGCCGGCGAGGGGCTGACCGGCAGCTACAACTTCAACAAGGGCACACGGACCTACTACCTGAAACTGGTCGTCGAGGACGAGTTCGGCAACCTGCTCGAACGCGGCCGCTGGTCGCAGATCCAGCTCAAGCTGGAGGACGAGCAGGGGCGGGTGGTCGAGCAGTTCCTGCCCGAACTGGGCATCGATCCGGAAAACCCGGTGGACAGCTTCCAGTCCGTGCTCCCCGGCGTGGTGGCCGGCCTGCTGCCGCTTCCGCTGACGCCTGTCGAGAACCGTATACGCCGGCAGCTGGACCTGGATGTCGTACGCATCTACCTTCCCGTGCTGCAGAACACGGCGGAGGACCTGCTGTCCACGGAAAAGGACTACCGCAGCTCCTACTGGAACTACCTGCAGGGCACGCGGGTCTTCATGGGCAAGGAGATCGGGCCGCGTTATTTCGCCAGCTGGACCGGCCAGCTGCAGTCCACGGCCGGCGTCGACGAACGCGAAGGCTTCAACCTCTTCCAGCTCTACTCGCTGGAGTACTCGGTCAACCCCAACCTGAGTCTCACGGGGGAAGTGCTCTTCGATCCGCTGAACGAGAACTCGGCCTTCAAGGGCGATCCGCGCCTGGTGCTGCGCTACCGGGTGAACTACTAGGGTGGGCAGCAGGAGTGCCGCCTGGGACGATTCCCCGCTCACCTTTTCGCTGCCGACTTGCTATCCTGTACCTTCACGATGTCGAACAACCGGGGGACTACCCATGCTCAGCAAGAAGCTCGCCGACGCGCTCAACAAGCAGATCGGCATTGAATTCTATTCGTCCAACCTTTACCTGCAGATGAGCGCCTGGGCCGACCAGCAGGGCCTGGAGGGCTGCGCTTCCTTCCTGCGCGCCCATGCCGCGGAAGAGATGACCCACATGGCCCGGGTTTTCGACTACATCCTGGAAGCGGGCAACCTGGCCGAAGTGGGACCGATCGACGGTCCGCCCACGAATTTCGACAGCGCCGGCAAGCTGTTTGCCCAGGCCTATGAGCACGAGAAGGAAGTCACCGCCGCCATCGGCAACCTGGTCGAGCTGTGCATGGAGGAGAAGGATTTCACCACGCTGAACTTCCTGCAGTGGTTCGTCAGCGAGCAGCGCGAAGAGGAAGCCCTGTATCGCACGATCCTGGACAAGTTCGAGCTGATCGGCACCGACGGCCACGGCCTCTTCTTCATTGACCGCGAGATCGGCGCCCTGCGCGCCGGCGAGGCCCCGCCCGCCGCCTAGGCACATGAGACAGCGACTACCGAAGCCGGCAGCAATGCCGGCTTTTTTGTTCTCGCGCAGAGATACAGAGATACCGAGATGCATCGGCATTGAAAGAAGGCGTTCTCCTGCCGCCTTCCTCTCAGTGCCTCTGCGTCTCCGCGTGAGAACAAAAAGGCCCGCCTTCGCGAGAAAGGCGGGCCTTGTCGTAGGCGCAAGTGTGACGAAGAGCTACTTCATCAGCATCAGCTTCGCTGTGTCACGGCCGTCCTGGTGGGTCATCTCCAGGAGGTAGACGCCGCTGGACAGGCGGGAGGCGTTCCAGGCCAGGCTGTGGCTGCCGGCTTCCATGGGGCCGTCGACGAGGGTCGCGACCTGCTGGCCGAGCAGGTTGTAGACCTTCAGGCTCAAAGGTCCGGAACGCGCCAGATCGAAATGGATCACGGTGCTCGGATTGAAGGGATTGGGGACGTTCCCCTTCAGCGCCGTGCTCTCGGGAAGCGTGATCCCTTCTGCCACCTCCGTGGTCTGCACCACCATCGTCAGCGGCAGTTGGACCTCGGTCTGGTCGGGATCGTTGGTCAAGAGCTGCAGCTGCGCGTTGTATTCCCCGTTGGGCAGGTCGTAGCCCGCGGTGGTGCTGAAGCGGATCGGCAGCCAGCGGCTGCCGCCGCTCGGCACGACACCGCTGTCCGCCAGGAGTTCGGCCCAGCCCCGCGGCGTGATGCGCACGGCATAGGGCTCCTGGACGGCCTGGTTGTGGAACACGGTGAAGCCCGTCGCCGCATCCGGCCCCTGCAGTCCCGCTGTACCACGGTCGCCGCCGCCCAGGCTTTCGTACTGCAGGGTCACGCGCCCGTTGGCCTGCAGGATGGCCTGCATGGTGAAGGGGCCGCCCTGCGTGTCCGGATTCCAGTGCGGCACCTCCGTCCAGCTGATTACCAGCTGGTCCTCGCCGTTGCTTTCGAACCAGCAGAAGCCGGGCTCGTCGTCCTCCGGGCGCAGGTCGTCCCACCAGACGCAGATGCTGTTTTCGGGAGCCTCCGCGGCGGGCAACGGCTGGTTGCTCCACGCGCCGGAGAAGGAGGTGAAACTGATGAAGCCGTTGGCGCTGACGCGGAACTGGTCGAAGACCTGGTCATAGAAGTGGAAGTCGAATCCGATGTCGTACCCGCCGGAGGTGCTGTCGTTGTGCACGAAGGTCACCGGCACCGCGTTCTCGCCGGCATCGATCCAGTTGTATACGGGCCCTTCGGGTTCGTTGGAGTCGACCCACTCGTAGCCGAAGCTGTCGGGGCCGCCGCTGTCGCGGGAGTCGAAGCCCAGCCGGGCCTCCCAGAAGAGCGGCGCCTCGCCCAGGTTGCCGATCTCCAGGCTGTCGCTGACCGTGTCGCCGGCCGCCACCTGCACGCTCAGGCCGGCCGGGTCCAGCTCGAGCTGCGCCGGATCGAGCACGCCGCTGACCGTGGTGGTGAAAAAGACGGCTGTGCCCGCCGCTACGGGGTGCATGGTGGGATCTAGAATGCCGTAGTTCTTCAGCGTCATGCCCATGGTCGAGCTGTGATCCTTAATGCCGATCGAGCAATAGGGAAAGTCCGTTCCGGCGCTCTGGTTGTCGTTGAAGACATTGTACTGGAACTTGAACTCGCCGTCGCCGGTGCCCGTCGGGTAGGCCACCGGATCGTAGAGGATCAGCTGGAAGGAGTTGGGGCCGCCGCTCTGGTTGGCGTTCAGGTTGTACCACTCGATGATGAAGGTGTCGCTGGCCTCGTCGAACCAGGTGTATACATCCCCCGGCTGGGTCAGGTGGTCGTCCCACATGGGGGCGACCATCGCGTCGGGGCCCATCGCGCTGGGCAGGTGATGGTTGCGGAAGTCCGTTTCGAACCACACGCCCGGGTCGCCGAAACTGATGAAGCCGTTGGAGCAGACCATGATCTCGTTGTAGTACTCGCCATAGTAGCTGAAGCCGAAGGGCAGGTCGACCATGGCGGCGTCGTCCTGCTCGTCTCCGTTGTCGTTCAGCGGCACCAGCGTGCCCTCGCCGCCTTCCGCGGGCGCGATCCCGATCCAGTCGAAGACCGGCGCCTGGGCGTAGCCGAGGTCCGCGCTCTCGTAGGCCCAGTAGCCCCAGGCATCCGGACCGGTGGGGTCGTCGGCTCCGGGCGTGCCGACCGGAACCAGCAGGTCGATCCGCTGTGAGACATCGCCTCCGTTCATCGTGATCTCGACATGCAGGGGCAGCGTCATGCCGACGAGGGCATCCTGTGTCACCTCCACCTCGAAGTCGTGGATCACCGTCTCTTCCGGGGCGATCGTCGCGGTGAAGCTGCTGGCGCTCGTCACCTGGACGAAATCCTCGTCGCCGGAGACCAGCTCGAAGCTCGCCGCCTCGCCCGTCAGCGTGCCCGCGTTCTGCAGCGTCAGCCGCAGGCTGCGCGAACTGGCCGGCAGCCACTCGCCCTCCGGGTATTGCTGGCTTTCGAGCACCAGGGTCGGCGCGGAGATGCGGACCGGCGCCAGCATCTCGACCGTGCCCTCGTCGGCGGCCACGGTCAGCAGCAGTGGCAGCCTTTCGCCATCCGCCAGGCCGGGGGCCGGGCTCAGCAAGAGGCCTTCCAGGGGAGCGCTGGTGGCGCCCTGGGCCAGGCTGCCCAGGGCAAGCGGTCCGCCGCTGACGGTCCCGTAGGCGGCGTCCAGGGCCGCCGTGATACTCAGGTTGCCCAGCGCGCTGTCGCCGCTGTTGAGCACCTGCAGGCCCAGGGCCTGGTCGGGCGCGCCTGGGACGGCCTCGGCATTGCCGTCCACGGTATACGCGGCGAGGACAGGATTCATCGTCCCGCTGCTCACCGGAATCGTCGCCTGCAGGGGCAGATGACGGTGCGTGCCGACAGTCAGGGTCAGCTCGCCCTCCTGCAGCCCGGCCAGGTCGATCCAGGCCATGCCGGCCATGTCACTCAACACGACCTGCTGCAGGTAGGCGCCCTCGCCCTGGTCCTGGAAGACGCTGACCACGGCGCCCTCCTGTGCCACGCCGCCGCTCTGCACCTGCAGCTGCAGGAAGCCGGCTCCCGCTCGCAGAACGGAGGGCACCTCGACCTGCAGCTCGGCCAGGTCTCCGGCCCACATGCGCAGCCCGGGGTCGCCCATCAGGTTGCCCCAGTTGCTGAAGTTGGCGATGTTGAAATCGCCCGGGGGCAAGGTCTGGAAGAGCTCGAACTTGCTGTGCGCCAGGCAGTTGCCGACTTCGGGCACGTCGTGCTCCAGGAAGGCGGCATAGAAGCCGCCGCACATCACGTTGTTGTAGCGCGTGTGCGTGCTCAAGGTGGCGTAGCCCATGCAGGCGACAGCGCCGCCGGGGGTGGTCGGATTGCCCGAGCGCAGGAAGTGTTCGGTCATGTCGTCGCCGAATGTGAAGTCGCCCGTGCCGCAGGTGAAGATCGTGACCACCGGCGTGCGCGGTCCCTGGGTCATGCCCAGGACTTCCGAGCTGCTCAGGCCCTCCATGCCGACCCAGCCGCGGTAGTTGTAGAAGCTCAGCCCCCCGTTGAAGGCCGGCACGACCACGCTGCCGCCCTGGCACCAGGTGGTGTCGATGTCCGTGTAGCCGCGCCGGTCGACCAGCTCCGCGCCGATGCTGCGGCTGATCTGACGCATGCTCAGGTGACACTGGCTGCTGCCCACCAGGAGGAAGGCCCGCTTCAGCCAATCCGTGTTCGTGATCCAGGGAGTGCGCTCGTACTGCAGGATCTTGTTGGTGATGGTGGCCATCTGGGTCAGGTTGTCCGCCGAAAGGCGGCCCACGGACACGTCGGCGAGAATGTCGTTGCCCTCGATGGTCGAGAAATAGTGGTCGTAGCCCGAAGAGCCGTTGGAGGCGATGGCGAAGTTCCCGTCTACATCCCCGCAGAGCAGCACGAATTTCACCGGTTCTTCGGCCTGGTACTCCTGCGTGATCCGCGCCTTGATCGCCGAATCCGTGGACAGGATCGAAGGAGTGCTTTCGATGACCACCGTGTGTCCGCGCTGGCGCTTCCATTCCAGCAGCTCCGCCAGTCCCGTGACCGGATTCTCGAGCGCGTCGGCGTGGGCGAAGACCAGGTACTTGCCGGGCAGGTCTCCCGGATCGAGCCAGAGCTCGTCCAGGGCGTGTTCCGCCGGGAAGGGGGAATTGACGATCCGCTTCTCGATTCCGGCCGGCAGGCGCCGCTCGGCTTCGGGCAGCTGCAGCAGACGCTGATTGACAGGATGTTCGCCCGCGAAGCGCACTCCCAGTTCCATGCTGGTCCAGACGCGCGCCTGCCGCGTGACCGGATTGACCTGGACGGGGACGATCGAGGCCTTGGCCAGGCGGCGGTTGCGCAGCAGGCTGGGCTCGTCGAGCAGCAGCGGCTCCGGCGGATACCAGGCATCCCTGGTGTAGAGCTCGGCGTCCTGTTGCCAGGGCTGCGGCTGGTCCTCGGCATGGTGCAGGGTCTCCTGCATCGGCAGGGGCAGCACATTTTCCAGCACTTCCCAGCTGCCGTCCAGGATCTCGACCTGGAAGCCGGAGCGGTCCGGCAATTCAAGCAGACGATTCACCAGAGGCAGATCCGGATGCCCGCTGCGGCCCAGCATGCCCTGCTCCCCTTCCATCTGGAACAGGGTATAGACCTGGCCGTTGACGGCGATCTCCTCGAGCAGCGGCTCTTCGAAGTCCAGCTGCAGGCGGAAGGACTGGCCCGCCTGGTCACGGACCGCCAGGCCGGAGTCCATGTCCAGCAGGCGGATGTCGGTCTCCGCGCGGGTCAGGCCGGCAAAAACGAGGCACAGGCCCAGGGCCACGGTTGCATGGCGCATGAGATGCTCCTTTGCTTGATGGAGTGCGTGTGTCGGTCGGGCGCTGACTGGCCGTTCCTTGAATCCCCTCTGCCGTCCGGGCCACGACAGGAATCGCCCTCCGCGAAGAGGTGCCGGGATCCACTACCATAGTAGTGATTTCGATGGCCGATGTTCCATGAGCTTTTGTGGACGAAGAACTCGCGCAGAGACGCGGAGGAGCAGAGACGCAGAGAGAATGAGTTGCTTTGTCGTTGCGAGAAAGCCTGCTCCTTCCCACCCTCCTCTCCGCATCTCTGCGTCTCTGCGCGAGTTCTTTGAAAAAGGCCCGCCTTCACGAGGAAGACGGGCCTTGCCATTAGCGCCTGTGTGACGAAGGACTACTTCATCAGCATCAGCTTGGAGGTGTCACGGCCGCCGCTGTGGGTCATTTCCAGCAGGTAGATGCCGCTCGCCAGGGGACTGGCGTCCCAGTTCAGGCTGTGGCTGCCGGCGTCCAGCGGGCCGTCGACAAGCGTTGCCACCTGCTGGCCGACCATGTTGTAGACGCTTAAGCGCACCGGCCCGGAACGCGCCAGGTCGAAACGGATCACGGTGCTCGGGTTGAAGGGGTTGGGGTAGTTGCCCTTCAGCGCCGTCGTTTCCGGCAGGGCCGCGTTCTCAATGACATCCGTCGTCTGGACCGTCATCGTGATCGGCACCTGGAGCTCGGCGTTTTCCGGATCGTTGCTCGAAAGATGCAGGGTCGCGTTGTACTCGCCCATCGGGAGCTCATAGCCCGCTGCCGAGTTGAACTGGATCGGCAGCCAGCTGCTGCCGTTGCCCGCTACGATGCCGCTTTCCGCCGTCAGCACGGCCCAGGCCGGCGGCGTGATCCGTACCGCGTAGGGCGTCTCGATCGCCTGGTTGTGGAACACGGTGATGCCCGTTTCCTCATCCGCGCCCTGGAAGCCCGCTGTGCCGCTGAAGCCGCCGCCCAGGCCTTCGTACTGCAGGGTCACCTGGCCGTTGGCCTGCAGGATGGCCTGCGCGGTGAAGGGCCCGCCGTGGGTGCCGGGATTGTAGTGCGGCACGCCGGTCCAGCTGACGACCAGGCTGTCTACGCCGTTGCTTTCGTACCAGCAATAGCCTTCCACATTGTCTTCGGGGCGCAGGTCGTCCCACCAGACGCAAATGCTGTTGGCCGGCGCAATGGGGGAGGGCAGTTCCTGGTTGCTCCAGGCGCCCGAGTACGAACCGAAGCTGATGAAGCCGTTGGGGCTGACGCGGAACTGGTCATAGGGCTCGCCATAGAGGTAGAAGTCGAAGCCCACGTCGAACCAGCCCGAAGTGCTGTCGTTGTGCGCGAAAGAGACCGGCACCGCGTTCCCGCCGCCATCGACCCAGCTGTAGTCCGGACCCAGGTCCTCGTTGGAATCCGTCCACTCGTAGCCGTAGCTGTCGGGGCCGCCGCTGTCGCGGGCGTCGAAGCTAAGCCAGGCGTTGTAGAGCAGGGTCACCTCGCCCAGGTTGCCGATCTCCAGGCTGTCGGTCGTCGCCTCTCCGCTGGCCAGTTCGACGCCCAGCCCTGCCGGATCCACATTGATTTCGGCGGGTGCGAGCACGCCGTTCACCGTCGTGGTGAAGAGGATGGCGGTGCCGTCGCTGATCGTGTGCATGGTCGGATTGAGAATGCCGTAGTTCTTCAGCGTCATGCCCATGGTCGAGCTGTGATCCTTCATGCCGATCGAGCAGTTGGGGAAGTCCGTCGAGGCGCTCTGGTTGTCGTTGAACTCCTCGTACTGGAACTTGAATTCCCCGTCGCCGGTGCCGGTCGGGTAGGCCGCCGGATCGTAGAGGATCAGCTGGAAGGTGTTGGGTCCGCCGGAGGCGTTGGCATTCAGGTCGTACCACTCGATGATGAAGGTGTGATTCGCCTCGTCGTGCCAGGTGTATACATCCCCCGGCTGGGTCAGGTGGTCGTCCCACATGGGGGCGATCATCGCGTCGGGGCCCATGCCGCTGGGCAGGTAGTGGTTGCGGAAGTCGGTCTCCCAGAAGACCCCCGGATCCCCGAAGCTGATGAAGCCGTTGGAGCAGACCATGATCTCGTCGTAGTACTCGCCGTAGTAGCGGAAGTCGAAGGGCAGGTCGACCATGGCGGCGTCGTCCTGCTCGTCGCCGTTGTCGCTCAGCGGCACCAGCGTGCCTTCGCCGCCCTCCGCGGGAGCGATGCCGATCCACTCGAATGTCGGCGCCTGGGCGTAGGTGTCGTCCTCGTCCTCGTAGGCCCAGTAGCCCCAGGCGTCGGGACCGGTGGGGTCGTTCTGCCCGGGCGTGCCAACCGGCACAAGCAGGTCGATGCGCTGTGTGACATCGCCGCCGTTCATCGCGACTTCCGCGTGCAGCTGCAGGCTCATGCCCACCAGGGCGTCCTGTGTCACTTCCACGTCGAAGTCGACGACCGCGCTGCCGCCGGGAGCGATGCTTCCCGCGTCCTGTGTTCCGCTGCTCACGGTGACGAAGTCCTCCTCGTCGGAGACCAATGTCACCTGGACCGAGCCGCCTTCTTCGCTCCCGCCGTTCTGCACCGTGAGACGCAGGCTGCGCGTCGTCGCCGGCAGCCACTGGCCATCGGGGTAGCTCTGGTTGTTGAGGACAAGGGTCGGGGCGCTTACCGTAACACTTGCCAGCATCTCGACCGTGCCCTCGTCGGCAGCCACAGTCAGCACCAGCGGCAGCCTGTCGCCGTCGGCCAGTTCGCTGACCGGGCTCAGGGACATGCCGTCCAGAGGAGCGCTGGTTTCGCCCTGGGCCAGGCTGGCCAGGTTCAACGGTCCGCCGGCGAGGGTGCCGTACATGGGGTCCAGGTCCGCCGTGATACTCAGGTTGCTCAGCGCGCCGTTGCCGTCGTTCATCACGGAAATGGACAGCGCCTGGCCGCTCACACCGGGCAGGGCCGTGGGGTTGCCGTCCACGGACAGGCTGCCGACGACCGGGTTCATGGTGGCGCTGGTCACGGGAACGCTTGCCGCCACGGGAACATGGCGATGCGAACTGAGCGTGAAGTCCAGCGCGCCTTCCTGCAGCCCTTCCAGGTCGAGCCAGGCCATTCCCTGGTCGTCCGTCAGTACCACGCGCTGCAGGTAGGTTCCGTCTCCCTGGTCCTGGAAGGCGCTGACGATCACTCCCGCCGCTGCTTCGCCGTTGCTGCTCACACCGAGCTCGAGGAACCCGGTGCCGGAACGCAGGCTGGCGGGAAGGTCGACGTCGATGTCCTGCGGCACACCGGCCCACATGCGCATGCCCGGGTCGCCCATCAGGTTGCCCCAGTTGGAGAAGGAGGTGATGTGGCTGTCGCCCGGGGGCAGGGTCTGGAAGAGTTCGAACTTGCTGTGCGCCAGGCAGCTGCCGACTTCCGGCACGTCGTGTTCCAGGAAGGCGTGGTAGAATCCTCCGCACATCACGTTGTTGTAGCGCGTGTGCGTTCCCAGGGTGGCGTAGCCCATGCAGGCCACGGCGCCGCCGGGCGTGGTCGGATTTCCGGCGCGCAGGAAGTGTTCCGTCATGTCGTCGCCGAAGGTGAAGTCGCCTGTGCCACAGGTGAAGATGGTCGCCACCGGCGTGCGCGGCCCCTGGGCCATGGCGAGCACCGCGGAGCTGCTGAGGCCTTCCATGCCGACCCAGCCGCGGTAGTTGTAGAAGCTGATGCCGCTGTTGAAGGCCGGCACGACCACATTGCCGCCCTGGCACCAGGTGGTGTCGATGTCGTCATAGCCGCGCGTCTCCACCAGCTCGTGGCCGATGTTGCGGCTCAGCTGCTTCATGCTCAGGTGGCAATGGCTGCTGCCGACCAGCAGGTAGGCGCTGCGCAACCAGTCGGTCGTCGTGATCCACGGGTTGCGCTCGTACTGCAGGATCTTGTTGGTGATGGTGGCCATCTGCGTCAGGTTGTCGGCGGAAAGGCGGCCCACGGCCACGTCGGCCAGGATGTCCCCGCCCTCGATGGTCGAGAAGAAGTGGTCGTAGCCCGAGCTGCCGTTGGAGGCGATGGCATAGCTGCCGTCTACATCGCCGCAGAGCAGGACGAACTTCACCGGGTCCTCGCTGTTGTACTCGCTTGTGATCCGGCTCTTGATCGCCGTGTCCGAATTGAGAATCGAGGGCGAACTCTCGATGACCACCGTGTGACCTCGTTGCCGCTTCCATTCGATGAGCGCCGCCAGGCCGGTGGCCGTGTTGCCCAGCGCGGCGGCGTCCACGAAGACAAGGTACTTGCCGGGCAGGTCTCCCGGATCGATCCAGGCGCCGTCCAGGGCGTGATCAGAGTGCGAAGGCGCGTTGAGAATCCGCTCTTCGATTCCGGTCGGCAGGCGGCGATGGATCTCCGGCAGCTGCAGGTCCCGCTGGTTGACGGGATTCACGCCTTCGAAGCGGACTTCGAGCTCCATGGTTCGCCAGACACGAGCCTGCTGCGTGCCGGGATTGACCTGGATCGGCGCGATGGCGGTCTTGACGAGGCGCCGGTTGCGCAGCAGGGCGGGATCATCGAGCATCAGGGGATTCGCGGGAACCCAGGCATCCGCGGAGTAGAGGGCCTCGTCCTGGTGCCAGGGCTGGGGCTGGTCCTCCGCGTGGTGCAGGGCGTCCTGCATCGGCAGGGCCAGCACATTCTCCAGGATCTCATAGTCCCCGCCAAGGAGCTCCACGCTCAGACCAGCGCGATCCGGCAGTTCGAGCATGCGGTTGACCAGGGGCAGATCCGGTTGCCCGGTCCGTCCGAGCATGCCCTCCTCGCCTTCCAGGTGGAAGAGGGTGTAGATCTGGCCGTTGACGGCGATTTCTTCCGTCTCGACTTCGTCAAAGCTGAGCTGCAGGCGGAAGCTCTGGCCGACCTGTTCCCGGACGGCCAGGTCCGGCGCCAGATCCAGGACCTGGATGTCGGTTCGGGCCTGGACCGCGAGCGAGCAGGAAAGCAACAGGCCGAGGGCCGCGAATGCTGGGCGCATGAAGGGCTCCTTTGCATGGATGAATGTGCTGGTTGTGTCCGGGGCGGTCGGGGAAGGCCGCCCTGCGAGTTGTCATCCCGCCGCCCGGGCCGCGGCAGGACCTGTGGCCTTCCCCAGGAAGGCGCGTACCCGAAACGGCAATATGCGAATTCCCCCACAGGACTTCCGATGGAAAGCGTCGCCGGGGAAATTGAGCTGTCGCATACAGAAGACCTGGGGAAGATTCTCGCGCAGGGACGCGGAGGTGCAGAGACGCAGAGAGAATGAATTGCTTTGTCGTTGCGAAAAAGCCTGCTCCTTCCAGCCCTCCTCTCTGCGTCTCTGCGTGAGTTCTTCATAAAAAAAGGCCCGTCTTCGCGAAGAAGACGGGCCTTGCCGTAGGCGCTTGTGTGACGAAGGACTACTTCATCAGCATCAGCTTGGAGGTGTCACGGCCGCCGCTGTGCGTCATTTCCAGCAGGTAGATGCCGCTCGCCAGGGGACTGGCGTCCCAGTTCAGGCTGTGGCTGCCGGCGTCCAGCGGGCCGTCGACAAGCGTTGCCACCTGCTGGCCGACCATGTTGTA
>JAUIFJ010000010.1 GCA_030429345.1 bacterium | reverse complement strand
ATCAGACGAGAAAAGGGAATTTGATCAATTCGCAGTTGAAATCGCCACCACCCAAAAATCGCTGTGGCGCGGCTTCAGTACACGATTGACGGCCAAGAGCAACAGGCTAAACCGGACACTAGTGGGCGGGACCACGGAATCCTTCGAGGGGGCCGCAGGCCGGAGGGCCAACTGGATGGCTGAGTGTGCGCGAAAGGCAGCACTCCGGTCTGCGACGCGGAGCAGGATCCCGTGGTCAAGCCACGGGATGACATGTCCAAGTGGAAGGGGAGTACAAAGGGCGCTCCTTCGGAGCGCCCGTTGTGATCCATCCGTTCTGTCGGTTCTAGCTGTTCAACAGCTTTTCCAGCAGGTCCGCGGGAATGCGCATCGGGTGGCCGCTGTAGGCGACCTCGCCCTGGCGGTCCAGGATCACCGAGCGCGGAATGCCCGTGACCTTGTACTTCTGGCTCTGCTCCCGGCCGCTGTCCAGGTAGACGGGGAAGGTATAGGCCTTGTTGACCTGCCGCCACTGGGAGATCTTCTTCACGTTGTCCCCGCGGCTTCCCGTGTTGATGGCCATCATCATGAAGTCGGGGTTCGACTTGTAGTGGTCATAGTGCTTCTGGATTGCGGGCATGGTCCGAATGCAGGGACCGCACCAGGTGCCCCAGAACTCGATGAAGACCACTTTGCCTTCGGTCTTCGCCCAGTCGAAATCCTTCAGCTCGATCACCGCTCCGGCTTCGCTCAGGCTGCCCGGCGCGCCGCCCTTGCTCTTCGTGAGCTGCTGCGGCTTCTGCGGTTCCTTCGCCTTGCCGACATGCTGGTTCTCGTCTCCCTTGCCGCCGCAGGCCGCAATGGAAAAGGCCAGCAGCGCCAGCAGGGCCATGCGCATCCAGCGATTCATCTCTAGGCCCCCGCGTGCTTGTCGATGAACTCTAGCACCTTGGCCTTGTCCTGGAAACCCATGAACTGGTCGACCTTGGAGCCGTTCTTGTAGAAGTGGACCTGGGGCACGGACATCACGCCGTTGCTGATGGCGGACTGGCGTGCGACCTCGATGTCCACCTTGCCGATCTGCAGGTCTGAACGCTCGTCAAGGATCTCCTCAAGCACCGGGTTGAGCTTCTTGCAGGGGCCGCACCAGGTGGCGCCGTAATCCACCAGCACCAGCCCGTCCTGTGATACGAATTCCTGGAAGTTGTCGTCGGTCACCTTGCTCAGGTCGGCCATGGGTCGTCTCCTTTATGCTTCTTTCTTGAGTTCCTGCAGCATCTGCTCCGCCTCCTGGCGGTGGAAGTTCTCCTCGTCCCAGATTCCCAGCGCGGCTTCCAGGTGATACACGGCATCCTCCGGGCGCCTGTCGCCGAAGATCCGCGCCAGCTGGTAGTGCGCGTCGCCGAAATCGGGCTTCAGCGAGAGCACGCTCTGCAGCAGCTTGACCGCCATCGCCGCGTCTTCCTTGACATTGCGGTGGATCAAGGCGCTGTAGTACAAGGCCATCGGCTGCTGCGGGTTCTGGCTCAGCGACTTCTGGAAGCTACCCAGCGCCCCGTCGGCGCGATCGCTCGTATACTCCAGCAGGCCGAGTTCGTACCAGGCCTGGGCGAAGTTCTCCTGGATCTCGAGGGCCTTGCGGATGTACTGTTCCGCCTTGTCCTCGCGGTCCGCCTCCTTCAGCGCGATGCCGTAGCGGAAATTGAAGACCGCGTTGTTGGGCATCATGTCGACGGCGTTGCGGAACTCCTTGAGCGCCAGGTCCACCTCGCCGTTGGCCAGCATCAGGTCGGCCAGACGGTAGCGGATACTCGCGTCCCCCGGAACTCGTTCCTCCAGCAGGATCAGGCAGTCGATGCCGCGATCCGTGTCGCCGGCGGCCACGTGGGCGTTGGAAAGCTCGAAGAGCGCGCGGTGGTTCTTGTCGTCCTTCTCGGTGATCACCGTCAGGTGCTCGATGGCCTTGTCCCAGTTCTTGTCGTTCAGGTAGGCCAGGCTGAGCAGATAGCGGTCGTCCAGATCATCGGGATCCTTCTGCACGCTGGCTTCCAGTTCGTCGATGCTGGCGCCGACCAGGGGCTTGATCTGGGCCAGGTGCTGCAGGCGCTGCTGGGCTTCGGGGAAATCGGGCTTCAGCTCAAGGGCCTTCTGCAAGGCCAACTCGGCCTCGTCCTGGCGCTGGAGATCCAGCAGGGTCAGGCCGCGGTAGAAGTGGACCTGGGCCGCGTTGCGCTTGTCCTCTTCGGAATCTCCGAAGCTCATCGTCTCGAGCATCTCGTCAATCACGCCCAGGCCCTTGTCGAAGTCGCCCATGCGGTTGTGCAGGAGCGCCCAGCGCAGGCCGGGCTGGGGGTCGCGACCGGCGAAGGCCGTCCAGCGGCGGTAGAACTCGACCGCTTCCTCCTGCTTGCCGGTCAATTCCAGCAGCTGGGCCAGGACGGCCACCGGCTCGCGAGCCTCGGGATCCAGTTCCAGCGCCTTGTGGAACTGGGCGATCGCCTCTTCGAAGCGGCCCTTCTGCTGCAGCGCCGTGGCGTACATGCCGCAGATGCGGGCGTCCGCGGGATTGTTCTTGCAGAGGGTCTTCAGCAGATCGGCGGCCTCGTCCGCCTCGCGCAGTTGCAGGTCGACCTGTGCCAGGCGCAGCATGGCCGCCGCTTCGGGACGGCCGGAAAGACCCTTCTGCAGGGAGGCGCGGCTGCGCTGCATCTGCTGCACATCCCGGCCCGCCGTCATCGAGAGGGCGAAGCCGTGATTCAGGAAGAGGCCGGCATCGTCGACGCCTTCCTTGAGCAGCTCCTCCATCACGGGCAGGGCGTCCTGGGGGCGCTGTGCTCGCATATAGGCCTGCGCCAGCTTCAGACGCAGGGCCGTGCTTTCGGGGTCGTCCTCGAGCTGCTTCTCCAGCTCTTCCACCGATTCGCCGGCAGGCACCGCGGCCTGGTCCAGCTGGGCCAGGGCGTTCTGGGCATCGCGGAAAGCGGGCTGCAACTCGATGGCTTTCTCGAAAAGCTTGCGCGCCGTGTCCTTGTCGTCCTGCTCGGCGTAGGCCACGCCTTTCAGGTAGTGCAGGCCGGCGTCCTTGGGAGCGATCTCGAGGGCCTCGTCGAAAAGCGCCAGGGCCTCGTCGTAGCGCTTGCCGCGCGCGCAGAGCATGCCCAGCCGCCCCAGGGCGCCCGGCTGGTCGCGCTTGAGTTCGAGGCTTTCCTTGTAGTGTTCTTCGGCTTCCGCGTCCTTGCCGTCCTGTTCGAACATCTGTCCCAGGTTGAAGAGCAGCGATGCGTCCTTGCCGTTCTTTTCCAGGGCCCGGCCGAGCAGCTCGCGGCCCTTGGCGAATTCCTTCTCCTGGGCGTGGAGCAGCGCGCGGTAGTTGAGCACGTCGCGCTGGTCCGGGTGCTTTTCGAGCAGGGAGTCGAAGATCCTCGTCGCTTCTTCTGTCTCACGGGTGTTGAGCAGCAGCACGGCGAACTGGAAATTGCCGCCGAAATCCTCCGGGGAGATCGAGAGGCCTTCGCGGTAGCTCTTCTTGGCCTCCTCGACCTGGTTGCGCGCCTGCTGCGACATGGCGATCGCGAAATGCAGGCTGGCGCTGCGCTCGCGGGGCGTGAGACGCAGGGCGTGCCGGTAGGCTTCCTCCGCCCGCTCGTGGTTCTTCTGCAGCATGTGACACTGGCCGAAATGGAACCAGGCCTCGGGCACGTCGTCCTTGATGCTCAGCGAACGGTCGATCTGCTCGACGGCATTGCTCACTTCGCCGCGCCCCAGGTAGGCCACGCCGAGTGTATACAGGACCTCGGGGTCATGGGGATTGTACTTCAGGCTCTTCTTGTAGCCGGCGATCACTTTCTGCAGGTCCGGGGACGGACCGCGATGGATCTTGATCGTCTCCTGGAACCACTGGCGGCCCTTCTGGGCGTCGCTCATTCCGCTCATCGATGCGCTCCGCGGTTGGGTCGGGGCCGCATGGGGCCACCGGCCGGTATGAATCCAAAACTGACAACTATGTCAGAACAAAATCAGCAAGCAGCGAATGTAGGAATCAAGCCTTCCGGGGGCAACGGATGCCCCTGGAGAGTTGCTGTTTAAATATGGAAGGGAAGTGGCCCTTCACGGGGAGGTGCCGTCGATGTCGGCAGGTGGAATCCTGCCGGACACTGCCAGTCCATGCCGCTTGGGCATGATCAGGGACGAAGCGTCTTCCGACGCCCGGACGGAGAGCACTCCGGCCCCGCCAGGATTCCATCCTGCCGCGCAGGCGGGTTCGAGCCCTGTCCCTGCGGAGCTCTGCCCGGGCGAAATGCCTGCCGGGGACCCGGGCCGGCTAGCGCAGGGTATCGATCCTTCGTGGATCACGGGAGCGGGGCCGGCCGTAGCCGCCCAGGGCGGCCCGGAAGCGGCCGACCTCCCCCAGCCGTGATCGCAGGGTGGCCAGTTCCCGGCGGAAAAGGGCTTCCACCTGCTCCTCCATCACGTGGATCCGCTGCCAGTGCTCCAGGCAGACGCGTTTCAGTTCCAGCCGCCGTGGATCACCGGGCGGCCAGGCGGAGCTGATGCCGACGATGGCGCGCGCGATCTCGTCCGACAGCTCCTGCCGGCGCTCGTTGAGCGCGTCCAGCTCGCCCGTCTCGACTCCTGCGGCAAGTACCGCCTTCAGCAGCTCTTCCCAGGTCTTCAGCCGCTCGACCAGCAGGGCGGCGGCTTGCTCTGCCGCTCCCATCAGGCCTCCACCCGGCACAGGCGCTTGCCCATTTCGCTTACCTGCTGCTGCCATTCCTCCAGCGATTCGCCGATCTCGTACTCCAGCAGATCCGCGAGCAGGATCAGGTCCTGGCTTTCCTGGGCCGCGACCACTTCCGAAAGCTGGCCGTCCAGGCGATCGATGAACTCGTCGAGAACCCCGCGGTCGACATCCGGCAGCTGCATGCGCAGGATGCGGCCGATGTGTGACACGCCCATCTTCAGCAGCTGGAAGGAATCGATGACGCGGAAGAGCATCAGGGTGGCGTTGGCCTCGTCCCCGATGCGCAGCTTGTCGGCGCACTCCGCCAGTTCCCGCTGCAGCGGCCCGACCATTTCCGCGGTGACCGCCAGACTGTCGGCCACCAGCTCTTCCGGCCGGCGAGCACGAATCTCGACTTTCTGCGGAGCGCCCAGGGCATGGACCTCTTCCTGGGGCTTGCCGGTGACATCCGTCCCGTTGAGGATCACTTGTGTGACAAGCAGGCCCTCGTCGCGGAAATCCTCCGCCAGGGACTGCAGGACTTCTTCCAGTGTCCGGGCCGCTCCCGCGCCGGCGGGCAGGTCGCGCTGTGCGTCGTTGATGATCAGGATCATTGGTCCTCCCGTACGACAGCGGACCCGGCGGGGGCCGTGCTGCCATGGTATGTGTGTAGTGTTTCCAGAATCGTGCCGATCCGGTGCCGGTAGAGATGGCGCTGGATCACGGTCCGCCTCGCCGAGCGGGCCAGGGCGAGACGTCGCTTCTCGTCGGCCAGCAGCTCCTCGGCAAGAGCCTCCGCCTCGTCGAGGGACCTCCAGGAAAGGCAATCCCTGCCCGGCTCGAACAGCTCCTGAAGGTCGGAGCGGTGATCCCCGAGCACGACGGACCCGCAGAGCGGCACGTCGAAGGCGCGCTGGTTGAGCGCCGTCGGCATCTGCCGCGAGGTGCGGTTCAGGTTGATGCGGTTCTCGCCGTAATGCAAGGGCAACTCGCTGTAATACTCGAGCGGAGCGCGCAAGGGCAGCCTCCCGTCCAGCTCCCGCCACCCCGGATCGCCGTGGAGCACGAAGTCCCGCTCCCGGAAGCGGCGCGCCATTTCCAGGCGATCCAGCTGGGTCGCCTTCAGCACGAGCCAGCTTTCCAGCACGCGCCGGCGATCCTTGTCCAGCCCGGCAGCCAGGCGCGGAAAGTCTCCCAGGCAGCGCTTCAGGCTCGCTCCCGGCAGGGCCAGCGCATTGCGCCAGGCGGCCAGCAGGGCCTCCAGCTCCGTGTTCCGCTCCTGCGGCAGGCGCAGCCGGTTCCGCCATTTGCCGACCGCTTCCACGTTGCTTCCGCCGACAAAGCCCAGGTCGCGCCGTGGCGCTTTCGCAGGCATCCTGCGAAAGGCGCTGTGACCGGCCAGCGGAAGCCAGTCGACGCTGGCAAAGCCCAGCTCGCGCATCGGCGCCATCCAGTGGCGCTCCCAGACGAAGAGGTGCGTCCAGTCGCTGGCCACCTGCCGGTGTCCGTCAAGGATGTATACAGGGCTGTCGACGAACCAGCTGACTAGCGGCAGCCGCAGGCTCTTCAGCAGGTCCAGCAGGCGCCCTTCGCTGTCCAGGCCGATGTGATTCACCGTGAAGACGACGTCCGGACGCTGGTCGCGGATCGCTTCCAGCAGCCGGCCCGGAAAATCGGCGTCGACCTTCGGGCCGCCGCTGCGAAAGGTCGGCGAGATCACCTGCTCGCTCGCGGAAAGAGGCACCAGGCCCACTTCGCAGTCCATCTCGCGAAAGGCCTCCACGCATTCGCGCAGCAGGAAGTAGCCGCTCTGGATCACGAGAACGCGTCGTCCCTGCCAGGCCTCCCGCCGGCTGTGTCCCAGTTCGCAGGTGTTGCGCCCGGGCCGGAAGTGTGCCTGCAGATCTTCGCACCAGGCGGGAAAGGCCTTTTGATAGGCCGCGTTGGCGACGAAGACGATGTCCGGCCAGCCGCGCTGCATCTGCTCGCGCGTGACACGCTGCACCAGGTCCGCCGCTGTGCCGCTGAGCCGAATGCCCCGCGGGGAGGGCTTGCCGCGCAGGATCGTGTCCGCGGCGGGCGGCTCCAGCTCCAGGATGGCGCAGGGCGCGGGATTCGAACCTTCCGCCTCACGGGCGAGCCAGCCCAGCCCTCCTCCGGCGATCACCAGCAGGGGAGCACCCTCCAGGGAAAGCGAGGCCAGCATCCGGCGGGCTTCCCGTCCGGGATCCAGGGGACTGTGTACACGCAGCAGGCCGCCCTCGTCGCTGACGAGCTGCAGGCTGTCTTCGCCGTTGCGGGCGGGTACGCGGCAAAATCTCCAGTTCACGGGAGCACCTCCGCCGCCAGTCGGCCCTGCAGCAGGCTTTCCACCGTGCGCAGCCTGTGCGCGAGCCCCCGTGAGCGCTGCCCCAGCTTGCGGTAGATCTCCCGCATGCCGCGGTTCAGTTCGTCCATGTCGCCTTCGTGATCCAGTCCATCCTTGTCGAAGCGGAAGAGGACCGCCACCGGGCGCAGGGCCGGCTCCTCCAGCTCGCGGTCGAGAATCTCGCGATCCAGTGCGCCAATCTGATCCGCCAGGTCCGACAGCGTCTCGGGCGAAGGGGCCGGCCGCGCCAGCTCCTTCCGCACGGAATCGATCAGCTTCTCGCCGCGGTCCGCCAGCTCGGCCAGCTCGAGGAAGCCTGTGGCACAGGCGGCCAGGGAAGCCATCAGGCCTTCCGGATCTTCCGGGGGCAGGGTCTCTTCCAGCACTTTCGTGATCTCTTCCTCGAGTGGATCGCCTTGCTCTTCGCTCACCCGTCCAAGCGACTGCTGCCAGTACTGGTGGTAGCAGCGCGCGACCAGGTCCTGTCGCCGCAGGGGCTTGGGCAGCAGGGAGCGCAGGACCTGGAATCCTCGGGAGTCCCGCTCGCTGCGGTATACGCGGATCGTTCCCGAATCTGGCCAGGGCTCCCCCGCGCCGACTCCCAGCGCCTCCCTCGCGGCGCGGACGACGGCCTCCGGCGTGATGTATCCGCGACAGGCCATGTGGGGACATTCCACGTGGTGGCTGCAGGGAGTGCAGGGGATATCCGGCTGGAGGATCCAGGCCTGGCGCGTATACGCGGCCGTCTCCTCCGGCAGGGCCGTGGCCATGAAAAGGCTGACCACCGGAGTGTCCATGGCTGCCGCGATGTGCATCGTACCCGTGTCGTTGCTGATCAGCAGATCCGCCGACTCGCAGAGTGCGCTCAGCTCGGCCAGGCTGGTCGCGCCGCAGAGGTCTTGTGCCGGCAGTTCAGGCGCGGCCTGCAGGAATTCGCGGGACAGCGCTCCGTCCTTCTTCGTTCCGCAAAGCGCGAAACGGGCGCCGCACTGTTCGCGCAGCAGCCGCGCCGTACGGGCGAAGGAGCCCGTCGGCCAGCGCCGGTCGGGCTTGCTGGCCCCCATCTGCAGCAGGACCAGGGGCCCCTTGCCGGGCTCCAGCAGGCTTCGTATACGAGAACGGGCCTCTTCGCCGGGCTCGAGGCGAAGGCGTGTTCCCTGCTCCGGCGACAGTTCCCCGATCTGGCGGTAGATGTCCACCAGGTTGAAATCGTTGAAGCCGCGGTTGGCGGTCACATTGAAGAAATAGCGCACCCAGTCGTGGCGGATCGTCTTCAGGCCGTTGGCGTGGACGCAAAGGCCGCGCACTTCCGCCGCGCCCAGCAGATGGCTCAGCACGGCGCTGTCGAGGCTGTGCGTCAGGTTGATCACCAGGTCCCAGGAGCGTTTCCTCAGTCCGTCGACAAAGTCCCGGTGCCAGCGGAAGCCCTGCTCGAGGCTCCAGCCCGGCGCCATCAGGCGTGAGACACTCTCGTCCTGTCCGTAGACCAGGATCTCGTCCACGCCGGAAAGCTGCTCGGCGATGCCGCGGAAGCTGTCGATGACCAACAGCGAGATCCGCGCATCGGGATGCTTCTGCCGCAGGCCCTCGACAAGCGGTCCGGTCTGCACGATGTCGCCCATTCGGGTCAGGTTGATCACCAGGATCTCAGCCACGGGGACGCGCCTCCAGCATGCGGTCGATGTTCTTGGAACGCGCCCAGTCCTTGATGCGCGCCATGTAGAGGAACAGCCCTTCCGTGGCATCGAGCCGTCCGCCCCGCCGTTCCAGCCAGGCGCTGATGCCGTCCACGGAAGGTTCCACCTCCGGCGGCAGGGTCTCCAGCAGCCGCCGCAGCTGGGGATCGGAAGCCAGGGCGCGCTCCTCGTCGCGTCTCACGGCGGCGGGGAACCAGTCCGGATCACGCAGAAGGGCCAGCTCCAGGCATTCCTCCATGCGGCGGCGGAAAGTGTGATACCTCAGCACATGGGCCCGCCCCGCCTCCGCCATGGCCCGCGCCTCTTCCGGATGCTCCCTGTAGTACGCGACACGCTCCTTCAGCTCCTCCGCGTCCCGGAAGGTGTCCAGGTGTCGTCCGGGCTCGAGCAGCTCGGACAGCAGGCTGCGCTCGTCGCACAGCTGGAAGCCGCCGCAGGCCAGGATATCGAAGGTCCTCGGGTTTACGAAGTCGCCGGCCGGATCCACTCCCTCGTGGTAGGTCGAGGAATGCAGGTTGAGGTTGATGCGGCTGTTGCTGAAGATGCTCCGGTTGTCCTCGTCGTTCGTGCGCCGCCCTTCCTCCTGGACCATCTCCCATGCCGGGTGCAGGGGATTCCAGTCCCCGCCCCAGATCTTCAGGCCCTGCCTGCGCAGCTGCAGGAAGGTCGTCTCACGGTTGTGATAGCCCGCCCCGACGAAGGTCAGTTCGTGATCCAACCCATCCTGAGGCTGCGGATGGAAGACAGAAGGTTCGGTGCAGAGCGGCAGATAGGCCGCATGGCCCCGTCCGCCCAGCTGCTGCAGGAACTCTCCCCGCTGGATGGTCAGGAAAAGGTCCGTGTGCTCGTGGATCGCCTTCCAGTAGGTCATGGTCTGGTAGTCCTCGACGAACCAGAAGACCACGCGCATACCCAGCGAACGCATGCGTTCCAGGATCACGGGCGGAAGCGGCGCCTGGGCCAGCACGAAGACCAGGTCCGGCCGGAAGGCCGCCGCCTCGTGCAGCGCCAGTTCCCCGGCCAGGCCCGTGAAGCGCTGCGGCAGGTCGCCGGCGTCCTGCAGTCGCTCGCCGGCATCGCTCAGTGTGCGCCAGGCCTCGGCCATGCCGGCATAGCTGACCTGGCGGACCTGGTGCCCCAGCTCGCGAAAGGCGCGGGCCGCGTAGCCGGCAATCGGCAGGGAACCGCCGTAGAAGGGCTCCACTACGAGGATCTTCAGACGCAGATCCGAGGAGCGGCTTTTCTCCAGTGCAACACGAATCCGGGCCATTTCCCAGGGGAATGCGCGCAGGCAGGCCGGATGCTCGATCAAGGCTCCCGCGGGCAGGCCGGGTGCAGTACGCCCCGGCAGCTCCAGCTCCAGGGAAGGATGGGCCAGCAGCTCCGGCTCCGTCCAGTTGGCCAGGGCCGTCTGCAGCCAGTCCGCGTCCGGCGCGATCACGCGCAGCCTCCGGACGCCCCGGCGCAGGAGTTCGGCGCACATGGGGCCGGTGCCGTGTCCGGACAGGACCACTTCGGCGGGCAAAGCATCGCCGAAGCGGCGATCGACCAGGCGGCGCGCCTCGATCTCCGGCCGGCTGGACTGCATGGAGCGGCCGCGGAACTTCAGGGCATTGGCATGTGTCTGTGTCACGGCAGGCCGACCGGCCAGTTCGGCGGCTATCCCGGGCCAGCGCTGCGACAGGATCTCGTATACGCTTCGCATCAGGCGCTCTCCTCCATGCTGCAGGACAGGGGCCTGGGGGAATGCAGCTCGGCAAGCCAGTCGGGGCAGTCGCCGAAGGCTCCCACACGTCGGCCCTTCATGCGCAGTTCCTGGACGAAGGTCCCGAGCTGCCGCCGCATGTAGGCGAAATCCGAGCGCACGCTGGCCACGGCCTGGCGTCTCACGCGGCCGGCGTAGAGCCTTTCGCCGGCGCTTCCCAGGTCGACGCCGCTCAGCAGCAGCGGGCCGCCGCTCAGCTGGGAGGCGGCATCCAGAGCCGGACCGATGACCGTTCCCATGCCGCTCTGCAGGAAACCGGGCATGGCGCCCTCCCACGCGGCGGGCGGAAGGCCGGGGCCGACCGGCAGGGCCAGGATCCTCGGACCGGGCCAGCCGGAGACGAAGCCGTGATTCGTTCCCGGAATCCAGAGCAGGGGAAGGTCCACGGCGCGCACCGGCAGATCGGCCTGGATCACGTTCATTCCGTCCACGGCGACACACAGGTCGGGAACGATGCCCGCGCCGAGCAGCGGCGCCAGGCTGGCATTGACGGCCACCAGGCGGAACTCTTCCCGTGTGCGCAGAAGTTCAGGCAGGTCCCGGTCCAGTCCAGGCCCGGCTCCGGCAACGACCACGGGCCGGTTCCGCCAAGCACCCGAGTAGAGGTTCAGCTCGGCGCTGGTCTCCAGGAAGCGGCGGTTCTGTTCGCGATTCCAGTCGAGGCTTGCCTCCTGGGCATAGCCGTTGAGCCGGCGGGACAGAATGTCTCGCACCATGTTGGCCGCCCGGGGCGCGCGGCCTTCCCAGAGCCGCGGGACCGGCGAGAGGGTCAGGAGAGGCTGACTGCCGTGTTCGCCCTCGAAGAGTCGCGTCAGCAGGCTCGTGAAGCCGGCATCGTCCTTGAAGTGCAGCAGCTCGACACGCGGATCCCTGAGCAGCTCGCCGGCCCAGGGCATGGCGGCCAGGGTGCTCAGGCAGCGCGCATCACATTCCACGATGCGGAGGGCCTTTGCTCCCGCCTCCAGGCAGGCCACCGCCTGGTAGCCCAGCCCGGCTCCCAGCAGCAGGGGACGGGAGGAGGGGCCCACGCCGGCCTCGCGGACCTGCCGACGGGCCTCGCTCCAGGGGTCGTAGGCGCTGTGAAGGAGCTGCCCCTGGGGCAGCCGGCAACTCTGCGCGCCTTCACGGGTACTCAGCAGGGGGTAGGCATCCGCTTCGCGTGCCACGCGACGCAGGGCGCCGAGATCCAGTCGTTGCATCACAGAACCTTTCCACCGGTTGCCGTGCTCCGGACTCGTTCCGGAACGGGTTGCGATTTCCATTGCGCGGCCAGGCGACGTATACGCGAGCAGTTCGGCGCGAAAGCCAGGGCGCGCTGCAATGCGTCTTCGGCCCGCTGCCGCTGCGTGTCGGTCCGCGCCTGTTGCAGGAGCCGCTCGAGCGCCGCGGAATCCGGTTGCCTGCTGCACAGTGCTTCCAGTTCCTCCCAGGTGCTTCCGGCCAGCAGGAGTGCCCTCTTCGCCAGGGGACTCGTGGCCCGTTGCAGCAGTTCCTCCGGCGGAAGCGCCAGCAGGGTCAGCAGGGCCTGCTCGCGAAAACCGCACTGTTCCTGGAGACCCGCGACTTCGTGGAGAAAGGCTGCGGACACTCTCTGCTCCCTGGAAAGAATGTGCTTCAGCAGCAGCGTCAGGGAATCGAGGGCCGCCTCCGGCTGGCCGCTCTGCACCAGGCAGCGGGCATGTGCCACAATCAAGTCCGGATCCCCCGGCATGACGTGGGCCATGGCTTCGATCAGCTGCAGCTCCCAGGCCGGGTAACGAAGCTCTCCCGAGGGGCCGTTCCACATGCCGGGGGTGCGCCTGCGGCCTGCCGAGACGAAGGCTTCGCAGAGCAGGAATGCCGCGGCCTTGGCCTCGTCGACACCCAGGGCACGGGCCTTCAAGTCCTGCAGCAGTCGATCGGCATGGATTGCCAGGTCGAGCACCGGGTGCGCTCCCTGCAGGCGTGATGCCTCGCCACCGGCGCGCAGCCATTCCAGGCAGGGCAGCAGGTCCTCCTCCGAACGACAATCTGGAACCTGCCGTGATCCGCCGAACTCTCCCGGCCCCAGGCCGTTGGCCTGCAGCCTGCGTCTCACACCATCTTCGACCGGACCGTGATCCACTTCGACCCGCCCGGGGCGGATGTCCGTGCCCTGGACAAGCTGCACGAGCTGGCGGGCCCGGGACAGGCGGCCGTGCTCGGCGAGAACGCGCTTTCGGGCCCTGTGCCCCACTTCCAGACAGCGTTCCGGATCCTCGAGCAGTTCCTCGACCCGTTCTTCCAGGCTTGCCGTGGTCCAGGGGATGTACTCGCTACCGGGAGCCAGCAGCATGTCCTGCCCGTTGTCCGCCTCGTCGCTGAGAACACAGGCGCCGCAGGCCGCCGCCTCCAGCAGGCGGAAGTTGATCTCGCCCCCGATCGACTCGTTGAAGACGATTCGCGAGCGTCCATAGATCTCCTCCTGCTCAGGCGCCGAAAGGAATGGCGTATACGGAGGGCCGAAAAGCTCCAGGGGGAAACGTCGCTTCAACTTCTCGAGCAGCTGCATGCGCCGCGGACGATGCCCCGGGTGGAAACTGCCGACCATGGCGAGGGGCAGATCCCGCCCTGCGGGGAGCTCTGCCGGCGCGTTGACGCTCCAGGGAAGCCAGTCCGCGCGCAGGCCCCGCCCCCGGAACGCGCGGCAGACGTCGAGCTGGCTGCAGAGCACGCGGTCCACCAGGCGGCCCATCTGCAGGTGCCAGTCCAGGTGCAGGTGTCCGTCGATCGAATACCACACGCTGGGCCAGGGCAGGCGCGCCAGCTCCAGCGGAAAGTGCCTTTGTTTCAGGCTCTCGCTCTGGAGCACAATGTCCGGCTCGAATCCTGCCGGGCGTGAGGCGCGAATGCTCTCCAGGGTCCATTGGCCAGGCGGGATCACCGTATCACAGGCCGGATCCGGTCCCAGGCTGCAGACCTCGTGCCCCAGCTGACGGAGCTCTTCGCGGAAGAGAGGGATGTCCAGCAGGAGGATCTTCATCGGCTTTCCCCGCTCGACAGGCAGGCCGCCGCTTCGCGGTAGCGGGCTCCCAGGGACAGGCTCCCGGCTTCCGGCAGACCGAATCGCCGCTGCAGGTCGACGAAGCCAAGTCCGCGTGTCCGCAGATCCTCGAGGGCTGCGCGTGATACTCCGGGCAGCTTGAAGGGCAGCTCGCCGCGGACCTGGGCCAGCTGACGCCGCTTCTCCTCGATCCGGTCCTGGTCCAGCCCTTCCGCGGGCTGCAGGAGATAGAGTTCCTCGCCGAAGTCGACCGTATACCCGCGCAGCAGGCTTTCGTCCGCGGGCGGAGGCGGATCCCCGACGGCCAGGGCGGCGGCCTCCGCCGCGACACGCGCCGGATCGAGGCTGGCACGGCAGGTGAAGTCTCCGCAGGGGGGAAGCCCTTCGACACAGGGGTGGCAATCGGCCACGATCTCGAGCACGCGTGCGCCATGCTGGAAGGGCCCGGTCTCGAAGGCCCGCGCGCTGGCGTGATACAGTCCCAGCAGCGGGGTATCCGTCAGCGCCGCCAGGTGCAGCACTCCCGTGTCCTGCGCCAGCAACAGGCGCGCCTCCCCGATCAGCCCCAGGAGATCATCCAGCGAGGTCCGGCCGGCCAGCGATTCCACGTGGGCTTGCCCGGCGGCCAGCGCTTCGCAGAAGGAGGCTTCGCTCCCGCTGCCGCTCAGCAGGATTCTCGTTCCGGGCATCCGTGTTCCCAGCTCCTTCAGGAGGGCTTTCCAGAACTCCCCTTCCAGGCGTCGCGCGGGGTGCCCGGACCCGGCATGAATCACAAGAGGTCCTTGCGCGCGCGTGCGAGCAGCGGAGACTTCCGCCTCCAGATCCGGCCGCAGCGCCAGTTGCCACTCGCTCAGGTGGATGCGGTTTTCGACCCGACGTGTCGTGAGTTCGCGCATCCAGGCGACGGCGGGGTGGGTCTCGTCACCGAATCCCCAGCAGCGCCTTGCCGGCAGAAGGGCTCGCAGGCCCAATGCCGGAGCGGCTTCGTTGAGGCAGTAGAGCTCATCGACTTCTGAGGAAAGCAGATCACCCAGGGACTTGTGCAGTTCCCGCATCAGTCCCACCGGGTCTCCGGCGAGCCCGCTGATTCCCTGCAGATCGACCACGCGCAACTCATCGGCCCAGTGGCGAATCCATGTTCCCGGGTCCGCCGGGCAGATGAGAGTCACACGCCTGCCGGAGCTCTTCAGAGCGCGCAGCAGGGGGACACTCTGCGCCAGATCGCCCACGCGGGCCAGCTGGATCACGGTGCAGCGCATCACGCGTCTTCCCCGCCGGCCGCAAGAACCGCCATCCGCTCGCGCCTCTTCTCGTCCAGGGTGAATCCGCGGCTAAGCGCCTGGGCGGCCGACAGGTTTCCGGCATCCAGTTCCAGGTCCAGCAGCCTCAGGCGGGCGCCGAGATCATCCGGATGCTGATTGACCCGGAAACGCAGGACCTTTCGCGCCTTGTCGCGCTCTCCCTGCTTCAGCAGGCGGTCGATCTCCTGCTCGGCGCTCAGCCTTGGCATGCGGCGGTAGCGCACGCCCTGCTCGCTGCTTTCCAGCTCGAGGCCGTCCTCGGCCAGCAGACGCTCCTGGTCCCTGGGCAAGCGCCCTTCCCAGCGATCCAGCAGCACGCGCCAACTGTGCGCCACCCGGTCGTTGCGTCCCGCGGTCTTTCCTTCCAGGTGGATCACGCTTCCTTCCGGATTGTAGACGACCCGGAATCCGGCGGCGCGGACGCGCAGGCAGAGGTCGATGTCCTCGTAGCAATTGACAAAATTCTCGTCGAGGCCCTTCATGGCCGCGTAGAGATCCCGGCGGATTCCGAGACAGGCGCCGGTCACCGCGGAAAGCTCGCGGCGATGCATCACGGGGTCCGCCATTCCGGGAAGTCCGCGATAGATGTGCCAGGGCAGGCCGTTCTCGCCGAAGGCCACGCCGGCATGCTGGATCGTGCCGTCCGGGTAGACCAGGCGCAGGCCCACGATTCCTGTCACACGATCAGCCAGCTCCCGGCGCAGCGGTTCGTCCCAGCCCTCCTGCACGATCGTGTCGTTGTTGAGCAGCACCAACAGCTCGCCGCGGGCGTGTCCCGCCGCCAGGTTGTTGGCCCGGGCGAAGCCCAGGTTGCTTTCGCTGCGCAGGACCAGCACGTCCTCCATGCCGGCAAGCTTCGCGGCCGTCTCGTCCGAGGAGCCGTTGTCGACGACGATCACTTCCCAGGGACCCTTCGTGTTCCGTCGAATGGCCTCCAGGCAGTCCCGCGTCAGGGCCCAGCGGTCCCTGACCGGGATCAGGATGCTCAGCAGGCCCTCGACTCCTTCCCCAGGCGCGATCTGCGGCTCGGAGAACCAGCCGGCTTCGTGATGCAGACGGAAGAGCTGCGCGAGCAGGTCGTTCTGCTCGCGATCCAGGCTTTCGCCCAGGTCTCCCCTCGGCCCCTGCACCCCGCGCAAGCGCTCCGTGTCGAGCTTGTCCAGTTCCCGGGCCGCTTCCCGCAGGGCGTGCATCTGCCGCCGATCGGGGGGATTCTCCGGCGGCTGGCCGGCCACACTGCGATAGGCCTGCGGCTCGAGACGCTCGAAGACCCTGGCTGCCGCGCCTGCTCGAACCTGGCGCTCGCAGAAGGAATCCAGGGTCATCGGATGATCGTGGTACACACGCAGATCGCGGTCGTAGGCCAGCACCAGCCCCGCCTTCCAGGCGCGCAGGCTGAATTCGGTGTCTTCCCAGGCGGCGTAGGGAAAGTCTTCCCTGAAACGCAGGCCGCTGCTGCGCAGGAAGCCGGCATCCAGGGCCACTCCGCTTGTGTACAGGTACTGCGGTGGAAGGATCGCGCGGGCCGGCAGGCCCGAGAAGCCGAACTGCATGCCGTTGCGTGTCACCAGGTCCATCACCCGGTTGACCGGCAGCCCTTCGGCCCAGTCCACGTGCGCCAGCAGCGCGACGCGTGGATCGCCCCAGCCGCGACGGGCCTTCTGCAGCCCCGCGACCAGGTCCTGCGCCGGTATCATGTCCGCGCCCGTGATGAAGATCTGCCCGATGCCGCTGCCCGCCCGGAGCAGGTGCTCGATCCCCGTGTTACGCGCTCTTGCCGGTCCACTGTTGTGCGGCAGGCGGAGCCATTCCAGGTCCAGCCGGGATTCCAGGTCGCAAAAGGAGTCCTCCAGGGGCGAAGAACTGCCGTCATCGACGACGAGAACACGGAAGGAGCGGCTGCCGCAGTCCTGGGCGGCATAGCCCTCCAGGACCTTGCGCAGGGAATCGGGGCGCTCGAAAGCCGGAATCAGGACGGCCAGGGCGCCTTTCGGGCGCTCCAGCCTCGAGTTGTAGCACCAGGGCAGGGGGCAGGCTTCCGGACGGTCGAGCAGGTCGCGCAGGGAAGGCGGCAGGGCCCGTTCCCCGCAGAACCAGGACAGCAGTCCGCGCAGGAGCTCGTCGCTTCCCAGCCACTCGGTCGTGATCGCCGGCGCCAGGCGCTGCGGCACGCCGTACTCCACCTCCTCGACCCAGGGAAAGGGCAGCGGCGCCTCGAAGAACAGGGCATAGGCATAGGAGCGCGCACGGCGCCTGACGGTTTCCGCCTCGAGCGGTTCGGCGATCCTCTGTCTCACAGTCTGCTCGAAGCACTCCGCGCTTTCCAGGTCGACCGTGAAGCCGTGACCGGCGTAGTGCACTTCGCCGCAGGTCAACACGGTGCGCCCCTGGCAGGCCAGCTCGAGACCGAAGGTGGTGCAGAAGACCACTACCAGGTCCGACTGGTTGGCCAGCTGGCGGGAGCTGAGCGGATCCTCGGCGTCCACGAGCACCAGGTTCTCCGGCGGCTGCTGCGCACGGATCCAGCGCCCGGTCCGGTCGATGGTGGGATCCGTCCTGAGGCTTGCCTCGCCGGGATGCACGCGGATCACGACTTCCAGGTCCGGATTGTTGCGGGCCAGGGACAGCAGGGCGCGCAGCCACTCGCGGTACTCGCCGAACACGGTGGAGCGCGAACAGATGCTCGAGTCCCAGCTGACGTTGGCGAAGGCGCAGACGCGTGTCCTGGTCCCTTCCAGGCCCGCCCCGTCGGTTCCGAAGCGCACATTGCTGTCCTGGTTGTCGTGCCGGCCGTCCAGGTAGCGGTCCAGCAGGCCGGCGGAGACCGGATCCAGCTCGGCGTCCAGGTCCCGGGGCAGCCGGCTGCCGAGTTCAAGGTGGCAGGAGGGGCCGCCGTCGGAAAGCATCAGTGTGTTCCGCACGTGGCCGCGCTCGTAGTTGATCACGCGGCAGCCATGGCGGGCGGCGACCAGGCTGATCGCCTGCTCGGCCGCGAAGAGCCCGTTGAGCACGATGACCGTGTCGATGGCCTCGTTCTCGAGCAGGTCCGGGAGCTGCCGGCGTATACGGTGCACGGTCAGCAGATGCTCCTGCAGCACGCGCGGCGGCACGAAGCTGTCCAGGGACTCGCCGCTCTTGCCCCAGCGGCGCAGCGAGGGCAGCAGCAGCTTCTCCACCGGCTGTCCCTCGAAGTCCTCGGCGAGCAGCTCGCCGATCGAGCGCCCGAGCACGTCCTGCCTCAGGCGGGTTTCGCTTTCTTCGTCGGCCGCCAGGGACCTTTCGGCGAATCCGGCCCGGGCATGCACTCCCTGCTGCTGCTGGACGCAGCCCGCGCAGAAGGCGGCATGGTCCCCGTGAGCGGATACGGTGTTGCGGTCCACGCATTCACAGCTGTTGAAGGCGCCCGGCGCGCATCCCAGGAAGGTGACACGGTGTCCGGCGGCCTGCAGCGCCTCGGCGATGGCATGCTCCCAGGCGTGATGCATGGGCCAGTTCTTGATGCCGGCGATCAGGAAGTTCATGCGTGTGCGCCTTTCGTTGCAGGGATTCCGGGTGTCGCATGCAGCAGCGGCGCCGTCAGCGCATCCGTACGACGTTCTGCCAGCAGGCAGTGCTGCGCCGCCTGGCTGGCTTCGGGGGTCGCTTCGCCGGCAAACCCGGAGTACAGTTCCTGGTCCGGCAGGCAGGGAGGCAGGGAAAGCGGAGTCCAGCCGTGCTCGAAGAGGTGGGCGCTGAACTGGCGCACATTCTCGCCGCCCGGCAGGCGCCAGAGCTTGCGCGGCCGCCTGGACGGCTTTTCCTCCCGTGTGCGGGTGCTTGCCTGCCAGCGTTCGAAGCGCTCCGCCGCCAGACCCGCGAGCAGGGCCGACAGGCGGTACTGGAAACCGAAGCCGTCATGCCCGGCATCGCTGTTTGTCGCACAGAGTTCCGCCCAGTGGACCGCGCTGCGGCGAAGGTCCGCGTCCTGGCTGATCAACAGGGCTCCGGAATCCAGTCCGAAGGGCGCGGAGCGCAGGTCGACGAGGCGTATGTCAGGCAATGGACCGGAGCCCGCTCCTTCCGCGGCAGCACAGCACTCCACCAGGCGCAGCCCATAGCGCCCCGCGATTTCGTGATACTCCTCCACCGGGGCGGGAAGCCCGTCGCGGTTGGCGAAAACGAAGGCCGCCAGCCGGTGTCCGCTTTCGCGCTCGAACCAGGATCCGCTGTGTCTCAGGGCGCGGCTCTCGATCCAGTCGCGCATGCGCCCGGGATCCGGACACAGGCTGTGAGGGTGCACGTCCAGGAAGACCGGTTCGGCTCCCAGGTGCAACACGGGATGAACCAGCTGCGGCTCGATCAGGGCCGGCAGGAGGACCCGTTCCCCCGGGCGCAGTCCCAGGGCCCCCAGAGCCAGCTGCAGGGCCGGCGCAGGGTTGCTCAGGGCCGCGCAATGGGCACCGGGTCCAAGGTAAAGCGCGACCAGCTCCTCCAGTCGCTTGACTCGGGTGGAACCGAGGCCCCGCTCGATGTCCCCGAGCAGGTCGGTCATCAGGGCTGTATCAGGATGCATGAGGATGATTTCCTAGGGAGTCGCGGAATCCCGAACCGAGAGATCGGTTGCGGGACCCGGGAAGTGCGCGCTGCCGGTGCCCCAGCGAGGAGCACAGCCGGCGCAGACCTTCGCGGTCGCGGGCCCAGTAGTGTCCCGGTCCGCGGGAGGCGCGATCCAGTGTGATGTAGCTCAGGATCCAGTCCGCTCCGGCTGCGGCGGCACGGCGGGCCGTTCCCGATGCGGGGTCCGTATCACAGAAACCGACATTCCCGAAGAAGCGGCGCGTCAGCTCCAGGCAGTCCGCGGAGGGCTCCTGCGGGCGCAGCGCGCCGCAGACAAGGGTCACCTGCTGCATGCGATTCTCCGGGATCCTCTCGCGCAGGGCGGCGAGCTCGAGCGTATCGGCCAGGGGCGTCAGCAGGAAGAGTCGGCGTCCGTGTTCCAGCAGCTCCGGCACATGATCGATCATGCCGGGCCGCCCCAGGTGCAGGCAGTAGGCATGCACATCCATGCCGGAGGCCAGCATGAGGGACAGGGGATCACAAAGTTCCAGAACCGTCACCAGGCCCAGCCGGCGCGCCTTGTCCAGGATGTGCTCGATGGCTGCTGCCTGCAGCTCGCAGGCAGCCAGGTCCCGGTCCTCCGCGTCCACCATCGCCACGGGGCAGGATGGATCCTCGTCCCCGGAGACGGGTGCATGGAAATAGAGGGGAAGCGCTACGCCGGCAACACCGCTGGCGGCCGCCTCCTCGACCAGGGCCAGGGCCCGGGCTAGCGAGCCGTCGTGATTCAGGCCCAGGTGGGCCAGCACACGAGGCTTCCGGTGGATGCGGGGTGTCACGCGTCTAGTCCTCGGACACCAGGGCCTTGCGCTTGCGCCAGGCGCGCAGCATGGTCTTGTAGTACTTGGGGTCCAGGCGGATCGAGGGCTGGTTCGTGATCACGTCCCAGTCCTCGTCTTCCATCTTCCGCGTGACCTGGTCCAGGTGGGCCATCACCGAGTCCATGTCCCTGCCGATCAGGAACTCCACATCCTCGCCGACGCCCTCGTCCCATTGCTGGGCCTGCCGGGCGCGCTCGAAGACATCCTCGTAGCGTTCGATGGCATAGATCTTCGCCGACTCGTCCTTGCGATCGCGCAGGGCGCTGACCTGGTAGCCCAGGCCGAGGCCCAGCACGAACAAAGCCTTCTTGCCCTTGATCCGGTTCTTCTTTCGCATGATCCCGTTCCCGTTTCGAAGAAATGACACGGCGGGAAACGCAAGCGGGATGCCAAGATGGGCTTCAGTTTCAAGTACCTGAATTTCATGAGCTTGAAACTTCAGAACTCAAGAAGCCAAGAGCTACGGAAGGCGGCAGGAATGACCGGGCTAGGCAGAGCTTGCCTCCGGGAAGAACTCGCACAGAGAGCACAAAGAAGAATGAGAACACAGAGAAAGCAAAGTCTACACGATCATTTCTTCAGACTTAGACTTCAGCCTTCATACTTCATACTTCATACTTCATACTTCATACTTAACCCAACTCCACCAGCTCCACCTCCTGCTCCGCCACGAGGATCGGCAGGCCGTGGCCTTCCGGCAGGCGTACCACATCCTTCCAGGTGCAGACCAGGCTGTCCAGGCGCTGCTTGCGGACGGCCTGCACTTGGTACCAGCAGACATCACTTCAACAGCAACACCTTCCGCACCTCGGACTCTCCTCCCGCCTCCACCCGCACGAAGTATACCCCGCTGGCCAGGCCGTCCCCCCGCAGCAGCATTTGATGCCGGCCGACCGCCTGACTGCCCTGGAACAGCTCCTTCACCATTCGCCCCTGGATGTCATACAGACGAATGGATACAGGCCCTGTGGTCGGCAGGTCATATTCCAGACGGGTCTGGCTGTTGAAGGGATTCGGGTAGTTCGGAAGCAACTGCAGTCTGGCCGGCAGGAGTCCACGGTCCTCCGGGCGAGGCGCTACGCGGACGATGTGATCCAGAGTCCCGGCATAAGGGCCGCCCGTGTAGCCGATGTCGTTGCGCAGGTCGCCCTGGCTGGGCCAGCGGGCAAAGCCGGGGTTGTCGGGATCTTCAGGGTCATTCCATGCAACATCTGCAGAACCATTATCAATACAAATCGAAGATTCCGACAACCAGGGTGCACCTAGTTCCAAATGAAACTGGTTCTCTTCTGTGATGATGTTATCCGCACCAACCTGTGGCACTTCTGGAAGTACCGAATAGTCAAAGCGGATGGCCTGATCATACTCAGGGTTATTCCAATGTGTTTGCAAGTGATCGTAGGTGTTCCCTGTTACCAGGAAACTTTGAAACTGTGTTTCAGCAACAGCGGGGAACGTACCAGAAAAGAGATTTCTGACATCACAGCCACTGATGGTTACATTTCTGAATATGCTTGGAACGGCATCAAGCTGAGCCAAGCTGATTGCACATTGCCGACTAGGGAATCCTTGCAGCAAAAAATCGTGCGCAATGACGCCATCAATCATCACGTTCTGCATATCGAATCTGTGACCAGTCAGAGTAAGACCATACCGAAAGTTATTTTTGAGGGTGCACTGACGTATAGTAATGTTACCTTCTCCCGCAACCATCAGTCCGCCTTCATCATTTCTTGTGAAGGTGCAGTTCTCTATGATAGTGTTATCCACTCCGCCAGGATATCCTTGCCAGATATATACGGTAGCTCCCATGCTCCAGTAGAAGTCCGTTTCCGGAACCACATTCTCTATTCTGTTATGATCGAATACACAGTCACGAATAATAGTACTCCCAGTGTGATGTAGACTCAGGTAGAGTGCGCCTCCTAAACTGCCCAGAACCTGGTCTGCACCGTGGGACTGAATAAGACTGTAGTGATCGTCCGGATCCAATATTTCATTGTTACTGAATTCAACGTTAGATAGCACAAGAGAATCTTGAACATCGTGATGGATGTACATGCCGGCACCCCTACGAAGGGAGACTCCTAGGCCTTGCTCACTGAAGTCAGGAAGTTGGACACGGTTCCCTATGATGAAACTGTCGTATAGGCTGCAGCGCTGTATGGACGCTATTCGCGGCGATGGAGAATCGAGATTTGTTGGATTCGGTCCTGCTGCATTGCCTATCAGATGCAGTCGTCGAATTGAGCTTCCGGGTGAATTCTGTGCACCCTCTTCAGAGACTCTAAACTCGATGATGTCGTCTTCAAGCACAGTATTGCTTTGGATCACAAGTGAGTCTGCTTTTAGATGATCTACGCTTATGAGGGCTATCGTTGCATTCGTGTGTTGACCATTATCCACATGATTACAATCCGTAAGGCTGAATCTGTTAAGCTCTGCAACTCCGCCCCCTACCGCAATCATAGGCTCTCCATCAGCATTGCAATTGGAGACAGCTACATCATCTAATCGAACATACTGGTACCCTGCTAGGCGAAGTGATTGAGAAACTCGCTGGAAATTTTGCACTGACAGGTCACTAACAAAAAGTGAGTCAATGCTAAGCAATCTACTTCCGTACCAAGTGCTATCACTTCCAGCAAACACTAGTCCATCAACTTGCAGTTTCTCAACCACATCAACTGTGATATCGGATCTTATATCACCACTTTGATTCCTGATCACGACATCCTTTAGCACTGCTTCGATTACAGGCACCCGAATCCGGATACAGGATGCCTCAGCATTATCGTATGGGGGGCCCGTGGATTGATGGTTCAGAATTCGTACGTGTGATATCTCCACTCGCGTACTGTCATTACAAAACAAACCGCCGGGAAGGTCGGTCCCATAACCGTTTTGAACGGTTAATCCCTGTAAACGAGCCCAGCTGTAATTGGTACTCCGTAGCTTAAGGCATGTTCCAGTTTCAGAACCATCGAGGATGGTATTGTAAATATCAAGACTGTCCCCAGAGAATGGATAGTTCGACATTAGAGTGAAACCATGTGTCGGACCTAGAAGGTGCTCATGATAGGTGCCCGGGCTGACCCAGACTGTATCCGCCGGATCCGTGGCATCCAGGGCCTCCTGGATCGTCCCGTAGTCCTCAGGCACATGCCGAATCTCCCCCCAGGCGGAGGGCAGGACAAGCAGGATGAGAAGCAGGACACGCATTCTAAGCCTCTGGGCAACAGGCCCTCGTAGAATCGAAAGCCATTTCGTCGATTCAGCTTCGCCGTATCACTCCTGCAGAAAACATCACTTCAACAGCAACACCTTCCGCACCTCGGACTCTCCTCCCGCCTCCACCCGCACGAAGTATACCCCGCTGGCCAGGCCGTCCCCCCGCAGCAGCATCTGATGCAGGCCGACTGCCTGGCTGCCCTGGAACAGCTCCTTCACCATCCGCCCCCGGATGTCATACAGGCGAATGGCCACATACCCTGTTGTCGGCAGGACGTACTCCAGGCGGGTCTGGCTGTTGAAGGGATTCGGATAGTTCGGAAGCAACTGCAGTGTGGCCGGCAGGAGTCCACGGTCCTCCGGGCTGGGTGTCACGCGGACCAGGTGATCCAGAGTCCCGGCATAAGGGCCGCCCGTGTAGCCGATGTCGTTGCGCAGGCCGCCCTGGCTGGGCCAGAGGGCAAAGCCGGGGTCGGCGGGATCTTCCAGATCATTGTATTCCGCAGCACTATCCCCGGCATCGATGGCCGGCGAAGCCGGGGAGAGCCAGGGCGCGCCCAGCTCCTCATCAAAAAGAGGATCGATCCCGATCAAGTTGTTCTCGCCGACATCTGGTTGCTCGGGCAGGATGCAGTATTCAAAGCTGGTGGGTTGGTCCAGGTCCGGGTTATTCCAAAATGCTGTCAAATGCTGATAGCTGTTATGTGCAATCAAGCTGTTTCGAATGGTTGAGGTTGGTTGATCGGCTAGAGTTGTTGCAAAGAGGTTGATGCATTCATTGTCGGTAATGGTGAGATTGTCCAGCACCGGAGGCACTGGATCATTCGTATGGATTGTAATCGCACATTGCCTTGAGGGACGTGTTGACAGTGCATAGTATTCTGATACTGTTCCGGAAATTTGCGTATTTCTGACATCAGCATAGTATCCATTTAACCAAAGCCCGTATCGCCTGTTGTTCGTAAAATTCGAATTGCGAATGATTGTGTGACTTGCCCACCATGCCGCCAATCCCCCATTGTCGTTATCCGTGAATGAACAATTCTCGATATGGGTCTCCGTTACTCCCGGGCCCCAGCCATTCGAAAAGATGTGCAAGGTTGACCCCAAGCTCCAATACCAGTCCGTCTCGGGTGTAGGATTCGGTTCCCGGTTCTCATGGAACACGCAATCGCGCATGAAGACGGCGAAGGAAGTACCCAACTCCAGGTACAGTGCCCGGCCCCAGTTGCCGAGAATCAGCTCCAGATCCTGGAAGGATACAGCATCGTAATCATCCGGATCATGCAGGATGTTGTGGCTGATTTCCACATTCTCCATGTACAGCGTATCGAGTCCGCCATGCGTCATGTACAGGACGCCCCCACGAATGGAGTACAAGTGCTCATGGGGCCAGACTGGCAGTTGACTGACGTTTCCGGTGAAGATGCTGTTGCGAAGGTTGCAGTCCTGAATGCGGGCCACTTGCCCATGGAAACCATCCCCATCATGCAGGAGGGTATCCCCCACGATATTGTTGCGCACAATCAGGTTGGAGACGTTTCCGGTATCGAACAGATTCAGGTCATCGCGCATCGGCTCTATGAAAAGCAATTGCCACGATTCAGAATAGGAGTCTTCTACAACGATGCTATCCGCGAACACCTGGTTCCCGTCGAAGTGTAGTCCAACGTTGCCGCCACTTGGATCCAGCGCAAGCACGGTGTTGTCATGAAAGTGGACATTTCGAATGTATGAGTATCCGCCACCCAGACTGCAGATTGTGGCAATTCGCCCAGTGCTGTTTGTAATCTCAACATTGTCAATCTTCGTGTACTCCCGACCACCGAGGCTTAGCCTCGCGCTACTGCTGGTATTATAGTTGTGGAAGAGCACATTGGAGACAAACAAACTATCTGTCGCATCAATTATTCCTGCTGCTCCTTGATCGTCTGTTCCATCAAACTGAAGTGAGTCTGCGTAGATATTGCCTGTAATCGAAATATGAATATTCCTTTCTCTACAAGTTGATTGGTTTCTGACGAGGATGTTTTTAAGTCTAATTTCAGGGTGAACATGTCTGACATACATGCAAGCCCCTTGGTTCTCTGTAAAATTCCCTTGAAAAAGGATGTCTTCTAAATCCAGTGAAGCGGAATCGAATGAGTGAATTCCACCGGATGTTTCTCCAGCGCCGTAGCCGTTGGCAATGACAAAGCCCTGCAGGCGCACCAGATTCCCAAAACAGTCAGGAAGAGTCAGTACCGTGCCAGTGTGCGTACCATCCAGCACGGTGCCCAGCCAGTCGCTGGAATCCGAACTGACGACATAATTGGAAAGCAGTGTCACACCGTGGCTGGGAATGAGCAGGTGTTCTTGGTAGGTGCCCGGGCTGACCCAGACTGTATCCGCACTGCCTGTTGCATCCAGGGCAGCCTGGATGGTTGGATATTCTTGCGGGACATAGAGTTGTTCCGCAAGCAAAAAGGGGGTGGACCCCAGGAATCCCAGGATCCACCCCAGCAATCGATACGAGACCAACATGGGATCTCTCCTACTTGAGCAAGAGAATCTTCCTGCTCACGCTGCCCAGCGGACTATTTGCCTGAACAAAGTAGACGCCGCTGGCAAGCTGTGAGCCATCCGTTAGGAGCTCTCTCTGTTAACCATGCAGACTTACAGGCACTAACTCAGGATTCTGAACTCTATATCAGTGGGTAGGGACTGATCGAGCCCTCCGCAAAGACATGGAAATCCGGGGCGAGATCTACTGCACTAAGTATACACCCCCAGTCGTCATTGTCAACGCGCTGAGCGAATTTCTGGAAACAGTTTTCTCTTGACGAATGTCAAGGAGTGATAATCCGCGAGGTGGCTAGAGCGGAATCCAAAACTCCCAACCAGGCGCTGGTCATTATTTCAACGGCAGATGAACGGCCTCTTCCGTCCAACGGCCTGCGCCGGCAGTTCTACAGGGCAACCCCTCCTGTGCCGTTTGTCTGCGGAAACAAACGAACCGAACAGAGACATCGGCCAGCCGCCAATTGCCGGATCATGCAGCAACGATCCAGGGACGCGTCCCTGTATGAGTCGGCGGCGTGTTACAACTCCACCAACTCCACCTCCTGCTCCGCCACCAGGATCGGCAGGCCGTGGCCTTCCGGCAGGCGTACCACATCCTTCCAGGTGCAGACCAGGCTGTCCAGGCGCTGCCGGTGGACGGCCTGCCGGAGCTCCTCCAGGTCCCGGGAACCGAACCAGTGGTGATCCCGGAATCGTCGGCTCCAGGCGGGAAGCCCGTACTCCATGGAAAGTTCCGCCTCGAAGGCGCGGGGATTGCCCAGGCCGCTGAAGAGCCCGTAGCGCCCGCCAGGCGCCCGCTCCCCAAGGCCGGTCTGCGGATCACGCAGGCCCGTGTGACGCGTGCGCATGGCCAGGGCTGGCGCCTGCGTATACCGGCGGAACCAGTTCAGCCTCAGGAGCGCGCGTCGGGTGCTGGCGCAGTGGTTGAGCACCAGGATGCCGGCGCGGGAGGCGGCCGCGGGCTTCTCGCGCAGCCTGCCGAAGGGCAGCAGGGACTCGCGGGCCGGGTCGATGCGGCAGTCCCAGACGAGGATGTCCAGGTCCCGCTGCAGGCGGAAATGCTGGAATCCGTCGTCGAGCAGGATCAGTTCGATGCCCCGTTCCTGCAGCTGGCGTGCTCCATGGAGGCGGTTCTCGCAGACGGCGATCGTCACACCGGGAAGGCTTCGGGCGAAGAGGGCCGGTTCGTCCCCGCTGAGCCGGGCATCCACCAGAGGCCCCTCGCCCTCGCTGACCATGACGAAGCCGCGGCTCTTGCGCCCGTATCCCCGGCTGAGGATGGCGGTTCTGCGCCCGGCAAAGGAGGCGTCCAGCCAGGGCAGGGGCCTGGCGGCCGAGAGCTCGCGGGCCAGGTGCATCACGAGCGGCGACTTGCCGCTTCCGCCGACGCTGATGTTTCCGACGCAGAGCACAGGAACGGAGACACCGCCGCTCTTCAGGCGCCCTTCCGCGTAGGCCTTCGTGCGCGCGTCCGTGAGCCATCCCCAGGGCAGGGAGAGCAGGCGACTCAAGGGCGTACGGCCCTTCAGGGTCTCGAGCAGCTCACCTCCGACGATCATGCGGACTCCCGGGTAAACCAGTTGTCACACCTTTCCTCGACGGCGATCAGGGCGGCCTCGACACGCAGGCGATCCGCTTCGGGGTTCGCCTCCGGGTCCAGGTGGATCGGCTCGCCGTAGAGCACGACGGCGCGGCTGAAGGGTTTCCAGAGCTGGAAGCGGTCCCAGCTGCGGAAGATCTTGGGCCTGCGGCAGGCGAAACTCATCGGGAGGATCACGGCCCCGGCTTCCCGGGCGATGCGGATCACGCCCGGCTTCGCCTTGTGTCGCGGACCGGTGGGGCCGTCAGGCATGATGGCGGCGACGGCGGAAGGCTGCGCCAGGGCGGCGATCATCTCCTGCATCGCCTCCTTGCTGCGCCGGCTGCTGCTGCCTCGAATTGCCCGGTAGCCCAGTTTCTCCACGGCGCGTGTGATCAGTTCCCCGTCGCGGCTCTGGCTGATCATCGGGATGATTCCCTGGTTGCGGTGCACCAGGATCGGCAGCAGGATCCGGCCGTGCCACACGGCGATCAGGATCGGCCGGCTGTTTCGTTTCAGCTCTTCGAAGACCTCCCCGTTGGCCACGCGGACACGCACGAGAAGCCGCAGGAACAGAAGCAGCAGCCAGCCCAGGCGCAGGCCGAGCCAGGTTGTGATACGGGATCCCAGCTTGCGCGAGCGGGCCATGGTCTAGGGGTTCTCCAGTTTGTCCACGATCATGCCGGCGACTCGGCGGGAAGCGCCGGGACCGCCCAGGGCCTCTTCGACGGAAGCGCGCAGACCGCCCGACGCGTCTTCGCCGGGGCCGGAACGGAGCTGCTGGCTGCACCAGTCGGCCAGCGCCTTGCCGTTGGCCCGGTTCTGCAGCAGTTCGGGAACCACTTCCCGCCCGGCGCTGATGTTCACCGGCGAGACCCAGCGCAGGTCGACCACCCGGTGCGCGAGCCAAATGCTGAAGGCATCCATACGGTAGAACACGAGGTGCGGCGTTCCCAGCGCCGCGGCCTCCAGGCTGGCCGTGCCGCTGGCGACGAGCGCCAGGTCCGCCGCCCGCAGGCAGGCATGGAAATGTCCCTGGATCACCGTGCAGCCCGGAATCGAACGGGCCGCCTCTTGCCGCAGCGACGGATCGAAGGCATCCGCCAGCTGCAGCAGGATGCGCGGCGGATGTGCGCCCCGGCGCAGGCGCTCGGCCGTGTCGGCCAGTACGGGGAGATGCCGGCGCAGTTCGGTCTCGCGGCTGCCGGGGCAGAAGCAGACAAGGGCCTCCTCCTGGCCGATCTCCTCTACACCGGCCAGGGAAGAAAGCCGGGAGCGGGCCGTGTGTCGATCCGGCGCGTTCTCGACCAGGTCGAGCACCGGGTGTCCCACATAGCTGGCGTCGAAGTCCAGCTCCCGGTAGTCGGCTTCCTCGAAGGGGAAGATCAGCGCGGCGGAGTCCGCGTAGCGGGCCACCTGGCCCCTGCGGCCCTTCTTCCAGGCCCAGTACTTGGGGGAGATGTAGTACAGGATGTGCGGCACTCGGCCATGCAGCCGACGCGCCAGCCGAAGATTGAAGCCGGGATAATCGACCAGCAGCAGCAGGTCGGGACGCCGCTGCATCGCCAGGTCCTCGACCTGCTTCAGGCGTCCCAGGATCGCGGGCAGCCGACGGATCACGTCCCACAGGCCCATCACGCTGAGCTCGCGAATGTGTTGCACGACCTCCATGCCGGCCTGCTGCAGCTGGTCGCCGCCCACCCCGAAGACCTGCAGTTCCGGACGCAGCAGGCGCAGCTCCTGCAGCGCGCGGGCGGCGATCGCGTCCCCGCTGGGTTCGCCGCAGACCACCATCAGGCCGCCGCCGGCCGCCACTAGTAGCCCGCCGCGCTGCCGTTGGCGCGTGGATCGGCAGCGCCCTGCAGCAGCCCGTCCTCATGCACGCGGATCACCTGCGCCGTACTCCACGGGACTTCCCGCCAGTCGGTCTGCCAGCCCCGGGCTTCCAGGTCCAGGACCAGGCCGCCATCGAAACCGGGTTCCAGGTGCAGGCTGGCCGGTCGCCACTGCTGGTGGAAACGGGGCAAGGCCAGCGCTTCCTCCGGGCTAAGGCCGTGATCCAGCAGTTCCAGGCAGAGATTGAGCACGGTGGAAATGATCTTCGGACCGCCTTCGCTGCCCAGGACGGCCACCAGCCGGTCCCCGCGCGTGACGATCAACGGGCTCATGCTGGAGAGGGGCCGTGCACCGGGGCGCACCGCGTTGCGCGGACTGCCCACCAGGCCGAAGGAATTGGGCACGCCCGGACGCATCACGAAGTCATCCATTTCGTTGTTGAGGACGACGCCGGTGCGCGGCTCCGTGATGCAGCTTCCGAACCAGGTGTTGATGGTCGCCGTCAGGGAGACTGCGTTGCCCAGGCTGTCGACGACACACAAATGGGTGGTGTGATCCCCTTCGGCGATCTGTTCCTCCAGGCCCGGCCAGGCGGCATCCGTGCGTTGGCCCGCAAGTACGAGCCGACGCAGGCTGTCCGCGTAGACGGGCGAGAGCAGGTGGTCGAGCGGGATCGGCGTGAAACGGTCGTCGCCGAACCAGCGGGCCCGGTCGGCGAAGGCGTACTCCATGACACGTGAGACAATATCGACCCGCTGTGCCGAGCGGGGCTCCAGCTCATGGGTCTCCAGGCCTTCCAGCACTCCCAGCATCTGGACCAGCAGCGCTCCCCCGCTGGAGGGCGATCCGATGGAATGGAGCGTCCAGTCCCGGTAGCCGCCGCTGACGCATTCTTCCGCTGTCACACGGTAGCCGCGTAGGTCGGAAGCCCGCAGGGGGCCGCCCCGTTCAAGCATCAGCTTCTCCAGGGCGGGTGCAAAGTATTCATCGATCCAAGTCCGCGCGCCGAGCACGGCGATCCGCGCCAGGCTGCGCGCCAACTCGGGCTGGCGCAGCGTGTCGCCGGGGCCGAGCACGCGTCCGTCCGGGTGCCACCAGGTCCCGCAGGCAGGACCACTGTGCGCCTTGAGCGTGGAGTCCCTTGCGGCCAGGACGGCCGCCAGGCGGGAACGGATCACGAAGCCTTCGGCGGCCAGGCGGCGCGCCGGTTCGACGAGTACGGCCCAGGGCAGGCGTCCCTTTTCGCGGTGCAGCTCGTCGAGGGCCTGCAGGGCACCGGGAACGGCGACGGCGTGGACGCCTTTCGAGGAGCGCCCGGGGAGCACTTCGCCCTCGGCATCCAGGTAGTCCGAGGCGCGAGTGGCCACCGGGGCGGTCTCCCGGCCGCTGAGCGCCTCCACCTTTCCGCTGTCGGCACTTCGTGTGACAATGAACAGCCCGCCGCCGATCCCCGAGGAGTAGGGCTCGCAGACCCCGAGGGCCAGGGCCGTCGCGATCGCCGCGTCTGCGGCGCTGCCCCCCTGCTGCAGGATCGACAGTCCGGCCCGGGTGGCCAGGCTGTCGGCGCTGGCCACCATGCCCCGACGCCCCTCCGCCGCGAAGGCGCTGTGACACAGCAGCAGCAGGAGGAGCCACTTCACAGGGGGGCGTCCCTGTTGTCCGCGCGACGAAGCTCCACGTCGGCCTTGATGCTGTCGAGAATCCCGTTGACGAACTTGCCGCTGTTCTCGGTCGAGAATTTCTTGGCGATCTCGATGGCCTCGTTGATCGAGACCTTTGTCGGAATATCCGTGTGCAGCATCTCGGCGATCGCCAGCCGCAGGATGATGCGATCCAGCAGGGCAATACGTTCCAGGTCCCACTTGTGGGCCTTGGTCGCGATCAGCTCGTCGATGCTGTCCGAGTCCCGGACGGTCTTGAGCACCAGCTCCTTGAAGAAGGCCTGGCGCTCGGGGTCCCGGGGAACGGATTCGAGGGGCGTGTCCTCTTCCGGATGCTCCTCGAGTCGCTTGATGAGGGAGAGCACGGCCTCCATGACCTCGCCCAGGGGGCGATGGCTCATGTGATGCGCGTAGATCACGGCGATCGCGTGTTCGCGCGCCAGGCGGCGCGTGTTGGGGTTCTGCTGCGGCATATGCCTACCGGCCTCGGCCCGGGGACCTAGGAGATCCCTTCGGCCATTACGGAACGGGCGATCACGATCCGCTGGATCTCGCTGGTTCCCTCGTAGATTTCCGTGACACGGGCGTCGCGCATGAAGCGCTCGGCGTGATACTCGCGGCTGTAGCCGTAGCCGCCGTGGATCTGCACGCACTCGCGGGCGCAGAAGTTGGCGGTCTCGCTGGCGCAGACCTTGGCCATGGCCGCGTAGCGCGAGTACTCCTCGCCGGCGTCGCGCAGGCTGCAGGCCTTCCAGGTCAGGTTGCGCGCGGCCTCGATGCGTGTCGCCATCTCGGCGAACTTGAACTGGATGAACTGGTAGTTGTCGATGGACTTGCCGAACTGCTCGCGCTCCCTGGCGTAGGCCAGCGCCAGCTCGAAGGCGCCCCGCGCCAGTCCCAGGGACTGGCTGGCAATGCCGATGCGGCCTCCGTCGAGCATGCCCAGGGCCACGTGCATGCCCTTGCCTTCCTCGTGCAGCAGGTTTCCGTGTGGCACGCGCACCTGGTCGAAGTGCATCATCGCCGTGTCGCTGCAGCGCAGGCCGAGCTTGTCCTCCAGCTTGCCCACCGTGAGACCCGGCGTGCCCTTCTCGACCAGGAAGGCCGACTTGCGGGACTTGCCGCCCTGCTCGCCGGTGACGGCGATCACCAGGAAGGTGTCGGCCCGGCTGCCGTTGGTCACGTAGGACTTGGTGCCGTTGATCACCCAGTCGTCACCGTCGCGCACGGCGGTGGTCTGCAGCCCGGAGGCGTCGCTGCCCGCGTTGGCTTCCGTAAGACAGAAAGCACCCAGCCATTCGCCGGAGGCCAACTTGCGCAGGAAGCGCTCCTTCTGCTCCGGCGTGCCGAAGCGCTCCACCGGGGCGCAGCCCAGCGAGTTCGTGACACTCAGGGCCACGGCCAGCGAGGCGTCCGCGGCGCTGATCTCCTCCAGGGCCAGGGAATAGCTGATGCTGTCCATGCCCATGCCGCCCCAGTCCTCGGGGATCATCATGCCGCCATAGCCCATCTCGAGCAGCTCGCGGCGCAGCTCGTCGGGGATCTCGCCGCGCTCGTCCCGCTCCCGGACTCCGGGCAGGACCTTGTCGCGGACGAAGCGGCGCGTCATCTCCTGGACGGCGAGCTGCTCCTCGTTCAGTCGGAAATCCATGAATGCTCCGGTTTCGTGAGACAGGGTCTCAGGAGTAGTCGTAGAAGCCGCGTCCGCTCTTGCGGCCCAGGTGGCCTGCGGCAACCAGCTTGCGCAGCAGCGGACAGGGTCGGTACTTGGGATCGCCCAGTTCGCGGTGCAGCACCTCGAGAATCGCCAGGCAGACATCCAGCCCGATGAAATCGGCCAGGGTCAGCGGCCCCATGGGGTGAGCCATGCCCAGCTTCATGATGCCGTCGATGGCCTCGCGCGTGGCGACGCCCTCGAAGAGCGCGAAGACCGCCTCGTTGATCATCGGCATGAGGATGCGGTTGGCGACGAAGCCCGGATAATCCTCCGAGACCAGCGGGGTCTTGCCCAGCTCCTCGCAGCAGGCGAGCACGGCAGCGTTGGTCTCGTCGCTGGTGTCGTGTCCGCGGATCACCTCGACCAGCTTCATCATCGGGACGGGGTTCATGAAATGCATGCCGATCACCTGGCCCGGGCGCTTCGTCGCGCTGGCGATCAGGCTGATGCTGATCGAACTCGTGTTGCTCGCCAGGATGGCGTCTGCGTCCGCCAGCTGGTCCAGCTCGGCGAAGATCTTCTTCTTCAGTTCCGCGTTCTCGACGACGGCCTCGACCACCAGGCCGCAGCCCTTGACGGCTTCCAGGCTGCCCTGCCCCGTGATCCGGGCAAAGGCGGCCTCCCCGTCGGCGGCGCTGATCTTCTCCTTGGCCACCTCGCGGTCCAGGTTCTTGCGGATGGTCGCCAGGCCCTTTTCCAGGGCCTTCTCGTTGATGTCGATCAGGCGGACATCCCAGCCCGTCTTCGCGAAGACGTGGGCGATGCCGTTGCCCATGGTTCCGGCGCCGATGACGGCGACAGTCTTCTTCATGTCACACGCTCCCTGTATTGCGTCACGCCCGGCCGGGTCGATCCCCGGGCGGGCAGCCGTTTCCGTTTGCTAGCGCTCGACAATCAGCGCCACCGCTTCGCCGCCGCCGATGCAGAGGCTGGCCAGGCCGCGCTGCGCCCCGGTGCTCTTCAGCGTATACAGCAGCGTCACCAGGATGCGCGTGCCGCTGGCGCCGATGGGGTGTCCCAGGCTGACCGCGCCGCCGCGGGGATTCACCTTGGCCGGATCCAGCTCGAGCAGCTGGTTGTTGGCCAGGGAAACCACCGAGAAGGCCTCGTTGATCTCGTAGACGTCGATGTCCCCTGCGCCGAGGCCGGTTTTCGCGAAGACGTTCCGGATGCTGGCCGCGGGAGCCGTGGTGAACCATTCCGGCTTCTGCGCGGCGCTGGCCTGTCCGACAATCCTCGCCAGCGGCGTGAGACCCAGCTCTTTCGCCTTCTCCGCGCTGCAGAGCACGACCGCCGCTCCGCCGTCGTTGATCGAGCTGGCGTTGCCGGCGGTCACCGTGCCGTCCTTCTTGAAGGCCGGCCGCAGGGCGGAGAGCTTGGCCGGGTTGCCGCGGCCGGGCTCCTCGTCCGTGTCGACGACCAGCGGATCGCCCTTGCGCTGCGGCACCTCGACGGGAGCGATCTCCTCCTTGAACAGGCCGCCCTTGATGGCGGAAAGAGCGCGCTTGTAGGACTCGGCGGCGAACTCGTCCTGCTGCTCCCGCGTGATGCACATCTCGCTGGAGCACAGTTCGGCAGCGTTGCCCATGTGGAAGTTGTTGTAGACGTCCCACAGCCCGTCGTGCACCATGCCGTCCAGCAGCTGGCCGTGTCCCAGGCGGTAGCCGTTGCGGGCCTTGGGCAGGTAGTAGGGCACCTGGCTCATGTTCTCCATGCCGCCGGCGACGATGATCTCGGCATCTCCGCAGGCAATGGCCTGGGCGGCGAGCATCACGGTCTTCAGGCCGCTGCCGCAGACCTTGTTCACCGTGGTGCAGGGCGTGCCTTCCGGCAGGCCGGCGGCCAGGGCGGCCTGCCGGGCCGGGGCCTGACCGACGCCGGCGGGAAGCACCGTTCCCATGAGCACCTCGTCCACCTGGTCGGGAGAAAGCCCGGCGCGCGCGAGGGCGGCCTTGATGGCGACGGCGCCCAGCTGCGGGGCGGGAATCGAGCTCAGGCTTCCATTGAAGCTGGCGATGGGGGTGCGGGCCGCGCCCGCGATGACGACTTCACGCATGATGCTGCGCTCCTTGCTCGTTTATCTGTTCTTTTCCGTCTCTTTGCTCGTCCGGGTCGCCAGGATTCTTCTTCCGGGAAGGCCGTGATACAAGAACCAGCCGGATGCCGGCTCGGAAAGCAGCTCGCGCCGTTGGCGGTCGGCGGTTTCCGCGTCGTGGTCCGCGTCGGCGACGACTCCCTCGCGGAAGGAGGCGCGCGTCGACAGCAGGTCGCCGCCGAGGACCAGCGGCCGCTCCTCGCCGACCAGTGTCACCTGGTGGCCCGGCGTGTGGCCGTCCGTCTGACGCAGCAGAATGCCGCGCGCCGGAGCTCCCGTGCCCTCGTGGATCACGAGATCCTCGCAGGCCAGCAGCGCGTCGAAGACCCGGCGATGCAGGTAGCGCACACGCCGCTTGCTGCGGAAGCGGTGCTCCCACCAGTCCAGGGCCCGGCGCTGCACGTGGACGCGCGCGCCGGGAAACAGGCTGCCTTCCGCCTCGTCGTCATAGAGGCCGCTGGCATGGTCCCCGTCCAGGTGGCTCAGCACCACGTCGCCGATCTCCCCGGGCTCCAGGCCACGTTCGGCCAGCTGCTGGCGCAGGCCACTTTCCGGGGGCTGGAACTCCAGGTCCTCCTCCCCGCGGATCCAGGCCGGTTCGAGGCCGGGATCGACCAGCATCCAGCCTTCCGGGTGTCTCACAAGGGCCGGCGCCAGGTGTAGCACGAAGCCCCGGCTGCGCAGGCCGCCCCGGGTCGTTCCCTCCCGCAGGACACGCAGCCGGCCGCCATCGAGCGCTTCGACCTGCCAGTCGCCGCCTTTCCAGCAATCCGTATACACATCCTCTCCTAGTGGCGTCCCACGAGGCCGCGCGCGATCACCATGCGCTGGATCTCACTCGTGCCTTCGCCGATCTCGCAAAGCTTCGCCTCGCGGTAGATGCGTTCCACCGGATACTCGCGGGTATAGCCGTAGCCGCCGTGGATCTGGATCGCGCGATCGGCGCACCAGCTGGCGGTCTCGCTGGCATAGAGCTTGGCCATCGCCGCTGCCTGGTGGTAGTCCAGCCCGGCATCCTTGAGCCTGGCGGCCTTGAGCACCAGCTCCCGGCTGGCCTCCACGCGCACGGCCATGTCGGCCAGGTAGCCCTGGATCACCTGGTTGGCGCTGATCGGCTTGCCGAACTGCACGCGGTCCTGGCTGTACTGCACCGCCTCCTCCAGGGCGCGGCGCGCAAGGCCCACCGACATGGCGCCGATGCTGATGCGGCCGCCGTCGAGGGTCTTCAGCATCTGCTTGAAGCCCTTGCCGCGCTCGCCGAGCAGGTTTCCCTTCGGCACGCGGACATTCTCGAAGGTCAGGGCGTGCGTGTCGCTGCCTCGCAGCCCCATCTTCTTCTCCTCGGCGCCGATGTGATACCCCGGCGTGCCCTTCTCGACGATGAAGCAGCTGATCTCGCGCGTCTGCGGATCCGTGACCGCGGTCAGCACCAGGTAGTCGGCGTAGGCCGCGTTCGTGATCCACATTTTGCTGCCGTTGATCACCCACTCATCGCCCTCGAGCACGGCATGGGTCTTCGTGCCCCCGGCGTCGCTCCCTGCCCCGGGCTCGGTCAGCCCGAAGGCGCCCAGGGTCTCGCCGCTGCAGAGGCGCGGCAGGTAGCGCTGCTTCTGCTCTTCCGTGCCGAACATGAAGATCGGGTTGGTGCCCAGCGAGGTGTGCGCCGCCATGCCCAGGCCGGTGCTGCCGCAGGCCCAGCTGACCTCCTCTACGGCGAGCGCGTAGCACACGGTGTCCATGCCGGCGCCGCCGTACTCCTCCGGGTAGGGAATGCCGAGCAAGCCCAGCTCGGCCATCTTGGCGAAGACCTCGCGGGGAAAGTGCTCGTTGCGGTCCAGGTCCGCGGCAATGGGCTTGACTTCGCGCTCGGCGAAGTCGCGAACCATCTCCAGCAGCATGCGCTGCTCTTCAGTCAGGAATTCTGCGGCCATTGTGTTCGTCCGGTTTGTTCGTGCGCCCGGAGGTGGGCGCGTGTTCGGCCATTTCGTGTTGCGTTGCCCATGCCTTGCGGCATGGGCGCCCGCAGGGCGCCCCTACGGGGGGGCGCGGCGGCATGGATGTGTATTACACGGCCATGTTCAGTCGCGCCTCGACGATTTGTCTTGCGCCGGTCGGGCAGATGTCCTTCAGGTGCAGCTGGATGCTGCGCTTGCCCTGCCAGCTGTTGTCCTCGACCGTGTAGACGGCGTCCATGGCTCCTCCCGCCTCCTGCAACTCCTCGCGCAGCCAGCCCAGCCCGTAGCCGATGGCCTCGAACTCGTAGCCGTCCTGCTCGAGTTTGAGGAAGAGGTGGCCGTTGCCCACCTGGCGAATCGAGCTGCTGGCCCTGACTCCACGCGAAAGGAAGAGCGCGCGCCCGTTGCGCGGCCCGAAGGGAGCAAAGCGCGAGAGGGTCTGGACAAAATCGCGGTTGATGAAACTCAGCGGTAGTTCGGCGGCGATTTCCAGCCGCGGCACCAGGTCGCCCGCTTCCAGGACCTTGTCGCAGTACTCCTTGAGTCGGGTCCGGAAAAGGGGAATGTTCTCCTCGCGGATGGTCAACCCGGCGGCGTACTTGTGTCCGCCGAATTGTTCCAGCAGGTGCCGGTTCTCGTTGAGCGCGCTGTAGACATCAAAACCGGGTATACTGCGTGCGCTCCCCTTGCCGATGCCGTCGTCGTCCACCGAGATCAGCACGGTCGGGCGGTGGAACTTCTCGATGATGCGCGAGGCGACAATGCCGATCACGCCGCAGTGCCAGTCGCGGCGATCGAGCACGATCACCCGGTCGTCCTCCAGGTTGACCTCTTCCTCGACCTTGTGCAGGGCGGCTTCCAGGGTGTCCTGGTCAATGCACTTGCGCGCCGTGTTCTCCTTCTCCAACACGCGGGCAATGTCGCGCGCCTTGTCGCGGTTGCGCGTGATCAGGAGTTCGACGGCTCGTTCGGCGTTGCCCATGCGTCCCACGGCATTGATGCGCGGCGCCATGCCGAAGATGATGTGGCTCACATCCACTTCACGGTTGCGGGGACTGCTGACATCCAGCAGCGCCCGAATGCCCGTCAGCGGACGCAAGTTGAGCTTCTCCAGTCCATGGCTGACCAGGATCCGGTTCTCGCCCATGAGCGGCACGATGTCGGCAGCGCTGCCCAGGGCGGCCAGGTCAAGATATTTGCGGATGGCGGCGGGCTCCAGCTGCAGATGCTCGCCCAGGGCCTGCACCAGCTTGAAGACCACGCCGACGGCGGCCAGATCCTTGAAGGGGTAGGGACAATCGGCCTGCTTGGGGTTGAGCACGGCGTCGGCGTCGGGCAGTTCCTCGCCGGGACGATGATGATCGCAGATCACCACCTGCATGCCCATCTCCCGCGCGTAACGCACCTGTTCCACGGCCGTGGTGCCCGTGTCCACGGTCACCAGGAGTCGCGCGCCCTGCTCCCAGGCTTCGCGGATCGCCTGCTCCGACAATCCGTAGCCGTCATGCTGTCGTTCGGGGATGCGGTATTGCACCCGTCCACCCAGGTCCTTCAAAGCCAGGTACAGCAGCGAAACGCTGGTTACCCCGTCCACGTCGTAATCCCCGTAAATGAGGATTCGACGCCGGTCGTACAAGGCCGCCTCCAGGACTTCCACCGCGCGATCCATGTCTTTCATCAACATGGGATCGTGCAGATTGCCCAGATCCGGACTGAAAAAGGCCTCGATCTCCGCTTCGTCACGCAGTCCGCGATTCAGCAGGATTTCCGCAATGATCGGCGAGATGTTCAGTTTGTCAGCAAGTTCCGAGGCCCTGTTCCTGGACGAGCGTTCCCCTGGGTGCTCCCAGAGTACGTCCATTGTTGCTCCATCTATTCTTCACATTCTCACCATGGTTGCGGGAAGGGGCGCCCGAACCGGGCGCACGTCCTTCTCCGAAAATGAAGCCGATCCATAAGCCGGATTCTGTCTTCCCGAAGGAAGGGTGGCCATTGATCTTTGCGACCTACCCGAGGCGTTCCGGCCAAAGCCGGAAGGACGGGCCGCCCTCGCCTCTGCTTGGTCTTGCTTCAGATGGGGTTTACCCTGCCACGACGGTTTCCCGCCGCGCGGTGCGCTCTTACATTAAGCCCGCTTGCTCGCAGGCCGCACCTTTTCACCCTTACCGGACGCGCGCGAGCGCGCGCCTTGGCGGTTTGTTTTCTGTGGCACTTTCCGTCGCCTTGCGGCGCCCCGAAGGCATCCTGCCCTGTGAAGTCCGGACTTTCCTCAGCGCACCAAGCGAGTTGGCGCGACGCGGCCACCGGATCGACTTCTCTTTGTACTCCAGGGTTCCCGAAAGAACCCCTCAATCCTCCTGGACGATCAGGTCGCTGACCAGGACCCGGCCGCAGGTTTCGCAGAGAATGAGGTCATTCATCTTGCGAATCTGGTTGATGGTCTGCGGAGGAAGACGATGGAAACAGCCACCGCAACTGGAACCGCGGGCGATCTGCACCACGCCCCGGCCATCCTTGGCCTGGCGAATGCGCTCGTAGTGCGCCAGCAGGCGCTTGGGCAGCTTGTCGGCAACCCCGTCGCGCTCGCCCTGCAGTTCAGAGGACTTGGCCGCGGTCTTCTGGTTGAATTCTTCCGAACGGGCCTTCATGGCGGCCAGCTTCTCTTCGAGCTCCTTGAGCTCTTCGGCGCTGGTGCCCAGCTCGGCTTCGGTTTCAGTCAAGGTTTCCATGGCCCGATTGAGGGCCGTATCATTGCTGGCCAGCAGCTCCTGCTGGTAGTCGATTTCCTTGGTGACCGCCTCGTATTCCTGATTGGTCTGCGTCTGGAAGAGGCGCTCCTGCAATGCGGAGATCTTCTCCTTGCATTCGTCGGCCTTTTTTTCCCGCTTGCTGACTTCGACGCTCAATTCCGATTTCGCGGTTTCCGCGCCGCTGCGACGCTGCTTCAGATCCGCAAAGGACTTCTGGATCTTCTTCAGTTCCATGGGCAGGGTACCCTTGGATACCTCCAGGTCCCGGAAGCGGTCGTCAATCGACTGCAACTCCATCAACAAGCTGAGCTCTGTCTTCAAGGTGCTCCTCCAATGGCGATCAAAAAAAATGCACCCCGGCGGGGTGCATGGATCAGCAAGTCACATCAATCAGGATGGTGGGACGCGGTGTCCCGAAAATGCCGGCTTTGTTCACCGGTCCTCCCGTTTCAAATAGAAGTCTACCAGTATAGTAAGGGTGTTAGGATCGATCAACGGCCGGGCTGCTCTTTAGAGCGCCAGGATCTCCGCCAGCCGCTCACAGAGAGGGCCGGATCCTGCCAGAAGATCTCCGCTGGCGAGAGGCGTCTTTCCATCCAGCCCGAGGCAGCGACCGCCGGCCTCCTCCACCAGGCACAGCCCCGCGCCGATGTCCCAGGGCGAGAGATGGATCTCGAAAAAGCCGTCGAAAATGCCCGCGGCAGTGTAGGCCAGGTCCAGCGCGGCGCTGCCGCCCCGGCGCAGGCCTCCGCAGCGGGGGAGCACACGGGCGAAGAGGTGGCTGTAGAGGCGGGACAGGTCCCGCTGGCGCACCGGAAAGCCGGAGGCCAGGAAGGCCTCTTCCACACGGCTGCAGGAGCTGGCCCGCAGCCGGCGCCGTTCTCCCTGCTCGACCAGCCAGGCCCCGCCGCCGGCGTGAGCCAGGAATTGCCGCTGCAGGCAGACCTCGTCGATGACCCCCAGCAGCGGCCGGGCCCGCGCCAGTTCCGGAAAGCGCCCCGGCCCCTCCGGCGAATCCGCGGGGTCGAGTTCGACCAGCCCGATGGAGACCGCGAAGGCGGGATAGCCGTGCACGAAATTGCTTGTGCCGTCCAGGGGGTCGATCAGCCAGCAGCGATCGTCCTCCCCCGCCAGGCGGCTGCCTTCTTCCCCGATCAGCCCGATGCCCGGCGCGGCCTTTCGAAGGTCCTTCCGCAGCATGGCTTCGCAGCTCTCGTCGACCTCCGTGACGAAGTCCAGATGCCCTTTGGAGCGCACCTGCAGGCCGCCGCGTGAGCGAAAGGCCTGTCGAATGAAGGCCGCCGCCCGTTCGGCGGCGGCGGAGGCCGCGTCCTGCAGCCCTTGCAGATCGCTGGTCGTCTTCATTGCACGCGTTTCTCCGAATAGCCCTGGTCGATCCTGAAGGAATGGAACCCGTAGTCCGGCACCAGCCACAGACTGGCCGGCAGCCCGGGGCCTTCCAGGATCAGTTCCAGCTGCGCCAGCAGTTCCGGTCGCAGAATGTAGTCGATGCGCAAGGCCCGCGCCTTCGCCCCGCTGTGCAGCCGGACTCTTTCCCAGTCCAGGCCGACCAGTTCCAGGCCCGGGTGCGGTTCCAGGGGCAAGGCCTCCGCTTCAGGCAGCGGCCAGGGCAGAATGTCCATGCCCCAGTTGCGCGCCGGCATGTTGATCTGCAGCCCCTTGTCGTCAGCGAGCAGTTGCCAGTCGCCCAGGATGCCGGCGTGTCGGGGATCGCCCATCTGCAGTCCCAGCCTTTCCGCTCGCCGCTCGGCTATGCGGGTCAGCAGCTCATAGCGGCCGGCCACCTTGCCCATCTGGCGAACCTCGACCACCCGCACCATGCCGCTGCTGTCCGGGAAGAAGGCCATGGAATGCTCGGGCGGCCGGCTGCAGGACAACACCACAAGGACCAGCGCCGCCAAGGCCGCCAGGGAAGGGGACTTCATGGCCTTTCCTCGGCGATCACTTCGACTTTCATTCCTTCCGGATCCTCGAAGAAGAGGCTGTAGCACTCCGGTCCGCCGGCGTGGGGCCAGCGATCCTCGTAGAGCAGGCGCGCCCCCTTGCGGAGCGCCCAGTCGCGCAATCGATCGACTTCCCCGCGGTCCGCGGCGGCGAAGGCCAGGTGATTCAAGCCCGCGCGACAGCGGTGATAGGGAATGTCGAGAAAGGCCGGCTCCACCTGGACCAGGGTGATGTAGGCTCCTCCGGCGGGGTTGCGGAAGCTGAATCCGCCCTCCCAGTCCTGCCAGGCTTCCCAGCCCAGCTCCCGGAACAGGTCCTGCCAGAAGGGGCGGCAGGCCTTCAGATCCGCCACGTAGCGTTCCACATGATGCAAGCTGCAAAGGGCCATTTATCTCTCCTGTTGACGCCGTCCGCCGGCTACCGAAGGCACTCCTTTTTCCATTGCAGGGAGTCCAGATGGGAGCCTGCATCGACGATAAGCTCACGGGGAGCAAAAGCTGTAAGCCGCTTCCAGCCGGTGCCGAGAACTGCTTGCGAAAGCGACACCGGATCAAGGTCCGTAAATGGCAAGCTGGAGGCAATCCCATGAGAATCCTGGTTTGCGAGGACGATTTCATCTCGCGCAGTCTGATGCTCAAGCTTCTGGCGCCCTGGGGAGACTGCGAAGTGGCCCTGGACGGCGAGGAGGCCGTCGAGGCCGTCGAGGCATCGCTGGACGAGGGACAGCCCTATGGCCTGATCTGCCTCGACATCGGCATGCCGCGCCTGAGCGGCCAGGACGCCCTGCTGCGCATCCGCTGCCTGGAGGACAAGCACCGCCTGGCGCCGAAGGAGCGCGCCCGCCTGCTGATGGTCACGGTGCACGACGATTCGCAGAACATGAAGCAGGCCTTTCGCGCGGACTGCGACGGCTACCTGGTCAAGCCCGTGACGCCGGAACGCCTGCACAAGGCTCTTGCCGGCATGGGGCTGCATGCCAGGGAGAATCAGCGGGCATGAGCGAGGCCTTGCCACGGAAAGAGCAAGACGCGGAGATCCTGATCACGGATGACGACCGCACCAGCCTGATGCTGCTGCGGGCCAACCTTTCGCGCTGGGGATTCCGTGTGACAACGGCCGAGAACGGCCGACAGGCGATGGAGCTGCTGCTGGAAAGGCCGGAGATCCGCCTGGTGATCGCCGACTGGATGATGCCGGAAATGGACGGCATCGAGCTCTGCCGGCGCCTGCGCGACGGCGAGGCGGGGCGCTTCGTATACACGATCCTGCTGACAAGCCGCAAGGAGGTCGCCGACGTTGTCGAGGGCCTGGAGGCCGGCGCCAACGACTACCAGGGCAAGCCCTTCCAGCCCCGCGAGCTGCGCAGCCGCGTCGAGGCCGGCCTGCGCATCCTGGCCTATGAAACACGGCTGGCCAGGGCCAACGAGAGCCTCAAACGCTATGCCGGCGAAATGGAAGAGCTGGCGGAAGAGCGCGCCCGGCAGCTCGTACACAGCGACCGCCTGGCGACGCTGGGCACCATGTCGGCCGGCATCGCCCACGAGATCAACAATCCGACGGCCTTCATCTCCGGCAATGTGCAGACCCTGGAACAGTTCTGGCAGGTCGTGGACGAGATGATGAAGGACTTTCCCCTTCCGGAACAGCTTGCCCGGCGCTTCGAGTTCATTCGCGAAGAGACGCCGCAGGTGCTCAACGGGATCCGCGAGGGCGTGAGACGGATCACGAGAATCGTCAAGGGCCTGAAGAGCTACAGCTCGCGGACGGGCGAGGAGTTCGAGTCCGTCGACCTGCACGAGGTCATCGAGAACGCGCTCCTGTTGTCGACGAACAGGCTCAAGCAGCACGTGACCGTCGAGAAGCGCTTCGCGGAAGACCTGCCGCGGCTGCAGGGCAATCCGCAGGAACTGGAGCAGGTCTTCATCAACCTGCTGGTCAACGCCGCTGACGCCATGGAGCGCCAGGGGGGCGGTACGCTGGAACTGTGGACGTCTCACGAAGACGGCCGGATCGGGATCACGGTGCAGGACAACGGCAGCGGGATTCCCAAGGACCTGCTGGAGCGGATCTGGGATCCCTTCTTCACGACCAAGGGCGTGGGCAAGGGAACCGGCCTGGGACTCGCCATCTCCCTGGGCATTATCGAGCGGCACAAAGGGCAAGTGAAAGTCGACAACCGGCCGGAAGGCGGTGCGAGATTCTGCATCACGCTTCCGGCCATGGAAAGCGTGGTCGTGCAATGAACGTACACATCCTGATCGTAGACGACGAGGTCGAGATCCGCGAGATGCTCTCGAGGCACTTCCGCTTCCTGGGCTATTCCACGGACACGGCCTGCAACGGGCGCGAGGCCCTGGAGAAGCTGGCCGAGACGAAAACGGACATCGTGATCAGCGACATCATGATGCCGGAAATGAACGGCATCGAGCTGATCGGCGTGGTGCGCGAGGAGTACCCTGGCATCCACACGATCATGATTACGGGCTATGTGACACTGGTCAACGCCATGGCCGCCATGCGCCTGGGAGCGGACACGATGGTCTTCAAGCCCCTGGAGGACCTGAGCCAGCTCGAGCAGGCGGTCCAGCGCGCTGTCGAGCGCATTCAGCACTGGCTGAACCTGCTCAATGAACTGCGCGCCATGAAACCTGTCAGCTGAGGACGACGACAATGTCCGATCCCACCCTTTCCGTAGACCAGGACCTGCTGGTCGAATTCATCGACGAATCCACCGACCTGCTGGCCTCCCTCGATTCGCTCTTCGTCGACCTGGAGGAGCGGCCCGACGACACGGACCTGGTCAACGCCATCTTCCGCCCTGTCCATTCGATCAAGGGCAACTCGGCCTTTTTCGGCTTCCAGCAGATCAAGTCGCTGGCGCACGAGATGGAGACGATCCTGGATCACGTGCGCAAGGACCGCATGCGCGCCGGACGCGCCGTGATCAGCACCCTGCTCGAGGGGCTCGACGAGCTGAAGAGCATGCTCGAGCGCGTGCGCAACGGCGAAGGCGAGGTCACCGACGAGCACGCGATCGCCGAGCTGCGCACGCGCATATCCGGTCTTGCCGACCGGCGCGGCGGGGGCGAGATCGAGCTCGACGGCGTGCTCGGCATGCTGCAGGGCATTCTCCAGAGCCACGGCGAAGGCAACACGGACCTGTCCGCGAGCCTGGGGGAGGTGATCCAGTCGATCCACGAGCTGCTGGGCGACGAAGCCTCCAACGACGAGGTCCCCGCTCCCTACCGCCGGATCACCACCCTGCTGGGTCGGAGCGAGAGCGAGAACCTGGAAGAGCTGGAGCTGGTGGAGCTCCGCGGCTCGATCTCCGCGCTTCGTGATACGGCGCAGAACGACGAGGCCCGGGCGGTGATCAGCGACTGCCTGGACAACTACGACACGATCATGGGCGCCATGGGCTTCGACCCGCTGCTGCGCGACCTGCTGCGCGAAAAGCTGGGCCCGCCTGTCGCGGCCGGCGCCTTTTCACCGCCCAGGGAGGCGCAGGCCCAGGAGCCGCAGGCTGCCGACGAGAACGGCGGGGCCGCGCCCAGGAGCGAGCCGAAAGCCGCTCCCGCGCGCGCCGCCGGCAACTCGAACGATACCAAGACCATGCGCGTCAACGAGGCGCACATCGACACCTTCCTGGCCTACGTGGGCGAGCTGCTCGTGGTCGGGGACATGTTCGAGCATCTGGAAAAGCGCATGGCGCGCTCGAACCTGGAGAGCCGGGCGATCGCCGAGTTCCGGCGGGCCAACGAAACCTTCGACAGCCTGTCCAGCGACCTGCAGCGCAGCATCATGTCGATCCGCAAGGTCAGTGTGCGCTCCCTGCTGCAGAAGATCCCGCGCATGATCCGCGACATTGCCCAGGCGAAGGGCAAGGAGATCGCCGTCGAGATCACGGGCGAAGGCATCGAGGTCGACAAGAGCCTGATCGACCTGCTCGACGCGCCCCTGACTCACATGGTGCGCAACGCGGCGGATCACGGCATCGAGACTCCCGAGCAGCGCGAAGAAAAAGGCAAGCCCAGAAGCGGCACGGTCACCGTGTCGGCCAGCCTGACCGACACCCACGTGGAGCTCAGCGTCAGCGACGACGGCGCCGGCCTCGACCTTGACGCGATCCGCGGAAAGGCCGAGTCCATGGGCCTGATCCGTCCCGACCAGCCGCTGACCGAGAAGGACCTGGTCGACCTGATCTTCAGCTCCGGCGTGTCCACGGCCAGGGAGGTGACGGATGTCTCCGGCCGCGGCGTGGGCATGGACGTGGTCAAGCGGCAGATCATCGAGGCCGGCGGCTCGATCTCCATCGAGACGAAAGCCGGCGAAGGCAGCCGTTTCGTGATCCACCTGCCGCAGAGTGTGACAACACAGATCATGAACGGCTACATGATCCGCGTCAACGGACAGAGCTACGTCCTTCCCATGGAGCGGGTGGCCGAGACCTCCGGCCTGCGCCGCGAGGAGGTCCACTCCGTCGGCGGGCTCAAGAACTGCGTGAAGCGGCACGGACGCATCCTGCCCATGGCCCGCATGCAGGAAATCCTCTGCACGCGTCGCACGAGCCGCGAGTGGGTCGAGGAAGAGACCCTGGTCACCGTGGAGAGCCGCGGCGAGGTCTTCGCCCTTTGTGTAGACGATGTGCTCGGAGTGCAGCAGGTGGTCCACCGCCGCATCGACGGCCTGCCGATGGCATCCGAGATGATCTCCGGCGGTGCGCTGATGGGCGACGGAACCGTGGCCCTGATCCTGGACATCGACCGTTTGTACGACGATCTGAAATCCCAAGACCAGGAGCACTAGCATGGAACGCCGCTTTCTGCTTCCGGGCGAATCCACCTTCTGCCGCAGCGAGACCATGATCTCGACCCTGCTCGGCTCCTGTGTCGCCGTGTGTCTCCACGACGCAAGAAACGGCTGGGGCGGCATGAACCACTACATGCTGCCGGAAGACACGGGCGGCGGGCTGGAGCCGGGGAAGTACGGCGACGTCGCGATCCGCAACCTGATCCAGGTGGCGCGCACCTCCGGCTGCCGCAAGAACGACCTGGTGGCGAAGCTCTATGGCGGCGGCCACGTGATCGGTCACCTGGGAGCCGCGGGCTCGACTCCCACCACCTCCGTCTCGGGCATTCCGGAACGCAACGCGGAAGTGGCGCGGGAATTCATGAAGAAGCTCTCGATCCCCATTGTCGAGGAAGACCTGGGCGGGAACCTGGGGCGCAAGATCCACATGCACTCCGGCACGGGCGAGGTACGCTGCACGCCCATCCAACGGCTGAGCGAAAATGTGCAGCAGGAGGACAAGGTCCGCAAGATTCGGGGACGCAAGATCCGCGTGCTGGTCGTCGACGACAGTCCAACCGTGAGACGGCTGCTGGGCAGCTGCATCTCGGACAGCGAGGACCTGGAAGTCTGCGCCTATGCCGAGGATCCCTACGAGGCGCGAGAGAAGATCCTCGAGAGCGACCCGGACGTGATTTCCCTGGACGTGGTCATGCCGCGCATGGACGGCAATACCTTTCTCAAGAAACTGATGAAGTACAAGCCGATCCCGGTCGTGATCGTCAGCACCATTGCCAAGCAGGGATCGGCGATGAGCGCCAAGCTAAAGAACAACGGCGCTATCGAGATCTTCGACAAGGACGAGCTGAAGATCTACCAGGGCCTGGACTACGCCGCCAGGCAATACCTGCCGGCCCTGCGCCGCGCCGCCACCACGGTCGTCGAGGCGATGTAGCACGTCACACATCCGCACACGCGCGCCGCAGACCCGTCATTCCCGCGCAGGCGGGAATCCCGACCCATGCTTCTTCCGCCCCGCTGTCATTCCGCGGCTTGACCGCGGAATCCGCCTCATGGCCGCAGGCAGAAGTGCTCCCAAGGCAGTGTATCACTGATGGTCAGGCCGAATGGCACTCCGGTCTGCGACGCGGACAAGGATCCCGCGGTCAAGCCGCGGGATGACAGCCGTGGGGGGCGGGGAATGCCAGCCGTGGGGGCGCGAGTTGACAGCCTTGGGGGCGGGGAATGCCAGCCGTGGGGGCGCGGGTTGACAGCCTTGGGGGCAGGGATGACAGCCGTGGGAGGCGGGGACGACGGAATGACTGGGGGGCAGGTCTGCGCGCCGTGAGACGCTTCGAATGTGCGGCTACCTGCCCGGCTCCGGCCTAGCCCTCCTCCGCCAGGCGGAGTATCTTCTCGGCAATGGCGTCTAGGGGAAGCTGGTGATCCACCGCTCCCAGCTTGTGGGCCTCCCTGGGCATGCCGTAGACGACGCAGGTGGCCTCGTCCTGTCCCACGGTCGGAGCGCCGGCCTTGTGCATCTCCAGCAGGCCGTCGGCCCCGTCCCGCCCCATGCCGGTCATGATGACCCCCACGGCATTGGCGCCGGCATAGCGCGCCACGGACTTGAAGAGCACATCCGCCGAAGGACGATGCCGCGAGACGCGCGGACCGTCCTTGACGCGGGCCTTGTATACGGCCCCCGAGCGCGCCAGCAGGAGATGCTTGTTCCCCGGGGCAATCAGCACGCGGCCTTGCGCGATGGTCTCCCCGTCGCGGGCCTCCGCCACATCCAGTTCGCACTCCCGGTCGAGGCTGTTGGCGAAGGAGCGCGTGAAATGCTCCGGCATGTGTTGTACGACAAGGATTCCCGGCGCGTTGCGCGGCATGCGGCCCAGGACATTGCGCAGGGCTTCCGTGCCGCCGGTCGAGGTGCCAATGGCCACGATGCGCTGGGTCGTCTTCGTCATGGCGAGTCTCGGCTTCGCGCTCACCGGGGCCGGCCTGGCCTGGATGCGTGATACAGGGATCTTCGCGGCGGCCTTCAGTTTCTCGGCCAGGTCCGCGGCCATGTCGCCCACGGTGTAGGCCGCGCCGGGCTTGCAAAGGACTTCCACCGCTCCGGACTGGATCGCCTCCATGGCCAGGTCGCCGCCCGCCCGGGTCAGCGAACTGACGATGATCACCGGCAGCGGATGCGCCTTGATCAGCTTGCGCAGGAAGGTCAGGCCGTCCATGCGCGGCATCTCGATGTCGAGAGTCAACACATCCGGCTTGTGCTCCAGGATCATGTCGCGCGCCATGTAGGGGTCAATGGCCGCGCCGACGACCTCGATCTCCGGATCGCGCGACAACTCTTCGGTCAGGATCTTGCGCACGACGGCGCTGTCATCCACCACCAGGACTCGTATCGGCATCCTGTCCTCCCGGAGGTTCCGGGGACCCGCCGCGCCCGCTCAGGCGGGAGCGGCGAAGGCCCCTTCCAGTTCCTTCATTTCCTCGAGAATATGTCTCACGGACTTCCGGTCCCACTTGACATTGTAGCCCAGGCGCGTGATCGCCTTGCCGGAGAAGCGGTAGTTCGTCGTATCCAGGCCCTCGCCGAAACCGGCCGCCAGGGCCAGGCGATCGGCCAGGTGGGTGTAGTCCAGCACCGGCCCGCCCGAACCGGCGTCCTCCGGTCGGTGATGCCAGAACACGGCGTCACACAGCTCTTCCGGCAGGTGCCAGCGCTCAAGCAGCAGGCTTCCCGCCTCCCCGTGATCAATGCCCAGCACCTCGCGTTCCGCCTCGTCGAAGGGCAGCCCCTCGTCGACCAGGTCTGCGATCTCCTCTGCTTCGTCCTCGACGAAAGGCGCGAGCACAAGTTTCCCCGCGTCCAGCAGCAATCCGGCCGTGAAAGCCAGCTCCGGCAACTGCGAAGGGCAGCTGCGGCCGATCTCGTCGGTCGCCACGGCCGTAGCCACCGAACGCGACCAGAGGCGGCCGGCCGGGATTTCGTAGCCGCGGACCTCTTCCTGGAACAGCGGCGCCGTCGAGGAGGTGACGAGCATGTTGAAGAGGTTGCGCAGACCCAGGCGCGTGATCGCCTCTTCCACGGTCCGGATCTCGCGCGCTGCGCCGAAATAGCCCGAGTTGGCAATGCGCAGCAGGTTGGCGGTCATGCCCGGATCCAGTTGCACGGCCTGCGAGAGCTCGCGGACATCGAAGTCCGGGTCGCTCAGCAGGCGAAAGGCGTCTACGGTGGAGGCGGGAAGTCCCTCCAACTCCGCGATGTGCTTCAGGACCTCGTCACGTCGGCTCATGGTGTCTCCTGCAGGTGGGCTTGCCGGGAGAAGCGTGAAGCGGCTTCTCCGTGCGCGATTGGGGAATGTGTTCAGGAATCTCGCTTGCGGTAGGTCGAGGGGGCGGCCCGCTCCAGGTTGCAGAGCCGTCCGGCAAGGCTTTCCGAGTGGCCGACCATCAGGTACCCTCCGGGACGCAGCACGCGCTCCATTTCGGCCAGCAGCCGGGCGCGTGTCCTGTTGTCGAAGTAGATCATCACGTTGCGGCAGAAGATCACGTCGATCGGCCCCTTCAGGGGATAGGGTGTCTCAACGAGATTCATGCGCCGGAAGAGCAGGATGCGGCGCATGTTCTCGCGCACCGAATAGATCCGCTGGCCGCCGGGAGCGACACCGGCCTCGAAGTATTCCTGCTTCAGCTTCTCGGGAACCGGAGCCACCTTGGCTTCTTCGTATACACCTGCCACGCACTTCTTCAGCACACGCGTCGAGATGTCCGTTCCCAGGATCTTCAGGTCGGGAATCCGGCCGCGCGAAGCTTCGAGCGCCGTGATCGCCAGGGTATAGGGCTCCTCGCCCGACGAGGCGGCGGCGCACCAGATGCGCAGTTTCTTCTGTCCGGAGGAGGCCCAGCCATCGATGATCTCTCCCAGTTGGCGGAAATGATCCGCCTCGCGGTAGAAGCTGGTGACATTGGTCGAGATCAGGTCCAGCATCTGCACCATCTCGGCGCGCCCCTCCTTGCCGGCCAGGCGCGGCAGGTAGTCCTTGAGACGAGCCAGACCGAGCTCGCGCAGGCGCTTGCCCAGCCGGGCCTCTACCAGCGAGCGTTTCTTCTCGCCGAGCAGGATGCCGCTGCTGTCGTATACAATCTCGCAGAAGCGCTTGAAGCTGTGCTCGTCGAAGCGCGCCTTGTCCGCTGTGGGGCTAGAAGTCGCCAAAGTCGTCCTCGTCCAGTGGAATCAGGTCCTCGGCCGAACGGCCGGAGCGGGTCGGCTCCGGGGCCTTGTGCGCCATGGCCGCCGAGACAGGGCAGGCAGCCTCTTCGTGTTCCATGGCCGGTGCGGAGATGGCCGCCGGTGCCGCTTCCGCTCCGGTCGAAGTGCGGACACCGGCGCTGGTCCGGAAGGTGCGCACGAGTGCCGACAGCGAGACCACCTGCTCGTTGAGCTGCTGGGCGGCGCCGGCGCTCTCTTCCGAGCCGGCGGCGTTCTCCTGTGTTACACGATCCATGGAGACCACGGCCTGGTTGATCTGCTGGACGCCGTCCGACTGCTCCTGGGAAGCGGCGGCGATCTCGTTGATCAGGTCGTTGGAGCGCGTGTTGTGCTTCAGGATGTCCTTCAGCACCAGGCGGATCTCGTCCGTGATCCGCACACCGGAATCGGCGTGCACCACCGATTGCTCGATCATTTCCGTCGTGTCACGGGCGGCCTCGGCGCTGCGCTGGGCCAGGCTGCGAACCTCCTCGGCGACGACGGCGAAGCCCTTGCCCGCCTGCCCGGCGCGCGCCGCCTCGACGGCCGCGTTGAGCGCCAGCAGGTTGGTCTGGAAGGCGATCTCGTCGATGGTGCGGATGATGCGCGAGGTCTGGTCGCTGCTCTGCTTGATGCGCAGGATGGCCTCGGTCATGCGCTCCATGGCCTGCCCCCCGCGCTCGGCGGCTTCGAAGGCCTGGCGAGAGAGCTTGCGCGCCTGGTCCGCGTTGTCGGCGTTCTGGGACACCATCGAGCCCATCTCCTCCAGGGAGCTGCTGATCTGCTCGATGCTCGAGGCCTGCTGACTGGCCCCGTCGGCAATGCGCTTGGAGCCTTCCGCGATCTGGCCGCTGGCCGATCCGACCCGTGATACAGAATCCGCCACCTGCAGGATCGCCTGGTCCAGGGTCTCCATCGTCAGGTTGAGGCTCTTCTGGATGCGCGCGTGATCCCCGTGATACTCCCCCTTCATGCGGACACGCAGGTCCTTGGTGCTGATCTTCTGCAGGGCCTCGCTGGCTTCGGTCATGGGTGCGATCACGGCATCGAGAATCTCGTTGATGCCGGCCATCATCGGACGGTAGTTCTCGCTCAGCCGTCCCAGGTCCCCGCGCAGGGACAGATCCCCTTCGCGCACGGCGCCGATCACGCGCTGGACTTCGCGGCGATAGTTCTCGCGGTCGTTCAGGTCCGTCCACTCCACGCCGATGCCGATCATCTCGCCCTCGGCGTTCTTCAGCGGCGCGGCGTTCAAGGCGAAGCGCAGCTCGCCGATGGCCACTTCGGCCTGCAGCGGCAACTTCGCGGGATCCCTCAGCAGCGCCTCCTGCTTCTCCGGGCGCTTGTGGAACCGGTCCAGCCGCGAGCCGACCAGGGAGCGCACATCGAAGTCGGGCATGACCCGGCGGATGTCCGACTGGTAGCGGCGCATCATCTCGATCACCGAAGGATTGGCGTAGGTCACGACGAAGTTCATGTCGCAGGCCATGAAGTGGGCCTTCGCTCCCTCGACCAGGGAACGCAGCATGTCACCGTGTTGCGTCTCGCCGTGTTCGGGTGTACCAGTACTCATCACGCCCCCATGGTTTCGGCAGCTTCTGCCACAGTGCCGACACTGGGCAGGTCGATGTTCTCTTCGGCCTTCAGCACGGCCTCGACGTCCAGGAGGATCTTCATGGTATCACGGACCTTGGCGAAGCCCAGGATGTAGCGGCCGGTCGAGCCTGCGCCGAAGGAAAGCGGCTCCTCGATGGCCGCTCCCTCGATGTCCATCACCTCGCTGACCGAGTCGACGATGATGCTCATCAGGATCATCTCGCCGTCGTAGTCCATCTCGACCACGATGATGCAGGTCTCCTCCGTGTCTTCCCCCTGCGGCATGCCGAACTTGGTGCGCAGGTCGATCACCGGAATGATCTTGCCGCGCAGGTTGATCACGCCGCGCACGTGGTCGCGGGTCTGCGGCACGGGAGTAATGTCCATCATGCCGATGATCTCGCGCACCTTGAGGATCTCCAGCCCGTACTGCTCCTCGCAGAGGTTGAAGGTCAGGTACTTGCCGAAGGGCGCGGCGGCCGTTTCGTCGACGGAATTCATCCGGTCCTCCTAGAACTGGCTCTGAGCCTGTGCGCCAATGCGGAAGCGGGACACCAGGCGGTTCAGGCTGACCATCTGGTTGTCCAGGCTCTGCGCCGCGCCGGCGGACTGCTCGCTGCCGGCGGCATTGCTTTGCGTCACACGATCCATGTCGGCGACGGCGGCATTGATCTGTCGCACGCCTTCCGCCTGCTCCTTGCTGCTGCGGGCGATCTCGGCCACCAGGTCGTTGACGCTGGTGGTTCCCTGGACGATGTCCTTCAGCACCTGGTTGACTTCGGATGTGATGCGCACTCCGGAATCCGCGTTGCGCACGGAATCGGAGATCATGTCCGAGGTCGAACGGGCGGCTTCTGTCGTACGCTGGGCCAGATTGCGCACCTCCTCGGCGACGACGGCGAATCCGCGGCCGGCGTCGCCGGCGCGCGCGGCCTCCACGGCGGCGTTGAGCGCCAGCAGGTTGGTCTGGCTGGCGATCTGGTCGATGGTCTTGACGATCTTCGCCGTCTGGTCGCTGCTGTCCTTGATGCGCTGGATCGCCTCGATCATGCGGGTCATCGCCTCGCCCCCGGCGCTGGCATGCGTCCGTGATTCATGGGCCAGGCCGCTGGCGTTCTGGGCGTTGTCGGCGTTCTGTTCGACAGTGGCCGACATCTGCTCGATTGAGCTCGAGATCTGCTCGATGCTCGCCGCCTGCATGTTGGCCCCGTCGGCGAAGGTCTTGGCTCCGTCGGCGATCTGCCCGCTGGCGCTCTTGACCTGCACCACGGACTCGACAATGCTGCCGAAGGTGCTTTCCATGGACTCGAGAGCGCTGTTGACCTGCAGCTGGACCTGCTTGTGGTCACCCTCGAACTCGCCCTCGATGCGCGCCGTCAGGTCGCCCTGGGCCATCTTGTCCAGGGTCTCGAAGGTGTGATTCATCGGTTCGAGAATGCGGTCGAGCATGGTGTTGATGCCGTCGAGCTGCTTGCGGAAGGCCCCCTTGAAGGTCGAGCTGTCGATGCGGCTCTTCAGCTCGCCACGCTGCGCCCGTTCCACCTGCTCCTCGATGGTCCCGATCAGGTCGCGGATCACATGCCGCGTGCGGTGGACCGAACCGGCGATCGTGCCCTGGACGCTGTCGTCCAGGAATTCGGGAATCGTCCCTTCCGCCAGGTCGCGCAGGTCGTCGGAAGCCGAGCGCAGGCGTGTAACAGCCTCCTTGAAGGCGAAGCCCAGCCGCCCGGGAACCGCGGTGTCCAGACAGGGCTCGTCCAGCTGGTCCTGCGCAATGGCCGAGATCTGCTCCATGAGCAGGCCGATCTGCTCCTTCATGGTGCCTACATGCTCGGTGCGATCCTCGTCGGAAGCGGCCTCCACCGACTCGACATCGATGCCCACCGACTGCAGGGTGGTCAGCAGGAAGCTGTCGCCGATGGCCTGCATGTCGTAGTTGAAGACCTTGGACAGGCTGAGCAGGGCGTCCAGGACCTTGGCAGGGTCGTCCGGAAACTTCCGGTCCAGCATCTTGCGCGCGACCGCCATGTACTCGGTGTAGGAGCCGATGTACCACTTGAAGGGCAGGTTGATCCGGTCGTGCGTCGCCCCGACGAACAGCCGCTTCTCGAAGTACTCCACGCCCCAGTTGCTCTCCGCTCCGCGGAAGACTTCCCGGAAATACCCGGCCTGCGCTGCTTCCAGGGCCTGGCGCAGCTGCGGCAGGGGAATGTTCTTTTTCGCGGCGATGTCGTCGAAAAAGGCCTTGGTACGGGGAAAGGAGAACTGGAAGTCGTAGAACTCCCGCGCCACGTCGGCGGCGACTTCCTCGGCCCAGTCCTTCAGCTCGAGCAGGCGCTGCCGGTCGTCCTCGTCGAGGCGGATGAATCGACGCCGTATTTCGAGGTTCTGCTCGTTGATTCCGAAAGTGCTCGTCAAACTCATGTCCATGCCCTCGCTTTGTGATCCACTATGCCGGCAGTGCCGGTGCCGTTTCATGGACGGCTCGCCGTCCTGATCCCGCCGGCATCGCCTGTCTTACGAGCCCGGCCACGTCTACAATCAATCCCACGCGGCCGTCGGGCATGATCGCCCCGCCGCTCAGGCCTTTCAGGTCCTGGAAGGTCTGTCCCAGGCTCTTGATGACGATCTGCTGCTGTCCGACAAGCTCGTCGACGAAGAAGGCGGCGCGGCCGTTGTCGTCCTCTACGATGACGCAGACCCCGTGCGGCTTCCGGTCCGAGCGCCGATGCAGTCCGTAGACCTCGGCCAGGTCGAAGGCCGGCACGAGTTCCTGCCCCAGGCGAAGAAGCAGCTGGGTCCGCCCGACCGTCTCGAAGTGCGCGTCCTCCGGATCGAGCAGGCGCACGATGGACAGCGTGGGAAAGATGTAGCACACATCCTGGATCCGCGTCACCATGCCCTCGATGATCGCCAGGGTCAGCGGCAGGCGGATCATGAAGCGCGTGCCCCTGCCGGGCTCGCTCTGCACCTCGATCGATCCGCGCAGGACCTCGATGCTGCGGCGTACCACATCCATGCCGACCCCGCGGCCGGAGACATCGGTGACGGTCTTGGCCGTCGAGAAGCCGGGCTCGAAGATCATGTGCAGCAGCTCGCGCTCGCTGGGCCGGTCCTCGGGGGCCAGCAGGCCGCGCTCGATGGCCTTGGCGCGGATCTTTTCCGGGTCCAGCCCCTTGCCGTCGTCGGCGACCTCGATCCAGATCCCGCCGCCCTTGTGACTCGCGCGCAGTGTCACCTGCCCCGCCTCGGGCTTGCCGACCGCCAGGCGTTCGGCGGGATCGTCCTCGATTCCGTGATCCACCGCGTTGCGGATCATGTGCACCAGAGGATCGCCGATGCGGTCCACCAGGTTCTTGTCCAGTTCGGTCTCTTCCCCTTCCGTGCGGAAGGCGACAGGCTTGCCGACCTTTCGTGACACATCCCGTGTCAGACGGGCCATCTTCTGGAAGGTGTTCCGCAGCGAGACCATGCGCAGGGACATGGCCATTTCCTGCAGCTCGCGCGTGATCTTGTCCAGCTGCCCCAGGATGCGGTGCCGGCCGTTCTCGCCCCCCTGCTCGAGGATCTCCGGATTGCGCACGACCATCGTCTCGGCGATCACCAGTTCGCCGATCGTGTCCACCAGCAGGTCGAGCCGGTGCGATTCGACCTTGACGATGTCGCTGACGCGCGCCCGGGCCTGCGCGCCATTTCGACCCTGGCCCTTGAGCGCTTGTCGTACATCGCCGGCGCTGGCCTTGCCTTCGCGGACGAGCACTTCGCCCAGGCGGGGGGCCCGCGGCTCCTGCTGGCGCTTGAGCGCCGCGTCCAGGTCTTCGGGGTTCAGTTGGCGGTTGCCGACCAGCAACTGGCCGATCGGCTTCTGCGGCGCTTCCTCGCGCTGCCTGCGCAGGGCCTCGTCGACCACGCGGCGGGGGGCCATGCCGTCCTCGACCAGGATCTCGCCCACTTTCGGCACACGGAGGTCGCGCTGCTTCTCCAGCGCGGCTTCCAGCTCCTCCACGGGCAAGGCCCTGTTCTCCACCAGGATCTGTCCCAGCGGGCGCTCATCCGGTTTCGTGTTCCGGGCGGCGGGCGCCGATCGCAGAGTTGTCACACGGTGCAGCAGCTCGTCCCTGGGGGGGATCGCCGCCGTCGGCTGTCCGCTCTCCAGGGCCTCTGCCAGGGCGGCGACCATCTTCTTCAGCATGTCGGCGCAGTCGAAGATGATGTCCAGGGTACTCGCGACGATGGCCACCTTGCCGGAACGTACCTTGTCCAGCAGGCTCTCCGATTCGTGTGCCATGGACTGGATGGCGTCCAGCTGGAAGAATCCGGCCAGGCCCTTGATGGTGTGGAAGGCGCGGAAGACGGCGTTCAGGTCTTCTTCGTTGTACTCGTCGGATTCCAGGCGCAGCAGCTGCAGCTCCACGTGCTCCAGGTGATCACGGGACTCCTGGATGAAGTCGGCCAGCATGTCCGTGTCGTCCGGAATCCGCAGGAAGTCGCCAGCGCCCGTGTGCTCCAGGTCCGCGGCGGCCATCACCGGACCGGAATCGGCCTCCTCCTGTTCGAGCAGGCGCTCGATCAGCGTATCCGGGCTTTCCGGACGCGGCCCCTTGTCCTCGCACCAGAGCAGCTTCTTCATCAGCCAGTCGCGGCATTCGAAGACCAGGCTGTCGATTTTCCCGAAAGGACGGCTTTCGATCGCCGATTCGAGGGCGTGACACAGGCGGCCCACTTCCGCCAGGCCAAGCAGGCCGGCCTCGCCCTTCAGCGTGTGGATCCGGCGTTTCAGCTCGCCCAGGTCCTCCGCCAGAGGCTGCTGCTCCAGGCGCAGGAGCAGCTCTTCCATTTCTTCCAGGATTCCGATCTGGTCCTGCAGGAACTCGGCGAGCATCTCCTCGCCGGCGCTGCGGGGCAGCTGGGCCAGGCACCAGGCCCAGCCCTGGAGCTCCGGATCCTCGTCGCTGGAAGAAGCCAGGCCCAGCTCCTCCAGCGGCAGATCCATGTCGCCCGGCAGGAGCACCTCGCGCAGAGGGCGTTTCTCGACCACCAGCTGCTGCAGGGCCTGCACCAGCAGGGTCAGGCTCTCTGCAGGTTCCGCGCAGGACTGCGGTTCCCCGTTTCCCAGACGATGCAGGAAGCGCGCCCCTTCGCGAAAGAGCAGGCGGATCTCCTGCAGTCCCGCCTCTTCCGCGCCTTGGGCAAGCTTGTCCATGAGCTCGGCCAGCCCCCGGGAAGCGTCGGCTTCGCCCAGTTCGGCAAAGACGAGCTCCTCGGCGAGCTTCTCCAGGCCTTGCTGCAGGGAAGTTTCGGGGTCTGCCGCCATGCGGTCTCCTGTGGGGCCTCTGCCGGGCCGATGTGGCAGGGACGGGTATCCGGGCCGTTTCGTTCAGCTTATCGGGCGGCTAATTCTCGGAATTGAACCGGCGAAGGCGCTTTGCTTCCTGCCGAACAAGGCGAAAGCGAGGAAAACACTCTCTGTTGAAGGCGAAGGCGATCCCCCAGTCCAGTTGGCGGTGTGATCCGCCGATAGAAGGACGGAGGGGAGGCGCGAGGGCCCCTGCGCGCAAAGCCGGGCTTTGCCCTCTCCCGCGACTCATGCACTCTTCCTTCTGAAGCTGCGAGGATCCCATGCGAATCCTGATCACCGAAGACGACTTCATCGCCCGGCGTGTGCTGACCCAGCATCTGAACGAGTTCGGCGAATGCGACATCGCGACCGACGGCCAGGAAGCCGTGGAAGCCGTTCGCCTGGCGCTGGCGGCGAACCAGCCCTACGACCTGATCTGCCTGGACATCATGATGCCGACAATGAGCGGGCAGGAGGCCCTGAAAGCGATTCGATGCCAGGAGGCGGAACACGGCATCACCGACGGCAAGGGAGCCAAGGTGATCATGACCACCGCCATGTCCGACCCCAGGAACGTGATGAACGCCTTCAACGCCCAATGCGAGGCCTACCTGGTCAAGCCGATCACCAAGGGCCAGCTGCTCAAGCAGATGGAAGACCTGCACCTGCTCCCGGGGGCTTCCCCGGTCTGAGCCGAGCGCGCACTACAGCGATTTGAGAACGACAGCCCGCACGAAGGACCTCCTTCGAAGCGGGCTTTCTTTCGTTGCAATGAAAGGGATTCCCCGCTTCCACACGCCCCTCTTCGCAGAGGAAGAAGGCGCGGAGCAGGAGAAGCGGGAAGGCAGGAGGGCCGGAAACCCTTCTGCCTGGGAAGCTCAGGCCTCCTGGCCGACAAAGAGGCCGTCCAGTTCCTCCAGCGATTGCTGGATCTCGCCGACGATCTGCCCGTCCTGGTCTCGACTGTAGCCCAAACGCAGGAAGGAGCTTTCCGCGTAGTGATAGCGGCCGGCGTCCAGACCCAGACCAATGCCGCTGACGTGGGCCAGACGATCGGCCAGATGCGCCAGGTCCAGGACCAGGCTGTCCCGGGAAGCGAGTTCCGGTCGATGGTGCCAGCGCACGGCCTCGCAGAGGTCTCCCGGCAACTGCCAGCGATTGAGCAGGATCGCGCCGACTTCCGCATGGTCAATGCCCAGGATCTCCCGCTCGGCGGCGTCGAAACTCAGGTCGTCCAGTTCCACCAGGTCCAGGATCTCTTCGGCATCCACTTCCACAAAGGTGGCCAAGGCCAGCTTGCCGATGTCCAGCAGCAGGCCCGTGGTAAAGGCCAGGTCGGGGCTCGCCTTGTCGCAGGCGACGGCCAGCTTGTCCGTCGCCACAGCCGTGGCAACAGCCTGGGCCCAGAGCTTGCCCGCCGGGATCTCATACCCGCTGACGGAGCGCTGGAACATGGGAGCCGCGCTGCTGGTGACCAGTACATTGAAGAGGTTGCGCAGCCCCAGCCGCATGATGGCCTCCTGCACCGTGCTGATCTCGCGCGTCAGCCCGAAATAGGAGGAATTGGCCATACGCAGCAGGTTGACGGTCATGCCCGGATCGAACTCGATGGCGTGAGCCAGTTCATGCAGATCGAAACCCGGGTCGTTCAGCAGGCGGAAGGCCTCCACCGTCGAGGCGGGAAGGCCCTTCAAGGTCTTCAGGTGCTCAAGAATCTCGTCTCGCTTGCTCACGGTCTCTCCTTTCGAACCGGCTTCGCTTCCAGTTCACTTCCGCGCATCCGGAATGCTCTACCTTGCGCTTCCGGCATGTTGAGTATCGGCGCGCGGCCGGGGACGATTGAAGCGGCCTCGGCCCTTCGGCAGAAGAAGAAAGGAGCACGGCATGCGGCAGGCCCTGGTCACTGGCGGCGGCAGCGGGATCGGACGGGAACTGGCCAGGGAACTGGCCCGCCAGGGTTTCCGGACCTGGATCTGCGGCCGGCGGGAAAAGGCGCTGAAGGAAACCGCCGGCGGATTCAGGGAGATGCATTGCCTGCCCGCGGATCTCTGCGAGCGGGAGCAGCTGGGACGGCTGGCCCGGAACCTGGCGGCCGAAGGCCCCCTGGATCTCCTGGTGCACAATGCGGGTGTCTTCGAGGCCGCGCCCCTGCTGTCCCAGGACGAGGACCGCCTGCGGCGCATGCTGCGCCTCAACCTGGAAGCGCCGCTCCTGCTGACGCGAGAACTCTACGGGCAGGGCCTGCTCGAGCGGGGCGCGCGCATCGTCAACATTCTGAGCGTGGCGGCGGAAACCGTCTTTCCCGGCTGCAGCGTCTACGGCGCCAGCAAGGCCGGCCTGCGCATGGCCATGCAGTGCCTGCGCGAGGAACTGCGCGAAGAGGGCATCTCCGTCTGCAATGTGCTGCCCGGCGCGACCCGCACACCGGCCTGGGGCGAAGAAGGCGAGCGCCTGGGCGAGCGGATCATGGACCCCGAGGAACTGGCGAAGAGCCTCTGCGCGATCCTGCTCCAGCCGCAGGGTATCGTCCCGGAGGAACTGGTCCTGCGGCCCCCTCTGGGCGATCTCGACGGATAGGCCTTCGATTCTGACGAATCCGTGAAACCCGGCACCTGGAATGGGGTATATTCTGCACGTCACAGAAGGAGAAAGGAAACGATGAACGACTTCACTGCCGCCCACACCACTTCCCTGCGCGCCATGAGCGCGGATCTGCGCGTGGCCTACACCCGCCGAGTGCTGGGCTATGTTGCCACGGGTCTTGCCACCGCCTTCATCGGCGCCCGCGTCGGCATGATGGACGGCGTGGTGCAGGTCATTGCCGGCCTGGGCTGGTTCATTCACCTGGCGGTGATGATCGGCCTGGTTTTCTGGGCGCAGAAGGCCAGTACGGGGCGTCATGCCGGCACGGCCTATTTCGCCTTCAGCTTCGGCATGGGCCTTCTGATCGGCCCGCTGATGTACTTCTACACCCACAGCGTGGGAGGTCCGCAGATCCTGGGCAACGCGGTCGCGCTGACGGCGATCAATGTCACCGCGCTGGCGGTCTACACCTGGGTCAGCAAGAAGGACTTCAGCTTCATGGGCGGCTTCCTCTTCATCGGTCTGCTGACGATGATCGGGGTGATGCTGCTGAACCTCTTCATCGGCAGTTCGGCGCTGGCCATGGGCCTGTCGGCCGTCGGCGTCCTGCTCTTCAACGGCTTCCTGCTCTATGACCTGGGCCGGGTGATGAACAGCAGCACCTACATTCCGCCGACCCAGGCGGCGCTGTCGATCTTCCTCGACATCTTCAACCTCTTCCTCTTCATCCTGAACCTGCTGGGCGGGAACCGGGAGTAGGTTGGAACGAATCCCACAGAAAACAACCTGCCCGCCTCTTCCACGAGGCGGGCAGTTCTTTTTCAACCCGGCAACCCCAAAGCAGTCGATGCCGTACATTCTGCATTGCGCCGGCACGCGGAATCCTCATCGCTATCGGGATCGCTATCGCTATCGCTATCGATGGCAGGCACTGGACACGGCTTCGCCGCGGACTCGCGTAGAGGCCTCCTTCTGGATCACTACCAGCAAGTTCCCGCCGGCAAGGAGAACGCTGCACTCCCACTCCGTCCTCCCCGCGAAGGCGGGGATCCACACGGTGGCGGAGAATCGAAGGCCTTTCGACCAGGTGAAGAGGTCGGTCGACCGATTGAGGAAACCGTGATCCAGGGGCGCATGTCGATAGCGATCCCGATCGCGCACGCCTGCGTGCGCGCAGCGATAGCGAGTTGAAAAAGGGACTGGCTGAATCTTGTCGAAACTTTCGAGATACATTCTTCGCGAACACCTCGCGCCTTTCCTTTACAGCCTGCTGCTGATCCTCTTCCTGTTCATGCTCAATTTCGCCTTCCAAGTGCTGGGCCGGATTCTCGGTAAGGGCCTGCCGGGGGGACTGATCGCCGAGTTCTTCGTCTACAACATGGCCTGGATCCTGGCGCTGGCCGTGCCGATGGCGGTGCTGATCTCGAGCCTGATGGCCTTCGGGCGCCTGGCCGGGGACATGGAGATCACGGCGCTCAAGTCCAGCGGCATCGGCGTCTGGAAACTGATCCGCCCCGTCATGCTGGGCAGCCTGCTGCTGACGGGGGGGATGATCGTCTACAACAGCTGGGTCCTGCCGGATTTCAACTACAAGTCGAGCCTGCTGCGCAAGACGATCTACCGCAAGCAGCCCACGGTGCAGATGGAAGAGGGCCTCTTCCTGGTCGAGGTGCCGGGCTATGTGATCCACGCCGAGCGCATCGACAACGAGACCCAGCGCATGTTCGGCGTCACCATCTTCGACGAGAACGAGCGCCGTGTGCACACGACGATCCAGGCCGACAGCGCCGATCTGGGCTTCGACGAGAACACGGCCTCCTTCGACCTGAGCCTCTTCTCCGGGCAGATCCACCGAAGGGACTGGCGCAAGGAGGGCGAGTACAGCCGCCTGGACTACCGCGAGTCGCACATCATCATTCCCGCCAGGAACATGGTCATCCACCGACAGACCTCGAAGTACCGCGGCGAGCGCGAGCAGACCCTGCCCCAGCTGCTGGCGCGGGTGAACGCCTGGAAAGAGGCGGATCCCGTGAAACACGCGCGCCAGATCCGGACCTACGAGGTGGAGATCCACAAGAAGTTCACCATTCCGGTGGCGATCGCGATCTTCGTGCTGATCGGCGGGCCGCTGGGCATCAAGTCCGGCAGCGGCAGCCTGGTGGTCAGCGGCATGCTCAGCGTGATCTTCTTCCTGATCTACTGGATCTTCCTGATCGGCGGGGAGGACCTTGCCGACCGCGGCTTCGTGCCGCCCTGGATCGCCATGTGGACGCCCAACCTGCTGCTCGGCCTGCTGGGGCTCCACCTGTTGCGCTCGGCGGTCCGCGAGGGAACGCCCTTCCAGCTGCCGGGCTGGATCACCCGCCTCTTCCGCGGCTCCCGTGCGACAGACAGTGAACAGGACCAGGCGGAAGAGAAGGCCATGGCGAACCTGGCGCAGGCCCTGCGCGAGGAAAGCGAGGGGAAGGACGCGTCGTGAGCATCATCACGAGATACATTCTCAAGCGCTTCGCCACGATCGCCCTCGTGACCATGGCCTCGGCGATCATGGTCTTCATCACCGTCGACCTGATGGATCACCTGGACAAGTTCATCGACACGAACACGCCCAAGGGCGAGATCCTGCGCTACTACCTGCTGTATACGCCGCACATCGTCTACCTGATGTCCCCGGTGGCCCTGCTGCTGACGACGGCCTTCACGCTGGGCGGACTGGTGCGCACCTTCGAGATCACGGCGCTCAAGGCCAGCGGTGTCAATCCCCTGCGCATCCTGCGGGAACTGGCCTTTGCCGGCCTGCTGGTCAGCCTGGGCATTCTCTGGCTCGGCGAGACCATCGTGCCGGACACGGCGCGCGAACGGCAGGAGATCTACCAGACGCGCATCAAGAAGCGCCCTCCGACCATTCTGCAGAACAGCGGACGGATCTATTTCCGCAACGACTCGGAAAGCATTTTCGCGCTCGAGAACTTCAACCTGGAAAAGCGGGAAGGCAACCGCGCGGTCTGGCTCGAGTTCGAGAACCAGCGCCTCAGCCGGCGCCTGGACGCGGACGCGGTGCGCTTCCATGAGGGCGCGGGCTGGAGTTTCCACCAGGGCGTGGAACGACTCATGGGGAGCGGGAACCAGTGGCAGGCCTTCGACAGCCTGGCCCTGCCGCGCCTGCACCTGGATCCGGACGACATCCGCAACCTGCGCGCCAAGCCGGAAGAGATGGACCTGAAGGACCTGCAGTCCTTCATCGACCGCCAGGAACAGGCGGGCGCGCCCGTGATACGCTGGAAGGTCGACCGCATGGTCAAGATGGCGACGCCCTTCGCCAACCTGGTGATCGTGCTCTTCGGAGTGCCCATCGCCATGAGGCGCAGCCTGAGCGGTGTCGGCGCCGGCTTCGGCATCAGCCTGCTCTGCTGCTTCCTGTATTACGGCAGCCAGGTCTTCGCCCGCAACTTCGGCTACAACGGGCTGATCGATCCCTGGCTCGCCGGCTGGCTGCCCAACATCGCCTTCCTGCTGTTGACCGTGCCGCTCTACCGGGGGCTGGATACCTGATCCCGTTCCGCGGGTTTGCACCTGCGGCGACTCCTGGAGTCGCCCCATTGGGACTGGCAGAGAACCTTTTCCGTATTGCGGGACGCAGGAAAAGGCTTTTGATTTCCTGCCTTGAATGCAAGAATTGAATGACGCCGGCACCGGCTTTTGTATTACATACTGTTATGCACGTCGCAAGCCTTCTTCGGCGATCTGCGACCTGGCCCCGGCCGAAACAAGGGACTGCCCCATGGATCCAGACACTCTCGACTCGCTGGAATGGCCCGTGCGCTATGGCCGGGTGCGCGAGGAAAGCCTGCGGCGCTGCGCCGGCCTGGAAGTCGAGGACCATTCGCTGCAGGCGGAAGTCTTCACCAGTCCGCCGAAATGGCACCTGGCGCACACCAGCTGGTTCTTCGAGACCTTCCTGCTGAAACCCTTTGATCCGTCGTGGACCCCGCCCTGCGCGGCCTACGAGCAGCTCTTCAATTCGTACTACAACGGCATCGGCACCCCCTTCGCCCGCGAGCGGCGGGGGCTGCTGTCGCGCCCGGGCCTGCAAGAGGTCCTGCGCTACCGCAAGGCCGTCGATGAGGGCATGGCGGCGCTGCTTGACAGGACGGATCATGCTTCCGGCGGGGAGATCCTGCGCCGCTGCCGGCTGGGCCTGGAACACGAAATGCAGCACCAGGAACTGCTGCTGACGGACCTGAAGTACAGCCTCTTCCACAATCCGTTGTTTCCCGCCATTGCCGAAGCCCCCGCGCTCGCTCCGGGGACCTCCGCGGCCAGGGAAGGCTGGCTCGACCAGGACGGCGGCCAGGTGGAAATCGGCGCAACAGGTGAAGCGATGCAGGCCGGGAACTTCGCCTTCGACAACGAATGCCCGCGGCACGCGGTCCTGCTGCGCCCTTTCCAGCTTGCCGAAGGACTGGTCACAAACGCCGACTACCAGGCTTTCGTGGACGAGGGCGGCTACGAGCGCCCCGAGTTCTGGTTGTCGGACGGCTGGGCAGAAATCAGCGGAAACCGCCGCGAGCGGCCGCTCTACTGGATCGACCGTGAGGGCAAGGCCCTGGAGTACACGCTCTTCGGCCTGCGGGAACGGGATCCCGCCGCTCCTGTATCACACCTCAGCGCCTACGAGGCCGATGCCTATGCCCGCTTCGCCGGGGCGCGCCTGCCGACCGAGGCCGAGTGGGAACACGCCGCCGCCCTCTACGGCGGCCGCCCCACTCTTCCCGCCTGCGACCTGCACCCCGGGGCAGACGGCGGGCAGGGGCCGCGGCAGTTCTACGACAGCTGCTGGCAGTGGACGGCCAGCGCCTACCGGCCCTACCCCGGATACCGGGTTCCCGAAGGCGTGATCGGCGAGTACAACGGCAAGTTCATGTGCAACCAGTGGGTCCTTCGCGGTGGATCGTGCTACAGCCCCCCGGCCCAGCTGCGGCCGAGCTACCGCAACTTCTTCTACCCCGCCGATCGCTGGCAGTGCGCAGGCATTCGACTGGCAAGGGAGGCCTGATCATGCATCACACACAGCTCTCGACGGCCCTTCAGCATCCCGGGCCGCGCAACCTGGTCTTCGAGGACCGCCACCCCGCCCTGACCGACAGCCGGCAGGAACTGCTGGCAGGCCTGCTGGAAGCAGAAAAGAGCATTCCCCCCAAGTTCTTCTACGACGACTACGGCAGCCGTCTCTTCGAGCAGATCACGCGCCTGCCCGAGTACTACCCGACCCGCACGGAGGAGCGCGTCCTGCGCTCCCGGGCCGGGGAGATCGCCGAGGTGGCGGGACAGGGAAGCATCCTGCTCGAACCGGGCTGCGGCAGCTGCCGCAAGGTGCGCCTGCTGCTGCAGGCCCTGCGCCCCGCTGTCTTCGTGCCACAGGACATCAGCGCCGACTTCCTGCGGCGGACGGCCATCGAGCTGGCCGCGGAGAACCCCTGGCTCAAGGTGCATGCCCTGTGTTCGGATTTCACGCGGCCGGGCGGCATGCCGACGAACCTTCCCGCGGGGAGGCGGATCCTGTTCTATCCCGGTTCGACGATCGGCAACATGGACCCGCAGGCGGCGGCGGCCTTCCTCGATCGCTGGCGGCGCTGGGTCGGTCCGGAGGGCGGGATGATCCTGGGCGTGGATCGCCACAAGGACACGGCGCGCCTGGAAGCGGCCTACAATGACGCACGCGGCATCACCGCCGAATTCAACCTGCACCTGATCGACCGGATCAACAGCCTGCTGGAGGGACAGCTTCGTCGCACGGATTTCCGCCACATGGCCTTCTACGACAGCGTGAAACGCCGCATCGAGATGCACCTGCTCTGCCTGAGAGAGCACGAGGCGGCGCTGGGCGGCCAGCTCGTTTCGTTCCGCGCCGGGGAACGGATCCATACGGAGAACTCGTGGAAGTATACACCGGACAGCCTGGCCCGGCTGGCGGATCGCGCCAGCCTCGCCGTCCGTCGGACATGGAGCGATCCGGAAGAGCTGTTTTCCGTGTGCTACCTGGAGCCGCTGCACTGAACGGATCCGTTTCGGGCAGGCCTAGCGCAGGAGCAGCAGCGGACGCGCCTGCCGACCGCCGGGTGAATCGAGCACGGCGAGGTAGGTCCCGCTGGCCAGGTCGCCCGCATGAAAGGGCGCGGAGTGCAGACCCGCGGATCGCGGCCCTTCCTGGAGCACGCGCACGGCCTGCCCGGCCAGGTTGTATACGGCCAAACGAACCTCCCCGGCCAGGGGCAGTTCATAGCTCAGGAGCGTACGGTCGTTGAAGGGGTTGGGCCGGGGCGACATCAGCTGCCAGCCTCCGGGAAGCGCCCCGCGGTCTTCCAGGTTGGTGGTCACGCCCTGCACCAGGCTCAGCACCTGGTTGGCGTAGACTTCCGTCCAGACCTCCGTGCTCCCGTCGGGCCAGGTGATGCTCAGGCTGTCGACGACTTCCGCGTCTCCCAGTCCCACGTGCTGGCGCAGGCTCTGGCCGCAGTAGCCGCTTTGCCCTTCGACGACACGCATCTGTCTCACGACTTCGCCATGGATGGTCGCCTTCAGGCGCAGGGTCGCGCCGATGGCCGCCGTGTTCGGCGCCGTCCCTTCCAGGTCCAGCTGCAGCCAGTGGCCGGCGTTGCCCGTGTTGCGCGCCAGGCGGTTGGCCTCGGCGGCTCCCTGCCAGCAGGCGACCGCCAGGTCGAGGGCGCCGTCCGTGTCCAGGTCCGCGAGCAGGCAGCCGTAGCTCCAGCCTTCGCGGCCGGCGAGCAGGGTGTCCGGCCAGGCCGTGAACTGCCCGTCCACGTTGCGGTAGACGAGATCCGTGAAGCTTTCGCTGCCGTTCGAACTCCAGCCCTGCGTGGTCACCAGGTCCAGGTCGCCGTCGTTGTCCAGGTCGCCGAAGGCGCTGCCGAAGGTGCGCGTGTCCGCGGCGAAGACCGCGTCGTCCTGCGCCGTGAAGCCGCCCGCGCCGTCGTTGAGCAGCAGGTGATCCGGCTGGCCATGATTTCCCAGGAAGAGATCCAGGTCCCCGTCATTGTCGACATCGCCCCAGCTGGCGGTCATGGTGTTCTCGGAAGGCCCGTAGAGCGGGCTGGTGAAATCGAGCGTCCAGCTACCGGGTTCCTGCTGACGGAAGGGGTGATTCAGGTCCCCGCCCTCGTTCGTGACCAGCAGGTCGCGCAGGCCGTCGCCGTCCAGGTCCGCAAAGGCCACGCCGCGGCTCTGGCCGCCCCAGGCGACGAGTTCCGAGTCCTCCTGCAACACGAAACCCTCCTCCGTGTTCCGGTAGTGCTGGTTGGCCAGGTTCCCGGCGGAGTTGCTGACATAGAGATCCAGGCGTCCGTCGCCGTCCAGGTCTTCCCAGGAGCAGGTCTCGGAATAGCTGCCCGCCTGCTCCACCGGCGATTCCGTGATACGCTGGAAGGCCAGGTTCTCCGCGCCGCGGAAAAGCCGGTTACCTTCCCCGTGCCAATTGACCAGTGCCAGGTCCAGCCAGCCGTCGCCGTCGTAGTCCGCCGCGCTCATGCCGTCGCTGCGGCCTCCGCTGTCACTCAGGTCCCCCGCAGCGCTTTCCGTGAAGCCGCCCTCCCCGTCGCCGAGATAGAGACGGCAGTCCTGGTGCGAACTGTTGCTGACCAGCAGGTCCAGGTGCCCGTCATGGTCGAAGTCGGCGGCGACCAGGGCACGGCTGTCTTCCGCGGTTCCGGAGAAGGACGTCGGCAGGGCCTCGAAGAGCTGGGCCTGTGCCACAGCCGTGAAAGCAAGCAGGAAGACAGGGACTTTCATGGGGTCTCCTCCGGGTCTGTGTGTCATGGAAGAACGAGAGCGACAGCAGAGTAGACCGGGAAAAGCGGGGAGGGTTTCAGCGGTGCTTGCGGCGATAGGCGACGAGCAGTTCGCGCAGGTGCCTGTTCAATTCGACGAATTCCTGTTCCAGCGCCGCGCGTTCCCCTGCCGGCAGTTCCTCGGGGGAGGCAAAGCTGCGCTGGATCTCCTTGAGCCGCGTGCGCAGGTCATTCTGGCGCAGGTTGAAGAGCAGGTCGTCGCATTCGCGGGCATCCCCGGGGCGCGGTTCCTCCACCAGCCCGTCCAGCGCCAGGCGACGCAGGGCCGGGTTCTCCAGGGCATGGGCCCAGCTGTCGACGCTGGTTTCCGGATCAAGGTGCGCCTCGAGAGCGCCGGAGAAGGCGGCGCGCAGCAGGGGATGCTCGCAGCCGCCCAGGTCCAGCTCGTCGGAAATCGTATCACGCAATTCCGGATTGCGCATGAAGAGCTGGAACAGGCCAAGCACGCGCCGCCCCTCGCGGTCCAGGCTTTCCGGGCGCAGCTCGGCGCGCGGACTCTCCTCTTCCGGCCGGGGGCGATCGGCGCGCTGCAGCTCCTTGCCCAGCTCGAGCAGCTCGTCGGTCGGAATCCCGCTGGCCCGGCTGATGCGCTGCAGCTGCTCGTGGCGCTGCAGGGTGTCGGCAATGCGCAGGGCGCCGGACAAAAGGGTGGTGACAAAGTCCCGGTAGGCGCGCGGCCCCTCGTCCTGCCCCCGACGCCGGTATTCGGCGATGCGGTAGAGGAAGTAGTCCTCGGAAGCCTCCAGCAGGGCCCTGAAGCCCTCCTGGCCCAGTTGTGATACGGCATCGTCGGGATCCAGTCCCTGCGGCAGGCGGCAGACGCGCAGCGCCAGCCCGGCCGCCAGCAGGCTTTCCGCGCCGCGGGCCATCGCCTTCTGGCCGGCATCGTCCCCGTCGTAGAGGAAGATCACGCTGTCGCAGAAGCGCTTCAGCAACAGGGCCTGCTCCTGCGTCAGCGCCGTGCCCAGGCTGGCCACCGCGTTGCGGAAGCCGGCCTTCCAGAGGCTGATCACGTCCATGTAGCCCTCGACGAGCACGGCGCTGCCCGCCAGGCGGATCTCGTTCTTGGCCTCGAAGATGCCGTAGAGCTCGCGGCCCTTGTGGTACAGCTCGGTCTCCGGGCTGTTGATGTACTTGGCGCCCTTGTCCTCGCTGCCGACCACGCGACCGCCGAAGCCGATCACGCTGCCGCTCACGTTGCGGATCGGGAAGATCAGCCGCCCGCGGTAGCGGTCGTAGCGGCGGCCGTCCTCGCGCTCGATGACCAGGCCGCTGTCGACCAGCAGCTTCTCGTCGAAGCCCTGGCTGCGGCCGTGATCCAGAAAGCCGCTCCATGCCTCCGGCGCGAAGCCCAGCAGGAAGTGCTTGCGGGTCTCGTGGTCCAGCCCCCGCTTCTCCAGGTAGGCCGGCAGCGGCCCCTGGCCCCGCAGGGCGGCGTCCAGGTTGCGGATGAACCAGTCGCGGGCCTCTTCGTTGACCCGGTAGAGCAGCTCGCTGCGTGTGCGACGCTCGGGCGACTCCTCGCCGTCCAGGTGGAAGGGGATGCCGGCCTTCTCGGCGAGCTGGCGCACGGCCTCGCGGTAGCCCAGGCCCTCGGCCTCCATCAGGAAACCGATCACGTTGCCGCCCTTGCCGCAGCCGAAACACTTGAAGATGCGCAGCGAGGGATTGACCGTGAAGGAGGGGGTCTTCTCCTGGTGGAAGGGACACAGCCCCTTGTAATGGCTGCCGGAGCGCTTGAGGCTCAGGTACTCGCCCACCAGGTCGACCACGTCGACGCTGTCGAGCACCTGCTGGATCACGCTTTCCGGAATCCGCGCCATCTCAGGAATCCACCTTGACGATCGTCACCCCGTCGCCGCCCTCCTCGGGGGTGCCGCGCCGAAAGCTGCTCACGCAGTCGAAGCGGCCCAGGTGCTCCTGCACCACGCGCCGCAGGATGCCGTCCCCCTTGCCATGGACGATGGTCACCGGGCTCAGCCCCCCGATCATGCATTCGTCGATGTAGGCGTCCACGGCGCTCATCGCCTCGTCTCCGGTCATGCCGCGCAGGTCGAGACGGGCGCTGGCCGGACCGCTCATGCCATGTCTCACGGCGCCTCCCGCCGGCCGCGGCCCTTCGGGCGCCAGCACCTCGATCACGCGGGACATCTCGACGCTCATCTTCATGATGCCCGCCTGCACCTGGATGCGCCGGCCTTCGACGCGCAGGACCTCGGCCGGGGTCTCCAGCCCTTCCAGGCGCACGCGCTCGCCGGCCTGCGGCAGCCGTTCCGGAGCCTGGCGGCGGGGGCGGGGCGCGAGCTTCTTCCCGCGCTTCTCCAGCTGGCGGTCCTTCTCGCGGATTGTCTCACGCGCCTTGCGGACCTCTTCGGGCGCCGGGGCGTTCTTCTTCAGGTCGCGCACGGTGCGGTCGACCAGCCGGTTGGCCTCCTTGAGGATCGTCGAGGCCTCCTGCATCGCCATCCTCTTGATCTCGCGGGCCTCCTTCCTGCTGGATTTCATCCGCTCGCGGTACTGGCTCACAAGCGAATCCAGCTCGATCTCGCGCGCCTCGATCTTCGAAAGCTTCTTCTTGACCTGCGCCAGCCGCGCCTGCAGGTCGGCCACCAGGCGCGCCAGGTTCTTCTGCTCGCTGTCCATGTAGTGGCGGGCGCGATCGCGTACTACGCGGGGCAGGCCCATGCGCTCGAGGATCTCGAGGGCGTAGCTCGACCCCGGCACCCCGTCCACGTAGCGGTAGGTCGGCGTGATCCGTTCCTCGTCGAAGCTCATCGAGCCGTTGCGCAGGCCCTCCGTGTCATGGGCGAAGGCCTTCAGCTGGCCCAGGTGCGTGCTGGCGATGGTCAGCCCCGGCGAACTCGCCATCCGCTCGAGGAAGGACATGGCAATCGCGCTGCCCTCTTCGGGGTCCGTGCCGCTTCCCAGCTCATCGACCAGGAACAGGCCCTGGCGGCGGCTCTGCTCGGTGACGCCGCGCATGCGCTCCAGGTGCGAGCTGTAGGTGCTCAGGTCGTTGTCGATGCTCTGCTGGTCGCCGATGTCGCACAACACGGTCTCGACCAGCGGCAGGGTGGTGCCTTCCGCGCAGGGAGGAAGCAGGCCGGCGCGGATCATCAGCACGAAGAGGCCGACGGTCTTCATGGCCACGGTCTTGCCGCCGGCGTTGGGACCGCTGATCACGAGTACGCGCTCGCGGGGGCCCAGGCGCATCTCCAGCGGCACCACCTCGACGGTCCGCAGCAGCAGCGGGTGCCGCCCTTCGCGGATCTCGAGGAGCGCCTCCTCCGTGACACGCGGCAGTTCGCCCTTCGTCTCGATGGCATAGCGCGCCCTGGCCAGCCAGCCGTCCAGGGTCGTCAGCAGGCCCCGGTTGCGGCGCATGACACGGGCCTCGCCGCGCAGCCTGTCGGCGATCTGCGTATACAGGCGCTGCTCCTCGCGGCGGATCTCCTGCTCCAGCCGATTGAGCAGGCCGCGGTGCTCCAGGCTCAGCGCCGGCTCGACAAAGAGCGTGCGCCCGCTCTGGCTCTGGTCGACGACGATGCCGTCGATGCGGCCGCCGGCTCCGGCGGGCACCTGTACCACCGGGCGCCCGTCGCGCCAGCCCAGGCCTGCGTCCGTGATCCAGCCCTTCTGGATCCACTCGCTGGCCTGCTTCTCGAGGCGTCCGCGGATGCGCCCTTCCTCGCGGCGGAAGTCCTTGCGCAGGCGGTGCAGCTCCGGCGAGGCCTTGTCCTTGAGCTGGCCGGCCTCGTCGATCATCTTGCGGATCATCGCCAGGCATTCCGGAAGCGGCGCCAGGCGCTCCAGGGCCAGGGCCAGGCGCGGCAGGTCCGCGCCGACCTCTTTCGCCACTTCTTCGACCAGCTCCAGGAAGGCCGCCAGCTCGTTCAGCTCCGAACCGTCGAGCCAGGTCGGGCTGTCGAGCAGTTTTTCCAGGGCCGAGGCCGCGTCGGCGAGGGGCAGCATGGAGAGGCTGCGCTTGTGTTCCAGCAGCTCGCGGCATTCGACGACCTGCTCCAGGCGCTCGCGGAGCTCCTCGATGCCGTCCAGCCAGTGCGGCTCGAGCAGCCCCTGGCGCGCTTCTTCGGAAGCTGCGTGTTCCGCGGCCAGGGCGAGCACGCGGTCCAGTTCCAGCACGCGCTGGGTGCCGGGCGACGCCAGCGGCGTGGGCTCGATCTCCGGGCGGCGGCGGGCAGGGCGCCGCTCCCGGTCGCCGGGTGTCGTATCCCTCATGGTCTGTGCTACACTCCGAACTGCCGCAGGTGGTGGTCCGTGTGCTTGACGGCCAGCCGCGACCAGGCGCCGGGGGAAATCGCGCCGAAGAGCGGATGGATCACGGCGGGCCCCGGACGGCTCAAGGCGGCGGCGCAGGCGCGGAATTCCTCCCGCAGGGCGCGCTTCGCCTGCTCGAAGGCGGCGTCCTTCGGCGCCGCGCGGAAGTCCCGCGCCGTTTCCTTGTTGCGCGGCATGGGGACGGGCAGATAGATCACGGCTCGCGCCAGCAGGGAGACCAGGGCGGAAACCTGCCGCCGCTGGGGCGGATTCCCCTGGGCGATGCGCAGGCTGCGCCGCAGGTGATCCACCATTTCCAGGGCATTCATTCGGCCCCACAAGGGCGGATCCCCTTCGCGCAGCCGCTCCAGGCGCGCGAGCAGGTGCTCGAGGGTTTCAGGCTGATGCAGCAGGGGCATGGAGAATTCCGGCTTGTCCGTTCAAACAGGCCTAGAGGATAGGGATTCCCCGAATCGAAATCGAACGGGAAAGGAGGCAGGTGTCGGCGCACTCCGGGGCGAAAGCGCGTCCTGGCCGGATCAGCAGGGGTGGCCCCATTCATGTCCTTCCCGCGCAGGCGGGAATCCGACCTAGCTCGAGCGCCGCCAGCTGATGATGAAGGTCGTGCCCTCGCCGACGACGGATTCGAAATCCAGGCCCAGGTCGTTCTTGCGCAGCAGGTAGCGGCTGGACGAGAGCCCCAGGCCGGTTCCGGTGGGTTCGCCGTTGGCCGCTTCGCCGGCCATGGGCTTGGTGGTGAAGAAAGGCTCCCAGACTCTTTCACGCAGCTCGCGGGAGATCCCCTTGCCCGAGTCCTCGATCTCGATGCGGCTGTAGCCGGACTCCGCCTGCCGGCTGCGAATGCGGAGCTGCTTCTGCGGACAATTGTGCATGGCCTGCACCGCGTTCTGCAACAGGTTGTTGATCGCCTGGCTGACATCGCCATGGACCGCCATCACCGGTTCCAGGGACTCGTCGAGATCGACCTCGCAGGAGACTTCGTGCTTGAAGACCATGTTGGCCTCGAGCAGCTGGATCTCGTTGTGCAGCACTTCGTTCAGGCTGACCGGGCGCCGTTCCGGATCCTGGTCGCGCCGCAGCTTGTACATCAGGTTCGAGACCATGTCGGTCATCCGGGTGGTCGTGCGGCGAAGAAACTCCAGTTCCTGGGCGGGCGCGCTTTCGGCCAGTTCCATCAGCTGCAGCTTGCCCTGGATCGCCTGCAGCGGACTGCTCAGGTTGTGGGCCAGCCCGGAAGCGAGCAGGCCGATGGTGGACTGCTTCTCCTGGCTTCGCAGCAGGGTTTCCAGTCGCTCGATGCGCGAACGATCGACAAGCATGTGCACACTGCCCGAACATTCCTCGCGCTCGTTGTGCACCGGCCAGCTGATCAGCTCCGCCACCTCGAAAACGGGAGAGCCCGGCAGCTCCTGCACCGTGCAGGCATTCTGCAGGATGCGGCGTCGGGTGGATCCTTCCTTGAGCACTTCCGCGCCGGCCTTGAGCACATCCTTGTGCGCCGGACGTCCGATGATGCGGCGGAACCAGGCCGGATCATTCCCCGTGGTCGCCAGATTGGCGCGCAGGATGCTGCCTTCCGGATTGACCAGCACCATCGGCCAGGGCATGGCGTCGAAGATGTCCTCGAATTCGCGCTTGGCCTTGATGACCTGGCTGAGCAGGGCCTGGTCCGCGCCATCCGACTGGTTGTCCAGCAGGCGGGAATCCCGTTTGCGTCGGCGCTGGTTGCGGATCGCCCGTTCCAGGTTCAATCCCAGGATCGGCTTGACCTGGAAGCTGTCAGCGCCATGGCGCAGACAATCCTCGACCTTTTCGTTGTCGACGGGCATGTTGCCCAGCAGGATGATCGGCAGGTCCGGGTGGCCTTCGCGCAGGTCGAGCAGGCGTTGCAGCGGTTCACGCACCATGCGGGCGATGTCCAGCAGCACGGCGTCCACGGAGTGCGCCCCGATCAGCTCCAGCAGAGCGTCGAAGTCGTTGCAGGCGCGGACTTCGACCCCGAAGGGCCGCAGGGACTCTTCCGTATTGCGGATCGCCTCCGCCTGTACGTCCACCAGGGCACAGTGCAGAGTGCCGCTCAGATCGCTCATGCCGCCTCCGGGTTTCCCTGATTCCGGCGACAATACAGCCCGGATTCAGGATTCTTCGGAGCTTCTATCGGCAGATCGGTCAAGGAAGTGGAGGAAGTGCCGCACGCAGGCTTCGACTTCGGCAATTCCTTCGCGGTACTCGGGCCACTCGGCGCGGACGAAATCGTAGATGCCGGCATCATTGCGGAAGGTCTCGTCGGGGTGGAACTCGGTGATCACGGCAAGGGTCTTGACCAGGTCCCGGTCGCCGCCCAGTTCGTGCAGCACTTCTTCCAGGTGGTGCTGTTCCATGCAGAGGATGTGGTCCGCCTCGCGCAGCAGGAAGTAGCTCAGCGCCCGGGAGCGGAAGGCGCTCATGTCCACGCCCCGTTCCTCCAGGGCTTTTATGGTAAAGGGCGCCGCCGGTTCGCCGGGAAGACGAAGGGTGCCGCAGCTGCCCACCTCCAGCTCCAGTCCCATGCGCCGGGCTTCCAGCTTGCAGATCTCCTGCCCCGCCGGACTGCGGCAGATGTTTCCCGAACAGACGAAAAGGACGCGTTCCATAGGGGGCTCCTGTTGAGTGCCGAAGGTGGATCCACAACAGCATAAGATTCTCGCGCGGAGACGCAGAGGCGCCGAAAGCAGGTCGTGGACTCCCGGCATTCTTCCTTGCATGATTCTTCGGTCTCTTCCGCGTCTCTGCGTCTCTGCGTGAGAACGCCTCCCAAGTACCCGGAAAATGCTTCCTTGCACTACAATCAATCAATCGGGAGAAGGCATGACTGGCTTCGAGAAGATCAGCTCCGAGGAGGTCCCCGCCTTCGGGATCCACTGCGATGTATACCGGCACCCGACCCTGGGCCTGCGCCATGTGCACCTGTCTCACGCGCGGCCCCAGCATTCCTGGGCCATGCAGTTCGCCACCTTCCCGGAAGACGACAGCGGCGTGGCGCACATTCTCGAGCACAGCGTGCTCCAGGGCAGCCGCCGCTTCCCCGTGCCGGGCATCTTCTTCAAGCGCTACCCCAGCCTGCTCGGGCAGTGCAATGCCTATACTTCCCGGGAATGGACGCGCTACCTCTTCACCAGCGCCAGCCGCGCCGACTTCGAGCAGATGTTCCAGCTCTATGTCGATGCCTGCTTCTTTCCGCTGCTCGAGAAGGAGGTCTTCCAGCAGGAAGGGCACCATCTCGAGTGGAAGGATCCCGCGGATCCATCCAAAGGCCTGAAGATCGTCGGCATCGTATACAACGAGATGAAGGGCTCCTACTCCGAGCCCGGACAGCGCTTCCACAGGGCCCTGCAGCAGCAGGCTCTTCCCGGAACGGCCTTCGCCCGTGATTCGGGCGGCGATCCGGCGGCCATCCGCGAGCTGAACCTCGAGCAGTTCCGGACTTTCCACCGCGAGCACTACCACCCCTCCAATGCCGTCAGCTGCTACTGCGGCCCCCTTTCCGCAGGGGACCTGCTGGGCCTGCTCGAGGAGCATGTGATCCAGCCGGGGAACTGGCAGGGGATCACGCCCCCGCGGGATCCGGGGCGCGAGGGCCGGCTGACCGGAACCCGAACACACTCCTTTCCCTACCCTTTCCGCGATGGTGACACGGACAAGGCCTGGTGGCAGGCGCGGGCCTGGGTCGCCGGCAACCCGCTGCGCCTGGAAGAGGAACTGCGCATGCACTACCTGCTGAAGTGCATTGCCTGGGGTGCGGCGACTCCCTTGCAGCAGGCGCTGCTGGCCACGGGAAAGGGCGCGCCCTACCTCTCGATCCTGGACGGCTGCACGCGCCCCGTGATCGGTCGCATGAACACGGGCGAGGCGGACGCGCAGGAAACCTTCGCCCTGCTGGATCGCGAACTGGAGCGCATCGTCCGCGAGGGCCTTCCGGCGCGCGACCTGCAGGCAGTCGGCGACAGCCTCGAACTGGAACTCCGTGATACAGAGGATGCGGGCGGCGGCCTGGACTCCTTCCCGATCCAGCTCGTCGAACGAGCCCTGGAAGCGCTGCCCCTGAAGGATCCGCTGGCGCTCTGCCTCAACCCGATCTCGCTGTTCCAGCGACTGCGCGGGGAGCTGCAGGAGCCGGAGCGGCTGCAGGCCCTGGTCCGGGAACGCCTGCTGGAGAATCCGAAACGGGTCGACCTGGTGATGCATCCGGACCCGGATCTCGCCGCCGCGGAAGAGAAACAGGAAGCCGACTGGCTCGCGCGGCGCCTGGCCGGCATGAAGGCGGCCGAGAAGCAGGCCCTGCCCTCGCTGAAGGCGGCCATCGAGCTCCGGCGCGCCGACAGCAGCCGGGATCACCTGATCCTGCGTCCCCGACCCGCGGACATCGAACCGGTGCAGGAGTCCTTCCCGGCTACACGCGTGGATCACGGACGCTTCCGGCAGGTCAGCTACCTGGCCGCCTGCAACGGCATGGCGAGCCTGCGTCTCGAGCAGGCACCGGATCACGCCGAGGAAGGCTGGATTCCACGCCTGGCGCTGACCGGCCTGCTGCCCAACATGGGCTACGGCGACTACGACTACGAACAGGCGCAGAAGATCCGCCGGGAGCTGGGCACAGGCACCAGCGTGGCCCTGGTCCACGAGACCCTGCGCGAGGATCCGGACCGTGTCCGCCTGACCCTGCGCGCCAGCGTGGACCTGCGGCCGGAGAAGCTGGCCGGCTGCGCGCACATGCTGCGCGACAGTCTCTGGCGGGCGCGACTGGAGGATCCGGAACGCTGGCGCGAGCTGCTGGGAAGCGTGTATACGCGGCGCCGTCAGCACCTCTTCGGCCATGGCGTGGCCCAGGGCCTGATGCTGGAGCTGACGGCCCAGCACACGGCAAGCGGCGCGCTCAACGCCCGCCTCGACGGTTTCCGCAGCTTGTCCTACATGAAAGGCCTGCTGGAAGACGGGGACCTGCTGCAGCGTGAGACGAAAACGCTCCAGGACGCGCTGGCGGATCTCGCGTCGCGCCCGCTGCGTGCGCTCTACATTTCCGACGAGCTGCCCGGATCGGCCCTGGCCGATGTGCTGGCCGGTGAAGGCGCCTGGACGGCTCCGGCCAAGTGCCTGGCGCCGGAGCCGATCGAGCGCCGCGACCGGGTCTGGCTTTGCAACACGCAGGTCCACTATGCCGGCCTGTCCCTACCCGGCCTGCCCGCGGATCACGCGGACGCGCCTCTGCTGAAGCTGGTGGCGGGCATCCTGACCTTCAAGTACCTGCTGCCCGTGATCCGCGAAGAACACGGCGCCTACAGCGCCTACGCCAACTCGGGCAACGGGGCCTTCCTCTTGCAGACCTACCGGGATCCGCGCCTGCTTGCCTCATTGGAGGATCTGCGAGGCGCGCTGGACTGGTTCATGGGATCGAGGATTCCGCAAGCCTGGGTCGAGGAGGCGGCGTTGACCCAGCTGGGACAGCTGATCTCCAGCCACAGCCCCATTGCGGGAATCCTCAAGCAGGAAGCGGAAGAGCGGGCGGGGAGAACGGCCGAGGTGCGCGAGCGCGAGTTCCGCGTGATCCAACAGGCTACCCTGGCGGACCTGCGGCGGGTGGTCGAAGAGCACCTGTTGCCTGGAATGGAACACGCGGCGGCTGTGCTCGTCAGCTCGGAAGCGCTGTCCGCTTCCGCGGATCTCGCGGGCTGGGAGAAACTGCAGGCGGTGTAGGCGCCGCCCCGCCGGCCGGCGCGCGAAGGGATCAGGCCTGCGTGTTCTCCAGCACGACCAGCGTGCCGATGTAACGCCTGACATCGTTGTTCTCGCCGTATTCAAAAGGCGAGTCCTTCGAGCGGCAGCGTATCCACTGCCCGTTCCTGTGACGAATGCGGTAGTCGATCTCTTCCTGTTCGCCGTCCGCGATCTTCGCCACGTGCGCGAACACGGCATCCTGGTCTTCCGGATGAACAAGGGCCTGGAACTGGCTCGGGGCCATCGCCTCAAGATCCTGCAGTGTATAGCCCAGCAGGTCCGTAAAGCCATTGTTCAGATACTCGATTCTGCCGGCCTGAATATCGTAGATGTAGGTCCCCGTAGCGGCGGAATGCGCGACGTCCGTCGCGAAGTGCCGTTCGTTTTCCAGTCTTTGCCTGGCTTTCTTCAGTTCACTCTCGGTTCTCTTCACTTCGCTGATGTCTACAAAACTCAGCACGACTCCGTCGATCTTCTTGTCCGTGGTCACGAAAGGATTGATCTTGATGAAGTAGTGAAGGCCATGCTTGTCGAGAATCTCCTTCTCGCTTGGCTCAAGGGTATCGATCACACGCTGGCAGTCCTTCAGGATCAGTGCACAGACTTCATCATTGAAGACGGAAGCGAAACTCGAGATCGGTCGACCCACGTCAAGGGGATGCAGGCTGAACTGCTTCTCAAGGGTCGGCGTGAACTTGCGAATGCGTAGATCGTGATCCAGGAAGAGCGTGCCGATCTCCGTGCTGTCGAGCAGGTTGTTGACGTCGTTGCTCAGCAGTTCCAGCTCCTTGTTCTTCTCCTGCAGCTCCGAATTGACCGTATACAATTCCTCGTTGACCGACTGCAGCTCCTCGTTGGTGCTCTGCAGCTCCTCGTTGGACGCCATCAGCTCCTCGTTGGAGGATTGCAGCTCCTCGTTGCTCGTCTCCAGCTCCTCGATCACGTTCTGCAGCTCCTGGCGGCTTTTCGCCAGTTCCTGCTCCAGCACCTCCATCTGTTCCTTGGCCACCTGGTCGAGAGGCACGCTGCGGATCTCGAGGGCATCCGGCTCCGGCGCACGATCCCGGCTGAACTCGACCAGGAAGAGGTCCTCCTCCGCGCTGCTCTTCATGTAGTGGAAGGCAAGGTCGAAGACGGAAGTCTGGCCGTCGACCTCGACCTCGAAATCCCGGACCACGGTCTTCTTCCCCGTGGAGCGCACTTGTCGTACACCGTTTCGGATCACGGTCGCCAGGTCGGAACCGACCATGCGCAGCAGGTTGCCCTCGAACATTCCGGATCGCAGGGAAATCCTCTCGCCGGCCTTCCCCGACAGGAAGAGCACGTCATAGTTGTTGTCGAAGAAGATGCAGTCGGGACTGAAGATGCGGCTCAGATGCCGGTGATACACCGCTTCCCGGTTCTCTTTATGGGCCGTTCGGGGCTGCACGCGGGGAGGCGCCGCGCCCTGCCCACCATAGGCTCGAAGCCGCTCTTCCGGATTGGTGTCCACGCGGATCACTTTCCCTTCGGAGACATTGCGGAAGATCTTCCACTTGCGGTGCACATGCTCGAAATACTGCTCCAGGTCGCCCAGGGACTCGCTCCCGCCCAGGAAGAGCAGGCCTCCTCGATTCAGGGCGAACTGGAAGCCCAGCAGCACCTTGCGCTGGGTTTCCGGCTCCAGGTAGATCAACAGATTGCGGCAGGTGATCAGGTCCATTCGGATGAAGGGCGGATCCTTGATCAGGTTGTGCAGCGAGAACACGATCCGCTCGCGCAGCCGCTTGCGGACCTGGATGCTGTCCTCGGAATACTGGAAGTGGCTTTCGAGAATCTCCCTGTCCAGCTCGGATTCGGCGTTCATGTGGAAGCGGCCCTGGCTTGCCGCGTCCAGCGCGCGCTGATCCACGTCGGTGGCGAAGATCTTGTAGTCCAGTTCCGGCTTGTTGCGGCGGACGTACTCCTCGATCAGGATGGCAATGGAGTACACCTCCTCGCCTGTCGCACAGCCGGGGACCCAGACGCGCAGGGTGTCCGTATGCCCACGGGATTCGACCATGTCGGGCAGCGCCTGGCGCAGGGCCTCGAAGGCATCGCGATCGCGGAAGAAGCGTGTGACACCGATCAGGAAGTCCTGCTTGAGCACGCGCAGCTCGGCAGGCGTCGTACTCAGCAGCGTCTGATAGTCGCGCATACGCTCAACGTTCGTCACGGCCATGCGCTTCTGGATGCGGCGCAGCAGCGTGTTGCGCCGGTACTGGCGGAAATCGATGCCAGAGCTGCGATGGATCTCGCCCAGGATGTTCTGGAAGGCGACCTCGTTCTCCTGCCCCGGCTCGTCGATCGACTCCAGCCCCCGGTGCTGCGTTGGATAGCGGGTCAGCACTTCCGCGATCTCTCGCGGGGGGAGAATGTAATCCACCAGTCCCGTTCCGATGGAACTGTTGGGCATGCCGTCGAACTGGGCCGAGTGCGGATCCTGGGCGATGATCGTGCCGCCGGCCTCCTTGATGGTGCGAATGCCGCGTGAGCCATCGGAACCGGATCCCGAAAGGACAATGCCGATGGAGTGCTCTCCATGGGATTTGCCCAGGGAATGGAAGAAGGTGTCGATGGGAAGGTGGAGCGTGGTATGAGGCTTCTTGTCATACAGGCGCAGTCGGTCCTTCTCCAGCACGAGGTTCTTCGAGCTCTGGTTCAGGTAGACGCAATTGGGCTGGAGAACGACCCCGTCTTCGGCCGTCGAGATTTTCATCTCCGTGTGCTTTGCCAGCAGCTCCCGCATCAGGCTCTTGTAGTCCGGTGACAGATGCTGAATGATGACAAAGGCCATTCCCGTATCACGGGGAATGCTGTCGAAGAGCTGCTGGATCGCGTCCAGACCGCCGGCGGAGGCCCCGATGCCGACGACATGCAGGGTGTTGGGGGCATTCTTCGTGCTCATGGAAGCATTCTTTCTGATCTGTCGAAGAACCCTTCTGCGGACCTCGTGCCGCAGGCGGGACTCCAGTATGTTCCGGAAACCGTGTGCCCGGGCAACATCGGGAAGAAGCGCTAGACAGGAAACAGCATTCCTGCGGACCTTCGGATAGAGCCTAAAGCAGCCCCTTCAGCTCGATCAGCAGGCTCATCGCCTGCAGGGGGGTCATCTCCTCCACATTGGCCTTGCGCAGCTTTTCGCGCAGGTCGATGTCGGGGGCGACGAAGAGACTCAGTTGTTCCTCGACGCGGGGAGTGTCCTCCGGCGGCTTCTGCTGCAGGGACGGAGTGGCGTCGCGGGTGAATTCCTGGGCCTCCAGGACCTGCAGCACTTCCCTGGCCCTTTGGATCACCGGCTGCGGCAGGCCGGCCAGCCGGGCCACCTGGATGCCGTAGCTGTGGCTGCAGCCACCTGGCACGACTTCGCGTGTAAAGACAACCTGGTCGCCGTACTCGCGAACACGGATGTTGTAGTTGCGCAGCCGCACCAGGCTTTTCTCCAGGTCCACCAGCTCGTGGTAATGTGTTGCAAAGAGGGTCAGGGCGCGCGCGCCCTCGCGCTCGTGCAGGTACTCGGTGATCGCCCAGGCCAGGCTCAGGCCATCGAAGGTGCTCGTGCCGCGCCCGATCTCGTCCAGCAGCACCAGGCTGCGGTCGGTCGCGTTGTTGAGGATGTTGGCCGTCTCGTTCATCTCGACCAGGAAGGTCGATTCGCCGCGGGCCAGGTTGTCGCTCGCGCCGACGCGGGTGAAAACCTGGTCTCGCAGGGGAATCGTCGCCTGTTCGGCCGGCACCCAGCTGCCCATGTGAGCCAGCAGGGTCACCAGTCCGACCATGCGCAGGTAGGTCGACTTGCCGGCCATGTTGGGCCCGGTGATCAGCAGCACCTGCTCGCGCTCGCTGGAGAGCACCACATCGTTGGGGACGAAGCTCTCCCCGGCAGGCAACACGGTCTCGATGACCGGATGACGCGCCGCGCGCAGATGCAGTTCGCCGCCCTCGGTGAGCACAGGCTTCGTATACCGTCCGCGCCGCGCGCAGCGCGCAAGACTGGCCAGCACGTCGAGACGCGCGATCTCGCGGGCATTGCGCTGCAGCACCGCGAAGTGGGGCCGAATGCGTTCGACCAGCTCGCGGAAGATCTCCCCTTCCAGTTCCCCGACCCGCTCCTCGGCAGTGAGCACACGCTGTTCCTGCTCCTTGAGCTCGGGCGTGATGAAGCGCTCGGCATTGACCAGCGTCTGACGGCGCTGGTAGTCGTCCGGCACGCGATCCAGGTTGGCTTTCGAGATCTCGATGTAATACCCGAAAACCTTGTTGAAGCGGATCTTCAGGCTGCCGATCCCCGTGCGCTCGCGCTCGGCGGCTTCCACCTTGCGGATCCAGTCCTTGCCTGAGACCATGATCTCGCGCAGGCCGTCCAGTTCGGCGTCCACCCCGTCGCGGATCATCGCGCCATTCGTGATACTCAGCGGCGGCGCCTCGACGATCGTCTGCTCGATGCGGCCATGGACCTCCGGAAGGGGATCCAGCGCCTCGCGCAATGCCGGCAGCAGCTCGCCCGCAAGGTCTGCCAGGGCAAGCCGCAGACCGGGTACAGCCGCCAGCGCCTGGGCCAGGCGGCGCAGGTCCCTCGCGTTGGCCTTGCCCGCCGAGAGCCTCGCCACCAGCCGCTCCAGATCGCCGACCTCGGCCAGCATGCGGCGCAGGTCGTCCAGGGTTCCGGCCTCCCGGAGCAGTTCCCCGATGGCCTCCTGTCGCGGCGTGATCTCTTCCAGGCTGGCGGGCAGGTCCCGCAACCAGTGGACCAGCAGGCGATAACCCATTGGCGTCGAGCTGTGATCCAGCAGCTTGAGCAGGGTCGGTCCGTCCTCGCCGTTCAGGGGCCGCACCAGTTCCAGGTTGCGCCGCGTCGCCGGATCGAGAAGCAGCCGGCCGCCGGGCCGGTGCAGCCGCAGGCCGGTCAGGTGATCCAGCTTTCGGCGCAGGTTCTCGCGGGCGTAGGACAAAAGCGCCCCGCAGACGGAGATCGCGCCTTCGCGCTCCTCGATGCCGAAGCCCTTGAGCGAGCGGGTGCCGAAGTGCTCGTTCAGGTCGCGGCGTGCCCCGGCGACATCGAAGAACCAGTCTTCCATCCGTGTGACAACCGCCTTGCCGCAGAGCGGGGCCAGGTGTTTCGCCATCGAGCGCGGGACCAGGATCTCGGCCGGCTCGAGTCCCGCCAGCAGGGTCTCCAGCTCGCGGCGCCCGAATTCGCCGCAGCGGAACTCGCCCGTGGTCAGGTCCGCCCAGGCAAGGGCATAGCCGCCGCCCTGCTCGCAAAGCGCGGACAGGAAATTGTTGGGAGCGGCGTCCACCACCGCCGGCGTGAAATTGGTTCCGGCCGTGACCACCTCGACCACGTCCCGTCTTACAAGACCCTTGGCCTTTTTCGGGTCTTCCACCTGCTCGCAGATGGCGACGCGGTAGCCCGCCTTGACCATGCGCGGCAGATGCTGCTCGAGAGCGTGGTAGGGAAAACCGGCCAGGGGCACGTCCTCGCCTTTGTGCTGGCCGCGGCTGGTCATCGTGATCCCCAGCACCTCGTGCGCGGTGCGGGCGTCCTCGAAGAACATCTCGTAGAAGTCGCCCATGCGGTAGAAGAGGACATGGCCCGGGTAGCGTTCCTTGATCTCGTGATACTGCCGGATCATGGGGGTCGACTTGCTGGCGGCGGTCTTGCTCATGGAAGCTTCTTCGTGCTGTAGTCCGTGATCCAGCCCCGCTCCTGCCAGTCCCCGCCGGCGCGTTTCGCTTCGCGCTTCGAGGCATAGCCCCCGGCCAGGGCCCGGTAGAGGCTTCCTTCGCGCAGCACGCGGATCGGCACTCCGCGGCTGTCCAGTCCGGACAGGGAGCGGCGCGCGTTCTCCAGGCTGGAGAAGGCGCCCACCTGGACCCACCAGGGGCGGGTCTCTTCGGGCACTCCGACGCAGGCATAGGGCTCGCCGGCCAGGGTCTCGAAGCGTGCGCGCCAGGCGGCAAGGGAGTCGGCCTGGTTCGTGATGCACCAGGCATCCATCAGCCGACGCAGGGCCTCGCGATGCAGCCAGTCCTCCGCCGGCAGTTGCAGCGCCCGGCGCGCTCCGGAAAGCGCCTCGACGGGATCCTCGGCGAGCAGGCTGGCGACCAGCAGGCGTTCGGCGGCGCTGGCGGAAGCCTGGGCTTCGGCGAGGGCGTCAAGGTTGCCCTGCAGCACATCGCTCTCCTTCAGGGCCGCCGTCGCAGCCGTCGCCAGCAGCAGAATGGAGAGGAAAGCGGCAGCCATCCGTGAGACGCTGCCGCTCTGGGTTCCCGTTTCGGGTCGTGTGGCAGAAAGGGCGATCAAGCGCCCTCCTCCAGGTCTTCCTCCAGGGCAGTCGTGCGGACCCGGCGCTCGCGTTCGCGGCGATCGTCCTCCATCAGCCGATCGACAAGGCGGGAGGTGAAGGAGATCAGTTCCCGGCTGTCGCCCTTGCGTCCCAGCAGCCGGATCAGCATGCGTGCGACATCGATGCTTTCGCCCGTCTTCTGCAGGCCTTCGTGACACATGGAAATCGCCTGCTCGAGCTCCCCTTTTCGTTCATGGAACTGCGCCAGGGCGACCCAGGCGTCCGGGTTCTCGGGATTTGAATGGATCACGCGCTGGTAGAGCGCCTCGACGTCGCCGAACCGGCCCTTCTCGAAGTACAGGCTCTCGATGCGGTCGAAGACCTGCCAGGCGCTGGCGGGCACCTCGAAGGGAACGCGCTCCCAGTACCGGATCGCCTCCTCGTCGCGCCCCTCGTCCTTGTAGGAGTCGCCCATCAGCACCATCGCCGGCACGCAGCAGGGATCCTCCTTGAGGGCGTCCTTGAGCATTACGCGACCCTGCCGGCCCTTGCCCGCCGCGATCTGCGCCCGGGCAAGCTCAACTGTGATACGGGCGCGGCGCTCCTTCAGGGGCTGCCCGCCAAGGGACTCGGCCTTCTTCAGCGCCGCCAGGGCGTCTTCCCAGCGGCCGGCCCGTTCGTGCAGCCCCAGCAGGGTGATGAAAGAGTTGATGTTGCGCTTGTCCTCCAGGGCCGCTTTCTCGGCCGCCTGGCGGGCCTCGTCCTCCCGGCCCATCCGGATCAGGTCGTCGCTCAGGCTCAGCAGGATGCGCGCGCGATCCTCGGGGCTGATGCCGCCGCGCACGGTCAGCTCGCGGTGGATCTTGGCGGCGCGCTGCAAGTCGCCCAGCTCGCGGTATACATGTCCCAGCTTCTCGTAGGCCAGGACATTGTCGCTGTCGGCCTCCACGGCGCGACGGAAGGCATGGGCCGCCTGGCGGAAATCCTTGCGCACCATGGCGTCGAGCCCGTCGACATAGTAGTCGCGGCTGGGCTTGTCCAGGCGGCGGTCAAGCAGATTGTATACAACGACCAGAACGATGATGATCAGCAGCAGGCCGGCGAAGAGAAGGGTAGTGTTCATTTGTCCTCCTCCCCGGTCTGGACCGCGAGTGCGTTGCCGGGGGCACTCTTCTCGCTGCCGGCGTCCTCTCCGCGATAGAGCTCGTGGTCTTCCAGGACGCTGAGGTTGCGCAGGCGAGTCAGTTCATCCTTCAACTCCCGGTTCAAGCGCTGCAGGCGGCGGATCTCCGCGCGGAGTCCCAGGCTGCCGAAGAAGGAGACGATTCCCCAGAGGACGACACCTGCCGCGATCGAGGCCAGCGTGACCACCGCCAGGGGATAGGTATAGAAGTGGTCGTTGAAGGGATTGTTGATCACCACCGGATCAAGGTTTTCCGTCGCGAAGAGGAATGCCGCGATCAGCAGCAGGATCAACAGGGTCATGCGAAGAAACGCCATCGGCCGGCCTCCGGGAATCGGGATCAGTGCGCAGGCCCAGGCGGCCCTGCGGAACAGGCCGGGAAGGTAGCAAAGTCGCCGGGCTAGACTATTCCAGAGTCAGGGTCGCGGAGTGTGCGCAGGAAGCATTTGCATCGCAATGACCGACGCCTTGGCAGATATTGCAAACAGGTCCAAGGCTTCTGGCTCGGGAGGCAGGCTTGTGGCGGAACTGATTTCGCTTGTCCCAGGATACTCTGCAGACCAGATCCTGCTTGTGGATGGAAGCGGGTGCTTGCTGATGGGGTGGCGCGGGGAGAAGGGGTGCGGGGAGAAGGGGTGCGGGGAGAAGGGGTGGGTGGGTGCACGCTCCTACTCACAGTGCACAGCTTTAATGCCACAAAAGTCGCTAACACTCATTCCACCATTCTGGACAGATGCAGCCAGGCAACGGACTTTTCACAGGGTGTCCAGTTTCGGCGACTCTTGCAGCAGCAGGAGGTTGAACAGTGGGCAGTATTCTGGATGGACTGGAAACTGTGCACGCTCCTACTCACAGTGCACAGCTTTAATGCCACAAAAGTCGCTAACACTCCTTCCACCATTCCAGACAGATCCGTCTATATAGTGGATTTCCCAAGAGTGTCGTTATCCGGCGACCTTGGCTGCCCGTGGTGGTTGCCAGTCGGCAGACAGATCCTCCAGAGGAGTGCCTTCCACATGGGTCACTCTGCCGCGCAGCGTGAAATTCACCGCGCGTTCGATTTCCACCTGCACCATCGTGCCCGTATCCCAGCGGGGATCGCGCCCGACCACCACCACCCGGTTGCAGCTGCTGCGGCCCATCAACTCTCCGGCGTCCCGGCGGCTCTCGTTTTCCAGCAGCACTTCGAAGGAACCTCCAACGCAGGCGGCGGCCTTCTCGTGGGTGATTCTCTGCTGGGCCTCGATCAGCGCCCGCAGCCGGCGGTTCTTCTCCACCGGTGATACATCGTCTTCCCACTTCGCCGAAGGCGCACCCTCGCGGGGACTGTACTCGAAGGTGAAGGCGCTCTCGAAGCGCACGTCCTGCACCAGTTCCAGGGTCTGCTCGAACTCCTCTGCGGTTTCCGTGGGGAAGCCGACGATGATGTCCGTGGAGAAGCCGATGCCCGGCACGCGCTCGCGGGCCTTGCGCACCAGGGCGGCGAAGTCCTCGCGCGTATACCCGCGGCGCATCACCTCCAGCACGCGGTTGTTGCCGGCCTGCATCGGCAGGTGCATGTGCTTGCAGACCTTGGGATTGTCGGCCATCTGGGCCATCATGCCTTCGCTGAAATCCTTGGGATGCGGGCTGGTGAAGCGGATGCGACCGATGCCCTCGACTTGTGATACAGCCTGAAGCAGCGCGTCAAAGCGCTGCTCGCCGTCCTTGTAGCTGTTGACGTTCTGGCCCAGCAGGGTCACTTCGCGGAAGCCCTCCGCGGCCAGTTTCTCGCACTCGCGTACGACAGATTCCACGCTGCGGCTGCGCTCGCGGCCCCGCGTGAAAGGCACGATGCAGAAGGAACACATGTTGTCACACCCGCGCATGATCGTGACCCAGGCGTTGACCCCGCTCTTGCGGCTGGGGTAGATCTCGTCGTAGTTCTCCGTCTTGTCCTTGCGGCAGAGGATGAACTGCTTCTCGCGGCTCACGGTCAGGTCACGGATCACGCGGGGCAGCTCGCGGTACTGGTCGGGGCCGCAGACCAGGTCGACATAGGGATGGGCATCGGTAATCTTGTCCTTCAGGTGCTGGCTCATGCAGCCAAGGATCCCGATCGTCATGTCGCCCTCGCGGGCCTCCTTGGCCTTCCTGTATCTCGCCAGCTGGGCGAAGACGCGCTGCTCGGCGTTCTCGCGCACGGCGCAGGTGTTGACCAGCACCACATCGGCTTCGGCCAGGTCCTCCACCATGCGGTGGTGGTCGTCCTGGAGCATGCCCCCGACCAGTTCCGAATCGTAGAGATTCATCTGGCAGCCGTAGGTCTCGATGTAGATCTTCAGTTCTCGATGCATGTTCGCCGTCCCTAACTAGTGGCCGGACAGTATAGTATGGATGGGGCAAAGGACCGACCCGCCAAGTTGCCCGCCTGGACCTGCCAGCCCCTACCGCCGCTTCTGCTCCCTCGCCTCGCAGGGAAGCTCCTTCGGCAGAGGCGGAACAAGGTCGGCCGGCAGCCCCTCTCCCCGCAACCAGTCGGCGACGATTTCCTGCTGTCGTTTCCCGATGGATTTGCGCAGCCAAAGCAGGCGCAGGGCCTCCCGATCCGCCGGATCCAGCCGCCAGGGCAGGTCGCTGGCGTTGAGCCGCTCGCGCAGGGCGCGCAGGGCCAGCGCGCAGCTGACGCTGATGTTGAAACTGCGCGTGAAACCGTACATGGGGATCTGCACGAACTCGTCGGCGCCCTCGTGGGCCGTGTCGCTCAGGCCGAGTTCCTCCGTGCCGAATAGCAGCGCGAAAGGTGTGGACAGGTCCAGCTCGTCGAGCGGGACGCAGCCCTCGCGCAGGCTGGTGGCGACCACGCGCAGGCCCTCGCTCTTCAGGTGGGCCAGGCAGGCTTCCGTGTTCCCGCCTTCCGGATCGTTGAAGCGGCTCAGCTCGATCCACTTGCTGGCGCCCATGTCGATTTCCGTGTTGCGGCGGAACTCGTTGCGGTTCTCGATGGTGTAGAGCTGCTGCACGCCGAAGATCTCGCAGCTGCGCATTACGGCGCTCGAGTTGTGCGGATTGAAGATGTCCTCCAGCCCGACCCGCAGCCAGCGCGTGCGCCAGCGAAGCACCTCGTGGATGCGCTCGCGGCGCTCGTCGGTGATGAAGCTCTCCAGGTGGTCGGCCAGGGCTTTGGATCGGGATGGGTTCATTGGAAGACCTCGCACGGAGAGCACGGAGCAGACAGAGGGCACAGGGAAGAAGAGTTCATTGGAAGTTATGGATAGGTGAAGGTTGTGGACATGCCGCAGGCGGGGGAGTCGAGGATGTACATGCCGTAGGCCAGGCCGTCGAGGCGGAAGCGCAGGGTGTTGCCGCGGAAGGGCTCGCAGGCGATGCGGGCACCGCGGATGTCGTACAGGCAGGCGCTGCCGTCACCACCCGCGAGAACCGCGTCGCAGGTGATTTCCACCCAATGGCCGTCCGCCGATCGGCGTACGACAAGTTCATCCCGGGTTTCGCAGGGGGCGGCTGTGAACTGCACATCCAGCGAAGCCGCACCGGGATTGCTGATCAGAACGGTCCCGAACCGGGAGTACGGGCGGCAGTCCCCAAGATCCGGATTGTTGCGTACGATCAGCTCCGGGGAATGAACACCCCCTTCACTCTCTCCGTAGCTGACGAAATAGTGCTGAACCACACCCTGCTGCCATTCGAGCTGGTATGCGGATCCGCCGGATCGCATTCCGACAACGGACAGCCCGTCCATGCCATCGATCGACCTGAAATCCGAGTAGCCGGTAATCGGGGACAGGAGGTCCCACTCCGGGAATCTGGGCCAATCCCATTCATCGCTGCCGGGAAGCACGTCCAGATGCTCCGTCCCAAGAAATCCCAATGCCCTGTACAGGTCACAGAGCACGATCCCCGGGTCGTTGAAACGATCGAGCAGTGTGATCCAGCGCGGGCTGTCGCCCTCCAGCAGCTGCAGGGCCTCCGGTCCGTCCTCCCGGGCCAGCAGCATCTTGATCAGGATCACCAGCCCGTAGGGACGAAGGCCTCCCCAGGTGTCGAGAGGCAGGAAGGCGTTCTCCAGGAAGAGCGGGGCATAGCGCGTGACCCAGTCATTCACCTCCGGGTGGACCTGGTCTTCCGCCCACACGGCGGTCGCTTCGTAATACGCCAGATCATCGACGGAGTAGCCATGAAGGAACTGCAACACATGGAAATACTCGTGTGCCGTCGTGACCTGCAGCAGCTCGTCCGTGTTGCTGCCCCAGTTGGTGAAGTCGTTGTCGAGCAGGATGCTGCTGCGAAAGCCCTCTCCAACCGGGTCGCCCGGAATCGTCGCTCCCATTCCGCCGAAGGGAGCCAGCATGACTTCCACCGGCTCATGCTCCGGCCCCGGCAACAGGAAACCCAGCTCCCCGTAGCGCTCTCGCGCATGCAGCAGGTAGAACAGCGCATCCAGCGCGGTGTCCTCGCGAGTGGAACTGTCGCCGACGCTGTTGTACAGCACGCGGAAATGCCCGTTCGCATCCTCCAGCTGTTCCTGCCAGTCGGCGGAGATCCAGACGCCCTTCTCCGCCGTGTGGAGGAAGCAGCCATCCCCCTCCCGGGCCTGTGTCACACTGCAGGCCAGCAGCAGCAGGATCAGGCAAGAGGCGTTCATTTCAGCAGGGTGATCTTCCGTTCCGTGGCAAAACCCGGCCCTTCCAGGACCAGGATGTAGACGCCGGCGCTGTGGGCATCGAGCTGGATCGGGCTCAGGTTCGGCCCGCGCTGGATGCGCTGCGGGCCGGAATCGTATACCTGCTGCCCCAGCAGATTGTAGACACCCAGGCGCGCCATGCCGGCGCGGGGCGAGTCGAAGCGCACCAGGGTCGAGGGATTGAAGGGGTTCGGGGCGACCTTCAGCTCGATCGTTTCCGGCAGGCGCGGCGCGGGCGGAATCTCCTCCGGCGCGCCGCTGTCCCCGGCGATCAGCGCCAGATCGTCCAGGGCCACGCCGAAGGACCAGTTCGCGCTGTAGACGAAGGCCAGTTCCGTGCTCGCGATCCCCGGCGGCAGGCCGACGCGGTGCAGTTCCCAGGCGTCTGCCGCCTCGGGGCGCGCCAGAAGCTCCCATGCCCCGTCGCTGCCCCGGGCCAGGACCTGGAAATCGTCCCCGATCCGTTTCTGCAGGAAGAGGTTCATTACCAGGGACCAGTCCTGGCCGGCATCCAGGGCGATCTGTGAGGAGAGCAGCGTGTCCTGCTGGATCGCCTCTGCCCCCTCGCCGTCGCTGTTGATGTAGACGAAGCCCTGGCCTTCCTCGCGCCAGGGAACGGTGAAGTTGAGCGAGCTGATGAACTCGCCCGGCGCCCAGGCTCCTCCAAGGGTCCAGCCCTCCAGGGTGCCCGTCGAATCCACGTGGAAATCCTCCGACCAGGCGGCGTCGAGCGGCGCATCGGGCTGCCAGACCAACGCGCTCAGCTGCAGGCTGTCCCTGCTCCAGGCCGAATCCGGATTCGTGCTGTACTCCACCAGGAGCGTGCTGTGCCAATCCCCGACGAAGACGGAATCCTCGTCCCCCGCCGCCCAGACGGGAATGATCCAGGATTCGAGTTCCAGGCTCTGCTCCGGCAGCACCTGCAGGGTTTCGGGATCACTCTCGAAGAGCGCGAAAGGCGGATCGAGCCAGGCGTCGGGCGACCCGGCGAATCGCGCCCAGACCTGCAGGGTGTCCGTGTCACTCAGGTTCCAGACGCGCAGGTCGCGCTGCCCGATGCTGTCGACATGTACGACGCCGAAGTCGGTTTCCGCGAAAACCGACTGCCGGAAATACCCCGGGCCCGCAATCGTCTTCAGGCCATCGAATCCGTCCACCAGGAGCACATAACGATCCACGCTGACGCAGCGCAGGGCGAAATGCCAGACCTCGTCCGGGTTCAGGGGAAGCTCGCGTTCGTACTCCAGCCAGGATGTCGGCACGGAGGAGAACCCCTCCTCCAGGGTGAAGACGCTTTCCAGCTCCGAGGAACCCATGCTGCTGAAGTCGGGCGGATTCGAGCCGCGCCAGGTGTAGATCTGCAGGTGTTCCAGGTAGTCCACGTCCTGGCTGCGGAAACGGAAGCGGAAAACGAAATCGCTACTGTCCGCCTGCAGCGCGGGCGTGATCAGCCAGTCGTCGTTGGGACGGCCGTCCGCGTTGTAGCGTACTCCAAGCGACCAGTCTCCGGCATAGGGATCGAAGTAGTCCAGCAGGCTGAAGCGGGTCCAGCTGCTGCCCGAACTGTCCCCGTCGACCACGGTCCAGCCCAGGTCCCAGTCCTCCTCCTCGAAGGACTGGCTGAAATCGGCATCGGTGAAGAAGAGGCGTCCCTTGACCACGGGCTCGCCCGCCCAGGCGACAAGGATCAGCGCCAGCAGCCACAGGGGAATCCGCTTCATGCCTGCACCTCCTCGACCAGCAGACTGCAGTCGAAGGCGCGCACACTGTGAGTCAGGGCACCGACACTGATGAAGTCCACACCACGGCGCGCGTAGCTCGCCAGGCTCTCTTTCGTGATCCCTCCGCTGACCTCGAGCTGCGCCCGTCCGGCCGCGTGCTCCACCGCCCGGTCCACGTCCCGGGGCGCGAAGTTGTCCAGCATGACGATCTCCGCCCGGGCGGCCAGGGCCTGCTCCAGCTCGTCGAGGGATTCGACCTCGATCTCGATGCGGCAGTCCAGGCCTTCCCGCCCGCGCAGTTCGCGCGCCCGCTCGACGGCTTGCGCAATGCCGCCCGCGCCGCGAATGTGGTTCTCCTTGATCAGGAACATGTCGTACAGGCCCTGGCGGTGGTTGTGTCCGCCTCCGCAGGCGACGGCGTACTTGTCGAGGGAACGCCAGCCGGGCAGGGTCTTGCGCGTATCGAGCACCCTGGTCCCGCCCTCGCCCGCGCAGGCCACGAGCTCCGCCGTCGCACTGGCGATCCCCGAGAGCCGCTGGAAGAAATTGAGGGCCGTGCGCTCGGCCTCCAGGATCGCCGCCAGGCTGCCGCGTATCTCGACCAGCCGCTGCATGGGTTGCACTGCGTCCCCGTCCTTGACCAGGTGTATTACGGAAAGCGGCCGCTCCCCGGCAACCCGCTCGAATACCTGCTGCAGGATCTGAAGCCCGCAGACCACGCCTGCCTGGCGCGCCTCGATGCGCGCCTGTCCTTCCCGTCCGGCCGGAATGCATGCGCGGGCGGTGATGTCCCCGCGATCCCCCAGGTCTTCCTCCAGGGCCATCCCGATCAGCTGTGTCACGCGATTCGCGTCCATCAGCCTCCTTCGCCGCGGAAACGCAGCTGGTTGATCCGTTCCTGCGCCGCCAGGCCGTAGCTCGATCCGGAGCCGCGTTCGCGGACGATCTGCTGGTAGGCCTCGATGGCGCGCTCCGTGTCCCCGAGCTTCTCCCAGGCCTGTCCGACCTGGTAGCGGGCCGTCACACCCCAGTCGAGCTTGCTGTCGCGGGCGATCGCCGGCACCTTCATGAATTCGAGCACCGCCTGGCGATAGTCCTTTTCCATGAAGGAGCATTCTCCTATGTAGAACTGCAGCGCCGCTTCCTGTTCGGCATCGGCAAGGGGCAGCAGACGGCGGAACTGCTCGCGGGCCGCGGGCAGGTCGCCCAGTTCCTTGAGCAGCAGGCCGACCTCGATGCGCTTGCTGAAGGCGTCCGGGGCCTCCGGGAACTCGTCCAGGTACTGTCTCACGCCGAGCAGGGCTCCGTCGTGGAACCCCAGCTCGCGGTAGAGCACGATCAGTCGTCCGAGAGCCAGCTTGCGGCTGGCCGGATCCGTAGCCGCGTCCACGGCGCGGCGCACTTCGGCGATCGCCCGCGCGCCTTCGCCGCGGCGCTGGAAGATCCAGCCGCGCTCCAGGCTGGCAGGGGCCGCCAGGCGCGGATCCTTTTCCAGGCCCTCGAGCAGTTCGAGGGCATCGTCCTCACGGCCGGCGCGCAGGGCCACGCGTGCCAGTTCCAGCCGCGCCGGGGCGGCAAAGCGCGTCTCGTCGTAGCGGCGTGTCACAACCTTCAGCGATTTCTGCGCGTCGTCCAGGCGGCCGCGGCGCAGCAGGAAGCGCCCCTTTTCCAGGTTGAAGGCCGCGCTGACCGTGTCCTTGTCGATCACCGCCTCGTGCCGCTTCAGGTAGGCCGACATCTGCTCGCGGCCCAGCTCGAGCTGCCCGGCGGCATAGAGCGCCCGGATCCAGCCGTAGCCGACCAGCGGATCCCCGCGGCGCTCCTCCTTGAGGTTGTCATACACCTTGAGGGCCTGCGTCTCACGGCCGCTTTCCGCATAGATGGAAGCCATGCGCACCAGGCCGCGGGCGTTGGCCGGAGTCCGCGGATAGAAGGCGTTGAGGTTGCGGTAATACAGCAGCGCCTGCTCGCTTTCGCCGAGCGCTTCGCTGCACTGCCCCAGGCGCAGCAGCAGGTCCGCCGCCCGGTCGCCCTGCGGCGCGGCCGAGAGCAGCAGGCGGTAGGCCTCGACGGCCTCGCGGGCACGGCCCAGTTCCTGCAGGCTGCGCCCGCGATTGTAGACCAGGGGATCGACGCGGGCCGGAAGGATCGGCAGGGGCGCGGGACGGACCATCGACCCCGCCAGCAGGCTGTCGCACAGGGACAGGGCCTCCTGCCAGCGTCCCTCCCGCTGCCGCAGGACCACCAGCAGGTGACCGGCTTCGCGCGCCACGGGATGATAGGCCCGTTCCTGCTGTATACGCTCCAGCAGGGCGACGCGCTCCTCGTCGCTGGTGCTCTCCAGGGAAGACAACAGGATCTCCGCTTCGACCACCTCCGGTGCCGCCGGGTATCCTTGCAGCAGCTCGCGGGCCAGCATGGCCGCGCGGGCGGCCTGGTCCGGCAGTAGGGTCGCGGCGCGGGCCATTCCCAGCAGACAGGGAGCATCCAGGCCGCTGAGGATCTGCAGCGTGTCGCCCCAGGCCAGTGCCCGTCGGGCCAGTAGAGTGTCTTCGGCGGGCGGATCCGGCAGGCTTTCGACGGCCGCCAGCAGCAGGCGCCGCAGGAGAATCGGGTCCTCTTCGGCACCGCGGCGCAGTCCCTGCAGCAGCTCCAGGTCCTGTTCCGGCGCATCCTCCAGCAGGGCCTGCAGTTCCAGGTCGCGCAGCTTCCCGGCCCTGGCGGGATCTTCCGCGGAAGCAGCTGCCTGGAACTGGCGACTCTGTCGTACACGCTCTTCCATGGAAAGACTGGACCAACCGGCGCGAATGCGGCCGATTGCCGCCTGCAGCCTCGTGGCCGGACTGCCTCCGGCGGCAAGGGACTGGTCGAACTGGGAAAGAGCGGCAGTCGAATCGCCCAGGTGTTCCAGGTAGAGGCGGCCGAAGGCAAGCGCTTCCTCCGCCTCGTCGCGTTGACCGCGCGTGCTCATCAGTTCGAGCAGGCGGCGGTTCATCTCGACGGCCTCGGCTCGGGGACGCACCTGGTTGTCGTACAGCACTTCCAGTTCCGGACGCAGGGGACTCAGCGGGTAATCCTGCAGGAAGGTGTTCCACAGGCGGCTGGCGCGACGATCATCCTCCCGCGCCGCCGCCAGGCGGATCTCGAGGGCCAGCAGGTCGTCCGCAAGTTCCTCGCCCTCCAACGAAAGGGACTCCAGCAGCCGTCCCGCGGCCTCCGTACGGCCATGGGCCAGCAGGCCGTCACACACGGAAAGCAGGGCCTCGGGGGCCGCCCGCCCCAGGTCCAGCTGCTGCAGGACACGGCCCAGTTCGGGAAGGGAGCCGGCGCTTGCAAGGCCCAGGGCGTGATCCAGCGCTTCCAGGCGCAGATCCGGATCCGCGTCCTCGTCCCGCAACACCTGAAGGTGAAGGTCCAATGCGTCTTCCGGCTTCCCGCCCCATTCGGCGGCCAGGGCGCGACGCAGGACAACGCTTGCATCCTGTGCCGCCATCGAGCTCCAGGCCTGACCGGCCCCGGCAAAGTCTCCGGTCATGCAGCGGGCATCCCCCAGCAGCAAGTGCAGGGAATCCCGCGGAGCCTGTTCAAGGGATGGCAACAGCGACGATGCGACGGCAGCCTGCAGGCAGTCCATGGCGCCCTGCCGATCCGCGGCCTCCAGGCGGGAACGGCCTTCCAGCAGGTGCGTGCGCAGCACTCCGGGAAGATGCTGCAAGCGCGGGCGTTCGCTTTCGAAGAGCTGCACCAGCTCGGCCGCTCCGTCGGGGCCTGCGAGAGCCTGCCCCAGGTCGAGCACCACGCGCAGGCGCAGGCTGTCCCCTAGCTCTTCCTGCAGCAGCCGCCGCAGTCCCTGGATGCCCCGCCTCGACTCACCGGCGCGCAGCCACCCGAGCGCCAGTTCCAGCTCCGCTTCCCGGGCCAGGCGGTGGGCGGGGAAGGCGCGCAGCAGGATCTGCAGTGTCTCACGCTGCTCGACGGGGTTCGCGGCCTGCAGCCGCGCGGCCTTCAAGAGGGCCTGCGGGGCCAGGGGCGATTCCGGATAGTAGTCGTATACGCGGAGCAGGCCACGCAGGGCGTCCTGGGGCCTTTCGAGCCGCTCCAGGCAATCGGCGGTGCGCAGAAGGGCCTCGGCGGCGTGATCGCTCTTCGGGTGGTTCAGGCTCAGCCGCAGCCAGACGGCGCGCGCCGCTTCCCAGTCCCCCAGTGCCCAGGCGCATTCGCCCTGCAGGAAGAGAATGCGGTCCAGGCGGTAGCTGTCGGGATAATCGCGGCGGAAGGCCTCGCATTGCTCGATGGCGATGTCGTACACGCCCTCCTGGTGCAGGCGCAGCGCGTAGTCGAACTCCTCCCGCTCGCCGGCGAAGGCGCTTCCGGCCACGAGCAGCAGCAGGAGCAGGGCGACCAGGCGGCGCATCAGCCGACCACCTGCAGCTTGGCGAAGCGTGCCACCAGCTTCTTGACGCCCACGCTGTCGAAGCGGACCGTGATCCGCATGTCCTCGTCGAAACCCGCCTTGTGGATCACGATGCCGCGGCCGTACTTGCTGTGCAGCACGACGGCCCGCACGTGGATCTCCCTCGGATCGCTGGGACCTTCGAACTCCTGGCTCTCGTTCTCGTAGTCCGGCATCGGATCGGCGGCGGGCGCGCCGTCGCGGAAGGGGCTGACCTTGTTCAGCAGGGCCTCGCTGCCGCTCAACGGAACACGTCCGCTCCGCTTCGGCCTGGACGCGGGACGGCCCGGCCGGCGGATTGTCTCACGCGTTTCGCCGCCGCCCTGCCAGCGTCCATCCCGTCCTCCGGCCCGCTCGTCCCGTCCGCGGAAGCGCCCTCCGCCGAAGTCGTCGGCCTGGTCGAGCAGTTCCGGCGGAAGCTGGGAGAGAAAGGGACTCGGACCTCCGCCGCCTCCGCCATAGCGTCGGCGATAGCGGGCCATGCTCAGGTAGAGCTTGCGCTCGGCGCGGGTCGCCGCAACGTAGAACAGGCGCCGCTCCTCCTCCAGGTCGTCTTCGTCGGCGAAGCTGTTGCCCAGCGGGAAGAGTCCTTCTTCCAGGCCGCTGACGAAGACCGTGTCGAATTCCAGGCCCTTGGCGCTGTGCACGGTCATCAGCGTGACCTGGTCGCCGGCGTCCTGCAGGCCGTCTACATCCGCCACCAGGGCCACTTCCTGCAGGAAGCCCTCCAGTCCCAGCTCGCTGTTGTCCGAGTAGCGCGCCAGGGCGCTCTGCAGCTCGCGCACGTTCTCGATGCGCGGCTGTCCTTCGGGGCCTTCGGCCTCCAGGTGTTCCAGCAGGCGGATGCGGTCCATCAGTTCCTGCATCACGGCGTCCGCGCTTTCCTCCTGCAGGCGCCCGCGCAGCTCTTCCAGCAGGGCGTGGAGTTCCCCCGCGCGCTGGCCCGCGGCGCCGGACAGGCGCTGGGCGGCCACTGGCAGGGCATCGTAGAAATCCAGGTTCTCCTCGACCGCCAGCTGGCGGATGCGGCCGACGGCCACGTCTCCCAGGCCGCGCTTCGGGTAGTTGATCACGCGCAGCAGGCTGATCGTATCCCGCGGATTGACCAGCAGCCGCAGGTAGGCCAAAAGGTCCTTGACCTCCCGCCGCTCGTAGAAGCGCAGGCCACCGATGATCTGATAGCGTACACCATTGCGGATCAGCGCTTCTTCCAGGGCGCGGGACTGGGCATTGGTGCGGTAGAGCACGGCGAAATCGCCGTAGCCCTGCCCGGCCCGGTTGGCCTGTTGTATGCGGTCGCAGATCAGCGCCGCCTCCATGGCCTCGTCCTCGCCGGCGAGCAGGGTCACAAGTTCGCCCTTGCCCTTGTCGGTCCACAGCTTCTTGGGCTTGCGGCCGGCGTTGTGCGACACGATGGAATGCGCGGTCTCGAGGATCGTTTCGCTGGAGCGGTAGTTCTGCTCGAGCTTGAAGACCGCCGTCTGCGGCCAGTGGTCCTCGAAGTCGAGAATGTTGGAGATGTCCGCCCCGCGCCAGCCGTAGATGCTCTGGTCGTCGTCGCCGACGACGCAGATGTTGTTGTGCTCCTCGGCCAGCATCTGTGTCACGGTGAACTGGGCGCGGTTGGTGTCCTGGTACTCGTCGATCATCACGTGGCGGAAGCGGTCCCGCCAATAGTGGAGCCGTTCCGGGAATTTGCGGAAGAGCTCGATCGGCAGGAGCAGCAGGTCGTCGAAGTCCATGGCGTTGGCCTTCTTCAGGCCGGCGCTGTAGTCGCGGAAGATGTCCGTATACAGCTCATGCAGGTAGCCGCTGTCGCTGTTGGCGAAGCTTTCCGGGTCCAGCATGGCGTTCTTCGCCGAACTGATCACGGAGCGCACGCGCTTGGGATTCAGCTGGTTGGTGCTGATCTCGCGCCGCTTCATGATGTCCTTGAGCAGACGCAGCTGGTCGTCGCTGTCGTAGATGCTGTAGTTGCGGTCGTAGCCCAGCAGCTCGGCCTCCCGGCGCAGGATGCGGGCGAAGATGGAGTGGAAGGTCCCGACCCACATCTCGTCGACTCGCTCGCCGACCAGCTGGGCAATGCGATCCTTCATCTCGCGGGCGGCCTTGTTGGTGAAGGTCAGGGCCAGGATCTGCCAGGGCCGACAGACGCGCTGCTCGAGCATCCAGGCGATGCGGTGAGTCAACACGCGCGTCTTGCCGCTGCCCGCTCCGGCCAGGATCAGCACCGGCCCTTCGGTCCGTGTCACGGCATTCTGCTGCTCGGTATTCAGGCCGTCCAGATTCATTCCACTCACTTTCATTCTACTCTCTTCATCGCTATCGCTCCGCGCACGCTTGCGTGCGCGATCGCTATCGCTATCGACGTCTCACACTTTCGCCCGGTTTCCCCCGGACTCGGCCCGGAAGTCTGGCGCGTGTCCGCGATTGGGCTTTCCTGTTTCGTCCACCATCGATAGCGATAGCGATCCCGATAGCGATTGCCACTACCGACGCCGCCGCAGCTCACGGCGCAGGCGATCAAGCACCTTGCGGTTCTCCGCGTGGCCGGCGGCGTCCTTCGCGAAGAGGTGCTTGCCGGTGCCGTCGGCGACGAAGTAAAGGTAGTCCATTCGGGCCGGAAAGAGCACCGCCTGCAGGGCCACTCGCCCGGGTGAGTTGATCGGACCGGGCGGCAGGCCGTACACTTTGTAGGTATTGTAGGGACTGTCCAGTTCCAGGTCACGGAAGAGCAGGCGTCGCGGTTCCGGCAACAGGAACTGCACCGTCGGATCGGCCTGCAGCTTCATGCCCTTTTCCAGGCGGTTCAGGTAGACCCCGGCAATCGTATCCGCTTCGGAGGCGACCTGGTACTCCCCCTGGACGATCGAAGCCAGGGTCAGCAGGCGGTTCCAGTCCAGGGTGTCACAGGCCGGCTGCAGCTCGCAGACGACCTGCCGGCCGCGCTCCAGCATGCGGCGGATCAGGTCTTCCTCGCGATCCGCTTCGCTGACCCGGTAGCTGTCGGGAAAAAGCCATCCCTGCAGATCCGGCAGCGCATCGCCTTCCTGCCACTCCAGCCAATCCGGCTGCCGGCAGAGTTCCAGGAAGCGCAGGCTGTCCAAATGGCTCTTCGCCGCGACGCGCCCGGCGATTTCGCGCAGGCGCAGACCTTCGGGCACCGTCAAGAAATGGCCGGGCACGGAATAGACATGCAGAGCATCGAGCAGTTCGCGGCAGCTCATAGCGCCGTTCAGCTCGAAACGCCCCAGTTGCAGGCCCGTATCCAGACCGTAGAGCCGGGCTCCCGCCTGGAAGAGACGCGGCCGATGCAGCACCTCCACATCCTGCAGGCGCCGGGCAATGCGCGCCAGGCCATCGCCGGCCTCGACACGCAGCTCCAATCGCGCTTCCGGCTTTCCCGCCGGCAGTCGCTCGAAGGACCACCAGAAGAATCCGCCCATCCCCGCGAACACCAGCAGAACCGCAAGAGCCACCGCCGGCAACAGACGAAGCCTTGCCCCGCTCCGCCTCTCTTGTCCCCGCTCTTGCTGCTCCGCCTGATTCACTCTTCTCCGTGCCCTCTGTCTACTCTGTGCTCTCCGTGCGAGTTCTTCTCCCCCCCCAAGTGCCAGAAACGCCCCGATCCATTCGAACCGGGGCGTTTTCAATCGATCACGATGCAGGAACCCTAGTTGCCTTCAAGCAGGTCCTGGATCTTCGGCTCGTAGAAGGAGGCGATCACCGCTTCCATGAGGCCTTTGTAGCCCGAGCCCGGCAGAAGTCCGAAACTGGGATCAACAGTGCCGAATCCGCCCTCTTCCATCAGATAGAGCGGCACGGTGTTGAAGGCCGTGCGGAAGTTGGTGTAGGTGGCGAAACCGCCGAAGGGCCCGAAACCGCCGCTGGAATTGGTGTTTTCCGTGAAGCACATGGTCACCTTGCGGTGCTTGTCCAGGACGGGGTCCCATTCCAGGTCGACGCTCACCGTGTCGCCCACGGCCCAGTAGTCCGTCGTATCCGAAATGGTCTGGTGCTGCAGGTACATGTGCACCTTCCAGCGGTTGTCGGTATCCAGTACCTGCACATCCTGGATCACCTGGGCCCACATGTTGTCCGGCCGACTGATGTTGTGCGCCTCGAAGGTGCTGAAGATCGTCATGTCCTGCAGGTTGCGCTCGGTGTTCGGGATCCAGATCCAGCAGCCGTTCGGTCCAGGTTCGCGCGGGAAATTCAGCCCCAGTCCTCCCTGGGACACGGGCGCGAAGAGGAAGTCGCGGCTGGGATCGCTGGCGTCGATGACCTCGAAGAAGTCGAAGACCTGCCGCCGCTCCACGTTCGCCGAGTAGCTGTTGTAGGTATACATCGATTCCGTGCCCGACTCGTCGTCCACGGAGAAGGACTCGATATAGGGCACGCAGTCGCCGGGCAGCGGGCTTCGCCAGTCGAAGGGCGTCTGCTCGTCGCCGTCATCGAAGCGACCGTCGAAAAAGGTGTTTCCGTCGCCGCGCATGGTGTCGATCACGGCCTGGTTCAGCCGCAGCGTGTCCAGGAAGTCGAATTCCGGAATCGCGGCGGTCATGCCGTCGCCGATGCTGTTCTGGAAGGTCAGGAACTGGTCGATGTAGACATCCTGGATGCCCATGTAGTTGCCCAGGAAGTCACCGGAATTGGTGGTCAGGAACTGCTGGGTATTGTTGATGTCCGTGGGATTGTAGCCGAAGGACTTGGCCAGGCTGCTGTGTCCGGTCCAGAAGAGGTTGCCGCCCAGGTCCAGGTAGTCCATGGCGATCACGCGGAAGTAGTCGTTGATCGCCGTGATACGGCTGCTGTTGCCCTTGTAGCCGTCGTCCACGCAGATGACCACCTTGTACTGGCACATCTCCTCGAAGGGCATGTAGCTCGGGAAGGCCTCGTGCCCCAGGCTGTCCGCAGTCTCGCCGGGCTGCCAGTAGCGCAGGGTGAAATCGTCGGGGAACTCCGTGTTCCAGCGCAGATCCGCCGGATTGGCTCCCAGGCTGACATAGGATTCGTCGATCAGGTCGCGGTACCACTCGCCCAGTTCGCCATGGCTGCGACCGCCGAAGACATTCCAGGCCGTGGCGGGCGGCAGGCTGGTCGGCGTCCAGTTCATCAGCAGGACGCCTTTTTCCGGCGTGCGCTCCATGCGCTGGACCTTGAATCGCATCCAGGCCGGCGTGGCGCAGGCTTCCAGGCCGTCGTCGCGGGTCCAGACCATCAGTTGGTACCAGCCGCTGTCCAGGTTGTAGAGCTCGAGGATCGAATTGTCGCTCCAGCCGTCCGCGTCGAAGCCGTAGGCGTCCTCGTAGTCGATCACGTTGGATTCGCTGAGCGTGATCCATTCCGCGTGATCGCTGACCCAGCCGGTGGAGTCCGTATAGGTGCCGACCCAGTGGCCGTCGTCCTCCCAGGTGCCGTCATAGCTGCGGAAGTAGTCCAGGCTGTCGCTGTTCTCGTCGAACTTGACCAGCCGGTAGCGGAACTGCAGGGGAATCGTGACGAAGGCCTGGTCGTCGGGGTCGTCGCCGGCCACCAGGAAGCGAATGCCGTTCCAGGCATCGACCGGACGGTAGAAGCTGGGCAGCGTCGCGTAGGGCGTCTGGCTCGCCAGGTTGTTGGCAATCGAGGCGTCGCCGATGAAGTCATCCCAGTTGATCACGCGGCGCGTATACTCGGAGGGCTGGCCCAGGGAGCTGAAGCCGTCCTTCTGGTAGGTCAGCCGCGGCGTGTTGGGAGCGCGGTTGGAGCGGTTGAAGATGCGCGTGTCCGGTTCGGAGACGGCGCCCAGGTTGTCGATGGCCTGCACCAGCATCACGTGCTTGCGGATCTGGCCCAGCGAGGTGTCCAGGTTGATGACGGCCTGGGTGTTCTGCGTATACGACCATTCCAGGTCCATGTCCGGGTCCGCGGCCAGGCTGCTCAGCAGGGACTGCAGGGCGGCATCCGTCGTGTACTCCACATTCATGTAGCGGTACTGCTCGACGAAACCGTCCGGATCGCTGCCGACCCAGAAGATCATCGGCGAAAAGGAGTAGACCGGCTGGTACTTGAACTCGCCGGCGATCACGTAGTGCGTGTTCAGCGCCCAGTGGAAGGGGTCCGCGGCGGCGGGCTGCGTGATCCACAGGTAGCGCCCGATGTTCGGGTCCAGCTGGTAGAGCGAGGGGTCGACGGTCATGGCGTAGTCGCCGTTCTCGTCGCGCACGTAGATCGAGTCGATGGACACGACCTGGAAGTACTGGTAGTTGATCAGCTGGAAACGGACGTTCTCCGTCGCCGTGGCGCCGGGCGCCGGAAAGCGGGCCGGCGAGGCCTCGCTGAAGCCGCTCAGGCTGTCGAGGAAGGCGAAATTGTACTGTTCGATGTGGAACTGGAATTCGCTCTCGTCCGCGTCGGGCTCATTGTTGACGAAGTTGACCCGCGGAATGGCATTCTCCGCGAAGTCCCCGTCGATCGAGCTGCAGGCTTGCAGCAGGAAGGCCGCCGTCAGGCCCAGAAGGAAGAGCCGGATGAGGTTTTTGGTTGCTCGCATGCGTTTCCTCTTAGCGGTTCAGGGACAGGGTAACCATGAAGTAGTCTTCCAGGAACTCGTTGGGCGTCCAGGCAACGTCGATGCTGCTGGCGCCCAGGCTCGAGTGGAAGGTATAGCCGAAACCGGCCGCGAAGCCGTCCATGGACAGGAGCGGATACTCGAGGAAGGGATCCTTGCCGGAATCCTCCTGGTACTCGTCCCATGTGTCACGCTGGATTCCGTTGATCTTCTTGCCCAGGCGGAAGGCGAAATCCTGGTTGTAGACGTACTCGAAGCCCAGGTTGATCTGCTCGATGTTGTCGGAAGGGTGCCCGAACTCGAAGGATCCGAGCACGAAGTGGTCGTCTTCCGGCGTGTTCATCACGTACATCGAGACGCCGAACTTGAAGAGGATCGGAAGAGGATCCTCCTCCTCGAAGAACTTCATGTCCGGGCCGAAGTTGCTGATGATCATCGCCACCTTCAGGTTGCGCCAGCCGGTGTCGTAATACGTGCCCACGTCCGCGGCCCAGCCGTCAGAGTTCTCTTCCATGGCGGACTGGCGAAGCCATTTGACAGTCAGTCCCGTCGAGAACTTGTTGGTCAGGCGCTTGGCGGCCGAGAGGCCGACGGCGGTCGAGGTCCAACCGAAGGTTCTCCCCGTGCCGTTGACGGCCCAGGGCGTGGTCTCGTCCATCTGGTCCGTATGCAGGTGCGTGGCCGAGAAGCCGATGGTGGCGTTCACGCCTTCCAGGTAGCGCACGTAGCCGAACCATTCCTGGCGCACATCCACCGGTAGCTCCATGTGCGTAAAGCCGTACTGGCTGCTCTCGCAGAGGGTCAGGCCGGCCGGGTTGTAGTACAGCGCCGAGACGTCGTCGGCGATCGGCAGCAGGGCATCGGCCATGGCCATGCCGCGGGCGCTGGCCGAAAGCTCCAGGAAGGAAGCGGTCGTCGTGCCCGCCTTGTTCTGCGCCAGGACCGTCCCCGCGAGGGACAGCAGCAGGCACAGGCTAAGGGTCTGGATCGTTCTCATGTTTGTGCTCCGCTTCCTACGCTATTTCATGATCACGAACTTGCCGGTGGCGATGTCTCCGCCGCCGGGGCTCATGTCTTCGACGCTGAAGTAATACAGGCCACTCGCGACCTGCTGGAAGTTGCGGTTGTTCAGGTCCCAGGATTCGGAGAAGTCCGAGTTCCAGCGAGAATTATCCCCCTCCACGTTGTGCGGCACGATCTGCACCAGGTCCCCGGAGATGGTGTAGATGCGGATCAGGCACTGCTGGGGCAGGTTCATGAACTCGATGCGGCGGTCCTCGCTGGGCAGGAACTCCACCGAGCCGTCGTCCTGGTTTTCCCAGGACAGGCCCGTGTTGCTGTTGCCGGGGCGGAAACTCGTCGTGTAGTCCTGGTCGAAGCGGTAGGGGTTGGGCACCACGCGCACCTCGTTGCGCGGCGAACCGCTGGGCGCCTGGCGGATGGCGTTGCAGCTGCGCGCCGTCTCCAGGGGCTCGGTGCCGGTCTGGTAGTCGCCGAAGTCATAGGCGGCCACCGAATAGTAGCGCGGGTAGAGGCTGGCCAGTCCCTCGATGCGATAGCGGAACTCCACGTGATACGAGTCGCCGGGGGTCCACAGCTTGTCGCCGTTCGTGTCCAGGAAGAAGTCGCCGTTGTAGACGACCTGCTCGTTCTCGTCGTTGGTGTAGGTCAGGTAGCCGTTGCCGCCGCGGGTCAGCTCCACATCGCGCCCCTCGACCCAGAAGGTGGTGTCCCCGGGGGCATTGACCCAGACGGCGATTCCCCAGTCGGCCCAGGCATTGCCGTTGATGTCGCTCAGCAGCTCCTCTTCGGGTTCACCTTCCACGTGGACAATGTCATGGAAGCCGGAGTTGTTGCCGACCAGCGCGCGCTCCCAGCCGCGGACCTGGTCCGACGGGGGCTGGGCGTTGAAAGGCCCGGGATCGGGCAGGGTGCGCAGGGCGCCGTCCGCTTCGTCGAAGTAGGCGAAGTTGATGTTGTCGAAGGTGGCCATCAGCTCGTAGTCGCCTTCGAAATTGGCGTTGGCCGAATAGATGCGGTAGCCTTCGAAATCCTGCACGCGGCTGAAGGGGTCCACGTAGGCGTCGGTCATCGAGTTGCGCTGCCAGCGCAGTTCCAGCCAGCCTTCTCCCGTGACCACTTCCAGGTCCGGGCAGGGCGGGGGCGGCGGACCCTGGAAATCGGGAATGCCGTCGCCGGCGTCGAGGAAGCCATTGTTGTTGAAGTGGCCGATGTACCAGTCTTCGCGCGCCCCGTCGGAGAACTTGGGACCGGCGTAGATCAGGAAGCTGTCTTCCACCATTTCCTGGTTGCCGCGGTCGCGCAGGAAGGTCCAGAGGAAGTCGTCCTCGTTGACGTTCGCGCCGCCCCAGTAGGCGGAAGGACCGCTGTCCAGCAGGCCGTTGGCCTCCGTGCCGTCCTCGTCCGGTCCCTGGTAGATGGCGGGCAGCCCGTCGGGTCCGGTCATCACACGGCCCCAGTACTTGACCGTGTCGCCGATGGCCGGGGCCCAGAGGCCGTCCAGGCCGACGTCCTCGCCGGGCCAGCCGTCGCCCAGGTCGTAGAAGCCGTCGCCGTCGGTGTCGTAGAGCGGCGTGTCATACATCTCGTTGTCGTAGACGCGCTGCGACCAGATGGCATTGAAGTCGAAATCGGTCCAGTCGAACTTCTCGGGGTCGATGACCGTAGCCACGTTGGGCTGGGGATTCGAGCGGTCGTGCAGGTTCTGCCCGGCCACGTAGGCGATGGTCATGATGAAGCTTTCGCCCGGATTCAGGCGGAAGATGTTCTGGCCGTTGGCGTCGGTGTAGTCGAAGACGCCCATCGGGCCCCAGGAAATCAGGTAGCGCGTGTCGTCGCCGTTGGGCTGCACGGCGTCTTCTACAATGCCCCACTCAAGACAGTCCGTTGTGTCACCCGTAGCGGGATCGATGATCGGCATGCAGGGCGGGTTGTCGCCGACGACGCAGTCGTACATGTTGGGATCGAACTCGCCGTTGGACATGACCTGGTACTTGCGCTGGTCCGTTTCCGGCGTGCCAAGAATGTGCGTCCAGGTCATGTCGTCCCCGCGGGCGTCCGTTTCCGTCAGCCATTTTTCAAGGGCAGGACCGTAGTCACGGTCGGAACTCTGGTTGGAGTTCCACCAGTTGAAGGTGGTGGACAGCTGAGGATTGGGGGCGCGCAGAATGCGGGTGCCGGTGACGTCGGGGCAGGTGAAGTTGGTGCCTGTCTGCTCGTCGGCGGGACGCGCGTCGTTGTCGGCGATGATCGCCGAATTGATCTGGATCGCCTGGTTGCTCACCGTGTCGATGGCCACGCGGCGGAAGGCCGTGAAGTCGTCCGAGGAGCGGCCCTGGCCGGCTTCCTGGCTGTGCCCCACGTCGGCGTCCACGTAGAGGCCGACGTACAGGTTCTTCAGGAACTTGCTGCCGATGTTGGTGATCTTGTAGTCGACGATGATGAAGTCCTGGGCGTAGCTGTAGGACCAGGAATGGCTTTCCTGCGTCACCTCGATGCCCAGCGGGATGTGGTTGTTGTCCTGGGGATCCCAGCGCGAACCGGTGGGCAGCAGCGACAGGTCGGTGATCGTGTCCGTGAAGGTGCTGTGGTAATCCTGCTCGGAAACGCTCAGCGAGTCGAAGATCTGCATGCCGAAGCAGTCGAGGGCATTGGGACGCAGGGTCGTTTCCTGGATCTCGAATTCCTCCCCGCAGCCGGGCCAGAGCTCCTGCACGTCGCGGTCCCAGCCTTCGGAACCGAAGGAGACGCGCGGGGTCTCGATGCCGCTGTCGTCGACGATCAGCGCGCCGATCCAGAGGCTGCCCTGGTAGAGGTATTCCACTCCGCTGCCGCCGGGGTACTCGCACTGGGGCGCGCGTTCTCCCGTGCAGGGGTCCGTGTCCCCCGCCTCGTCGCCGTGACCGAAGGTGCCACCATTGCGGAAGGTGAGCCACATCTTGCCCACGCGGTGCACGCGCAGGTCAAGAGTCGGCCTCTCGCAGTCGGCGTCGATCAGATTCTCGTTGACGTCCTTGCGCACGACGGGTTCGTAGTATTCGTCCGAGTGCTTGGCGAGGACGCTGCCGGCCAGCAGGCTGAAGCCCAGCAGGACCGGAATGCTCTTGAGTGCCTTGCTCATCATTGTTCCTAGTTCCCCCCGGGATTCCAGCCGACCGAGATCGACTGACCGCCGCAGTCGAAGCTTCCGGTGGCCGGCATGTAGTTGTCCCCGGACAGCTGCGGGTCGGAACCCTGCTGGTTGCAACCGCCCACCTGCCAGTTCTGCGGGAAGCTCTCTTCGGAGCCGCCATTGTCGTAGAACCAGTTCTCGTCGATCATCGGGTTGTTGGTGTCGTTGACGGCCCCGATCTGGTTGCCGACGATGCCGGTGGCCAGTTCGTGTCCGCTGAAGTCATTTCCGGAGATAATGTTGTTCATGATCACCGGGGTGGACTGGCTCTCGATCTTGATGCCGCCGTAGCCGTTGTTGATGATCGTGTTCTGTGTCACCGCGACATCCCCCGCCGCCTGGACCTTGACGCCGTAGACATCGGCGCTCATCACCAGGTTGTTGGAGACCGTCACCGGCCGGTTCGTGTTGTAGACGAAGACGCCGTTGGCGCGGCTGCCCGAGATACGGCTGTTGATGATCGAGCCGCCGGCGTTGTTGTGCAGGTAGAAGGCACTGAGACCCGTGTTGTTGAAGGTGCAGTTGTCCACGTCCACGTGGGCAAAATCACCATGGGCCGCGACCGCGTAGTAGATGCTGTTGTCGAACTGGCAGTTCTCCACCGTGGCGTTGATGGCGGCCCAGAAGGTGTAGAGATGCGAGTCGCCCTCGATGAAATAGGCGTCACGATCCCTCAATTCGACGATACCGCCGTTGTTGATCCAGTCCTGGCCGAAGAAGCCGGATTCCGAGCCCTCCGAGAACTGGCAGTCGCTGATCGAGACATCGATCTGCTGCAACACGGCATCCAGGGCCAGGTCATCCGTCTTGGGCTTGATGAGAACGCTGCGCCAGTTGCTCAGCGCGGTGCCTTCCGGGACCGTCCACTCGGCTTCCGGCCCCAGGGACATGGTGACCCCTTCCATCTCCAGGTCCGAATTGAATTCCAGCCCGTAGAAGCCGGAGAACTCGATGTGCGTCCCCGGCTGGATCACGACCGGCTCGTCGCTGAAGGCGTCGCAGGTGACCTTCCAGGTACCGCTCAGCGTGTGCTCCTTGAAGGCCTTGCGCAGCTCCTGGGCATCGGCCTGGTAGAGCACGGGACCCACGTCGCTGCGGTTGCCTCCCGCATAATTGTAGCCCGCCTCGATGCAGGGACTGCAGGAATTGAATTCCTGGATGTCGGCGTTGATCTGGTCGAAATTGGCGTCGTCGAGGCAGTTGCCGAAGAGGTCGACCTGGTCGCGGTTCTCGTTCTGGTAGATGTTCTCGCCAATGGCGAAACGCGAATCGACGACGACCAGAGTGTCGATGGTGTTGAGCGTGTCCCCTGCGAAGACGCTGTCGTACACCGTCAGGCCCCACTGGAGCTGCCCGAACTCGACCGGGTAGCGGAAGGCCAGCGAGCTGTTGAGCGACACGTTGTTGTGCACCACCAGACTGTCCGTCCAGTCCAGCATGTTCGTGGTGCCCACGTGGGTCGTGTCATAGACGATGCCCGAACCGTCGTTCTCGTAGACGATGTTGGAATGGACGCGGGGCATGGCGCCGTGCATCATCGTGATGCCGTTGTACTGGTTGAGGTAGATCAGGTTGTGGGCGATGGTCGGATTGCAGTCATCGATCACGATCGCCGCGTTGCGGTAGGGATCGCTGTTGTCGAACTTCGCGCCGTAGGCCACCATGCAGTATTCCAGCCGGCTGGCGTCGCTTCCCGGCAGGAAGACGATGCTGTTCCACAGGCCGTAGTCCTCTTCATAGATATGGCCGATGAAGCGGATGTTGTTGCCGGCCTCGCCGACGGCGTTCAGCGTGCCCTCGACGAAAAAGGAGGTGTTGCGGTCCATGTGGACCTCGACGCCGGGCTGGATCGTCAGCGTCTGCCCCGCGGCGACGGCCACGGAGGTGGAGACGTAGTACGGCGATCCCGCCAGGTCCCAGGTGCCCGAGACCAGGCTGTCGCTGATCTGGGTCGTATAGGGGCGGACTGTCTCGACCGTCGAGCGATCGTACTCGACCGGGTCGTCCTCGCAGGCGACCAGCGCCACCAGCAGCAGCGCGAACAGTCCGTAAATGCTTCGCTTCATGAGGGCTCCAGCTAGAATTTGTACCCGAACCGCAGGGTCACCTGGCGTCCCGGTCCGATGTTGCGCGGGTTGGCGTCATAGCCGTTCTTGCCCGGGTAGTACAGGACATAATCCGGATTCTCCGCGTGCATGGCCTGATAGGTCGTGCCCGTCGCGCCGTAGTAGGTGCGCACATTGCGATGGTTGAAGAGGTTGCTGACTTCCAGGCCGGTCACCAGGTGGTGGCGGCTGGACTTGAAGCGCCAGTACTTCTCGACCTTGACCTTGGTGTTCTCCGTCCAGGGCATGCGCTCGGAGTTGCGGGCGATCAGCGCCGAATGCTCGACCTCCTTGTCGTAGATCGACGGCGTATACGGGCGACCGGTGGCGAAGGAGCTGCTCACCGTGAAGAGCCAGTCCGTGGGCAGGCGCATGCCGAAGAGCTGCGGCTTCTCGCCGGGGCCGTAATACAGCGACCAGTAGGCGTTCAGGTTGTGGGTCTGGTCCCAGTCCAGGGGCCGCTCGTCGCGGTTGACCGGCTGGTTGTTGATGCGGTCCTCGGCGGCGGCGCGGGCCGAGCTGGCCTTGCCGTAGGCGAAGCTCAACTCGTAGTTGAACTGGAAGCTCATGTTGTTGGCCGCCTTCTCGACGGTCAGGTTGACTCCGCGGACGCGGCCGTAGTCGCCGTTGGTGTACTGGTCCACCGTGTAGCCAGGAGCCAGCTGGACGACCGTCGAGGTGATCTGGTCGAAAATGTCGCGGTAGTAGCCCTGCATGTTGATCGTCGTGCCGATTTCCGGCCAGCGGGCCTCGACGCCGAACTGGTACTCGACCGTCTTCTCGTACTTCAGATTGGGATTGCCGACCAGGGTGTTGTTGGCAGCGCTACCCGTGGCGGACTGGTAATAGTAGCTGTACTGCGGGGCCTGGTAGAAGTGGCCGTAGTTGAAGTACAGCTTGGCCGATTCGGTGATCGGATGGCTGATGCCGAGGCGCGGGCTCAGGCGTCCCGTGCCGCGGTTGGCTTCGACGGCGGCGGGATCGCCGGCGTTGGCCGCTTCTTCCGTTTCGCTGACCAGGCTCTCCTCGTGCAGCAGGAAGTCGTAGCGCATGCCGATCAGCACGTTCATGCCCTCGAATTCCATCTGGTCGCGGAAGAAGACCGCGCCCTCGACCGGCTGGCGGTCGTAGAAGTCGCGGTAGTCGCCGCGATCCGGATAGGGGCTGCCGAGAGGCAGGGGAGCCGATCCGTCATACAACTTGTTCGGACCCTGGATCGAGTTCATCGTCAGGTCGCGGGCCAGGATCTGGAAGCCGGTGAGCACGTCGTGGTGCTTGTTGACCTGCCACTGGTACTCGGTTTCCATGGAATAGCTCACCGAACGGCGCTCCTGCCAGATGGCGTCGCCGTCGAAGTTGTTCGGGTTGAGGAAGAAGTCGTAGTAGGCCTCGAAATTGTACTGCAGGCCCCAGGGCGAAGTCAGGCTGCCGCCCCAGTTGTTGCCGTCCTGGCGGCCGTTGGAGTTGTAGTCGACGAAGGGCTCCCACTCGTCCCAGGTGTAGTTCTGGGGATCGAAGCGGGCCTCGTAGTCCGGGTCGTTGCTGCGGTCTTCCCAGGTGCGGCCGGGAGTGCTGGCCAGGTAGATCTGGGCCGGCCAGTCCGAGCCGTTGTCTTCCGGATTGTAGGTGTAGAGCACGGGACGGCTGACATCGATCACCGAGCTGCGGTAATGCTCGTTGAAGACCAGCTCGGCCGGGGTCTGCCCCACGCTGCGCGTATTGTTGCCTGAGTGGAATTGCAGGAAGGGGTCTTCGACGAAATCGGCGTAGTAGGTGAAGAGCTCGAACTCGTCGAAAATATTGTTGGGGCCGTCGTACTGGCCGTTGAGCGTCGCCTGCGGCGGGGTCGCCCCCGGAGTCTGCAGGCCGCCGTTCTGGATCCAGGTCTGGTAGCCGCCATAGGTGCTGGGCAGGTCGAACCAGATCTCGCCCTGGTCCCAGATACCGTTGTAGACGCCGGTCACCGGATCGGGCTCGTCGATGAAGGGCTCGCCGGTGTCGAAATAGAGGTCGCCGTCCAGGTAGGGCTCGCCCAGGTCCTCGTTGGTGTCGCGCACATCGCGGAAGTTGATGCGGCCGTCGAGGTTGATGTCGTCGTAGCCTTCCGCCATGTCCCAGCGGCCGTTGCCGTTCTCGTCGGTGTAATCCTCGCCCTCGTCCCAGACGCCGTTGCCGTTGTCGTCGGTGAAGGCCTCGCTCCAGCCGTTCCAGATGCCGTCGCCATTGACGTCCTGGAAGCGCTCGCCGTCCCAGCGGCCATTGTGGTTGATGTCCTGCTCGGGCGTCTGCGGCTCGGCGTCGTCCCAGCGGCCGTTGTTGTTCAGGTCCTCGTAGGGATCCCAGGGATCGTACCAGGGGTTGTCCAGGCCGTTGACCGGGTTGGGCACATTGGTCCAGGGCTCGGCGGTGTCGTAGATGCCGTTGCCGTTGAGGTCGATCCAGTCCTCGCCCGCGTCATAGCGGCCGTTGCGGTTCAGGTCCTCGTAGCCCTCGCTGTAGATCGGATTGCCGTAGCTGTCGTAGACGTAGCCGTCATACTGGCCGTTGTTGTTGGCGTCCACATAGCCGTCGTAGTAGCCGTTGCCGTCGTTGTCCTGGTAGCCGTTGCCCAGGAAAGCGCCCTTGTCGTCCTCGTTTGCCTGCTCCTGGGCCGGCAGCTCGAGCACGAATTCGTCCGGCGCGCGGCCGCCGGGCAGGATCTCCGTGTCCGTCTGGCTGCGATAGAGGCGGACTTCCAGGGTCGATTCCAGCTCGGGAAAGACCTTGGAATAGGTCAGGCTGAAATTGGTGCTCACGTTCTCGGCGCGCGGGCGGTTGCGGGGATTGAAGAGGTAGGCGTAGCCGTAATTGCCGCTCACCGGGCCCTCGCCATCCGGGTAGAGGTCCCAGCGGCGGAAGTGGTGCTCGCCGTAGAGTTTCAGCTTCTGTGTGTCGGACAGGGGAACCGCCAGGTTCAGCGCGGCGCTGTACTCGTTGCGCTGGCGCTCGGGCAGGTCGAAGCCCAGGCCCACATAGTCGCTGCTGCCGCGGTCGAAGTCGAAGGGCAGGTAGGTGTCGGTCAGATAGGCGCGGCCGGTGAAGAAGAAGGTGGCGCGCCGGCTCTCGGGACGGTTGGTCTGGAAGGGCAGCGGGCCGCCGATGCTCAGGTTGTAGCCGTCCGTATTGAAGCTGTAGTCGTCGAAGAGGCGATCCGTCGACCACTCGAAGCGGCCGTTGTACTCGCTCTGGTCGCCCTCCTTGGTGCTGACCTGGATGATCGCGGCCTGGGCCTGGCCGTATTCCGGACCGAAGCCGCCGGAGAGCACATCCAACTGCTCGATGTTGGCCACGTCCAGGTTGACGAAGTTCTGGCCGCCGACCAGCGGGTCGCGGGCGTCGATGCCGTTGATGACGAACTTGATCTCTTCCGGACGGCTGCCACGAGCGGTGAGCTGCCCCTCGTCATTCAGCTTGAAGCCCGGAATGTTGGAGACCAGCTCCGTGCCCGAACCGACGGCCTGGCGGCTGATGTCTTCTTCCGTCACGGTCGTCTTTTGATTGGAAACCGTCAGGTCGACCTTTTTGCGGTCGGCAACGATGGTCAGGGTTTCCAGCTCGACAGCAGAGGAGGTCATCTCGATCGTGCCCACGTCGTAGGTACCATCCGCCACGACCGGAATTTCCTGGACCGTGATCTCATGGTAGTTCAGGGCGCTGATTTTGATGGTCACCAGACCCTGCGGCACCTGGGCGATGAGAAACTCGCCATCGAAGTCCGTGTAGGCGCCATAGGTGGTGCCCTCGACCGTCACGGGGGCACTGACCACAGCCTCGCGGCTTTCTTTGTCGACGATTTTGCCCTTGATCTTGCCGCGCTGGGCCCAGGCGGCGGGAGTGGCCATGAGGATGGCCAGGAGCAGGGGCAAGACGGGGAACGAGAACCCACGGGGACGCGTGGCGTTTCTCATGTGACCCTCCGTAGTACAGGAAGTGAATACCGGTTCGGAACCTGGTGACCGGCGAGTAAAGACCAGGGTATGGAAAGGCAACCGCATGCCGCCATGCGGCCGCGGAAGACGCTCTCCAACTGGAACAGAAGTCAGGGTACTGGAAATGGCTCTGCCGACGGCCTTGACAAGCAGATCGAACAGGTTCCTAGCAACCGGCACAACCTAGGGATTTGCCCAAGCACAGTCAAGAAAGGCACTTCGGTGCCGATCGGCCGGGTTATCGCCCCGAAACGGACGGGTTTTCCCGGGGCTTCCGCATCAACTTCCAGTAGCAGAGTCCGGGCCAAAAGGCTAAGAGCTTGATTTTATTGGAACATTGAGCAATTGAAGCATGAATAACTTTATCGTGTGTAAAAGGCAAGGTTCAATTGTAAAGTGATGAAATCCGGATGAGCATCCGGAATGGCGCTGGATGGATTCTACGCTGTATACGCCGCGTCGCTTTATGGCGGGATCTGGAGGGAAGCGCGGACTAGGCGTGGTCTTCGCGGGTCTGGGTCTGGAGTCGCTCGCGTTGCCACTGGAAGAGGCTGCGTATGATCTGGTCCCGCTCTTCGGGCGTCAAACCGATGAACATCATGTGGCTGCGATACTTGCCACTGGGCAGCTCCGCCGCTTCCAGCACCTTGGCCACCACCGGATTCAGAATGCGATCCGCCAGGTAGAGCGGGAAGCGCACATGATCTCCGCGGATCACCTTCTGTTCGCTGACCATGGCCGCGCCGCCGCCGCTCAGGTTGATCAGCTTGCCGTCCCAGGTGCCTTCCCTTCCAGGCTGGGCCTCACCGTCCTTGTCGATGAGCTGGAAATGCACGCCCATCGTCAGGTCGACGCGCCAGAACTCGCGATACTGCCGCACCTGGAAGTCGCCCGTGGAGGAATGAGTGACGGTGACCTGCCGGCGGTCGGCACTGAGTGCGCGCACCTTGACCTTGGCGATGTACATCGCTTCGGGATGCGGCACATGCAGCAGGAGCACATCCCCCGGCTGGTATTCGAAGACGCGTTCCTTGCGGGCGATGCGGAAGACCAGCTCGCCATCATCCAGTTCGACCAGCACCGAAGGCAGCAGGGTATCCGCGCCCTGTGCGGCGCAGATATTGACGAAGAGGTTGGGTTGGAAATCGCGGGTGCTGCGCAGAGGGGGCACGACGAAGACATCCCGGAAGAGCTCTTCGCGAATGTGCGCCAGCTGCTCGACCAGTTCCGCGGGCGGTTCGAGTATCTCAGGAAGCTTGTCGACCCAGCGATTGAAAAGGCGGGGATCCTGCAGGATGGCTTCCGGATTCCCCGGGCTTTGCTCGTGGATGGCACGCACCACCAGCTTCTTTTCGGCGTGGCTCAGGGAACTGCTGTTCAACTGGCTGATCAGGGTCGCTTCCCTGCGGCGCCGGGCCAGCATGTCCTTGAGGATCTTGTAGAAGGCCGGCGAAAGAATCAGCAGCAGGGCACAGGTCGCAAGCAGGAAGACACTGCCTTCCAGCGAGTCCCGAAAATGCCAGCTGATTTCCTGCCACATAGCCTGCGCCCCATCCTGTGATCCGGCTGCTTCTCCCATGCTTCATCGACCGAAGACGCGGGTCGCTTTACTTGAAGAGCTTGATGCGCCAAAGGGCGATCAACCCCGCTCAGGGCCCTTCCCGCCAGGCGTACTGCCGGAACTCGATGCGCAGCTCCTGCTCGTCGCCCCAGGCGCTGCTTTTCCAGACCAGCCGCGCGGGCAGCAGGAAACGATCCACCAGGGCGTACTCCAGGTCATAGTGCGTGCTGACCAGGCCGCTTTCCAGATAGATCTCGGCCGATTTCAGCAATTCGCAGCCCTGGCGGCGCTCCGGCAGCAGCCGGGCCTCGAAGAGCGGCAGGGAGCCCTGCCAGCCCTCCATGCGCAAGGGAAAACCCGCCTCGTTCCAGGCAAAAAACAATCGCACGCCGGGAAGCTCGCAGGAGGCGCTCCAGCGGCTTCCGTCCCATTCCCAGTCGGCATCTTCCGGCACATAGCTGCAGGGCGCGGCGTAGGTGCTGTGGTTCCAGACGTCCAGGAAGCCTTCCAGGAAACCGGCCAGCTCGACCACGCGTTCTCGATAGAGCGAAGTGTCCGCGCCGGCCTCCGGCAGCTCCACCTGGAGCTCGAAGCCGCGGTTGCGCTCCCAGTGCAGGTGATAGCTCTCCTGAATGCGCCCGAACCAGGGCGCGAAGGAGAAGGGGCCGGGGGAATCGAAGTCCGCGCCGGGCGGAAGGAAGCGCAGCTGGCAGCTCCATTCGAGCAGCCGGCCGGCGGTGCTGCCGGGAGGCAGGTGGCTCAATTCGGGCGGGCAGGGGGCGGCGTGTACGACACCGGCCAGGGCCGCGCAGGCGAGCAGGCGAAAGGCCGGCCCGCGCGGTCTCACCGGGAACTCTCCGCCGCGCGTGCAATGCGGGTGCTGACGTCGATGGTGCTCAGCGAACCGGCGCGGAAACGCAGGGCTTCCGACTCGTACTCGACCCGCAGGCTGGAGCGAAGAGTGCTCGAGGTGATATAGTGCTCGTTCCTGTCGTATACGATGGTCCCCTCGCCGTCGCCGACCAGGGTCGTGTTGCCTGCATGGGCCTGCTCGCCGTCGACGAGGAGCGCCTTGCGCCGCACACGGAAGACCAGGCTGTCCGCGGTCACCGTCGCCAGCTCGGTGATGGTGGATTCCACCAGGTCGATGGCGACGGGGCCGATGGCCTGCCGGCTCTCGAGGCGCGTCGTGTCCGCTTCGCCCGGGCGCCAGTTGCGCAGGGTGTCCCCGACCACGGACTGGATCGCCTGGTAGGAGGACTGCAGGAAGCTCTCCATGCCTCGGCGGTCGAGGCTGCTGTCCGCCCACTCCCCTTCCAGGCCGGTCAGCGTGATCTGCCGGCTTCGGCGGTCGTACTCGGCCAGGCCGACGGCGCCGGCGATCTCGACCGGCTCGCGCGCATCCCCGCTCTGGATCACGTATTCCAGCGTTTCCAGCTCCAGGGGGATCACGCCCTCTTCCTCTTCCCCCGTCCGCAGCACCTGCAGGCTGCGGAAGCCCTGCAGGTTCTCCTGTGTCACAGGGTCCTTCCAGTCGGAGCTGGCGGCGGTCTCCATGCGGCTCTCGCTGCCGGTCTCCGCCTGGATCACATACTCGCGCTGCGGCAGCAGCTCCTTGAACACCGCCACCGCCTCGCCCCTCGCCGCGGGTTCCGGCCCCGAGCATCCGGCAGCCAGGAGGGCCGCAAGCAGTCCCGCCCGCATATGCGTGTGTGCTACCACTTGAACCTCAGCATGTCTCGCAGGTGAGCGCCCACCTCGCCCAGCTGGGAGGCGAGCTCCTCGTCGCGCTGCACGCGCTCGAGCACCAGGGCAAGCAGGCTGCCGATCACGAAGGCGATCAGCGCGCTGACGACCACCATCATCGTGCGCTTCGGCCTGATGCGCTTCTCCGGCAGGCGCGGGGGGTCGAGCACCTCGAGCACTTTGGTATCACGCACTTCCTGGATCTTGGCCTGCTCCAGCTGGGGCAGCATGAAGGTCAGCTTCTGGTTCTCGATCTCCAGCTCGCGGCGAATGCCCAGGTACTCCACTGTGGTGCGCGGCAGGTCGCGGATCGAGAGGAAGAGGCCTTCCTCGCCCTCGTTGTAGGCCTCGTCCAGGCGGCGCTCGAGACTCGCCTTTTCCCTCTCGAGAAGCAGCACGTCGGGGTGGCCGCTGCCGTACTGCTGGCGGGCCAGCTCCAGTTCCAGGTCCTTGAGTTCGTGGCGCGCCTTGAGTTCCATGTAGGCCGAGAGGATCACCTCCGCCTGGCGTTCGGGCTCGAGCAGCTTCTCGCGGTCCTGGAAGGCGAGCATTTCCTGTTCCAGGCTGTCGATGCGGGAGTAGATCTTGTCCACCTCGCCCCGGATGAAGTGGCGGTTCTCGCCGGCCTTGCGCGAGCTGTATACACGGTTGAGGCGCTCGAGCTCTTCGATCATGAACCGCGCCATTCGGTGTGCGACAGCGGGGTCCTTGTCCTGGACGGCCAGCGAGATCAGGCCGGACTCGAAATCGAGATCGGCGGAAATGTTCGAGGAGAGGACCTCGTATACATCCTCGATCTCCTGGTCCGCCTCCATCTCGTAGTGGACCCGCAGGTCGAAGGTCTCGATGAGCGCGTCGTACATCACGCGGCTGTTGAAGATGGCGATGTAGTACTGTCCGCCGGAGGACTCGCCCGCCAGGCCGCCGAGCAGGCCCGCCATCGGCAGGTCTCCCAGCAGGCCGGCAATACCGTCGCCGCCGCCCGCGGGAGGCGAGATGAGGGCGCGCGATTCCCAGGTCTTGTCCATGACCAGGCTGTAGACGGCAGTGGAGACGCTGGTCAGCAGCACGATGCCCAGCAGCAGGCGCTTGCGGCGCAGCAGCAGGAGCAGGAAGTCCAGCAGCAGATTGCCCTTGTGTTCCATGGGGTCCTAGTTCTGGTTCGGGGATCCGACGAAGCGCAGACCGGGCCGCGCCAACGGCGGCAAATGTAGGAAAGCAGGCTCTCATCCGGCCTGCGCGGTTCTCGGCCTGCCGGTCCCGGTAGACTCCCGGAGCTGCCGCAGCCGGGCATAGAGAGTCGGCAGGGAAATCCCCAGGCGCCGGGCGGCTTCAGGCTTGTCCTCCCCGCAGTCCTGGAGCGCCTGGCGGATGCAGAGTTCCTCCGCCCGGTCGCGCGCCTCCCGCAGGCGGATCGGCAGTCGGTTCGCGGTGGCGGAGGGCCTGGGAGATGTCATGAGCTCCTCTGCAGCCTGCCGCCGTTGCAGAGGCGATAGTCCGGCCAGGCGCCGCACCGCGAAGCGCAACTGGCGCACATTTCCCGGCCAGGCACACGCACGCAGGCAGCTCTGGGCGTGGCTTTCCAGCAGGTCGGCGGCCTGCAGGCGCAGGCCGGACTCGTGCAGAAAGGCTGCCGTGAGCAGGGGAAGGTCTTCGCACCGCTCGCGTAACGGGGGCAATCGCAGGGTTCCTCCGGCCAGGCGTTGCAGAAGATCGGCCCGGAACTCTTCGCCTTTCAGCTTGTCGTCCTCGCAGGTGGCGCTGAGCAGGCGAAAGGCCGAATGGCGGGCGCGGGTTTCACCGACGCGGTAGAACTCCCCGGAATCAAGCACGCGCAGGAGCTTGGCCTGGAGCGGCAGAGGCAGAGCGCCGACCTCGTCCAGGAAAAGGCTTCCTCCTGCACAGCGCTCGACCAGTCCCGGACGATCCACCGCTCCGGTGAAGGCTCCCCGGCTGCTGCCGAAGAGCTCGGCCTCTGCCAGGCTGGCCGGCAACGCAGCGCAGTTGAGCGGAACGAAAGGACCGCTGTTTCCGGAGAGCCGGTGACAGGCCCGCGCCGCCAGCTCCTTCCCGCTGCCGCTTTCCCCCAGCAGCAGCAGCGGATCCGACCCCGGCGCCAGGGCACGCAGGTCCCGCAGGGTTGCGAGGAAGCCTGGCGCATGCCCGAGCAGCTCTCCTTCGCCCAGCGAGAAGATCCAATCCTTCTCCAGCACCAGGCGCTCGCAACAAGCCAAGCGGGCTTCCGCCCGCTGCAGGATCTCCCGTTCCGCCGGGAGGCAGCGCGCACACTGCTTCATGCCACGCCAGCTCTCCGGGTCTTTCAGCAGCCAGCCGTGCAGCAGGATCTGCATGCGGCACAAGGCCTGCAGCCGACTGCCTGCCGACGCGCCCGGCAGCTGCTCCTGCCATCCCTTAAGGCTGCTGGCGAAGCGGGAGGCTTCCAGAAGGGGGAGCGTTCGCAGCAGGGGGGCCCAGTCGGGCAACAGGGACTGCAAGGCTCCCAGCGCTTCCCGCGGACGCGTTTCCAGCCGGCAGAGCGCGAAGGCGCCACGCGCCAGGGCGCTGTCCTGGCTTTCGCAAAGCGCCGGCAGCTCCTGCGGAAACGAGCCCTCCCGCATTCCCTGCAGCAGGCCCGCCAGGCGAAGCTGCTGCAGAACCTGCTGCTCCCTGCCGGAAAGAGTATCACAGAGCAGCGGGGCGATCTGCGCCTCGTGCAGGGGAAAGCGGGAAAGCAGCGCCTCCGCCAGCGCCGGCCGCCAGAGTGCGGGGTTTCTGGCCAGACGCAGGAGTTCTTTTTCCTCGAAGGGGGGATCGCCAAGTGCGCAGTGCATGCCGCAAGCTAGGGAGCCGGGAGGGCCGATCGAAGCGGAATGAGGGTCCCCGCGCCCCCTGGCCGCCGAGCCGGCTGGTGCGGAAGACAGGATGCGGCTTCTGCCGGAATGTCCAGCGGTTAGGACGGGCAGGCCGTGTGCCTGTGATCCCTCTTCCATAAGTTGGGCCGTAATCCGGAAAGGGAAGCCATGTTCGAGTCCCCGGAGCAGCTGCCCCGGCACATCCACTTCTGCGGCATCGGAGGCGCGGGCATGAGCGCCCTTGCCCTGGCGCTGCACGAGCGCGGATTCCGTGTGACAGGATCCGACCGCGAGGAGACCGCCGTCACACGGGAACTGCGCGAGAAGGGAATCGAGCTCGCCCTCGTCCAGCAGGCCGTGCCCCAAAGCCCGCCGCCGGGCCTCGTGATCCGCACGGCCGCCATGCCCCTGGACCACCCGGAAATCCGCGACGCCCTCTCCCGGGGCCTGCCGCTGCTCAAGCGCAGCGAGCTGCTTGGACTGCTGGGACGCCGCCCGCACAGCATCGCCGTCGCGGGCACGCACGGCAAGACCACCGTCAGCGCCATGCTGGCGCACACGCTGCACGCCGCCGGCGCCGACCCGGGCTGGTTCGTGGGCGCCCAGCTGCAGGGGCTTCCCGCCGGACACCTGGGCGGGAGCGACCTGCTGGTGCTGGAGGCCGACGAATACGACCGCAGCTTCCTGACCCTGCATCCGGGCCACCTGCTTGTCACACGGCTCGACTGGGACCACGTGGACATCTACCCCCGGCCCGAGGACCTCTACGAGGCCATGCAGGAGCTGGCCGACCGCCTGCCGGAGGGCAGGATCCTGCAGCAGGCCCACGCAGACCCCGAATCGCTTCCCTGGAGACCGGGGGCGGGATCGGCGTGTGTGGGACGCGCCGCCTCCTGCGACTGGATCCTCGCAGGAGACGGCGAGGCCTGCCGGCTGAGACACCGTGATACGCCGGACCTGGACTGGGCCTTCCGCCCGCCGATGGCCGGCGAGCACAACCGGCTCAACGCGGCCCTCTGCCTGGCCTGGTGCGCCGAACGGCACGAGGAGCTGGGCCTGGACATGGCCGCCGTCGTGCGCGGCCTGGAGAGCTTCCCCGGCCTGCGCAGAAGACTGCAGACCTTGTGGAGCAACGGTCGCAGGACCCTGATCGACGACTATGCCCATCATCCGAGCGAACTGGCGGCGCTGATCGACTCGGTGCGCGAAATGGGCTATCGACGTGTCACGGTGATCCACCAGCCGCACACCTTCAGCCGGGTCGAGGCCTTCGCCGAGGAGACCGCCCGGGCCCTGTCCGCGGCGGACCGCGTCTTCACCTGGCCCGTCTTCCCCGCGCGCGAACGACCGCTGCCCGGCGTGGATCACCGCAGCTTCCTCCCCTGGCTCGGGAACCACCCCTGCGCGCGCGCCGTAGACGACTGGGACGGGCTATCGCGGGCCCTGCTGCCGCTGGGGGAAAGCGAAGTCGTGGTCACGGCGGGCGCCGGGGACCTGTACCACATTCATCAGCGGCTGGCCGACCTGCTGGCCCGCGCCTGAGCATCCGGATATCACACGGAAGGCGAGAGCCATGAAGATCCCCTTCACCAAGTATTGCGCCAACGGCAACGATTTCATCGCCATCGACAACCGTCGCCGGCTGCTGTCGGGAGAAGAGCGGGCGTGGATCACGGCGCTCTGCGACCGCCGGAGGGGCGTCGGGGCCGATGGCCTGCTGCTGGTCGAGTCCTCCGAAACGGCCGATTTCCACATGCGGATCTTCAACCCGGACGGCAGCGAGGCCTTCATGTGCGGCAACGGGGCGCGGGCCTGTGCCCAGTTCGCCCGCGAGCTGAAGCTGTGTGACAGGGAGACCGCCTTCAGCACGCGCGCCGGCCTGCAGCGCGTGGAGTTCCGCCAGGAAAGCAGTCTGCTGCGCCTGGGCGACATTCGGCGTGAGACGGAGCTCAGCGCGGAACTGGAGGCTTCGGCGGCCTTCGTCGCCGCCATCCGTCCGGCGCAGTTTCTGGGCTATCTGCGCGCGGGGGTTCCGCATTGCGTGCTGAACACGGAGCACGCCGCGGAGCTGGACCTGGCACGAATCGGAAGCGCGGCGCGCCACTGGCCGGCCTTCGGAGATGAGGGCAGCAATGTGATCCTCGTGGAACGCAGGGATGCGGGGAACCTGATCGTGCGCGCCTGGGAAAAGGGCGTCGAGGCCGAAACAGAAGGCTGCGGAACGGGCTGCGTGGCGGTCGCGGTACTGCTGCGCGAACAGGGCCTGGTTCAGCTGCCGGTCACCTGCCACATGCCCGGAGGTCCTTTGGTTGTGGAACTGCTGGACGGACAATGGGCCTTCAGCGGTTCCATCCATCGCAGCTTTGAAGGCCGCTGCACTGCACCTGCGAATGCTTCGTCGGCCTTCTCCGACTGAGGCCCAGACAAGAAGTGTCCAGAATCCGTCATCGTCTTCGTCTTGATATCGTCAAATCTGGCAAACAACTGCGATTCCAGCTTTGTTCTTGAAGTAGTTAGCGAATGGCATCAGTTTTGCTGATTCCCCCCGTAGCAAAATCAAGGTCTCCCCTTTGGCGGGTGACCTGACACGAACCGACTTAATCCAACAGGATCCTTCAGGAGACAGTGAAGCTCTCGAAGGGTCCAAAGCATTTCTTCTACAGGGGGATTCATGAACACGAAGACGATTCTTGGTGGCATCGGCATCGGCCTCATCGGACTGAGCAGCCTGGTGGCCGCCCGCACCGTTGGCGTAGGCGCCACGGACATGGACTGGAACGGGAACTCCAACCGCAGCCTGGGCGATGTGCTGATTGTCGAGACCGGCAACATCAGCATTTCCGCCGATGGCCTGGGCATGACCAGCGCCACCGGCTTGATCCAGGTCGAAAAGCCCAGCGATGGCGCGACCGTGCGCGGCGCTTACCTGGCGACCGCCAGCCAGGGCTTCAGCAATGCCGTGCTCGCCGATGGCTGCATGACCATTGAAGGAATGCCCGTCGCCTGGGACAACATCGTCACGGGACCGATCAACCAGAGCAACCACTGGGCGGACGTGACGGGCATCGTGGCCCCGATCATGGCCCCGCTGGCCGCCGGCATTCATGACCTGACCCTCGGCGAATGCGCCCAGGTCGACGGCAGCGCGCTCTACGTGATCTTCGACGATCCCGAGGAGACCAATGTCAACACGGCCGTGGTGGCCTTCGGCGGCCAGTCGACCACCGGCGACAACTTCTCCATCGGCTTCGGCGCTCCCGTCGACATCGATGTGGACACAGTCATGGAACTGGGTCTGGCGATTTCCTTCGGCGCCCAGGGCCAGGCGGTCTGCCAGAACAGCCAGGTCAACATCAACGGCCTGCGCCTGACCTCCGACGCCGGCCACACGGATGACGGCGAATTTGCCAACGGCGCTCTGCTGACCGTGGGCGGCATCGGCGACAGCCGCGCCAATCCCGCCGATCCCTTCGAGGGCGATCCCTGCATTCCCAACAGCATCGGCACCGACGACGAGCTCTACGATGTGACGAGCTTCGTCAACGACGGCGACACCTCGATGCTGGTCAATACGATCAATCCTTCCGGCGACGACAACATCTTCGCCGCCCACATGCTGATCACCTTTGCCGCCGTGGTCAACGAAGGCGCCGTGCTGACGCCCGGTTTCGACACCCGCTTCATCGGCGACACGCACACCTTCACCGCCACCCTGCAGGATGATGACGGCAACCCGGTCGTCGGCCGCGACGTGGAGATCGAGGTCTTCGCCGGTCCCAATGCGGGCCTGAATTCGGGCGTGCTGGTAACGAATGCTGCCGGCCAGGCGAGCTTCAGCTACAGCAGTCTGGTTGTCGGGCTGGACAGTGCCGTCGCTTCCTTCATGGACAGCCAGGGCAACCCCGCCACCAGCAACGTGGCCCTGTGCCAGTGGGATCGCGTCGCTTCGACCAACGATCTGCCGGGCGGATTCGGCCTTTCGCAGAACTACCCGAACCCCTTCAACCCGGTGACCAACATTGACTTCAGCCTGCCCGAAACGGGCGAGACCAGCCTGGTCGTTCGCAACCTGAACGGCGCCGTGGTCGCCACCCTGCTGAAGGGAATGACTGCCGCCGGTCAGCACAGCGTGACCTTCAACGCCGAGCAGCTGGCCTCCGGCATCTACACCTATACGCTGAGCCAGGGCGACCTGAACCAGACCCGCAAGCTGGTCCTGATCAAGTAGGCCCTTCGGCACAATCGCTGCTTCGAATCCCCGCGCATCCTTCGGGATGCGCGGGGATTTTCTCTCTTCCCGGGTCTGGAATCCTCCCGCTTGCCTGGGAGCAAGAAAAGGCGGGACGAAATGTCTTACAATGGCCCTCGCAATAACCAGAGAGGAACCATCTGTCATGCACTTCACCCCCCTTCGCCTGCCGCTTCCGGCGGTCGGCGCCCTGACCCTGGCCTGCCTCCTGCCGGTCTCCGGGCTGATGGCCCAGTCCGTCTCCTTCAGCGGGCCCTTTGACATCAATGCCTTCGAGACGCCGACGGGAATCGTCGACCTGTTCTGCGAGGACCTGGACGGCGACGGAGACATGGACGCCCTGGCGCACCTGCGGGCCAGCAGCGAGGCGCCGGGCAGCTTCATGAAATTCCTCAACGAAGGCGGGGGCGTCTTCGACATCGGGACGTCTTTCGGCGAGCTGGATTCGCTGCACCTGGTCCTGCTCGGAGACTTGAACCTGGATCAAAGTCCCGACATCATCGCCATGAACCGCGACAGCATTTTCTGGTTCGAAAACGTTTTCGGGCTGGGAAATTTCTCGCAGCAGCCGGCGGTCTTCGTCGCACCGGGAGAAGCGCGCATTACGGCCATGCAGGTCGGCGACCTGGATGGCGACTCACAGGGCGATCTGCTGGTGGCCCTGGCGGACTCCTTCGTCGTGGATGACACCACGCGCTATGCCATGGATGTGCACTGGTTCGAGGAGGAAGGCGGAGTCTTCGTCGATCGCGAAGCGGCTCTCTTCAGCCTGGTCAGCAGCATTCCTGCGGACACGAGCTCCTCGGTGCTGGGCCTGCAGTGCCTGGACATCAACCTGGACGGGGACCAGGATGTGCTGGTCAGCGTGCTCTCGACCGAGGTCGGCCTGGTCGTGCATCACAATCCGGACGGACTGGGCGGCTTCACAGAGGCCCAGAGCGAAGTCCGCGACAGCCTGGGCTTCGGCGGCGTGGTGCTGGAACTCGCGGATTTCGACGGAGACGGGGACCCGGACCTGCTCAGCCGGCACGCCAGGGCGGAGGCGCGGCGCATTGTGTGGCACGAGAACCGCTCGGGCATCGCGCCGATCGGCGCGGAGGAGCTGATCAGCTCTACGGGCGCAAGCCTGCTGCACGCCACGGCAGGAGACCTGGACGAAGACGGTGAGACAGACGTCATCGTTTGCGACTACCTGCAGCGGAACGTGGGCTGGTACATGAACATCGACAGCCTGGACGCCTTCATCCTGCAGGACATCCTGGCCAATACGGACTGGTATCCCCTGGACCAGATCCTGGCCGACCTGGACGGCGACGGGGACCAGGACATTCTGACCGTCGAGCGCTTCCAGGAATTCGGTTCCCTGCAGTGGTACCGGAACAACACGCCGATCGTCGGCGTGACGGAACCCGCGCCGGCTCCCGCCACTCCCCTGCTGACGCGCGTGCACCCCAATCCCTTCAATCCGACGACGACTGTTCGGATCACGATGGACCGCAGCGCCCCGCTGAGGCTGAGCCTGGTCAATGTGCTCGGCCAGGTGGCCGCTGTCCCGCTGGATGAAACGCTGCCCGCCGGCGTGCACGACCTGACGATCGATGCCGGCAACCTGGCCGGCGGCGTCTACTTCCTGCACGCCCGTACCGAAGGCCGCCCGACGGAAACCGCGCGCCTGCTGCTGCTGAAGTAGCACGGCGTATCACGCAAGCGAAACGCCCCCCGCCTCCGATTGGAGGCGGGGGGCGTTTTCTTCACCCCTGGGGGACCAACCCGGCACTCCAGCCGCTTTGCGTTGGCTTGAGAGTATTGGTTCTTATACCAATATCCGCAGCATTCTGCTGCGGCTACAGGCAAGCACCGCGATGCGGTGCGGGTGTGGCATGGGGCCACTACTGTTCATAAAGGGGAGATACTCAAGGCACCGCGTAGCGGTGCTTGCATCTAGCCGCAGCAGAATGCTGCGGACACTGGCGAGAAAACCACTCCTCTTCCGCCAACGCGCAGTGGCTGCGCTGGTTCCCTAGTATGCCCCTTCGCTCTTCAGCACCACCGCCACCGTCTTGAAGAGGATCCGGATGTCCATCCAGATCGTCCAGTTGCGGATGTAGTACATGTCCAGCTTGACGCGGTCCTCGAAGTCGATGTCGCTGCGGCCGCTGACCTGCCAGAGACCAGTCAAGCCGGGACGGACACTCATGAAGTTCTTTTGCCAGGCGCCGTACTTGCCGTACTCCACGTCGTTGATCGGGCGCGGTCCGACCAGGCTCATGTCGCCCTTGAGCACGTTGAGGATCTGCGGCAGCTCGTCAATGGACCAGCGGCGGATGAAGCCGCCGATCTTCGTGATACGCGGATCATCCTTCAGCTTGCAGAGCGCGTCCCACTCCTCGCGGGCCGCGGGGTTTTCCGCCAGGTGCTTTTCCAGGACTTCGTCGCCGTTGGTGACCATCGAGCGGAACTTGATCATGTGGATCCACTTGCGGCCCAGGCCGTAGCGCCGATGCCGGTAGATCGGCGAGCCCGGAGAATCCAGGCGAATGGCCAGGCTGACGCCGAGCAGCAGCGGGGCGAGGATCAGCAGGCCGACCAGGGCGCCGGCAATGTCGATGGCGCGCTTGACCGCCTGGTTGACCGGGCTGTGCAGGTTCTGGTTGTAGCACAACACGGTGCGCCCGCCCAGGTGCTCCACCTCCAGCTCGGCGAGTTCCATGACCGCCACGTCCGGATACAGCAGCAGGCGCGGCGTGGCGCCGGCCATCTGCTTGAGCAGGCCCTGCAGGCGGCCCCGCGAGAGGTGCGCCGTGCAGAGCACCAGGGTGTCTACGCCCTCGCGTATCACATGATCGGCGAAGCTCTCCGTGGAACCGAAGACGGGCAGGGGAAGCTCCAGCTCCCCGGCCGTGTCACCGTCTTCGCGCAGGGCGCCGATCACGCCCAGGCGGCGGCGCAGGCGACCGGAGAGGCGCGCCTGGCAGAACTCGGCCAGGCCGGTGCCGTGTCCCACGAGCAGGGCCTTGCCGCCCTTGGCCAGCAGCCTTTCGAGCAGCAGGCCGCGCAACACGGGCAGACTGAAGAGCGCCAGCAGCCAGGCCAGGCCGGCGGCGGGACGAGGGAAGTCCAGGTCGATCCGCGCAAGGAAGAGCAGGACCAGCAGCAGGGCGCCGGTCTTCAGCAGGGCGCGCACCGCGGCCATCACGTCGCTCCAGAAGAGCTGTCGCTCCAGGCGGTAGAGGCCTTCGGGCAGGGCGAAAATCAGCCAGAGCAGCGCGCAGAAGAGCGCCACCTTGAAGAGGGGATCTCCGGGGGCCAGGCTGGCCAGGCAAGGTCCGGAGCCTTCGAGCAGGGAAAGGATGCAGGGGGAAAGGAGGAAACAGAGCGCGATCATGCCCAGGTCAGAGGCGATCAGGAGGATCCGCGTGAGCGGGCGCAGGTTCATTCAATATCCAGTGCGTGTTTCTTGATGCGATAGCGCATGGTCTCGCGGCTGAGCCCCAGCAGGCGGGCCGCCCGTGACACATTGTGCCTCGCCTTGTGCAGCGCGCGCGACAGCAGGACCTTCTCGAACTCGACGATCGAGAAGCCGTCGTCGGGAATCTCGAAGTCGTAGCCGATGCGCTGTCTCTCGACGGCGTGGCCGTTGCCGTTGCCGTTCATCGGCCGGCTGCGCGCGCGGCGCCTCCAGAGATGCAGGTGTTCGGCGTCCACCATGTCGTCGGCCTCGATCAGCACCGCGCGCTCGATGGTGTTGCGCAGCTCGCGGATGTTGCCCGGCCAGTCCCAGTTCCGCAGCGCCTGGATCGCCGAGGGCGTGAAGCCCTTGACATCCCGCTTGTGCTCGCGACGAAAACGGTCCAGGAAGAATTCCGCCAGGGGCAGGACATCGTCCCGCCGCTCGCGCAGGGCGGGCAGATCGATGGTGATCACGTTCAGCCGGAAGAACAAATCCTCGCGGAAGAGCTTTTCCTGGATCTGCTCTTCCAGGTCCTTGTGGGTCGCCGCAATGAAGCGGATGTCGACCGGAATGCTGCGATCCCCGCCTACGCGGCGGATGCGTCGCTCCTCCAGCACCCGCAGGAGCTTGGCCTGCAGGTTGAAGTCCATGTCGCCGATCTCGTCGAGGAAGAAGGTACCGCCGTGGGCGCGCTCGATCAAACCGATCTTGCGCTCCTTGGCGTCGGTGAAGGCGCCTTTCTCGTGGCCGAAGAGCTCGGACTCGAGCAGGCTGGCCGGAATCGCCGAGCAGTTGACCTCGATGAAGGCCTCCTTGCGGCGGTCGGAATTGAAATGGATCGCGCGGGCGAAGAGTTCCTTGCCCGTACCGGTCTCGCCCTTGATGAAGACCGTGTTGGCGCTGGAACTGGAGACCTTCTTGGTCATTTCCAGCGTGCGCGCCATGGCCTGCGAATTGCCGATGATGTTGCTGAAGTCGTACTCGTTGTCCTGGCGGCGGATGTACTCGCTCTGCAGCTTGCTGCGCAGGTCCTTGAGCACCTTGTGGATCACGAGCTCGACCTGTTCCGGGTTGATCGGCCGCAGCAGGAAGTCGAAGGCGCCCTGCTTCATGGCCTCGACGACCGCGCTGTTGTTGACCTCGTCGGTGATCATGATGCAGGGGAGGCTGGGCAGGGCGCCCTTGACCTCGCCGAGCAGGGTATCGCTCTGGCCCTGCATCGTGAGATCGATGATCATCATCTCGGGCGGTGTATCACGCAACTGGCGGATCGCGTCCGATCCGCTGCTCAGGCACTTGACCTGGTGGCCGTCCTTCTCAAGAAGCGAACACAGGCGCGCGCGGGAGTCCTCGCGACTGTCGACGAGCTGGATACTCAGGCTCATGATTCCTCACAGGCTTTCCAGGATGCTCTCGTAGTTCTGGTAGCGCAGGGGATGCAGGCGGCCTTCGTCGAGTGCCTTCAGCACCTCGCAGTCCGGCTCGTGCCGATGACTGCAGTTGCGGAAGCGGCACTGCTCCGCCAGCTCGAGGATTTCCGGAAAGCCTTGCTGCAGGTTGCCGGCATCCACATTCCACAGGGAGAGCTCCTTGATACCCGGAGTATCGACGACATGGCCGCCGAAGTTGAAAGAAATCAGGCTGGAATTGGTGGTCGTATGGCGTCCCTTGGAATTGTATGCACTGATCTCGCCCACCTTGAGCCCCAGTTCCGGGTTGAGGGCGTTGAGCAGACTGGACTTGCCCACTCCGGACTGGCCGCTGAAGACCGAGCTTTTCCCCGCCAGGGCCTTGCGCAGCCGGTCCAGGCCTTCGCCGCTATCGGCGCTGGTGCGGAAGCAGGCGTAGCCCAGGTCCAGGTAGAGGTCGAGCAGTTCCTGGTAGACATTGTCCGGGTCCAGGTCCGCCTTGTTGAAGCAGATCAGCGGCTCGAAGCCGTTGACGGCAGCGGTGACCAGGTAGCGGTCGATCAGGCCCGGCTTTGGATAGGGTTCGGCCAGGGAGCTGATGATGACCAGCTGGTCCACGTTGGCCACGATGACCTGTTCGATGTCCTCGTGCAGCTTTGAACTGCGGCTCAGCTTGTTGCGGCGGGGCAGGACCTCGACGATCACGGCTTCGCCTTCTTCGGGAGTGGGCTGGATGAGCACGCGATCGCCGACGGCGACCAGGGTGCTGTCGGGGTGCGGACTCCTGGTCGTCGATCGGGTGCGGCAATCAAAGCGCTGCTTGCCGGCTTCGACCTCGAAGGACGAGCGGTGATAGCGCAGGACCAGGCCGTCCAGGGCTTCGCCGAGAGCCTCATCTTCGGAGCTCTTCGAACGGCGGCTGCGGGCGAGGCTCTCGTCCAGGTGGGCGTCGCTTTCTTCCAGGTCCAGCTCGTCGCTGCCCTGCTTCAGCTGGCGAGCCTTGCGGGCCTCCTGGCGTTGCAGGTGGCGGTCGCTTTCTTCGCGCTGGCGCTTTTGCCGGCGTTTCCGGGTCCAGGTTTTCTGTGCCATAGGGTGGGGAATGTACCCACGCGGGAGCGATAAGAGGAAGAATTTCATCCGCCGCAGCGCGACGATGAGCTGCTCTACCGGAACGTTTCCGTGCGTGAGAGCTTTGGACAGCCTGTGGGATACCTGTTCTGCACCTCATGTTGCGCTGTTCATTTCAGTATACTGGCCAACGGGAAACACACGGCTGACCTGGCAAGGACACACAATGGCCTACTCACTTGAGTGGATCGAACGGGGCGCCATCTTCCGCTATCACGGCGCGGTGAACGGCACCGAGATCCAGGCATCCCTGGATGCCTTCTACAGCGACGCGCGCTCGGAACAGGCCCGGTTCCAGATTGCCGACTTCTCCGGCACGCAGACCCTGGACATGACGCGGCGAGACATGGACCATGTCGCGGCCATGGACAACGGCGCCAGCACCTACCTCCCTTTCCAGCGAGTGGCGATCGTTCCTCCGCCGGACAACGAGGAAGCCCGCGAGACCCTCGCCCACTACTGCGCCACTGCGAGCCTCCTGGGCACGGACTGGGAAATCACCATGGCCGATTCCGTGGACGCGGCGCTGGCCTGGGTGAAGGGGGAATAGTAGACAGGCCCGCGCAGCGACGCTGAGATACGGAGGGGGACATGGATGTGTCCCCCTTTGCTGTTCTTGTCCTACACGAAGGGGGATCCCTGGATCAACCGATGGTCACTTTCAGGGTGTGCTGTCCTACAGGGTGGACGAAGATGGGAAATGGCAGGTCTACACGCTCCTACTCACAGTGCACAGCTTTATTGCCACAAAAATCAGTCCTCGCCGCTGGACGGACAAGCCTGTTCTTCGGGGTACTCCCCCCCCATTGAGTTTCCAGTGGTCTTCCACAGGCCCACAAATCAAGGCAAACCTTGAAGGGGAACGAAGCTTGGACACGGCCTGCAGCACTGTCCCTTGAACAGGATATGACACCTGGAGCCGCCTTGAGGGATACGAGGACGGACAAAACGCGAAGGGGCGAAGTCTTCGACTCCGCCCCTGGTGATCCAGTATGAGAACTCGCGTTGCGATCGAGCTCAGGCTTCCCGCGTTTTCCCCATTCCCAGTTCCTGCGCCCTGGCCATCCAGCGGTAGACGGTGCGCTCGCTGATTCGCAGGCGGCGGGCGGCCTCGGCTGTGTCACGACCGGTGCGCTCGAGCATGCGCTGGACCAGGCGAGCGCTGAAAAGCTGGGTCTCGCGCTCCAGGTCCAGGCCTTCCTGCTCCAGGTCGGGGCTCCATTCGCTGCCCTCGGCGGGGCGCTCCTCGTGAGGTTCAAAGTGGATATGCTGTGGCCGGATGATGTAGGGCGACTCGTGCCAGGCGCGCTCGATGGTCTGTCGCAGCTCACGCACATTGCCCGGCCAGTGATACTCCAGCAAGAGCTCCTCGCAGCCCGGCCCCAATTCCTTGCAGCAGGCGAAGCGGCTGTTCATTTCGCGCAGTACGCGACGCGCGATGTGCAGAATGTCCTCGCCGCGTTCGGAAAGGGCGGGAAGACGCAGAGTGACCTGGCTTAGCCTGTAATACAACTCATGGCGGAAGAGGCTTGCATCCCCCAGGTCCTGGTTGCTGGCCGCCAGGATACGCACGTCAGCAGGCTCGTCCCGGCCGCTGCCAAGGCGCCGGAAGCTGCCCGTGTCCAGAAATCGGAAGAGCTTCGCCTGCGCGCTCAGCGGCAATTCGCCAATCTCGTCCAGGAACAGCGTTCCCCTGCGGGCGTGATGCAAGAGGCCGCTGTGATCCCCGACCGCGCCGGTGAAGGATCCCTTGACATGGCCGAAGAGCCTGGATTCGGCCAGTTCCCCGCCCAGCATGGCGCAGTTGATGGCCAGGAAGCGCTGCCGCCTGCGAGGGCTTGCCGCGTGCAGGGCGCGTGCGACAAGCTCCTTCCCCGTGCCGGATTCCCCGACGATCAGCACGCCGAGTTCGGTGGGGGCGAAGCGCTCGATCTTCTCCCGCAGCATCCGGATACCCGGCGAATTGCCGACAATGCCGTAGCGGCTGGGCACGAGCGGAGTCCATTGATTCCGCACCTGGCGCGCCAGCCCCTGGCAGTAAAGCTGGATCTCGCGCGGGACGCAGTCCTGAATGCGGGCGATGTCCTCCAGCAGGCTGCGTGCCTTCTTGTCCAGGGCTTCCGCGTCCATGTTGGCCAGCTCGGCGATGCGCAGCTCGAAATAGCGGTGATGCACGTCGCTGGTCGGCGAGTTGATCTCCATCGGGAGTTTCAGCGCCAGCCACTCGCGTGCCGCTGAAAGATCCCCGTGCGACAGGTAATACTCGATGATCGCCGTTTTCAGCAGGCCACTGTGGAGGCGTTTGCGATCCGAGAAGAAGGGAAGGACCTTCTCGACCGCATCGAGTTCCTCCGTATGACAGATCGTGAAGCCCAGGTAGCCCTGGATGTTCTCCTGCTCAGGTGCCAGGAAGAACTGCTGGAGCACATGCTCCCAGCTGTCGCTGTGGCCTTCCAGCAGCTCCAGACAGCCGGACCAGCACTCCGCCAGTGTCGCATCGTCTCCGCAGAGTTCGCGATAGCGGCGATTGCAATCGGCGGACAGCTCGAAGTCCTGGTTGCGCAGGCTGTGCAACCCGATGCGCAGGAGGGAAATGCGCTTGAGTCGATCGCTTGCACGAGGATGACCAGGAATCTCGCAAAGGATGCTTTGCGCCTCATCCAGTCTGCCGAGTCTCGTCAGGCAAAGACTGCGCAGATACTTCAGGGACTGGCATGTCGCCTCATCCGCCTGGCGAATCTCCGTGTCACAGGCCTTGAGAGCCTCATGAAAACGATGCTGCTGGAAGAGCTTGAAGGTGCGCGACTGTTCGTAGGCTGATCCACTCATTCGGCCCAGTCCCCGATGTATACGTTGACTCGCACGAAGGGACGAAGCGGATCGAAGGGGGCTGTCGTCGCATTGGCGGGAAGATCCACCTGCTGCGCCGAGCTGAAATCATAGGGGTCCGCGCTGTACTCCGCCACATAGCGAGAAGCCTGGTAGGGGATGCCCTCATCCGTTCCCATGGGGATCAGCTCGAGGATCTCGTCCTCGTCGAATCCGGCAAAGATCTCGAGCAGGGGCGTCTGGGCGGGTTTCCGGGGTTGAAACACGGGATCAATGATCTCCTCGCTTCCACTGCTGGACGGGCATGCGGAATCCATGTAGCACGAATGGAACTCGACCGTGGGGCCTTCCAGATTCTCCACATGATGGTAGCGGCTCTGGCGGAAGTCACAGGATTCCAGAACAGCCGTTCCGGCGCCCTCCAGCCGCAGCGCGACCTCGTTGCCCTGGAAGCTGATATCCTGCAGCTCAAGGGTAGTGGTAGCCGTGCTGTACAGTCCCTCATCCAGTGTCAGAAAGGTGCAGTCATTCACTTGCAGGTTCCCGGCTTCATGCCGCACCCCCGTGTTCGACACGCTGAAACTGCTTTCTTCCAGCGTCACCACGGAGCTCTCTCCGCTGACGCGCACACCCACTGAGCTGGCGGCAATCCGCGAATTGCTGAGGTGCAGTTCACCACCGTCGCAATGCAGCGCTTCTGTGGCATTGTAGACCTGCACATCATTGAGATACATGGACTGCCCCTGCTGGATCGTCAAGGGAAAACTGGTCGAGGACAGCGGGGATTCATCCTGCAGAACAAGATTCTCCAGTACCAGCACACCACTCTCGAGGTGCAAGGCCGCTGGATCCAGCTGCGCATGGAAGGACTCGCCGAAAACGCGCAGTGTATCGCCCGCCGAAATCGACACGCTTCCCAGCTGCTGTACTTCGGCGGTACTCAGCGAAGTGCTATCCGCAAAGGCGGCACCGGAAAGGGCCAAGGCTGAAAGCAGGATCAATCGACAATTCATGAGAACCCTCTTATTCTGTGTTCGTGTTGCGTGCGGTATTGGTAAGGGATTCGATCTCGCCAGGGAAGGCATCCAGAAATCCCCGATAGCGGACAAAGGGCAGATCGGGATCGATTCGGATCTGGGTGGCATTCATCGGAATGTCGCGATCGAAGTGCTCTTCCGGCCATACATCCGGCCGGACACTGCGCTGAACTTCACGCCGGTAGAGCCGGTAGATTGGAAAACCCTCTATCGTCCGGTCAATAGGTCTACATTCGAACTCGTGGCTTCCGTAGGAAATGCTCAGGGTGCATACGAACTCCTTCAAGGGGAACTGGGGGCCTGCCAGCATAGCGGACATGTTTGCCTCTTGCATCCCATGGGGTATGACAGGGCTCATGTAGCTCATGCTCGCGGAAGCCGAACCGGTACCCTCGAGGACAATGTGTGACGTGCGCCCCCCAAGAAAATCCGATGCATGGATGGTGCAACTGGCCTCATCCTGCAACAGGATGGATTCTCCGTTTCCCTGGAAGCTGCATTGACTTACATCGACAACGGTGTTTCCGCTGGCCTGGATGGCGCTTTTATGTGTCAGGAAAAGACAGTCTCTGAGAATCAGTTGTCCCCCTGACTGCTGCACTGCGACTTTAGCCATATTGGTCTCACATGAAATGAGTTCAACGATCGAGCTGTCGCCTTCCACTTCAACGGCATTCCGATAGAAGGAAAGAATGCAGTTCTCGAAGCGAAGACGGCCGTTATTGCATTCCATACCGCCAAGCGCAAACCATCGGATGATCCAGCAGTTGCGGAAAACCAGTTCCTGTCCTGGCCCTACACGCATGAGTCGTTCGAAGGGATCATCTGCCTCGATCTCTATCAGACGATCGGCAACTTCCAGGCGGTTTCCCTCCCAGACCAAATCCTCGGCCTGTAAAGGGCTCAAGCCGCGCTTGCGGGCTTCGGCATCCCGAATCTCCTGAAATGGTATTGCCTGCAGGGATTCGAAACGACCGTCGGATTCGAAGCTCTCCAACGATTCAGAAGGCATTCCCCAAGCCGATCGGCCGAACAAGCCCAGCACTGTCACCAATGTCATCAAAGCGGACACCGGTGTCTGGAAAAGAGTGAGAAGTCTTGCCATTTCGAACGGAACCAAAGCTGATGAGTGTTTTCCCGCAAGCGACAAGGCAATCAGCGGGCCAGCTGTGCATCCCTAAGTTGCCAGAATCGTCTATTCATTGAAACGAAAAATGGCTGTCAGAAAATTAATTCCACTAGCTTTGCGGATAGAAGAATCCGACGGATCCGGACTTGCATGCGAATCAATTACAGTGATTTGGAAACCTGAGCAGAGTTTCTTCATACAGTTTGGGCACGAAGCGCCGCGGTGCGGAAATCGGAATTCAGTTTGCAGTATACCAACGAAGTTCACCTTAAGGATCTCCAGGCAAAGGGATCCTCCACCAACCAGGAGTACAATTCCGGCAGACTGGACGAAATGGGAAGAAAGGGGCTGTACACGCTCCTACTCACAGTGCACAGCTTTGTTGCCAAAAAAATCAGTCCATACCGCCAGACACTCTGCTCCAACTCACCAGTGCACCCCCCTACGAGGCTTGCCGCGCCCTCACCGCCCGGTCCATCACCACCTTGCGCACAAAGGCTGTCAGGAAGAAGCCGACCAGCAGGCTGCTGATCGGGTGCTGCCCCAGAACGAACCAGGCCACCAGGAACAGCCCCAGCCAACTCCCCAGGAAGGCCCAGTTGATGCCGGAGCGCAAGCCCGCCGGCAGGGCGGCGTGTTCTTTCGGGCCCACCTCGTTGGAGGCCTGCACCTGGCCGGTCTGTGTGCGCTTCAGGTCGGGCAGCATGCTGACCGTGGCGAAACTGAGCAGGTAGGCCAGCGAGCCGAAGAGGATCAGCATCTGGATGCTCATGCTTTGCCCGATCACCGCCGGAATCGAGAAGAGCGTTTCCTGCACTCCGCGCAGCAGGCCGAAGCCCAGGCCGTTCTCGTAGAGCCAGGCGCCGCTCGAGTATGAATAAGAGTAGGCCAGGTTGTTGACGCTCATGAAACCGGCAAAGAGCGAGCCCGCGGCGGCGACAGGGATCACGGCGCCGACGAGGCTGAAGGTGCTCATGCGGATCAGTCCCAGCATGGTCGCCTGCATGAAGTTGTAGACGCAGAGATAACCGAGTCTCACGCTTTCCTTCTCGAAGGGCAGCACGACCGCCAGGCCGTCTGTCACACGAGTGAACCAGGGATCGACGACGATGTACTGGCTCAGGTTGATCAGCACGCTGAGCAGGATGTAGAGCTTGAAGATGTTGCGCAGTCCGATTCGATCCTGCCAGCGCACACCCAGGAAGACGAAGAGCAGCACTCCCGCGAAGAGGCCCGCGTTGCTCGCCCCGTCACCGATGCCGGCCTGGGTCTGGCTGAAGCCCAGATCCGTCAGCAGGTAGTTGTTCCACAAGGCGCCCATGGCCGGCTGGAAGTGGAAGAGAAAGGTGAAGACGATAATCCAGAGAACGGGTCCCGTGTTGAGGCCGTTCCAGAAATTGAGCACGGACTGTTTGAGCGGTATTGTCGGCGCTTCGTCTTTCGGCAGCAGCCAGACCGAAAACAACACTGCCGCCGGCACGAGGGCCAGGCCGATCATCAGCCAATGGAAATCCAGGTTGTCCGCCAGGTAGCCGCCTGAGATGGCGGCCACGAAGCCCGTGCCATAGATCGCCGTCCAGCAGATCGCCTGGTTGAGGCCGACCGTTGTCGCTCGGCTCTTTCCGGTGGCCTGGGCCTCCTCCTCCCCGGCAACGACTGTCGCACGGTCGACGGCGACATCCGTGCAGGCGAGGACGACAGAGAGGAAGAACATGAAGTAGAAGAAGATCTGGGCGCTCAGATCGACCAGGGGTGTCAACAGGTAGCAGGTGACCGCAACGGTGAGCAGGCTCAGCATGATGGTCTTCGTGCGGCCGATGGCGTCGATGACGAAACCGATCACGGGCTTGAAGCTCCAGGCCAGATAGCTCTGGCTGAAGTAGACCTGGGTCGCTGCTTCACTCAGGCCGTAATGCGAAGTGAAGTGACGGAAGAAAGGCTGGTAGGTGATTCCCTGGAAGGGATTGGCAAGACCCTGCAGCACATATTCGAGGGCGAAGACCCGCTTGAGCGCCTTCAGGCCGCGGGCCTTCTTCGGGTCTTCGACGGAGCCATCGGCCCCGGAGCGTTCGACGGCGGTCTCGGCCATGGAGGATTCCTTGCTGTCACACTGGTGCCGTGTTGCCGGAAGAGGGTTCTCCGGATCGCATACAAGGTAGAAAGCAGGTATCAGGATGTGAAGGAAGGAATGCTTGCTGGTCGGAACAGGTCCGCTGCGGGCTGGCGGCCGCAGCTACCTTAAGCCGCCGCCTTCGCGGCTTGCGGTGCTGGTGGACGAATCCTTGAGCAGCCGTGGGCGGCCATGTGGTCCGTGAGACTGTAACGGGTGGCACAACGAGAGACAAGGTCGCGAAGCGACCATTCAGGGTAGCTGCGGCCGCCAGCCCGCAGCGTTCGCCAAGGCCGCCAGCCCGCAGCGTTCGCCAAGGCCGCCAGCCCGCAGTGGAAACACACGATTCGGGAATCTACGCCGCCTGCAGGAAGACGACCTGCAGTTCGTCGTACAGGGCGCGGGTCTGGTCGACCAGGGAATCCACGTCTTCCAGTTCGAGCTCGGCCACGTGCCAGGCCTCGGTCCAGATCGGCGGAACGAAGGAGGATGTGCTACGGAACAGGTCCGCTGCGGGCTGGCGGCCGCAGCTACCTTAAGCCGCCGCCTTCGCGGCTTGCGGTGCTGGTGGACGAATCCTTGAGCAGCCATGGGCGGCCATGTGGTCCGTGAGACCGAAACGGGTGGCACAACGAGAGACAAGGTCGCGAAGCGACCATTCAGGGTAGCTGCGGCCGCCAGCCCGCAGCGTTCGCCAAGGCCGCCAGCCCGCAGCGTTCGCCAAGGCCGCCAGCCCGCAGTGGAA
>JAUIFJ010000078.1 GCA_030429345.1 bacterium | reverse complement strand
CGTGATGACGACGGAGCAGCTGCGCACTGCGGTCCTGCGGGCCGTGGCGCAGGTGAACCGGGACTTCGGTGTGGCCTACGAGGTGGCGGGGGATGCGATCACGCCGGACCTTTCCGCCGGTGACCAGGAACTGGTCCTGATGAACGCCACGATCGCGTGCTGCATGATCGAGATCGCCCGTGCCGGGCGCCAGCCGTCGTTCAAGGCGGGCACGATCTCCATCGACCGCAGCAAGGCCGTGGGCGCGTGGCGCGAGTTGCTGTCCAGCCTGCGCGGCACCTACGAGCGCCTGGCCGCCATGGACAATGAATCACGGGCCATGAATCTGAAGTCCCTGCTCTTTGAACGAGGCGTGGATGTGCCGCCGCCGCCTTCTGAGATCTACGAGCCGTGAGCATCCTGCCCGCCCATGAGGGCGCGGCGGCCGCCGCGGACGTGGAGACCCTTATCCGCTCGACGGAAGAGACGGTGAAGGTGCTGAAGGTGATACCCGCGGAGGAGTCTGGATTTACGGGCCAGCCGGCACCCACACCAGAAGTCACGGTGAGCGTGCCGGCCCTGCTGGCGGACAAGCAGCCCAGCGACCTGTTGCAAGTGGATCACGACTACATGGTCTCCCTGCTGCCGGACACGGAGGTCGAGGAAAGCTACTTGCTGGAGATCCGGGGCGCGCTGCACACGGTCGTGGACATCAAGCGAGTCAACCTCTTCGGCACCGTGACACACCTGGAGGTGGCGGTCAAGAAGCGACGGGGCCCCTGATGCTGGACGGGGTAGAGTTGACCCTGGACAAGAAGGCGCTGAAGCAGACCCAGGCCCTGCTGAAAGTTTTTCCCAGTGTGCTCGCCCAGTCCTTGGCCTTGGCGCTTCTGGCGATCGCCAAGGTGGTGCAGGCCCAGGCGAAGCAGAGCCTGCGCGATGAAGGGGCCATCGATCTGGGAGCCCTGCGGGCCTCGATCCAGATCGCGGTGCTGGGGCCCCTGACCGTGGTGGTGGGAACGCCGCTGGAATACGCGGCGGCTGTCGAGTTCGGAACCGTCGGCCACTACGTGAAGGTCGACAACACGCCCGGCATGAGGGAGTGGCTGGTGAGACACGGGATTCCGGATGCCGAGAACCGCACGTATTTCTTCGTGCATCCGAAGCCCCGGCCCTTCCTGGAACCCGGGCGTTTGATGGGCGAGGCCCTGGCGCCTGCAACGATCGAGAAGGCCATTGAACGGGCCTTCGCCGAAGTGGAGAAATACCTGAAGTGATTGCCGAGCGCGCCCTGGCCGAACACATTCAAAGCCTGCATCCAGGCCTGTCAGTGTTCAAGGACGAGCTTGCCTGGCACCAGGCGGGGGAGCCCTATCCCTACCTGATGGTCACCAAGGTGGGCGAGCGGATGGAAACGGCGGGTACCGGTGTCTACGACCGCGAGGACACGGACGAGGAAACCGGCAAGGTCGTTCAGAACAAGTGGCTGAAGTGGCGCAAGAACCTGCGTCTCACGGTGCGCAGCAGCGCACTCACCGGCAAGAGCGCGGCGGACGCCGTGGAGGCCGTGGCCCAGACCGTGAAGGCCCTGCTGGCCGAGCACGTGACTGGCAAACCACTGGACCTGACTGACAGCGTCAGCTCAAAGAATGTCCACATCAGCCGGCTTCGCCTGGTCGACGAGTCCGACCAGTCGCTGATGTTGACGCGTGTCCCGTTCGAGGCGCAGCGCACGCTGGACGTGGAAATCTTGTATACGACTGTGCGCGAAGTCGCGAAGGTGAAGCCGTTCACCAACCTGGACATCATCCAGAACTAGGGGGAATCGATGCCGAAACGTGATGCAAAGGCGGGGGGGAAGGGCTTGAGCGGGGCCCCGGAAGAAAGTGCTGCGCTTCCCTCGGAGAAGGAGCATGCGCCCATAGCCGCGAGTCCCGGCAACACCCTTCGCCCGGCGAAAGTGGTGATCAAGGAAGCTGGGATTCCGGCCATCGTGGCCGAAGCGGTCCTGGCGGGCCAGGGCCTGACACACCGCTCGCTCGTCGATCCGAAGACATTCAAGCAGCAGGTGGACAACTGGCTGTCCGCCCCGGCCAACTAGAGAGGGACACGCACCGTGGACAAGATCATCAAGGACGTATACACGGAGTACTTCTCCGGGAAGGCGGGGCTTTCTGCCCTGCCCACCGCGGTGGAGTTCGTGGCCGGCGCTGCCGGCGGCGGGGCCCCGCTGACCCGCTATATCATCAGCGACAAGCGCAGCGCACAGGATCTGTTCAAGTCCGGTCCGCTGCTGCAGGCCATCGAGGAGCGCCTGGACGCTGGCAGCACGCTGATCTATGCCATGCGCCTGGCCGGCAGCGCGGCCGCCAAGGCCACGCTCGATGTGCCTGGCTCCTCGGGCACGGCCTTCACCCTGGACGGCCTCTTCGAAGGCACCTGGTGGAACGGCGTGGAAGTCACGGTCACGGAAGACGGCGGCGACCGCACGGTCGACATCGTGGACCCGGACACGGACGTGGTCTACAGCTTCACGCACACGACGAACCAGGGGCTGGTGGACCTGATCAACGCCGGCCAGTCCCTGGTGGTGGCCACGATCGGCGCTGGGGCCCTGGTGGCGGCCATGACGGCCACACCCCTGGCCAGCGGCAACGACGGCCTGACCCTGGCCAACGGGGACTACACGGCGGGCATCACGGCCAGCGAGGACTACACGGATGTCAACTGGGTCCACTTCGTGGGAGCCGACAGCCTGACCCTCTGGACCGCGATCCTGACCAGCTGCAACGCCATGGTGACATCGAACCTGGGTGAGCGCTTTGCCCTCCTGGATGTCCCGCGGCTTTCGGCGGTTGACATCACGGCGCCCACGACAGCCGAGGTGACGACCTACCTGGGGACGATCACGGCCCTGATCGCCACGGTGGCGGACCAGAACGCCGTCATCTGCGCCGGCGAGGCCACGTTCCTGTCTTCGGATGGCACGACCTACCAGAACCGGATCACCAGTACCGTGTCCGGTGTGCTCGCCGCGGGCAAGATCCAGGAGAGCCTGCTGGCCAAGTCCCCGCCCAACGTGAGCGCCATCAGTCCCGAGTGGAACGCGGGATCCCAGTCCACGCTGGTGACCGAGAATGTGATCCACATGCGTAGTGAGCCGGGCCTGGGGCTGATCTTCGGCAACAGCAACAATCGGCCGCCCGTCGGCAGCGCCTACAACCGGGTGGAGAAGGTGCGCGCTGTCTACGCGGCTGGCAAGTCCTGCCGGCTGGCCGCCCTGCCCCACCTGGGCAAGGCCAACGACGAGGACGGCCAGGGCCTGCTGCTGATGGAGACGGACATCCGCCAGCCGCTGAACCTGATGGTCCAGAAGGGGGAGATCGACAGCTTCGAGCTCGAGCTTTCCTCCACCCCGGAGATGCGCGCCTTGGGCGAGGCCGAGGTGCGGATCAGCGTCAACAGCCTGAAGGCCTTCGAGGTCATCCTGGAGAAGGTTTACCTGGACT
>JAUIFJ010000046.1 GCA_030429345.1 bacterium | reverse complement strand
ATTTGGTTATGCACCACTAAAGAAGGCCATGGCCCTTCCTTTTTCAAGGGCTTAGCTGCTTTTGCACAAATCTACGGACTCAACCCACCAGTGGTTCTTCATGGACCTTATATTCGGCCTGAAAAATCAGTTCATGAGGCTTGGATGCATATGCCCAACTCCACCAACCCCTACACCTATCACAGCTTCTTCACCACTCCCCTGCTGGCCATCGGCCCGGAGATCCCCGGCGAATGCGACCGGCGGATCAACGAGACCGCCACACGCGCCCGCGCCGGGTTGCTGAACATCCTCAGTTCGGCGACGATCCTGATCCTGCTGGTCAAGCCGGAGTGGGACCCCGTCCGCTATGTCGGCCCCTATGTGATCTTCGATATGGTCATAACGGCCCTTTTCGGCCTGACGCCCCTCAGTCCGACCGGGATGATCGGCACGGCGTTGACGATGAAGGCCCGCCCGGAGTGGAGGCCCGTCAAGCCCAAGCGTTTCGCCTGGAGCCTGGGGGCGGCGCTTGGCCTCACCTGTTTCACTTTCTGGTGGCTGGGGTTCTCGACGGTCTGGCTGCTTGCCGTCCTGGGCGCCTGCTTCGCGCTGACCTGGCTGGAGGCCGTCCTTGGCTTCTGCGTCGGCTGCTGGATGCATGGACTGTTCTTCGGCTGCGAGGTCTGCAGGATCGGCGAGCCGCGCTACGAGTAGGCTCCGGCACCTGTAGAGCGCCCGCTCGAAGTGCAGGCGTCTGTAGGACATCTTCCAGAGAGCACAGATTCGCTGCTGGCTTTCCTTCCATCTGAATCATTTTGACCTGCTAGCATCTGATCGTTGGATACAGGAATTGAGAAGTCATCAGGGTGGCTCGACTCATTACACTGCTTCCAACACATCTTCGTTGATGGCGACGCCCTTCTTGGTTTCTGAATCCAATTCGGGAAACAGCGCTTTCAACTTTACGGTGTTCTGTGCAATCAAGTCGGCGGAAGAGCCTTCTGCCTAAGGGGCAAGCGGGGTCGTCGATTATTCCTGGCTCACAGGGTTGGGAAGTTCCAACTGGTTGATTTCTGCTTCCAGCTCACGAAGCTGGTCGATAATGGTGCGAAAGTCCGGCACTTCACCGTAGATCATTTCTCTCATACTCCGGTAGTCGCGCTCCAGTTCGCGAAGCACACGAGTGCCGGGAACCAACTTCAGGCTTTGCGGATCACGAGCCAGGTCGTAGCGTGCGACGGGCTGGGAATAGTAGGTCGCCTTGAAGTCTGCCACTTCCCGAAGCAGGACCAGCGCATCCAGCGCCTGTTGTCTCACAGTCGTTTTGGCCAGTCGGGCAATGTCGTAGAAATGGCGTGAGTGGTGCTGGGGTACGGAGCGATCTTCAGGCAAATGGGCCAGGGTATGGAGAATGGTCGCCTTTTCCCAGAAGGTCTGTACTGCCTTGATGACCCGTACGGGGCATTCCGCCCACTCGAAAAGCCGGGGGAAGCTCTGCGCCGAGTAGGGCTGAATGCTGGCATGCTCATAGGGCAAGGCCAGTGCCAGCGGACTGATCTCCAGCTTGATCTCCGGTGTCTGATAACCGGGAGGAAAAGTGGCCGGGTAACGAAGCTTCAACTCCTGAGGAGGGTGTTCCCCCGGCTCACGCTCCGCCAGGTCCTTGACTTCACAGTGTTCGCCTATGTGTGTACGCAAGGCAGGAACCAGGTGCTCCCGCAAGTAGGCGGCGTTGAGTCTTCGAAATCGACGCGATGCCTGCAAGCGCTGGTTCCCAGGGTCTTCAAGCCCGTGTGACAATTCCAGCCCCAGGACCTGCGGGTCCAGGATCAGGTCGATGTCTTCGGAGAAGCGCTCGATCAGGCCATAGACCTTGGAGAGGGAGGTTCCACCCTTGAAGAGCAGGATCTCGCCCAGGGGAGAGCGGAAGAGGCGGTCCATCACCCAGCAGACCCAGAAGTCCTTTTCCACGATGCCCGGTGTCATACCGCGTTGGTTGGCGGTTTCCGTGAACAGCTCGCGCCGTTCAGCTTCCGGCAGGCGGGCGACCCTATCCATTCTTGCCCTCCAGGCAGATCCGGCGCAGGATCTCACGCACCCAGCCCCGCACGGTGCTTGTGTCCTTGAGCACAGGCTTTCGCAGGCTGGGCTTCAGCCATTCCCGGAGCTGTGCTTCAATCGTGGCATCCACGCGATCGGCTCCTAGGACCTTCAGTGCGCTCACAAGCAGGGCGCTTTCCATCCTTTTGAAGCCGACTTCCCTGAGAACGGTATGCTCGAAACGCACTTCCTGTTTTCCAATCGGGTAGCTTCGGCCGGGCCCATCGGATTGATAGACGTAGCGCCCCGGCAGTTGCGTGGATAGCCCTAGAACGTTCAAAGCGGTTTGCCCGCTGGGTTGAATCCGCCAGCCGAATTTCCGCGCCAGGGCCTGTGCCGCCTGATGGATGTCGGGACCCAGGGCCTGGCCAAGCAGAGAACTGGTTCGCGGGTAGTCGTAAAGCCCCCGCAGAACTCGTCGAATGGTCCCTTTGCGCATCAGGCGATGCAAGGCAAGATCAATGGCTGACCGGGATCCAAGGTGAGCAAAGTCGATTTGAGAAAATACCCAGCCCCTCCCCATGCCATAGATCCTTTTACGTACTTTATTTTCAATTGATTCCATTCGTTCTTCCCATTAAGATTGTAAGAAATAGTAGGTGTTTTTTCTTACAAATGGGAGAGATTGTTCCAACCACAGTGCGCGGATGGCAGTAGCTTCGCCAGGTAGTGAACTTGCATTCCGGACTATCCTGTTGGGCCATCGACCCGGAGATCCTCGCTGAGCCCCACCGGCATGATCGGCACGGTGCTGACCACGAAGGCCCGCCCGGAATGGAAGCCGTCCTGGGCTTCTGCGTCGGCTGCTGGATGCACGGATTGTTTTTTGGGTGTGAAGTCTGCAAGATCGGCGAAGCGTCTTAAGGTCGATGGCAGCTGGTCGTTTCGCCGCGGAACAGCCGATGCCCGGATAGCAATGCGCGGCCTGTGCAACACGCCAGAAGGAGAATTACTCCCGGAGTGAGCTGGGCGATGCCCCCGGGCAATTCCTCTACTCCCCCAACCACCGTTCGCAGGCCGCCCGCGTGCGTACCGCAAGGGGCGCCGCCAGAGCGCGGCGGATCGCTTCCGCATCCCGGGTCTTTGAATGCCACAGGTCGAAGATCTCGACCACTGTCGGATAATCCTCCTTCGTCGGCAGGAGCTCGACCGAGTCGCCTTGCTGGATCACGCCGGTTTGGAGCACGCGGGCATAGGCCCCCGGTCGGCTGGCCTGGACGAAGCGTTTCACGAAGCCCGGAATCCTCATTCGCGCTCCGAAGGTCGCGCAGGGCACGCGGGGAGCGCACACTTCCAGCAGGACTTCGCGGAGGCGCAGGCGGTCGCCGATCCGCAGGGCGCGCGGTCCGAAACCGGACAAGGTCAGGTTCTCGCCGAAAATGCCGCAGGGCAGGTCCTGCAATAGCTCCTCGGACCACCAGGCGTAGTCCTCCAGGCTGTATAGGTATAGCGCCTGGTCCGGTCCGCCGTGGTGAACCGTGTTGACGACGGCGTCCTCCTCCAGCCCCAGAGTACCGACGCGCACCTCCCCTGCGACAGGTCGTTTGCAGATGCCCGTTTCCACCTCCTCGGATCCGATGTGCAGGCGCTCCCTTTTTCCGCGATTGATGGAGACCAGATTCAGGGTTTCCGTCATGGCTTGCGTTCTCTCCATTAAGGACCGCCCCCCCGGGATGCATGTCCTGCACAAGAGGAGCGGGCGCGTCTTTCCATGGTCGCGCAGCGCCGAATTCCGCCGTCCTGCGCGGGACAGTGGTCTTTCCGTATGCCATCGCTCCTGGGCGGCATAGCCCCGAAGCCTGGGAGCCACTCATCGGTCATCGCCTGCCCGCGCTTCGGCAATTGCCCCTGCGCTAGCCGGTCGAGTCCGGCAACACGACCACGGTGAACCAGTACTCGCCAATCTGCTTGATCACCGACTGGAACTGCTCGAAGTCCACCGGCTTCCGGATGTAGGAGCTGCAGCGAAGGTCGTACATGTCCAGCAGGTCACCTTCCGTGCCGGAAGTGGTCAGCACCACGACAGGCAGCTTGCGCAGGGCTTCGTCCTTGACGATCTCCGCCAGCACCTCACGCCCGTCCATCACGGGCATGTTCAGGTCGAGCAGAATCAGATCCGGAGTCGGCGCGTTCGTATACTCGCCCTCCTTGCGCAGGAAGGTCATGCACTGCTCCCCGTTCTCCACGTGATGCAGGTTGACGGCCAGCTTGGCCTCCTGCATGCCCAGGCGGGTCAACAGGACGTCGTCGCTGTCGTCCTCCACCAGCAGGATCTCAGCCGGGCGCGCCTTGGAAACGTTCATGCGAGCTCCTCTTCGCAGGATTCTGTTGCTGCTGACCCGCCATCCGGCGGCGGCTGGCCGGGATCATCCGGCAGGAAGACGTGAAAGCGGCAGCCCTGGCCTTCCTCGGAATCCAGGCTGATCCTTCCGCCATGGCGCTCGACGATGCGGCGGCAGATCGCCAGGCCGATTCCCGTCCCGGGGAAGGTTTCCCGGGTGTGGAGGCGCTTGAAGACCTCGAAGATCCGCTCATGGTGCTTCGGCGCGATGCCGATCCCGTTGTCTTCGACCGTGATCCGCCAGCCCCCGGGTTCCCGCTCCCCGCGGATGTCCACTTCGGGCATTTGCTCGCTGTGATACTTCAGCCCGTTGTCGATCAGGTTCTGCAGGAGCTGGTAGAGCTGCGTCGAATCCCCGGTGACGGTCGGCAACGCGCCCCGGCGAATCTTCGCTCCCTGTTCTTCCAGCACCGTCTCCCTCTCGGCAATGATCTCGTCACACAGCTTCTCAAGGTTCACCTTGCGCCTGACAAGAGGCCTCGCCTCGATGCCCGTGTAGGCCAACAGGTCCGTGATCAGGGCCTGCATGCGCGTACAGCCCCGGATGATCCGCCCCGTATACTCGTCCGCCTTCGAGATCGTTCCGCTTCCGCCCACCTGTTTCAGCAGGTGGGCGAACCCGGCGATGCTGCGCAGGGGCGTCTGAAGGTCGTGGGACACCACATGGGCAAAGCGCTTCAGCTCGTCGTTGCTCTTCTCCAGGGCGTCATTGGCCTTCGTGATCTCACGGTTCAACCGGCTCTGGGCCTCCTCCAGCTTCTTGCGTTCCGTGATATCCGCGATCACGCTCAACACGAAGCTCTCCTCGGCAATCTGCACCCGGTTCAGGCCGATCTCGAGCGGAATCACGCTTCCATCCTTGCGCAGGCCGTTGAGGTCCCGCCCCTCGCCCATGCGGCGGGGGACCATCTTGTCCAGGTAGGCCTCCCGGGAACGCACATGAGCGCTGCGAAGCGTTTCGGGCAGCAGGACCTCTACGGTCTCGCCCATCAGTTCCATGCGGCTGTAGCCGAAGAGGGATTCCGCTTCCCGGTTCACCAGGACGATCCGGCCCTGCAGATCGACCAGGATCATGGCCAGCGGGGCGCACTCCACCGCGGCCTGGAACTGCTGCTCCGCCTTCCGCCGAAGATCGACGTCCCGCATCACGGCCAGCACCTGCAGGCCTTCTCGGGTCGGCAGCGGCTTGAGGCCGATCTCGACGGCAAACTCCTCGCCCGTGCGACGCAGGCCTGTCAGCTCGCGCCCCGGTCCCATGCGCCGTTCTTCCGGCTGCGCGAAGAAGCGCCGGCGCATCTCCTCGTGCGCCTTTCGGTGCCGCTCCGGCAGAAGGACCTCGATGACCTGTCCCTTCAGGCTGCCCGGCGCATAGCCGAACATGAGTTCCAGCTCCAGGTTGTGACGCACGATGATTCCGTCGCCATCGAGCAGCAGCCAGGCCGAGGGCGTCTCGTTGAGCAGCCTGGACTCGATGCCCGCCACGGCATCGGCGACCCGTCGCTCCGCTTCCGGGGTGTTCGGCCTCACAGGCGAATCCGGCGGGGCCCGCACGCCTGAACCCGGCAAATATCGAACGATGTCGTATTCATTTCAACAACACCACCTTCCTCACACGCACGTCCCCTTCCGCCTGCAACCGCACGAGATACATGCCGCTGGCCAGGGCCTGCCCCTGTGATCCAAGGCCATCCCAGGTGATGGCCGCTTCGCCGGCGGGCAGATGCTCGTCGAGCAGGGTGCGGACCCGCTGGCCCAGGGTGTTGTATACACTGAGATCGGCACGCCCTTCGCGAGGCATTTCCAGGCGAAGGGTCGTCGTCGGATTGAAGGGGTTCGGCGCCGCAGGGTGCAGGCGAAGGCTCTTGGGCTGTGTGGCAACTGCGGGCTCGCGGACCGTGGTCGTGCCGGTGTTCTCCCACCAGATCAGCCGATCGTCGCCGTCGCTGAGTGTGGCCAGGTCCATGTCGCCGTCGCCGTCCAGGTCGCCGGCGCGGAGCAGGATCGGGCCGTCGGCAATGCCGGGGCCGCCCTGCTGGGGTCCGAAGTCCGCCTCCGGCCCGTTGAGACGATTCATGTACCACACGACCTCGTCGCCGTTGCGTGTCACAGCCGCGACATCCAGGTCGCCATCCCCGTCCAGGTCGGCCAGGGCGACATCCCTCGGATCCGAGCCCAACGGGCCGATCTCGAGCCCGGAGCCGAAGGCCAGCGAATCCCCGGCGCTCTCGTTGGGATACCAGGCAACGCGGTTGAAGGTTTCGACCACCACCGGATCCAGATCGCCGTCCTGGTCCAGGTCGCCCAGGGCGAGGGCCTTCGCGTTCAAGGTGGCCACCGTGTCTACAAAAAAGAACAGTTTCGAGTCCCCGTCCTGCAGGGCCAGCGTACCGACCGTTGTCGCCGCCAGCAGGTCGTCGACGCGATCGCCGCTCAAATCCTCGCTGATCCCGTCCTTGGCGTACAGGGTCTGCACCAGGCCGTAGCTCCCGAGGCCGCCGCAGACGCCGAAATTCCAGTAGAGGCGTTCGTTGAAGGTCGAGCTCCAGAGGTTGTCCAGCTGCCCGTCCCGGTCCTGGTCGCTGATCTCGAAGCTGTTGCGCGACCCCGAGTGGTCCTCCGGCGTGAAGACCTGGCTGCCATCATTGACCCACAGCTCGGCGCGGCCCTGGTTGCTGCTGCTGTTGTCGACCCAGAAGTCCATGTCGTTGTCCTGGTCCATGTCGACCACGTGGATCCCGATCGGGGCATAGGTCGAGCTGTCAGAGTGGACCGTGAAGGCGCCTCCCGTGTTCTCTGCCCAGGCGACCTCGTTGAAGCTTGTGGCGGCAATGTCCAGGTCGCCGTCGCCGTCGATGTCCGCCAGGTCCATGCCTGAAGCATTGCTGCTGAAGGAATGGATCACATGCGGAGTGAAAGCCGGATCCACGGTCTCCGCGGCGGTTGCCGTGAAACTGAAGCCCTGATTCACTTCCAGCGCCTTGCCGGCCAGCGAGCGCAGGCGGGCGTGCACGGAGACCTCGATGCACTCTCCCGGACGGTAGGGCTCGTCGGGAGTGAAGACGACGCGCGTTCCGCCGTCCGCCAGGCTGAATTCGCCCTCCACCCGGGCGCGCTGGTCGCTAAGGATAAAAATGGACTCCGCGCCTGCTGTCGACACGTCAATGGCCTCGCTGAAGAGCAGTTCGATGCTCGCATTCGCGGCCGCGGCAGAAGCGCCGTGTGACGGCACCGTGCCCAGCAGCTCGAGCGCCGGACCGTTCTCGTACCAGCTGACGGCGAATAGACCCTGTACTCCAATGTCCAGGTCGCCGTCTCCGTCCATGTCGGCCGTATCCAGGCCCCTGGCATACTGGCTGTTGCCCAGGCCCAGACCCCGGCCGATCGGGCTTTCGGTGAAAATCTCCGACCCGTCGTTGAGATACTTGAAGCCGCCCGCCAGCAGGTCCATGTCCATGTCCCCGTCCAGGTCGGCAGCCTGGATCACGAAGAGCTTGCCGCCGGCGACGCTGGTCAGGGGATGGTAACTGAAGTTCTCGCTACCGTCGTTCTCGAACCAGGCCAGGAAGACCGCCGGGGAATTCTCCGTGCTGGCCCAGAGAATGTCTACATCGCCGTCGTCGTCCAGGTCGACGCACTCGATGCGGCCGCGATCGTCGGAGGCGTGCACCAGGTGCTCGCTGAAGTTCTCGGCGCCGTCGTTCTCGTACCACACGAGATCGAAGTTGTCGCGGTGGAAGGCCAGAATGTCCATGGCCCCGTCGCCGTTGATGTCTCGCACCAGGAAATGCGAATCGCTGCCGCCGTCGAAACTCGACGGGATCTGTGCGCCGCCATTGAAGTTCCCCACGCCGTCGTTCGCGTACCAGTAGACGCGATTCGGAATCAGGGTCGGTGAGACAACATCGATGTCCCCGTCGCTGTCCAGGTCTCCGCCGGCGATCGTCCAGGGGTCCCGCGAGGTGATGAAGCGCTCGACAAAGGGCGGCCCGTCCACGTTCTCGAACCAGTTGAGTTCCGTGTCGAAGGATCCTGTCGCCCCGAAGTTGTCGTAGTCGCCGTCGCCGTCAATGTCGAAGACCGCCAGCTGGCGGAAGTTGCCTCCCGTGGGCCAGGTGCAGTACTCGTGGCTTCCCGTCGCCTCGGATACATAGATGTGTTCGGGAAGGCCCTCGCTGGCGTGCAGCACATCCAGGTCGCCGTCGAAATCGTAGTCCATGACCCGCAGGTCCTCGCCCTGGCTGCTGGTGCCGGTAATCACCCGCTGCGAGTAGACGCTGCCCGGCTCCGGGGGAGCGGATGCCACGCGAAAGGAATAGCTGTGCCCGCGGGCAAGGGTGTTCCCGTCCGTGCTGCGCAGGCCCGTCGTCAAGGTGTAGGAGATGGTCTCACCGGAGCGGTAGGGTTCAAGGGGCGTGAAACTCGCGGTCAGTCCGGCCGCGCCGCCATAGCTTCCCGCGATCGGCCCGCTCTGGCTTCCTCGTACGACAAAGGTCGTGTCGTTGAGGAAAGCGCCGTCGAGGAGCTGGTCGAACTCGACCTCGATCACTGTCTGCTCATCCGCGTAGTTCTCGAAAGGGGCAGGAGACAGGGACTGGATCTCAATGGACTGGGCGGAGGCGCAGCCTGCCGCGATCAGGAGTCCCGCGAGGGCGCGCAGTAGCATCGTCATCGTGCATACCTTGTCGTTTGAATGGAAGTGCCGCGCTGGAGACGCCAAGGCGTCGTCCTCTGCCCGGGGGACTGGCAGGAGTTTCAATCTGGGAAGGGCGGGTCTGGAGGGCAAGGGAAGAATGCGGCCGCCACTCTCGACAAGAATGGCGGCCGCACTGGGAATGAAGCTAATCGGCGCTCTTGGGGCCGATCATCTTCTCCGGCACGACCCAGGCCCGGAACTGCTCCTCTGTCAGCAGCTCAAGCGCAAGCGCGGCCTCCAGCAGCGTGGAGCCGTCCCTGTGCGCCTTCTTGGCGATCTTCGTCGCGTTGTCGTAGCCGATATGCGGATTGAGCGCCGTCACCAGCATCAGCGACTCGTCACGCAGCTTCGTGATGCGCGCCTCGTTGGCCGTGATGCCCGTAACACATTTCTCCGTGAAGCTGCGGCAGCCGTCGGCGATCAGGCGCACGGACTGCAGCAGGTTGAAGATCATAACGGGCTTGAAGACGTTGAGCTCGAAATGGCCGTTGGAGCCGGCCACCGTGACCGTCGTGTGGTTGCCCATCACCTGCGCGGCGATCATCGTCAGCGCCTCGCACTGTGTCGGATTGACCTTGCCCGGCATGATCGAGCTGCCCGGCTCGTTTTCCGGCAGGCTGATCTCGCCGATGCCGCAGCGCGGACCGGAGCCGAGGAAACGGATGTCGTTGGCGATCTTCATCAGGCTGGCGGCAATCGTGTTCAGCGCCCCGCTGGCTTCGACGACGGCGTCGTGTGCCGCCAGGGCCTCGAACTTGTTCTCCGCCGTGACGAAGGGCAACCCCGTGATCTCCGCCACCTGGCTGGCGAACTTCGTGTCGAAACCCTGGATCGAGTTGATGCCCGTGCCGACGGCCGTGCCGCCCTGGGCCAGCTGGCAGAGCGCCGGCAGCACAGCGTCGACGCGGCGGATGGCGTTCGACATCTGCGCCGTATACCCGGAAAACTCCTGCCCCAGCGTCAGCGGCGTGGCGTCCTGGGTATGCGTACGGCCGATCTTCACCAGGTGCGCGAAGGCCGTCGACTTCTCCTGCAATGCATCACGCAGTCCCTTGAGAGCCGGCAGCAGTTTGTGATGCATCTCCTCCACCGCGGCAATGTGCATCGCCGTGGGGAAGGTGTCGTTGGAGGACTGGCCCATGTTGCAGTGGTCGTTGGGGTGCACCGGGTCCTTGCTGCCGATGGTCCCGCCGAGCAGCTCGATGGCGCGGTTGGAGACGACCTCGTTGCTGTTCATGTTGCTCTGCGTGCCGGAACCGGTCTGCCAGACCGACAGCGGGAAGTGGGCGTCCAGCTTGCCTTCCATCACCTCGCCCGCCGCCTCGACGATGGCCTTGCCGATGCGGGGCTCGAGCACGCCGAGCTCCATGTTGACCCGCGCAGCGCTCTGCTTGATGATGCCCAGTGCCCGGATGAGCGGCCTGGGCATGGTCTCCTCGCCGATGGCGAAGTTGATCAGCGAACGCGCCGACTGGGCGCCGTAATACATGTCGGAGGGCACCTTCAGCTCTCCGAACGAGTCGCTTTCAAGGCGATAATCAGCCATGATCGGTCCTTTGCATGGAGTGATACAGGTGTGAACATCCGCCGAGGGCGGATGGGGTTCTACCATTTTCCGGCGTAGGCCAGGCGCTCGGCGCCGTACTCCTCGCCCAGCAGCCAGTAGCGGCAGCGCAGCAGCTGGCGGGCGTGGATCAGGTCGTGGGCGCGCCAGCTCATCAGCAGGTCGTGCGCGCTCAGTTCCCCGCCCCAGGGAGCCTTGCGTGACACACCCCAGTCGATGGCGCCCAGGCCGCGCAGCCAGAGCAGGCTCTCGTTGCGTTCCTGCAGAAAGCCGCGCACGACGCGCTCAAGCGGCTGCTCGTTGTACTTGCGCTCCTTGACCCAGCCTTCCGGGTCGATGGCGGGGAAGTCGCCTTCGCGCTTCTCGACCAGGTGGCGGATGCGGACACGGAAGTCCTCGCGCTCCTCGTCCCACAGGTGATGCAGGATCTCGAGCATGCTCCAGCGGTCCTCCGCCTCGCGGCGGCGGCAGTCGGCGGCGCTCAGGCCCTCGACGACGGCGGAGACGAGTCCCTGGGCGGACGACAGGTCGCGCAGTGCGCGCTGGACGAGGGGCACGCCGGCCCCGTGATCGGTTTTGGGAAGGGTCATCAGGCTCTCAGAATGGTGTATACAAGGTAGACGGTGTAGGCGCCAATGAACAGCAATCCTTCGGCCTTGTCCAGTGAAAAACCGCCCAGCGCCAGGCGGATGCGGCTGCCCTGGCGATCGATGAACATGAAGCTCAACAGGGCCAGGGCGCTGGCAACCATCAACGCCAGGTCCAGGTTCATCACCGGGTCGAAGGGAATCGACTGCAGGCCCGCGCTGACGCCAAGCACCAGCAGCAGGTTCGAGATATTGCTTCCAATGATGTTGCCCACGGCCAGGGCGGCACGTCCCTTGCGCGCCGCGGCCACGCAGGTCACCAGTTCCGGCAGACTGGTGCCGGCGGCGACGATGGTCAGGCCGATCATCTTCTGGCTGACGCCCAGGCTCTCGGCCATGCCGACCGCGCCGCGGACGACGAATTCCCCGCCCAGGGGCAGGGCGATCAGGCCGCCGGCGAGCAGCAGCAGGCTTTTGCCCATCGGGAGGTCCAGGCCGTCGGACTCGATCTCGTCCTTGCCGGCAATCGCGACCAGGTAGGCCAGGAAGACCAGGAAGAAGGCCAACAGCATCAGGCCGTCGATCCGCCCCAGTTGGCCGGGAGAGACGCCTTCGAAGAACAAGTCGTTGACCAGGATCCAGACGACGACGCTGGCCAACAGGCTGAAGGGGATTTCACGCAGGACGGTGCCGCGCTCGAAGGGGATCGGCGCGATCAGGGCGGTCACCCCCAGGATCAGCAGGGTGTTCATCAGGTTGCTGCCGACGATGTTGCCAAGGATCATCTCGTTGGCGTCGCGATAGCCGGCCAGAATGCTGACGATCAGTTCGGGAAGAGAGGTGCCCAGGGCGACAATGGTCAGGCCGATCATCAGTTCGCTCACCGACAACCGCCGCGCCAACGCCGAGGCCCCATCCACGAGCCAGTCGGCCCCACGGATCATCAAAAAAAATCCGCCGGCAAGGAATGCAATGAGGAGGAGAGTATTCAATCCGATTCCAAACCAATCCGTCCGTCAACGGCAACAATGTCCCAACATCCCACCAATTATCAACGCCCATCACCCTGGTAGGGGTCGCCTGCGGCGACCCTAACCGCCGGCCACCCCCAAAACCGTTTCCCGAACCATTCCCGTCCGCCAACGCAGATTGTTCCACCGTCGGCCACGCCAACATCGATTCCCAAACCAACCCGTTCCGCCAACGCGCCCCGTTGCGATTGTCCAATTGATGGGCCGGGTTGCAACGTGATGCCGGCGGATTGGGTGTATCGGTGTGGCCGGGTTGGGGTCGGTTTGACGAGGGTCGCCGCAGGCGACCCGTACCGGGGGGGGTGTGGAAATGGGGTTGGCCACCCCAAAATCCGTTTCCCAAACCAACCCGTTCCGCCAATGCGCCCCGTTCCCGCTCAATGCGGTGCAATGCAAAGCGGGACCGCTGCCGGTCATGGGTACATCGATCCCGATAGCGATCCCGATAGCGATAGCGATCCGCTGGACAGCCTTACTTGGTCTGGTCCAGCAGATCCACATCCACATGCGGGCAGGCGACGAAGTGGTTCGGTCCCACCTCGACGACGGGGGGCACATTCTGGGCGCATTCCGGCTTGGCAATGGGGCAGCGGGTGCGGAAGGAGCAGCCGCTGGGCTTGTTGATCGGATTGGGCACGTCGCCTTCCAGCAGGCGGCGATCCTTGGTCTTGACCCGCGTGGGGTCCGGCAGGGGCACGGCGTCCAGCAGGGCTCGGCTGTAGGGGTGCGTCGGCTTGCGGTAGACCTGCTGCGCCTCGCCCAGCTCGACCATGCTGCCGAGATACATCACGGCAATGCGGTCGCTCAGGTGCTCGACCACGCTCAGGTCATGGGCAATGAAGATGAAGGTCAGGTCGAATTCTTCCTGCAGATCCTGCAGCAGGTTGATCACCTGGGCCTGGATCGACACGTCCAGCGCCGATACGGGCTCGTCGGCAACGATCAGCTTCGGATTGGTCGCCAGGCTGCGCGCAATGCCGATGCGCTGCCGCTGGCCGCCACTGAACTCGTGCGGGTAGCGCAGCGCCTGCTCGCCGGAAAGGCCCACCTTTTCCAGCAGCCAGTGGACGCGCTCGGTGACTTCGGCAGCCTTGATGCCGGGATTGGTGATCTCCAGGGGCTCGCCGATGATGTCCTTGACCAGCATGCGCGGGTTGAGGCTCGAGAAGGGATCCTGGAAGATCATCTGGATGTCTTTGCGGTAGGGGCGCATCTCGCGGCGCTTCAGATGCGCCAGATCGACCCAGCCCTTGTCCGAGTTGAAGAGCAGCTTGCCGCTGATCTCGACATCCGGGCTGCCGCTGCGCAGCACGTTGACGATGGCGCGGCCGACCGTGGTCTTGCCGCAGCCGGATTCGCCGACCAGGCCCAGGGTCTCGCCCTTTTTCAGTTCGAAGCTGATGCCGTCGACGGCGCGCACCTCGGCCACCTTGCGCAGCATCAGGCCGCCATGGATCGGGAAGTGGACGTGGAGGTCCTCCACCTTCAGCAGCAGGTCCTTATCCGACATGGTTGCCGTCCTCCTGGTAGGTCGCGTCGCTCTCGTAGAGATGGCAGCGCACCCAATGGCCGTCCTTGAGCTGGCGCAGCTCCGGCTGTTCTGTCTCACACTTGTCCATCACCTTGTCGCAGCGGGTGCAGAACTTGCAGCCGCGCGGCATGGAGAGCATGCTCGGCACCATGCCGCGAATCGTCGAGAGCCGCTTCTGCCGCTCCTTGTCGGGCCGGGGCAGGCTGGAAAGAAGGCCTTCCGTATACGGATGCATCGGCGAGTTGAAGAGCTCGTTGACCCCGGCGACCTCCTGGATCACGCCGCCGTACATCACGATCACGCGGTCGCAGGTCTCGGCGACCACGCCCAGGTCGTGGGTGATCAACATGATCGAGGCCTGGCCGCGATCCTCCTTCATGCGCAGCATCAGCTGCAGGATCTGCGCCTGGATCGTCACGTCCAGAGCCGTCGTCGGCTCGTCGGCGATCAGCAGGGCCGGTTCGCAGATCAGCGCCATGGCGATCATCACGCGCTGGCGCATGCCGCCCGAGAACTGGTGCGGGTACTCGTCCATGCGCTTTTCCGGCGCCGGAATGCCCACCAGCTCGAGCATCTGGATGCCGCGGTTGCGCGCCTCGGCATCATCGATGTCCTGGTGATACTTGATCGCCTCCACCAGCTGCATGCCGATGCGGAAGACCGGGTTGAGGCTGGTCATCGGCTCCTGGAAGATCATGGCGATGTCGCGGCCGCGGTAGGCGCGCATCTGCTCGTGCGACAGGCGCAGCAGGTCCGTGGTCTTGCCGCCGTCTTCGTGATACAACACCTGCCCGCCGACGATCTCGCCGGGAGGATTGGGGATAAGGCGGTTGATGGAGAGGCTCGTCACCGACTTGCCCGAACCGGACTCGCCGACGATGCCCAGCACCTCGCCCTTGAAGATGTCGAAGCTGATGCCGTCGACCGCCTTGACGGTGCCGGCCTCGGTCTGGAAATAGGTCCGCAGGTCGCGGATCTCGAATAGTTTGTCGCTCATCCCTTACCTCAACCGCGAATAGACCTTGGGATCGAAGGCTTCGCGGATGCCCTCGCCGATGAATACCACGAGCAGGAGTGTCACGAACAGGGCCGCGAGCGGCGCCAGCACGAGCCACCAGTCGGTGATGTTGGCCATGCCCACCTTGACCATGCTGCCCCAGGACGGCTCCTCCGGCGGCAGGCCGAAGCCCAGGAAGTCCAGCGAGACCAGCGCGCTGATGTTGCCGACGATGGCGAAAGGCATGAAGGAGATCACGGGCGTCAGGCTGTTGGGCAGGATGTGCTTGAAGATCACGCGGCGGTCGCTGGCGCCCATGGAGATGGCGGCCTGCACGTAGTCGCGCGATTTCTCGCGGTAGAACTCTCCGCGGATGTAATACGTCATGCCCATCCAGGCGAAGGCGATCAGCAGGCCGGCCAGCATGAAGAAGCTGGGCTGGATCAGCGAGCTGAGGATCATGATCGTGAAGAGGAAGGGGATCGAGCCCCAGATCTCGATGAAGCGCTGGACCGTGATGTCGAAGAGGCCGCCGAAGTAGCCCAGCATGCCGCCGATGCTCACGCCGATGATGTAGGCGATGATCGTGACGATCAGCGCGAAGGAGATCGAGACCTTGTAGCCGTATACGAGGCGCGCGAAGACATCCCGCGCGCGGTCGTCCGTGCCGATCCAGTGCGAGGAGCTGGGCGGATGCGGCGGCGTGCCGTCCATTTCCAGCAGCGACTCCTTGGGACCGTAGGGATAGAGGGGCATCAGCACCCAGTTGCCCTCGTCCCGGGCCTTGTAGAGCTCCTTCAGCTCGCGGTAGTTGGCCTCGCCGATGCGCTCCTGGCCGAGGTCGGAGGCGCTGATGTAGCCGAACATCGGGAAATGCCACTCGCCCTCGTAGGACACGATGAGGGCCTTGTTGCTGACGAAGAAGGGAAGCAGGAAGGACAGGCCATAGGTGATCAGCAGGATCTGCAGGCTCACATAGCCGCGCTTCATGCTCTTGAACTTTCGCCAGCGCTTGGCGAAGATCGACGGGGATGCGGTTTTCTGGGCCACCGTGCGGCTCCTATTTGAATCGGATCCGTGGATCGATGGATGCGTAGATGATGTCTGACAGGATATTGCCGAAGAGACGAATCACGGCCGCGATGACCATGTTGGCCAGCACCACCGGATAATCCCGGTTGACCAGGCTGTTGAAACCCAGCAGGCCGAAGCCGTCAATGTTGAAGACCTTCTCGATCAGATAGCTGCCGGCGAAGATCACGCCGATGATCGTGCCCAGGCCGGTGGCCAGGGGGATCAGGCTGTTGCGCAGGGCGTGCAGAAAGACCACGCGCCGCTCGCTCAGGCCCTTGGCGAAGGCCGTGCGCACATAGTCGGCACTCAGGTTCTCCATCAGCGAATTCTTCATCAGCACGGTCAGGCTGGCGAAGGAGGCGATGTTCCAGGAGATCAGCGGCAGGGTGGTGTGATGCATCTGGTCCTTGACCTTCTCCCAGAAGCTCAGGTATTCGAAGTCCTCGCTGCGGAAACCGCCCAGAGGGAAGACGTCGAGGAAGCTGCCGCCGCCGAGCAGCACCAGCAGCACGGCGCCCAGCGCCCAGCCGGGCGTCGAATAGCCGACGAAGATGATCACCGAACTCGCCGTGTCGAAGCGGCTGTTGTGTTTCACCGCCTTCCAGACGCCCAATGGAATGCAGATGCCGTAGGACAGGAGCAGACCGATCACGCCGAAGTAGATCGAGATCGGGAACTTGCTCTTGATGACGTCCCACACCGGCCGCGAATAGCGGTGCGATTTGCCCAGGTCGAGCTGCACGATGCGGATCAGCCAGGAGCCGTAGCGGCCATAGGTGAAAGTGCGCCAGATCTTGGGGACGAAGCTCGAGGGCTGGGGGTCGTTGTCGGCGGCCCACTTCTGGACTTCGGCAAACTTGCGCTCGAATTCCTGGTTGGTCCAGACGGGCAGTTTCTCGCGCTTGATGATCAGGTCGATGGCCTTTTCCTGCTGCAGGCGCGACACGCCGCCTTCGCCGAGGGCGATCGGCTTCAGCCAGGGCAGGGCCATTTCGGCGGTGGCGATCACGTCGCTACGCTCGCCGTCGATCAGATCTCGCAGATCGGTGATCTCCGAGCGCACCGCGTCCATCTCGCCGCGCAGGCGCTCGACCTCGTCGCGGTCCAGGTGTCCCTGACGGCCGTCGACGGTCTTCATCTCCTCGATCAGCCCGCCGAGCTCGTCCTCGAGGACCGTGATCTCTTCTTCCCGGGGAATGAGTTCGAAGTACTCCTCGACCTGCTTGCCGGGGCTCCAGACCTTGAAGTTGAGCAGGATCGGCTTGTCGTAGCCGTAGTAGGCCTTCATCTCTTCCAGCGCTTCGGCCGGAATCGCCGTGGTGCCGCCCGTGTTGTCCCCGGATCCGGCTCCGGCCTCGCCGCCGGCCATGGCGCCGCGCAGGCGCATCATTTCCTGCTCCAGCGGCCCGCCGGGCACGAACTGGATCACCGTGAAGGCGACCAGCGTGATCCCGAGAAAGGTCGGGATCATGAGCAGCAGCCTGCGAATGAAATATGTGGTCATCAGCCTGCCTTTCGGAGAGGCGGCGATCGCTCACCGCCCCTGCAAAGGGTGATTCGTGTTACAGGTCTAGTCTTGGTATTCCGGCCAGAAGGTCACGTCTTCCGTGCCGATGGGCATGCCCTGGCCGTTGGCGACGGCCTCGCGCAGGGCCTGGTGCTTGTCGGCGTCGTACCACCAGTACTGGACCGCGGCGCGCCAGTCGCCCGTGCGGCTCCAGCCGGCTTCCGGGTGCTCGTACTTGTTCCAGTAGGCGACACGGCTGTAGGGGCCGTACCAGCCGAGCACGTAAGGCACTTCGCGGGTCAGGATGTCGTCGATCTGCTGGATCTGGCGATTCCTCTCGGCCTGCGAGAAGGTCACGTTGTATACTTCGCAGAGGGAGTCGAGACGGGCGTTCTTGAGGCCGTTGACATTGCCCGAATTCACCTGGTCGGCAATGTTGGAATGGAAGGAGGATTCCGGATTGGGGAAGGTCAGGCCGCCCCAGTTCTGCCAGTGCAGCTTGAAGTTGTGCTCCATCAGCATCTGGAACATGGTGGCGCTGGTGGTCGGCTTGAGATTCAGCTTGATGCCGGCCTGCTTGTAGTCTTCCTGGATCACGGTCATCACGCGTTCCCAGGTGGGGCTCTGGTCGATCATCAACTCGAACTCGAGGCGCTCACCCTGGGCGTTGACCAGCCAGCCTTCGTTGTCCCGCTCTTTCCAGCCGGCCTCGCCGAGCAGCTCGAGCGCCTTGTCCAGGTCGTGGGGGTAGGTCGCCACGTTGTCGCTCTCGTAGATGCTGCCGGGGTAGTAGCTGTACATGGGCAGGTACTGGTCGTAGAAGAGCTTGTCGATCAGCTTCTCGCGGTTCATCACATGGGCGAAGGCCTTGCGCACGCGAATGTCGTCGAAGGGCGCCTCGCGCATGTTGAAGCAGAAGCCGTTGATGCCGTTGGGGTTGTCGCTGAAGACGCGGCGACGCTGGATCCAGCCCTTGTCGACCTGATCGATCTCGCTGGCGATGAATTCCTTGACCCAGTACTTGGCCTGGCCGACCACGTAGAAGTCCAGCTCGCCCTTCTTGAGCTTCTCGCGGTTCAGGGTCTCATCCTGGACGATGACAATCTTGATCCGGTCGAAATTGTTGATGCCCACGTTGGCCGGGCTGTCCTTGTCCCAGTAGTTGTTCAGGCGGGTCAGCGTAATGCTGTTGCCCTGCTTGACATCCTCCATGCGCAGCACGTAGGGGCCGGTGCCGGGCATGACCTTGTTCTGGAACTGCTCCATGTACTCGGCGCCCGTCATGCCATCGAGGATGTGGGAAGGATAGATCTGCAGGGAGGCGCCGAAATACAGGAAGTGGCGCCAGTTGAGCTCCTTGGTGTTGACGCTGACGATATAGGGGCTGTGCAGTTCGGGCTCGCTGTACTCTCCATAGAGAACGAGAGCGTAGGGCACCTTCAGGCCGTCGTCCATCTGCTGCTTGTAGCTGGCCAGGACATCGGCGGTGGTGACGCGGTGTCCGGTCTGCCAGCGGGCCTCGGGATTGATGCGGAACCAGAAGGTCTGGGTGCCGTCCTCGTGCTGCTCGACCTTCCAGTGGCTGGCCAGGCCCGGAATGAAGTCCAGGGTGGTGGGATCCACGCCGACCAGTCCTTCGTACATCAGGCCGTTGTACATCTGGTTGACGCTGGTGTTGGAATCCTTGCCTTCGCTGCGCAGCGTGGCCGGGTACTCGCTCAAGGCGAAGCGGATCAGCCCGCCCTTCTTGGCCTTCGGCGAACCGATGCTGACGACATCCGTCTTGGTCATCCAGCCATCGGCTTCCGCGATCTGCTCGAAACCGGCTCCGCCGTCTTCGGCGCTGACATCGGGAAGCGCCCCGTCCGGGACATCAACCACCTCGAAGTCGGTGCTGCGCCAGTAATCCTTGGAATTGACGGACAGGTCCTTGGTGATTACGGGACCCGTGTCGTAGCGGGCCTTCTTTTCGCCTCCGCAGGCGACCAGCAGGGCCGCGGACAGGGCAAGGGTGAGCAGGGAGCGAAGCTTCATCGCGGACTCCAGCCTTTCATCGTGTGGGATTCGCCTGGTGGCGAGTTGGATTTCATTCGATGCGAGCCAACCGCTGCGCGCAAGGCTGCAGCCGACCTTCGACGACAGTGTGCCGGAAAGCCGGACCCGGAAAATGGGAGGATTGCTCCCGCGGAGTTCAGGGTTCCCTCGCGAGCAGGTTGGTTTTCAGGCAATTGCACTTCCCGCGGGGCGGGGGGCAATCGACGGTGGTCGACCCGGAAATCGGGCAACGGAGAAGCTGACGCACCTTTCCGTCGCAAGCGAAAAAAGTACAAGACTGCCGCTGCACCTGCAATGCTCCTCCGGAGGGGGGCCGCGGCGGCGTCTACCGGAATCAGACCGGCTGCCTCCCGCCCGGTTTCAGTGCTCCAGCCAGTAGGTGATCTTCTTCAGGCTTGGCAGGTCCATCTCGGCGTCGGCGGCAATGGCCTCGTTGAGTTCGGCATGCTTGTCCGCGTCGTACCACCACAGGCGGATCAGGCGGCGCCAGTCCTCGGTCTTGTTGAGCACGCCTTCGGGCATGCCGAACTTGTTCCAGTGGGCAATGCGCTCGTTGGGGCCGTACCAGGCCAGGGCGCCGACCTGGGATTCGATGAGGATCCGGTCCATCTGCTGCAGCTGCCCGATGCGTTCCTGGATGTCGTCGGTGACCTCGTAGATCTCGAGCAGGCTGTCCAGTTCCGCGTTGCGGAAACCGGTGAAGTTGTTCGAGTTGTCGCGATCGGCGTACTTGCTGTGCCAGGTGGCCTGCGGATCCGGATAAAGGCTGCCGGACCAGGCGCCGTAGTAACAGGTGTACTCGCGGCTGTCCATGATCTGCATCATCGTGGCCCAGGTGGTGGACTTGAGGTTCATCTTGATGCCCGCTTCGGCCCAGTTCTCCTGGAAGACCGTGTGCACGCGCTCGGAAGAGGGTGAGCCGTCGTACATGATCTCCACCTCGAAGACCTGCCCGTCCTTGACCAGCCAGCCCTCGTCGTTGCGTTCGCTCCAGCCAGCCTCGGCCAGCAGCTGGCGCGCCTTTTCCGGGTCATGGGTGATCTTCGGGTTGCCCGGGTACTCGAATTCCATGCCGGGGAAAATGCTGTGCGCCGGCTCGTAGGCGTTGTAGAAGAGCTTCTCGATCATGGTCTCGCGGTCGTTGAGATGCGCGATGGCCTGTCTCACGCGGATATCGTCGAAGGGCGGCTTGCGCAGGTTGAAGAAGTGGCCCTGCATGCCGTTGGCCTTCTTGTTGTAGACCTGCTTCTTCTGGATCCAGCCCTTCGCGACCTGGTGCACCCTTTCCGGCACGAGCTCCTTCATCCAGTACTTGGATTGTGTGACAAGGTACATGTCGAGCTGCCCCTTCTTGAAGCGCTCGCGGATCAGTGTCTCCTCGTTCAGCGTGATGAACTTGATGCGGGCGAAGTTCCACTGCCCGGCCTTCTTGGGGTTGTCCTTGTCCCAGTAGTTGGCGACGCGGGTGTAGGTCAGGCTGTTGGGAGGCTTCAGGTCGCGCTCCTTGAGCAGGTAGCGGCCCGTCCCGGGCAGGGGGCGGATCTGGTACTGCTCGAGGAAGTCCTTTCCGCTCAGCCCGCCGATCAGGTGGTCCGGGTAGATCCAGGTGACCGCCGCGAAGGTCATGAAGCGCCGCCAGCTCTTCTTGTCCGTCCGCACCTCGACAATGTAGGACGAATGGATCACGGGTTCGGAGTATTCCTTGTAGGTCAGCTCGTCCGCGGGGTAGAGCATGCCCTGGTCGACGCGCTGCTTCCAGGTGGCGACGACATCGGCGCTTGTCACACGGTGACCGGTCTGCCAGCGGGCATCGGGGTCGATGCGGAAGAAGTAGCTCTGGCTGCCGTCCTCGTGGTCGACGATCTTCCAGTGGCTGGCCAGCCCGGGAACGAACTTCAGGCTTTCCGAATCGATGTTGAGCAGCGTCTCATACTGCATGCGGCGGAACATGCTGTTGTTGACGTTGTGTGTATCCTTGCCCTCGGTGCGGGTGGTTGCCGGATAGTCGGAAATGTAAACGCGGATCTGGCCGCCGGGCAGGGCCTCGGTGCTGCCGTCGCTGTGATACTCGGTTTCCGTGACCCAGCCATCGGCCGCGGCGAGCTCCTCGAATCCTGCTCCGCCCTGGGCGGCTGGGATTTGCGGCAGGGCGCCGGCGGGGGTTTCCAGCACCTCGAAGCCCGCATCGCGCCAGACCTGCAAGCTGTTGACGCCCTCGTCGACGGGCATGATCGGCCCGGTATCGTAGCGGGCCTTGTCCCCGCCGCCGCAGGCAATGAAGAGGGGCAAGGCGAAAAACAGGATCAACAGGCGGCGGAAGGCGGACATGGAAGGCTCCGGTTTGAATGGTGCAAAGCTTGTATGGGTCAACAGGCCGCCGGCGGGGCGGACCTCTGTGCGGTTTCAGCATAACAAGCTGCATCCAGCGGCCAAACAGTCCAGAGACCCGGCGCCAGGCACTGTGCCAGGGACAGTGCCAAGGACGGTGCCAAGGACCGTGCCAGGGACAGTGCCAGGGACGGTGCCAGGGACCGTGCCAAGGACAGTGCCAGGGACGGTGCCAGGGACAGTGCCACGGACGGTGCCAGGGACGGTGCCAAGGACCGTGCCAAGGACCGTGCCAAGGACAGTGCCAGGGACGGTGCCAAGGACAGTGCCAGGGACCGTGCCAGGGACCGTGCCAGGGACCGTGCCAAGGACAGTGCCAGGGACAGTGCCACGGACGGTGCCAGGGACGGTGCCAGGGACGGTGCCAGGGACC
>JAUIFJ010000077.1 GCA_030429345.1 bacterium | reverse complement strand
AGAAGGCAATCTTACAACTGGCCGACGAGGTCTCCAGCTGGAACCCAAGTTTGGCGGACTGGCTGGAAACGGCTGCTCCTGAAATCACGGCACACATGGAGTTTCCGGAAGGGCTTTGGCTCAGGATTCGGTCGAACAACCTGTTGGAACGCTTCAATCGGGAACTTCGTCGCCGTGTTCGTCTGGTGGGGATCTTCTCGAACAGCGCCAGTCTGCTGCGACTTGTCACAGCGCTGACCGTTGAGCAGGATGAAGAATGGCGGAGTGAGCGCCGCTACCTCAATCCTGAATTACTTGAAATGCTGTCACTACGGAAGGCCGGTTGAATTTGCACACAGTTTTGGACTTGACGTCTTCCCCACACGGAGATCCCGCGAAAGAGAAAGCCCCCCGCGTATCACGCGGAGGGCTTTGCATTCCTTGGCGATCAGCGGCACGCAAGGCGTGTCCGCTGAATCGGCCGCCGAAGCGAAAAGCCTACTTGAGGAGCACCATCTTCCGGCTCTCGACCTTTCCGGCGGTCTGGAGCGTGTAGACGTATACGCCGCTGGCCAGGGAGCCGGCGTCGAAGGTGACGGTGTGGAAACCGGCATCCATGCGGCCGTCGATGATGGTGGCGACCTTCTCGCCGAGCAGGTTGTAGACCGCCAGGTTGGCCGTGCCCGCGGAGGGCAGGTTGAAGGCGATCTCGGTGCTCGGGTTGAAGGGGTTCGGGTAGTTCTGGCTCAGCATGAACTCGCCCGGTACGGCGCGATCGCGGACATCGACGGTGAACTGGCTCAGCTCGTCGTAGTCGCCCAGGCTGTTGCGGTCGAGCATCGAGACGCCCGTGCAGCCCGTGTCGTCGGTGTCCTGGTAGTCGAGGCGGTAGACCAGGTCCTCGCGGTCGTTGAAGTGGAAGACCACCAGCTGGTCATAGTTGGGCAGACCGCTGTAGGACGCCTGAATGCGGAACTTGGTGCCGGCCCACTGGTCGAGCACGCCGTCCCATCCGGCCACGGGGATCCAGCTGCTGCCGGTCCAGACTTCCAGGTCCAGCTGCATCAGGCCCAGGTCCTCCGGGGCGCCGATCAGGTCGCTGGGATGCTTGTAGATGGAAATGGCGTCAACGGTGACATCGTAGGGGCTCTCATTGAAGACATGAATGGGGTCAATCCAGTGGGCGCTGTCAAGATAGGCTGTCTCTCCAACCCATGCATCACAAGTGAAATTGTAGTCCCATTGAGTTTCCGTAACCAGACCCACATGGCCAGCCGCGTCCCATGGAGTTCCATCATGCGGCGGTACATCCTCTACGGGCACACGCATGTAGATCATGTCGTTGAGAGTTTGTTCACCTTCTGGAGGATCAAAAGGAATACCGCCTGCATCCAGATCGTGTACAAAGGAAATATGAAGGTATCCATCATCCGCGATACTGGCCATGCTGGGCCAGTCTTCCGCATCGCATTCACCTGTCACACAGTTAGGGGTAGACGTGTTTGTCAGATTGACCGCCGGACCCCAGGTAGCCCCGTTGTCCGCAGAACAGCGTGCAAAAATCTCCCCATTCAAGTAGGGGGATGAGTCGTCGTCCGGATCCACATCGCTTTGGTCATCTGCAAAAAACTGGGACCAGATGACGTAGAGGTAGCCCGTGTCGGGGTCAATAGCGATCTGTGGGCGATCCTGATACATACGCCAACCCTGCGGGCGATCGAAAACATAGTCTTCGTCCGTAATCCCGCTGTTGTAGCCTGCGACGTGGCTCCACTCGCCAGTTCCCGCATTCAGGTGCCAGATCTGGCCCTTTCCCAGGTTCCAGTTGTAATACACGAGCTCGCTGTAGTCGCCATCTCCATCATAGAGGTTCAGCGTATCCGTGAACATGGTGACTGCTGAGAAAACCATATGCAGGTTTTCCTCTGCGGTCATATCGAACAATCCGTCCACATCACAGTACGCGCGTGTGCCGTACTTTCCGAAGGGGGCATCGCTATCGGCTCCATAGTTCGTCAGATTGATGTCGTTTCCAGCAAGAATCTCGGAACTGATGTCGCCCGAGTCGTTCAAATATGCTTTGACATCATGATGAATCTGGACACCAATCTCTGGATCCGGTGAGCCGTCGAACGGTATGTCCTCGGGGCCTGTTTTGTCAAAGTAGAGGAGTGCCACCTTGTTTGTGTGGTTGTTCGCGACAGGAATTGCGCCAAGGCCTTCACTGTCGTCCGTAACGACCAAGTAGTCACCGTTTGTCCAACTGAACCCATCTGGAGTCACATCATAGAACACAGTGTTAGGGTATGCGCTGTCGCCCGTTCCGTAAGAGACCATATGGAGTTGATTCTGGCCATCAACGGCAACATGTGGCCAAAGAATGTCGTCACCCGTATGACTCAGACTGTTGAAAGCCAATGTACAACCGGCGAAATCCAGGTTGATCCAGGATTGTGTTCCAGTATGCATGCCGACGACTCCACTGTTGGGAGTCGCTGCATCGGGGCCGGTGACTGCGCTTGTTGTGTACCCCGTTCGATCAGCGAGCACATCCGTTTCCGGATTTACTGTCAGGTCGGTATCAACGCAGTACCCTTTCACTCGCCGGTTCGCGCCAGCGTCAATTCCGCCCATGAAGGATCCGTGCACCATGCCGTTGGCACTGACAGCAAGCATTTTGCTTGTACTGCCATTGTGCTGATAATCATACCGGGTAGTTCCCACAACGACCGATTCACCAAGCCATTCGGCGGTCTCCCTGGGCTGGACGAGTTTCGGGCTAGCCTGTGACTGCACGAAGTCCAATCCCACGGAAACCCGACGCTGATCCAGGTTGTCGGATAACGAAACCTTAGCTGCAGGTTGCGAATTCGCACTGGCCACGCCTGGGATAACTGTGAAGCACAGGAGAAGTGTTAGCTGGTTCCTCATCTGATTCCTCTCTAGGATGGTAGGATTTGATCCAAACTCTGAATTGCCCTTTATAGTAGCAAGCGCCAATTCGTAGGATTGAAATGGTGCATAGGCATGGCAAAGTGAAGCGAGCGCCGAGGATGAAGAATGGGATTCCTGAATGCCCTGCACCAGGAATCCCGCTGGCTGTTGGTTCATATGTTCAGCGTGAAAGACTGGAATTTATTGTGGTGTGCATTGAGCTGCTGCGGCATTTTTGTCGAGCGAAATCACTCCGCACCCGCTTGATGAAACAGAGTCAATGTAAAATTGATATAGGCCGGAAGTATAAATTACCTGATATCTACCCCATGGATAGTACTGGTCTTCGAAGTCGAAGACTTGCGTGGGACCAAACTCGGGGTCGTCATAGAACCCGGCCATGTCACCGTCCATGCAGGCATTTGCATCCCAGTAAATCGTCGTTCCGGCCGTAATGTACTCCCATGTTGAAAAGCCCCCGCTGTTGCCGCAAGCAGAGAAAGACTTGAACGTAGTGCTCATGCAGAAGGCTGTAGCAGGGGAGAGGATGGTTGAGTCCGTAGATTTGTGCAAAAGCAGCTAAGCCCTTGAAAAAGGAAGGGCCATGGCCTTCTTTAGTGGTGCATAACCAAATCACTAAGGAGGGAA
>JAUIFJ010000076.1 GCA_030429345.1 bacterium | reverse complement strand
CGGTGCCAAGGACAGTGCCAGGGACAGTGCCAGGGACAGTGCCAGGGACGGTGCCAGGGACAGTGCCAGGGACGGTGCCAGGGACGGTGGTGCTACATGGACGACGGTAGAATGGCCTGTCCCGCCGCTGGACTACTTGCGAGGATCCGGCAGACCCGGCGCAGAATCGGCGACGCGCGCGCCGTCCTCGTCTACAGCGATCACCCTCAGGAAGCCGCGCTCGATCATCCCATACTGGTGGTACTTGATGGACACCGGATTGGATTCCGTCGTCAGCTGAACGGGAGAATCGAAGGAGGTATTGTCGTCCAGTAGCAGAATGAAATGGTCGACCACGATGGGCAGCCCATCGACATCGACAAGAGGAGTCGTCCAGCTGGCGAGCACCTTGGCGCGATTGTCCGAGAAATTCTGTGGCACGATGGACAGATCAGTGATTTCCGCCGGAATACGCGGCTCCTCGGGTGCGATGCTCAGGACCACTCTCACGGTTTCCGGACTGTTGTACAGGTTGTGCGTCACTTCCACTTCCGTTCGAACCACGCCGATCGGCAAGCCGGTGGCGTTCACCGCGAAGGTCACCGGGAGCGTTTCCTGGAAAATGTAGACTCCGCCGTCAAGAGGGGATACGCTCAACCAGGGAGTGCTCAGGCTGTTGGAGAACTCCAGGGTCAGAAAAAAGTAGTCCTTCCCGTAGAGCAGCACCTGTTCCGTCAAAGTGCCTGTTTCACTCAGGCGGAATCGCAAGGTCTGCTTCGCGCGCTTGTGCGCCCAGCGGACCATGTTGCGGATGCTCTCGCCCAGGCTGCAGGGGTAGAAGAGCTCGCTGAACTCCAGAGGCGTCCCGTATACGACCAGCCCCTTCTCTTCGTGAAACAGCACGGCAGCCTCGATGCTGCATGCGGACCAGGCCAGGATCGACCAGCCGGAGCCGGCAGCATCCAGCGTGTTCTGCAGGGCAGGACCTCCGTACGATGTGCTCGCGACTCCCGTCAGCAGGGGACTGGCGTTGTTCACGAGAACGGAATCGCAAGGAGAGGGGGTCGTTGTCACGCCGCCTATTGCAGGTGCGAGGGCGGGATAGGCGGCACCATGGATCACCAGCCCCCCGGCTTCGTTGAAGGCATCCAGTCGGGGCAGGTTTGCGATCACATTTTCGTGTGCCGAGGGCCCGGTCGCGGTAGGAAGAATTACACAGGCCAGGGAGTCCAGATCCAGGGTGTCCAGGGCCTCGCTCGCCACAACGGTGTAGGAAATGCCCTCCGCGTCCAGCTGTTCGCGCCAAACGGGATTGCCGAAGGAATCGCCGTCCTGCACCAGGGCGAAACGTACGGGCTCATCCGGCCGAATGACCATGCGGTAGGGCGAGCCCTCGAAGCTCAGGTCGTATACAGCCGGCAGGGCCAGGTCCTGCAGGCCGTGCTTCGCTACTACGATGCCGTACCAGCCGGCTCCCGGAAAGGACGTCTCCCCGGCGAAGACCAGGGTCTCGCTCGAACTGCCCTCCGTCGCGGCGGCCTGGAGAAAACCGGCCCGGGGGATATAGCTGGCCGCGGCGTCGTATACGTAGAGGTCCAGATCGGCGACGGAGTCGCTCTCCAGTCGCAGAATCCAGTCCTGTGTCTCATCCTCGCCGACGAAGACCTCGAAGATGTCCAGGATCTGCTCAGGAGGGATCTGTCCGCAAATGCGTACGCCATCGTCCATGTCGAGAGTCCTGGATGCCAGCTTGTTGATCCGCATGCTGGCTGTCGCATTGTTGAAGTTGACCACGCCGGCCTGGTAGGGTCCCTCCTGCCCGGCCTGGTTTCGGTTGACCAGGATCCAGTCCGCCAGCCCGGCTCCGCGCCGCGATTCGACGAGGAAGTCGTCGAATCCGTTGGTGCTGGTGACGGGATCCAGGTGCAGGCGCAGGTCGTAGTCCGCCGCCTCGTCCAGGGGCTGGACAGCCACCGCGCTCCAGGAGCTGGAGCTGGAGAACTGGAATCCGTCGCAGTTCGGGTAGTCGTATACATCCAGCATGTGCTGCGGCGGCGCGGCGCGGACAAGGCTCTCGTTCGCCGTGAGGTCGTACGGCGTCCAGACCCACTGGGCACCATCCTCGTTGTTGGTCTCGTCGCCCTCGCATGCCAGGTCCAGGGGATCGAGTTTCATGCGCAGGCTGTGTCGTCCGCCACGGACCGTGATCGGTCCCAGGTCGTTGTAGAACCCGTACTGGTTCCAGAATCCTCCGCTGGTCTCGAAACCGACATTCACGCTGTTGTCCAGGTACACCCGGTTTGTCCCGCCCGGATGATAGGCCTGGAACACGCCCTGGTGCAGAATGGCGTTGACCCAAGTGCCGTCGACGGCGTTGCCGGGCAGACTGGGTGTGACAGGACACCAGAGACGCGAGCCGTTGGTGTCGCCGCGTGGCACCAGCGCGTCGGCCCATCCCGGGGGCGTCGGGGTATCGTAGTCCGGCGCGTTCCAGCCCTCGACCAGCCAGCGCGGGCCCGCAAGGCAGCCCAGCATCCGCTCGATCTGGTCGGGAGTGAACTCGTTGCGGCAGGATGGCGGACTGTAGCTCATGAAGTTCCCGGGGTCCGGATCGTACTCCTGCAGGTTGCCGAAACTGCAAAGCACGAGTTCCGGGTCCGTATACAGACAGGTGCTGTCCATGACGCCGAAGAGGTCCGGATCAGCCGGCGTATCACAGATCAGGTCGCCCGCGCTGCCGCAGTTGCTGCCGTCCGGACACTCGACGCCGCTTGCGGTCTCATGGGTGTGCAACAGGTCCAAATAATGGCCGACCTCGTGGGGAAAAGTGGCCGGGTTGCTTTCCATGCCTGTGCAGTCGTTGTCCATCGTGATTCCCTGCCGCTCCTCCTCCGTCCAGCTGAAGGCCGAATAGCCGCAGAAGCCCATGCTGTGATCCACGAAATAGATGTCCACGGCGGTGGGATGGTTTTCGAGCAGCAGCAGGTCGTCGCGCTCGTCATGATCGTCGAGGGCGTAGAGACGGCTGTCGTGGATCTCGTCCTGCTGGATCACGGCAAAGCAGATACCCGTTCCGTCGAAGGCGATGCTCAGGTGCTCCAATGCCTGGTCAATGCGCGCCTGGGCCAGCCCGCCGCTGCCATCGTCCTCGCAGACTACATGCAGGGACAAAGGGACCACGAAGTCGGCCACTTCCCGCCCGGGGCTGTAGGAATAGACTCCCGCCTCCGTCCGTTGAAGCGCGATGCGCGCGCCCTCCTCGTCCAGGACGGTTCCGCATCCGCTCTCCGCGGATAGGCTGCCGGCGAGGCCCGACAGGAGCAAGCCATGCAACAGGAATGCGCGCGCAGACAGGTGCGGATGGCTGAAAGAACCCATGAGCCTCTCGTCGGATGGTGCGATGATTTACTGTGTATCCGAAGGGTGGGTGTTCAGAAGGTTGAATCCAAGGTCTACTTCCTGCCCGTCAAGTCCAAAACTGTGTGCAAATTCAACTGGCCTTCCGAAGTGATAGCATTTCAAGTAATTCAGGATTGAGGTAGCGGCGCTCACTCCGCCACTCTTCATCCTGCTCAACGGTCAGCGCTGT
>JAUIFJ010000045.1 GCA_030429345.1 bacterium | reverse complement strand
GTTCGTTCATGGATGTTTCTATTTATCAGCCCCTTAAAAAGTTTCCGCCTGGAATGCTTCAGCAAAATCGTGGGGAGGCATTAGGCGCAGGCGGGGGCCCATCTGCCATCCTGCACTGCTATGTGAAGTGGATCACCGGAGCTGCAACTCGGAGTGGCCCAGTACCTGTTTAAGGATAGGCCCCCGCCTGCGCGGGGGCGACTGAATGAAGTACGATCCTGTCCAGCCGAATGGCACGGCATCCTGTCCAGCCGAATGGCACTGCAACCAGTCCAGTCTGTATGGTACGGCATCCTGTCCCGCCCGAATGGCAGAGGAGTCCTGCCTGACAGCATGCAGCCACTTCGATCACGAATTGATCTCCTCCGTGCTCTCTGTCTTCACCGTGCCTCCGTGCGAGTTCTTCATAGAGCAGACCCCCCTGTCCAGACGGCCCGATTCTGACCATGACAAAATTTTCTAGGGTGTTCAAAATCTTGCTCCATTGTGGCTATGGCCATACTTTACCGGGGCTTCCTGTTTTTGTCCGTGACCGAATCTGGACAGATCGTTGACCGGGTACAGGAAAGCCCAGGGGGGAATGCGCTCTTTTACGGGCCGGTGGCTTTGAAGCATGGCCGCCTCTCTCCGCACGCAACAGGGGAGTCCATGTCCAAACCCATCCGGCGAATCCTGGTCATCGATGACGACCCGGACGCACTGCAGATCCTTACCGATTACCTGCGCCTCGAAGGCTACGAGGTCCTGTCGGCGGCGGACGGCGCGTCGGGCATGCAGCTCCTGGCAGCCAACGAGCTGGAGCTGGTGATCACCGACCTCAACCTGCCCGGCATCTCGGGTATGGACGTCATCGACATCATCCACAAGAACTATCCCCAGGTCCAGGTGATCGTGGTCACGGGCTACGGCTCCATGGAGACCGTGCTCGAGGCCCTGCACAAGGGCGCCATCGACTACCTGACCAAGCCCTTCCTCTTCGAGATCCTCAAACTCAGCCTGCAGAAGGCCGAGCAACAGCTGCGGATGAACCAGCAGCTGGACCAGCTGGAAAGCCGGGGACGGCGGGACCTGAGCGCTTCGCTGCTGCGCAGCCTGCCGATGGCCGCCTCGCTGGTCGACGAGGAAGGTCGCCTGCTGGCGCCCAATCCGGCCATGGTCTCACTCTTCCATCTGCACGAAGGCACGGCCGAAGCCTTCCTCGACGCGCTTCCGGCCGCCAAGCGCCAGCGCCTGCAGGAATTCCTGCATTCCGATGACCGCACGAGCATGATCCTGGAACTGCCTCTTGCCGGTGTCACACAGGCCATCGAGCTGAGCCTGCTGCCCGTCGAGGATTCGGGAGGTCTGCGTCTTTTCTGCGCCGAATCGATTCTTGATCTGGAGGAGAGCCCGGAGAGCTCGGAGCTGGAAGCGGTGCTGATCGTCAGCCAGCACGGGACGGTGCTCTGGGGCAACGAGGCGGCCGTCGACTTCCTGGGACTGGATCCGCGCAGCTCGGAAGACACCCATGTGCTCGACGTGCTGCAGGGGGAGGCCGGCGGCCTGATCGAGGAGGTCTTCGACCGCATGCCGGCGCTGACGCAGTGCTGGCGCTGGCGCACGAGGGTGCGCAGCTCGGCGGGCCACGAGCGCCCGGTGGTGCTGACCCTCAGTCCCCTGCTCGACGACAACCGGCGGCGCGGGGCGGTCTGCATCACCTTGCTGACGGGCGGGGCTCCGGAACAGGGCGCGCACTATTTTCGCGAACGGGCGATCTCCCTGCACGTGCCGCTGTTGGTGACCGACTCCAAGGACCAGATCATCGACCTGAGCCTGCCGCTGGTCAAGCTGATCGGGGCCAGCGCGGAAGACTGGATCGGACGGCCGCGGAAGGAGCTGCTCGACCTGGAGATCAAGTCAGGCAACCGCCTTACGGGCCGCCTTCGCTCGCAGCGCGGGGACCTGCCCGTGATCTGCCAGCTGGGGCCGCGCCGCGGCGCGGAGCGCCTGGTCTACCAGGTCCGGCGGGACACGGAGAACACGCCGCTGGAGGAGAGCATCGAGAAGCAGCGTCGCCGCCTGGAGCGCGCGAGCAACATGCTGCTCGAGCTCAGCCTGGGCAGCGAGGCCGAAAGCGACCAGAGCCACGCGCTGCGCTTCCGGCTCGAGGGGCTGGTGGGCAGCCTGAGCGCCATGCCGGAAGTCGATCGCGTGCTGCTCTTCCTGGGCGATCCCAGCCGTGAGACACACATGATCAGCAGCGCCGGTTTCGATCCCGACGACGAGATCCTGCAGCAGCCGGAGGTCCTGCTCGAACAGCTGAAGGGCTGCCTGGACCCGGAGAGCCGCCCGGGTGTGAGACAGCGCCTGCCGGGCGACCACCCCCTGGGGCCGGGCTGGGCGCTACCCGTATACGGACACGAGAACCGGCGGCACGGCGCGCTCTTCGTCGGCGGAAGCAAGGAACCCCCCCGACAGACGGACACCCTGCTGGCCCTCGCCCTGGAGGGCCTGGCCTTCCGCTTCGAGGAGGCGCGCCTGAAGAGCCAGTTCCAGCGCACGGAGGAGAAGTTCCGCCAGCTCTACGACAAGGCGCGCTTCGCGGTCTTCGTCATCAGCCTGGAGGACGCCTCGATCCTGGAAGTCAATCGCGCGGCCCTCGACCTGACGGGCTACAACGAGGAGGAACTGCTCGGCCGCCGCATCTGGGAGCTGCGGCCCGCCGACTTCCGCGAGATCGCGCGGCGCAACTGGATCAAGTCGATCAGTTCCAACGGTGAGACACGCTTCGAGGGCATTCCGCTGGTCCGCAAGGACGGCAAGCTGATCTACGTGGAGTACGACAGCCTGATCACGGAGAACGAGGGCCAGCGCGTGCTGCAGAGCTTCTACCGCGATGTCACCGAGAAGCAGGCCATGGAATTCACGCTCAACCAGAGCCAGAAACTGGCCGGACTGGGGCAGCTCAGCGCGGGCATCGCCCACGAGCTGCGCAATCCGCTGGGCATCATGGGCAGTTCCTTGTACTACGTGGATTCGACCCTGGAGAAATCGGGTTCCGAGCTGAGCCCGCAGCTGAAGAAGCACCTGGGCATCATCGGCAAGGAGCTGGACCGCGCGCGCAAGATCATCGAGAACCTGCTCTCCTTCAGCCGGGTCTCCAAGGTCGAGCGCGAGGCCGTCGACCTGGTCGACCTGCTGGGGATCACCCTCGACCTGGTGACCAAGGAGCTGCTGGTCAACAACATCCAGCTGGAGAAGGACCTGCAGCCGATCCCGCCCATCGAGCTCAACCTGGACGAGATGAAGCAGGCCCTGCTGAACATCATCATCAATGCCACACAGGCCATGCCGGACGGCGGCACGCTCACCATCCATGCCGGGATGAAAGGCGGGATGGCGCTGCTGAGCTTTCGTGATACAGGGGTCGGGATCTCGAAGGAGGACCTGCCCAACGTGCTCAATCCCTTCTTCACCACGAAGGATCCGGGAAAGGGGACCGGTCTCGGCCTGTCGCTGACGCACACGATCATCCAGCGCAGCGGGGGAAGCCTGAAGATCGAAAGCGAAGTCGGACAGGGCACCATGGTCAGCATCGAGCTGCCCGCCCGAAAGGAGAATTATGTCGTATAAACTGCGCATCCTGCTCGTCGACGACGAGATCAACATGCTGGAGTCCCTGGGGGACGTCCTGCGCGCCGAACGCTACCAGGTCGCCACGGCCAGCTCCGGCCCCGAGGCCATCGCCCGCCTCGAGAAGGAGCAGACCTACGACCTGATGATCACGGATCTCAAGATGCCGAAGATGAACGGCATGGAGCTGCTCTCGATCGTCAGCGAGCGCTGGCCGAACATGAAGGTCATCGTGCTCACCGGACACGGCTCGATCGACGGGGCCGTCGAGGCCATGCGCATGGGGGCCTACGACTACATTCTCAAGCCCTTCCAGCCCGACGAGGCGCTGAAGATCATCGAGCGGCTGGCGGAAGTCAAGGGCGCGGCCCTCGACGGCGAGTTCTTCATGCGCGAACTGTCCACGCGCTACGGCTTCGACTCGATCATCGGCAACAGCGAAGCCATCATGAACATCTTCCGCAAGGTGGCGACCGCGGCCAAGTCCAATGCCAGCATCTTCGTCACCGGCGAGTCGGGAACGGGCAAGGAGCTGGTAGCGCATGTGATCCACTACTTCAGCCACCGCGCCAACAAGCCCTTCATCAAGACCAGCTGCGCAAGCTTCGGCGAGGGCGTGCTGGAAAGCGAGCTCTTCGGCCACGAGAAGGGAGCCTTCACCCACGCCCAGGGACAGCGAAAGGGGCGCTTCGAGCTGGCCAACGCCGGCACGCTCTTCCTCGACGAGGTGGGCGACATCCCGATGCACACGCAGATCAAGCTGGTCCGTGTATTACAGACGCGCGAGTTCGAGCGCGTCGGCGGCACGGACACGATCAAGGTCGACGTGCGCCTGATCGCGGCGACGCACCAGGACATTCCCAGCCTGATCGCCGACCGCCGCTTCCGCGAGGACCTGTATTACCGCCTCAACGTGATCCCGATCCACATCCCGCCCTTGCGCGAGCGCCGCGAGGACATTCCGGCGCTGGTCAAGTACTATGTCGCACGCTTCGCCGAGGACATGGGCAAGAAGATCGAGGGGGTGACCAAGGCCGCCCTCAACGAGATGATCAACTACGACTGGCCGGGCAACATCCGCGAGCTGCGCAACATCATCGAGCGCGCCGTGGTCTTCTGCGAGGGGCGGCAGATCACGGTCACCGATCTCTCCCACGAGAAGATCCGCGACACCGGCCAGGCGGAGGGACACATGCTCAAACTGCGCTCCTTAAGCCTGCAGGAGGCCGAATGGGCCCTGATCACCCACTGCCTCAACCTGACCAAGTGGAATCTGAGCCAGACGGCGAAAATGCTGGAAATCAGCCGCGGCACCTTGTACTCTAAAATGGTCAAGCTCGGCCTGCGCGAATCGGCGGACGAGAGCAAGGACAACGAGAAGGAAGAGAGCGAGAAATGAGCCAGCCCGGGGAAGAGCAGACGGCCGAGCGCAGCGTCGAAACCAACGCTTCGCCCGCCTGTCCGGTGCCCGGCGATCGTCCGGAGCACCTGCTCGACCTCATGCTGGATTCGGCCCTCGACATGCTGCGCCGCGGCAAGACCCGCGTCCGCGGCTCGATCATGCTGCTCGACGAGCAGGCACAGCACCTGGAAATGGGCTCCATGCGGGGCATCCGCGAGGAATTCCGCCCTACCGGCCCCCTGCCGCTGAGCGGTCCCGCCGCCACCGCGATCCGCGAGAAGCGGGTCCTGCACACCGACCATCCGATCCACGACAACCGCGGCATTCGCGAATCCCTGGTCCTTCCGCTGGAAAGCGAGGGGCGCATCCAGGGCTCGCTCAACCTGAGCCGCGAGTCGGGGCGCGCCTGGAAGAACAGCGAGCGCGAGCGCGTGATCCAGTTCGCCCGGCAGACCGCCTGGATGATCGAGGAGTTCCGCCGGCAGCAGAACCGCGAGCGGCGGCTGCTTGAGCTGGACCGCACCCTGGCCTTTACGCGCATTTTCGCCAGCACCCGCGAGCTGTCGAAGATCCTGGAACTGCTGATCAACTGCGGCCAGGAGGTCCTCGCGGCGCGGCGGGCCTTCGTCACCGTCTTCGATCACGGCGGCGGTCAGTACGCCTCCTACGCGGCGCACCACCTGCCGGAGGACACGCTCGAGCGCCTGATCCGCGGGCTGAAGGCCGGCTTCGGGCATCCCTTCTTCGAGGGGACGGGGCACCTCTACCTGGGCGACCTCACCCAGCTGGAGGACGACCATCCCCTTGCGATGCTCAAGCGGGAAGAACTGGGCCGCTCGCTGGTCGTGATCCCCCTGGTCTTCGGCTACCGGGTGCTGGGAAGGCTGTATCTCATCGATCCGCAGAAGGAGCGCATGCACGCCGAGTCGCTGCGCGTGCTCGACCTGCTGGGCCAGGAGGCGGCGATCGCCATCGACCAGGGGCGGACCTTCTTCGAGCTGCGCGACATGGCCTTCACCGATTCGCTGACCCGCGTCACGAACCGCAACTACTGGATGCAGCGCTTCGAGGAGGAGTCGATCCGCAGCCGCCGCCAGGAGAAGGCGCTCAGCCTGCTGATGGTCGACATCGACCACTTCAAGGTCTACAACGACACCTTCGGCCACCAGGTGGGCGATCGCGTGCTCAAGATGGTGGCGGGCGTGATCCAGAGCTGCCTGCGCGAGATGGACGTGGTCGGCCGCTACGGCGGAGAGGAGTTCGGCATCCTGCTTCCGGACACGGAGGAGGAGGGCGCCAACTACGTGGCCGAGAGGATTCGCCAACGCGTCTCCGAGCTGGACCTGGGGCGCCGCGGCGAGCCGGAGAACCGCCTGACGGTCTCCGTCGGGTGCTACACGAGCCACGGATCGCGCCCGGAAAGCGCGGAGCAGATCCTGCGCGCCGCGGACACGGCGCTGCTGTACTCCAAGAGCCGCGGGCGCAACCGCGTCAGTCTGTATACGCCGGTCGGCATCCGCCCCGGGGATCCGGCTCCGGAACTGCCGCCGCCGGGCCGCGACGACGACGAGAGTCTCGAATCGAGCAGCCGCTTCCTCTTCCGCATGGCCGATTCCCTGGGCGCCCGCGCCCGCGGCCAGTCGCCCCAGGCGATGCCGGTCGGATTCCACGTGATGATCGCCGGCGGGGAAAGCGGAGAGCACCGCCACCTGGAAGAGCTCTTCCAGCGCCTGGGCTACGAGGTCCGGCTGATTCCCGACTGCGCCGAGGCCGTCGAGTCCCTGTGCGACAATCCGGTCGACCTGGTGATCCTGGATCTGTGTCACAAGGAAGCCGACCGCGGACTGCTCCTGCGAGGACTGAAGGAGAAGGATCCCTACCTGCCGGTCATCGTGCTCACCGGCAGCGAGGGGATCGAGCAGGCGGTCGAGGCGATCCGCGTCGGCGCAGACGACTACCTGCTCAAGCCCTTCGGCGTCGACGAGATCCGCCAAAGCGTGGAGAAGGCCTTCAGCCGGCGCATGCGGATCCTGCAGGTGAGACAGGACGGCAGTCCCGTCGAAAGCCGCCTGGAGGTGGAACGCGCCGAGCTGCCGGAGGGCCTGCCCCGCGCTCCCCGGGATCTGCGTCTTCTGCAGGAATTCAACCGCCGCACCCTGAAGGACGTGCTCAGCGGCGTATTGCTGCTGGATGCCGGCCTGCATGTGCTGCACACCAACCGCCGGGCCATCGAACTGCTCAGCTGCGAGAATTTCCAGCAGGGGCAGGAACTGTCCGAGTTCTCGCCCGAGATCGCCCAGCCGGAGGTCCTGGATCTGCTGAGGAACGTGCTGCGCGATGGCGGTGAGCAGGCCCTGGACGAGATCAAGCTGCCGCTGGTCGGTCGCAGTCCGAGCGGCGTTTTCACCCTGCGCGCCCAGCGATCACGGCTGGAGGACGAGGATTTCCTGCTCCTGCGCATCGAGAGCCTGGTCGACACGCAGCTGCTGCAGGAAGAGGCGCGCCGGCTCAAGATGAGCGTCGCCCGTCAGATCTTCGGCCAGGTGGCGCAGCATCTGCAGCTGATCACCGGGCGCAGCGAGCTGATCGACCAGAAGAGCCGCTCCACCCGTCTGCGGCAGGACCTGCGCCAGATCCGCCACAGTGCCGAGGAGATCAGCCGCATCCTGACGGACCTGGGCAATGGCCTGGATGAAAACGGAGCAACTTCAGAGGAAGGACTTGATTCCTAAAATCGGGAATCACATCTTCATCGGTCTTGGGCGGAGTTGATCCGCAACCATGCCGGGGCATTAGCTCAGTTGGGAGAGCGCTTGACTGGCAGTCAAGAGGTCAGCGGTTCGACCCCGCTATGCTCCACTGCCCGGATTGGTTGGAAATGCTGCTGATCTGGTGTATTTTCCTGCTCCTCTTCGTGCTGGCCTGGCGGATGGCTCACAAGAGTCGCCGACGGGGCAGACTGAAGGAGAAGCAACTGCGTGACGATATTCGTCGTCGACGACGAAGGACCGATCGCGACTCTTTGCGAGAGTAACTCAGCTGGTAGAGTACCACGTTGCCAATGTGGCTGTCGCGGGTTCGAACCCCGTCTCTCGCTCTTGTCCGCCTCCGGCGGACATTTTTTTTGGCGGCGTAGCCAAGTGGTAAGGCAGAGGTCTGCAAAATCTCCATCACCAGTTCGAATCTGGTCGCCGCCTTCAACCCGCTCCGTGCGGGTTTTCTGCTTTTTGCCGCCTCGCCCGAAGCTCGTTGGCTTCGCCTTTTCCCTTCCCTACAATGATCCATCATCCGTCGTGCTCGCTGCCTCCTCTCGTGGAGGCGTGAACAGTACGGTCTGGCAGGATCTGGGAGCAAAAAGGCTGTTCTGTGCCCTCTCGAGCTAAAGTCGGCCCCATTGAAGTCTGATAATTCCTTTAATGAGAATCCCAAGCCCGCCGGATCATCCCATGGAAACCGAAGGCCCATGAGTCTCCTGGATCGCCTGCAAAATCTGGAAGCCCTATCGCGCCTGGGGATCTCCCCGGCCGCGGGAGTTCGTCTTCAGCAATGCCTGGAGGGGCCTTTCAGCGAGCAGGAGCTTTTCGACCATCTGGAAGCCTGTCCCTTGATTCACATGCTGCTGCTGCAGCTTGCATCGACGTCCTATTATGCCGGCCAGCGCCCCGTGCTGAGCGTCGCCATGGCCTGGCACGGCCTGGGCGAGCAGATGGGACGGACCTACCTTTCCGGCCTGCTGCATTCGCTTCCCCAGCGCGAGGAGCCCGAAGCGGTCCGCTCCCTGCGCCAGCGGCTGGCCGCGGCCCGGCGGCGCATCCTGGAAAGCAGCGGACAGGGAGATCCGGCCCTGCTGGGCTGTCTCTGCCGCCTTTTCGAACTGGTGCCCCTGCAGCGCTCGCTGACCCAGCCGCGCCCCGAAACGGGAGACTGGCGCACCTGGGGCCGGGAACTGGAAGCGCTCGTCGGAGGCGCGTCGCTCAGTCCGCGCCTGCACGAATCCCTGCAACACCTGGATCGCGACCCCGCCGACTGCCAGGACCTGGAAGAGGCCCGCAACCGGGCTCTCCTGCAGCTGATCCTCTGCGGAGCCTGCGGCTGCGATACCGGCGAACTGGGCGCGGGCATCTGGGGGCTGGTCGAACTGCACCCGCACCTGATGCAGAATCCCGTGGCGGAGGAGCCCAATGGCTGAGTTCCGCGATGTGTCACGCCAACTGGATCGCTTCCTCGACACCCTGGACAGCAACGATCCGCGCCAGGCCGAACTGGAACGCATGCTGCTGCGCATGGAGCGGGACACGCGCACCCGCCAGGCGCGCATGGACGCGGTCCAGCACAGCCTGCGCGACATGGTGGCCTCCTTCCGTCTCAAGGTGCGGCAGCTGTCCTTCTGTCGCGAGATCACGGACTTCCTCAGCCGCACTCGCAGCAGTGAAAGCCTCTACAACGAATTGCCCTTGATCCTGCGCCGTGCCTTCGGCGCCGAGGCCTGCTCGATCATGATCCTCGACCCGGAACGGAAGGAGCTGGACTATGCCGGCGCCGACCTGGCCGACGGCCGCCAGGACCTTCGCGGCCGGCCGATCCCGCTGGGCAGCGGCGTCGCCGGCTGGGTGGCGGCCAACGGCCGCAGCTGGCTCAGCCTGGACGCCTCGCGGGATCCGCATTTCAACCACGACCTGAGCGAGGAGATCCGCCCCGGCAGCCTGCTCTGCGCGCCGCTCAAGCTGGACCGCGCCGTGATCGGCGTGCTGAACCTGTCACACAGCCGCAAGGCCTGCTTCGACGCCGAGGACGAGCGCCTGCTGGCGCTCCTGGCCGACCAGGTGGCGGTGGCGATCAGCCACGCCCGCCTGAGCGAGGAGGCCCGCGCCCGCTTCGAGGAGAAGGCCCAGGACCTGCGCCGCGTCGAGCGCTTCGTGGACGGAATCCTCAAGGCCAGCGACGATCTGATCCTGGTGCTGGGCAGCGACCGCCGCGTGCTGCTGGCCAGCGACGTGGTCGAGCATTTCCTGGGGCTGGACCGCATGCGGGCCCAGGGGCATCGCCTCGACGAGCTGCTGGTGGCCAGCGAGGGCATACACGAACTGGTGGCCAATCTGGAAGAGCTTCGCCTGGTGCGCGACCTGGACATGCGCCTGGTCCACGAGAACGGCAGCAGCAGCTACGTCAGCATCAACGCGACCCCGATCCCCGGCGAGAACCAGGGCTTCGCCGGCTTCCTGTGCATTTTCCGTTCCATCGAGCGCCGGGTGAAGAATACGGACCGCCTGCGCGTAATGAGCCGCCGCTTCGAGGTGCTCTTCCAGTCGGCGACCGACCTGGCCAGTTCGCTGGAGAGCGAGCAGGTGCTGGAATCGGTGATGCATCACGTCATTCGGCTGATGGACGCGGACAGCGCGCAGATCCACCTGCTGAGCGCGGATCAGAAGACTCTGCGGCCCTTCGGGGCGGGACCGGAGATCCCTTCGCTGACCGCCGAGGAATGCCCGGAGGGCATTGTGGCACGGACGCGCAAGCCCCTGCTGCTGAGCAGCCGGGCCAGCATCCGCCAGTTCCTGCCCAACGCCGACGAGGATCTGCAGAGCCGCATCATGGCTCCCCTGCTGGTGGGCAAGGAGATTCTCGGCGTCCTGACCGTCAACAGCCACAACCGCGAACGGGTCTTCGAGGACGAGGAGCTGAACCTGCTGACGACCTATGTCACACAGGCTTCGCTGGCGATCCAGAACTCGCGGCACTTCGGAGAAGCCCGCCGCGAGACCCAGCAGCTGGGCGGCCTGCTGGCTCTCCTGCGAGACATGAACACCGAGTCGGCGGGGGAGGACTTCCTGCCCCTCCTGCTGAGGAAGGCGCCTGAGCTCTGCGAGGCCCAGGCGGCTTTGCTCTGGCGGGTGGAACAGGGCCGTCTGCTGCAGAATCCGCACATAGAAAAACGCGGCCTGCAGCTGGAGGCCCCGGTCGCCGAACTGGACGCCGAGGAGCTGCAGGACGACCTGCTGGGCGACGTGGTCTTCCGCGAGCAGCCGCGCCAGCTGCGTCTCGATGACGAGCGCCTGCCGGATTGGCTGCCTCGTCCGGAGGGCCCGGAAGGCATCACGGTCCGGCTGCAGCCCTTGAGCGTGGACGGGACCGTCGTCGCGCTGCTGCTGATCTACTGGGAGAAGGGGCGCGCCCCGCGGCAGGCGGAAGAGGACTTCTTCAGCCTGCTCAGCCTGCAGACCGCCAGCGCCATCAAGCGCGGCGGCCTCTTCCGCGAGATCGAGGCGGCGAGGGAGTTCTTGAGCGAGGTGATCCGCGGGACCTCGGACGCGATCATCGTCAGCGACCGCAAGGGCTGTATTACACTGGCCAACGAGAGTGCCACCCGCATGCTGGGCGTCGACGAGAAGCAGCTGCTGGGCCGCAGCGCGCTGAGCCTCTATCCCCAGACCCGGGAACTGGTCCCCTTGCTGCGCCGCAGCCTGCGCGGAGGGGGCGACCACGTGACCATCGAGACCGAGCTGCAGGGCTCCCGCGGACGACGCATTCCGGTGCAGCTCAGCCTGGGCTGGGTCCTGGGAGCGGATCGGCGGATCACGGGCGTGATCGGCGTGGCCAAGGACATCAGCGAACAGCGCAAGCTGCAGGAGGCGCGCCTCGAGTCCGAACGCCTGAAGGGCGTCGAGCGCCTGGCCGTCACAGTCAGCGACCAGATCAACACGCCGCTCAGCGTGATCCTGGGGCATCTGGAGCTGCTGGAAGTCAAGACCGCTGACCGCAGCGGCAAGGGAATGGAAAAGTCGCTGGAAGCGATCTCTTCCCAGGTGGAACGGATCCAGGGGATTCTGGAAAGGCTGCGTTCCATCAAGCGCACCCACACCACGACCTATGGGATTCCCAATGTGTTGATGTATGATCTGGAGAAAAGCAGCGAAGTCCTCGAGGGCGAAAGCCTGGAAGCAGGTCGGAGCAGCCGCAAGAGCGTCCGGAAGGGCGGCGCAAGGGGCAAAGGGAAAGGCGGTGCATGAGTCCGCAGTTGAAGATACCGGGAGTCGCCGGAAAATCCTGTCTACTGGTCGACGACATTGCCGACATGCGGGAGATCATGGTCGAATGGCTCAGGATCTACGGGTTCTCGGAGATCCGCGAAGCGGAGAACGGCGAACTGGCATGGCAGGCCTACTGCGAGAAGCGGCCCGACCTGCTGATCACGGACATCCAGATGCCCGTCATGAGCGGCACCGAACTGATCCAGCGCATTCGCAAGGACGACGAGGACTTGCGCATCGTGGTGATCAGCGGCTTCATCGGCGAGGACTATCTGCCGATCCTAGAATCCCATGGAGTGGCCGAGACCGTGTTCAAGCCCTTCAAGCCGGAACGGATGCAAGAGGTCCTGAAGCGGATTTTCCCCGCTGAAAAGGAGACGCAATGAACGAAGGTGCCCGCATCCTTGTCATCGACGACGAGGATGCCGTTCGCAACACCCTGATCGACTTCCTCGAGGGCGAAGGACACCAGTGCCAGGGCGCGGCCAACGGGGAAGAGGGCCTGCAGGCGGTCGAGGACTGGAAGCCGGACCTGGTTTTCCTGGACTTCTACATGCCGCGGCTCAACGGGCTGCAGGTGATCAAGAGTCTGCGCAGCTCGGATCATCGCACTCCGGTGATCATCATCACGGCCTATGACGAAGAGGAGATCGCCCGCGACCTGGTCCTGGCCGGGGCGACGGATTTCATTCGCAAGCCCTGGGATTTCGCCTACCTGAAACGGCTGGTCGACAGCTGCCTGGAACACTGAGCCCGCTTTCCCAGTCCTATACGGGTCCATTTCGCGCTGCGCGGTGCAGCGCTCCATCCCTGCGGGAGAACCTTTGAAACCTTTCCGAGATCATACCGAAAAGCTGAACTCCCCCCTCTTCCACGGGCGGCGCAGCAACGAGACCTGGCGCATTTTCCGCATCATGAGCGAGTTCGTCGACGGCTTTGAAAGCCTGTGGCATGTGGAACGGGCGATTGCCGTCTTCGGCAGCGCCCGGACCAAGCCGGAGAACGAGCACTACAAGGCCGCCACGGAAATCGGCCGCGCCCTGGGAGAACTGGGCTTCAGCCTGATCACCGGAGGCGGGCCGGGCATCATGGAGGCGGCCAGCAAGGGGAGCTACGAGAGCCCCGCCGAAAGCATCGGCGTCAACATCGAGCTGCCCCACGAACAGCATGCCAATCCTTTTCTCGACACCGTGGTCGATTTCCGCTACTTCTTCGTGCGCAAGGTCATGTTCGTCAAGTTCAGCGCCGGCTTCGTGATGATGCCCGGCGGCTTCGGCACGCTGGACGAACTCTTCGAGGTGCTGACCCTGATCCAGACCCAGAAGATCGAGGCGGTGCCGGTGGTCTTCTATGACAGCTCCTTCTGGTCGCCGCTGGTGGACTGGATGCGCAGCCGGCTGCTCAAGCAGGGACTGATCAGCGAGAACGACCTGGACCTCTTCAGCGTCTGCGACGAGGTCGACGAGGTGGTCGAGGTCTTCCGCAAGCGCTACGGGGATCGTCCTTCCGCCGAGAATCCGCTGGTCTCCCGCAACGGCGCGCCCTCCGATTGACAAGCGCAGGCGAATGAACGAAATTCGGGCTTTCGGGAAGTGACCGTGCCTGTATGACACGGCCCCGAGCGGCCGTTCGGTTCGTTCCACCCGATTCCAGCGTCTACAGGAGGACAGGATGACCACACTCGAAGCCCTTGGCATGGTGGAGACCCGGGGCCTGGTCGGCGCCGTCGAGGCTGCCGATGCCATGGTGAAAGCGGCCAAGGTCGAATTGATCGGCCGCGAACAGATCGGCGGAGGCTATGTCACGGTAATGGTCCGTGGAGACGTGGGCGCGGTCAAGGCCGCCACCGACGCGGGCGCCACGGCGGCCGAAAAGGTGGGCGAGGTCGTTTCCGTCCATGTGATCCCGCGTCCGCATTCCGAAGTGGAGATGATCCTGCCCAAGAAGGGTTGATGAACTTCTCCCTGCAACCGATCCCAAGACCGGGGCCTTCGCCGGCCCCGGTTTTTCTCTCCCCGGACTCCTGATGGACCAGGCCCTGGGACTGCTCGAGACCCGCGGACTGGTCTGCGCCGTCGTGGCCGCCGACGCCATGCTGAAAACCTCGCAGGTGCGGCTTCTTCGACAGCATGTGACGCGGCCCGCCCTGGTCTGCATTCTCATCGAAGGGGAGACGGCCGCTGTCCGGGCCTCGCTGGAGGCCGGCCGCAAAGCCGCCTCGCGCGTCGGCCCGGTGGTCGCCACGCACCTGATTCCCCGCCCTTCCCCTTCCCTGCGTCCCATGCTGGAGCACCTCGCGTCGGGAAGCCATGCCCTGGGACCGGCCGCGCAGGAGGCCCTGGCGGCCGAGTCCTTCCAGGCTGGAGATCTGGGTGCGCTCGGCGTGCCCAAGCTGCGCGCCCTGGCCCGTTCGCTTTCGGGCTTTGCCCTGTCAGGCCGCGAGATCTCCACCGCCCGTCGAGAGGCCCTGCTCGACGCCCTGCGGAAGCACCTGGGCCGGCCTTCCGATTCCTGATTCCCGTCCTGGATCGCTGGAGTTTTCCGCCTTCGGCCCTGCCGCTGCCGCCGGGCCTGCAGACTGCCCTGTCACAGGCTCTTGGCTGGTGTTCGTGCGGAATTTAGGCTACATTTCGAGAGGGTCCGGCACCCGGCATTCCGCAGGCTTGACAAGGGATACGAACACTGTGATACGATCCACTACCTCATTGACCGGCGCCTTGTCCCCGGTCCTTCTGCTGGCACTCATCGCGGGCACGGTCCGGACCGCCTCCTGCGCCGCGGCACTCCCCCAGTCCATCGTCTTCAAACTGAAGCAGGATACGGCCTTCGAGGACCTGCGTTCGCAGGGCGAGTGGCGCGTCGCGGAAGGGCAGGCGCTATCCGTAGGCCCCGCCCTTCCGGTTCCTGCCGAAGGCTTTCATGGCCTGGAGCGCATCTTCCGTACCCAGGAGGATCCCGCCAAGTGGCTGGCGCTCCTGCAGGCCGATCCCCGCGTGGAATGGGCAGAAATCCCGCCCCCGCGCCAGACCAGCGTGATTCCGGACGATCCCGACTACGACGAGCTCTGGGCCCTGCCCCGGGTGGAAGCGCCGGCGGCCTGGGACCAGCACCAGGCCCAGGGCGACGTGCTGGTGGCGGTGGTCGACACAGGCTGTGACACGGATCATCCGGACCTGGCGGCCAACCTGTATACGAATCCGGCCGAGGCCCAGGGCACTCCGGGCGTCGACGACGACGGCAACGGCTATGTGGACGACCTCCACGGCTGGGACGTCCGGGACGGGGATGCCGACGTCAATCCCGAAGGCGGCGATTCGAGCCACGGCACCCATGTCTGCGGCACGGCGGCCTGTGTCACCGACAACGGCGCCGGAGTGGCCTGCATCGCCTGGAACCCGCGGCTGCTTCCCGTCCGCGCAGGGCATGCCTCGAGCATCACCGCCGGCATCGAGGGCATCTACTACGCCACGGTGACAGGCGCGGACGTGATCAACTGCAGCTGGGGCGGGGACAGCTATTCGTACTACGAGCAGAACGTGATCCAGGCCGCCCTCGCCTCGGGCAGCCTGGTCGTCGCCGCCGCCGGCAACAACGGCAGCAGCCAGCCCCACTACCCGGCCGCCTATGACGGCGTGCTTTCCGTCGCCAGCTTCTCGGCGACGGACACCAAGGTCTCGAGCAGCCAGTACGGCTGCTGGGTCGACCTGGGGGCGCCGGGGAGCAGCATCTGGAGCACGGCGAACAACGGCAGCTACACTTTCAAGAGCGGCACTTCCATGGCCACGCCGCAGGTCAGCTCGCTGGCCGCCCTGGTCAAGAGCGCCTTTCCGGCCTTCGGCCCGGACGCCGTGCGCGAACAGGTGATCTTCACCTGCGACAACGTGGATGCCCAGAATCCGATCTATGCCGGTCTGCTCGGTCGCGGGCGGATCAACGCCCGCCGCGCCCTTCAGGAGAGCCCTTCGGCGCTCTTCCGGCTGGGCGAGAGCATCAGCGAACCGAGCGGGAACGGCATTATCGACCCCGGCGAGGAGTTCGGCGTCGTGCTGCAGCTGCGCCAGCAGCTCGGCAGCAGCAGCAACGTGAGCGTCAGCCTGAGCTGCGAGGACGGGCGCATCAGCATCCTGGACGGCAGCGCCTCTTTCGGCAGCGGCACTCCCGGAAGCCTGCTCGACAACGCGGCGGATCCCTTCGCCCTGCAGGCCTCGGCCGCGATTCCGAACGGCACGCGGGTCGAACTGGTCTACACCATTACTGCCGATGGCGGTTTCCTGCACCGGCAATGCGGCCAGGTGGTGATCGCGCCGATCCACGCGACCCACGACAACAGCAACCTGCGGCTGACCGTTTCCGGTCACGGCGCGCTGGGCTACTATGATTTCGAGAGCAACCAGGCCCGCGGCGAAGGATTCCGTTGGCCCGCCGACGGTCCCAACCACCTCTATGTCGGCAGCCTGCTGGTGGGGCAGCCGGCCCAGGATCGAGTGGTCGATGTGGCCAGCTATCTTTCCGGCAATGCGCCCGACTTCGAGCCCCTGCCCGGATCCACCATCACCCTGAGCGAGAACGGCAGCCAGCAGTTCATCAGCGCCAGTTTCAACGACCAGGGCATGGCGGTGCCTCTGGGGCTGGAGATCGACCTGCTCAGCCGCAGCATCGACGAGCCGGGTCTGGAAGACGTGGTCGTGCTGGACTACGAACTGCGCAATGTCAGCGGCTCCACCCTGAACGGCCTGCTGGGCGGCCTGTGGATGGATTACGACATCGAGGGTTCCTGGGGCAACGACGAAGGCGGCTGGGATGCCGGGCGCGGCCTGGGCTACATGACCGAGAGCGGCGGCCCGGCCTGCGGCCTGCTGCTGCTCAACGAAGAGGCCGGCGCCTTCCGGCTCTGCGAATGGGGGGAATGGTCCGGGGGCGGCCTGAGCGACGAGGAATTGTCGTCCTACCTGCTTTCCGGCTTCAGCCAGACCTCCAGCAGCGGCGCCGACGACTGGCAGGCCTGCCTGGCCACGACCATGGAAAACCTGGCCGACGGCAGTTCGAGGCGCGTGGTTTTCGCGCTTTTGGGCGCCGGGGACCTAAGCGCGCTGCAGCTTCGCGCCGATACGATTCGCGAGTGGTTCGAAACCAGCGTCCGGCCCGGGAATCCCGAGAGGCCGGGGCCGCACTTCCGCCTGCTGGGCGTCCATCCCAACCCCTTCAACCCGGTGACCTGGGTCGAGCTGCAGCTGGAACGTGCGGCGACCGTCGAATGGGCTCTGTATGACCTCCTGGGGCGCAGGCTGGCCGTCGGCGGCAGGGATGCACTGGCCGCGGGAACGCACCGACTGCGCATCGACGGATCCGGCCTGGCCAGCGGAAGCTACTGGCTGGTCCTGAACAGCGGCGCGCACAGCCTTCAGCAAGGTATCACACTGATCAAGTAGTGGAACGGGACAATCCATGATCCTCAGCCATTCTCTCCCCGGCAGGACCTTGCCGCTTCTTCTGCCGGCTCTTCTGCTGCTCCTGCCGGACGCACAGGCCCTGGAGCTGTCAGGCCGTCTTAGCGGGTCGCGCACCCTGCGCGGCGCCGACTCCCCCGTCGTGATCCAGGACTCGCTGCTCGTGCCGGAAGGCAGCGTCCTGAAGATCGAGGCCGGTGTCGAGTTCCGCATGGGACCGGGCGCCGTGATCCGGGTCGAAGGCGAGATCCAGGCGCTGGGCAGCAAGCAGGATCCCGTAGTCTTTGACTGGCTCGAGGAGGGACAGCGCTGGGGCAACCTGGCGATCTGGGGCCAGAAGGACCTGCCGACCTACGACGGGGATTTCGTCTACGTGGACGGCAGCCGACTGGACTGGTGCGTCTTCCGGCATGCGGGGGACGTGGCCGACGTGGCCTACAACGGGGGCGCGATCTACCTGAACGGCGCCGCGCCGACCATCAGCAACTGTGTTTTCGAGAACAACGAGGCCGAACGCTGCGGCGGCGTGCTGGCCTACAATTTCTCGCTTCCGCTGATCAGCGACTGCACCTTCGAGAACAACCGTGCCACCCTGGACGACGGCGGGGCGGTCTACTGCTTCTTCTATTCGGACGCCGTGATCCGGCATAATTTCATTGTACACAACGAAGCCGGCCGCCACGGCGGAGGCATCTATGTCAGCAACAGTTCGCCGCTTATCGAGGCCAACGCCCTGATCGACAACCAGGCGGGGCTCTTCGGCGGGGCGATGTTCGTCTCCGGCAGCGAATCGCGGATCATCGACAATGCCCTTTTTCCCAGCAAGGGCAGCGACAAGACCTCCGGCATCGTGCTCCAGGCCGATTGTCGCACGGAGGTCAGCGGCAACAGCCTGCTCAGCGGGGACCTTGAAATCACCGGCATGAACCTGGCCTACGACCTGGACCTGAGCGGCAACTGGTGGGGGACGATCAACGAGCGGGACGTGCAGCGCAAGGTGCGCCAGCAGAGCAGCCGCGGCAAGGAGGTCGACCTGACCCTCGCGCCCTGGCTCGACCGGCCGGCGGAGAACCTGCTGACCCAGCCCGTCGAGATCCGCAAGGTGCAGGTAATGGCCTCCAGCGCCTGGCGGGATACGCTGCGGTTCGACTTGGTGGCCGGCGCCACGGTGCGCGTCCAGATGCTGGCGGTGGACCGGAACAAGTACGCCATCGATCAGGCGCCGGTGGAAGTCCAGCTGCTCGAGCGGCCGGAGGAGAACTTCCGCCTGATCCTTTCGGAGACGGAAAAGAACAGCGGGCTCTTCCGCGGCGAGTTCGTGTTGAGTGACAGCACGACCAGCGCCACCGGCTCACGGCTGAACGCGCGGGTCGGGGAACATGTCCTGCTGCGTTCGACCATGGACGAAAGCAAGAGCGCCCACTACTACGTGGACGAGCCGCGTCCGGTGGCGCACGATATCGCGATCGTCAGCGATCCGGACCCGGAGCACATCGTCAAGCATCGGATGCAGGTGGCCTGGCAGTTCTTCGATCTGCTCGAACGGCCCCAGGAGGCCTGGCAGGTGCAGGTGGACGCCGAAGGCACCTGGGTGGATCCCATGGAATGGGATTCCGGCAGCGTTTCCGCCGCCCCCGGCCTGCGTGAAACGTCCTACGAGGGAGCGCCGCTCGTCGATGGCGAACGCTACCACTTCCGCATCCGGCTGCGCGCGGGCGGAGCCTGGAGCGCCTGGCAGCACTTCCTGGTCCGTTCCGACAACGCGGAGTACAGTTTCCGTCTCAATTCGATTCCGCCCACGCCGCAGCTGCTCGAGCCGGCGGATGACGTGATCCTGGCCCTCTACCGGCCGACGCTCAAGGTCGGCGCCGTCAGCGACCGCGAGGGAGACACAGTGAGCTACCAGTTCCAGGTGGCCGAGACGCCGGTCTTCGCCCGCCCCGTCAGCGAGCAGAAGGAAGGCGTTGGAATGGAAGCCGACTGGACCCTTCCGATCGACCTGGAGGACAACGGCCGCTACTACTGGCGTGTGCGTGTATACGACGGCTTCGAGTTCAGCTCCTGGTCCGCGCCGCGGTCCTTCTGGCTCAATCCGGTGGAAGAGGCGCCCGGCGCCTTTGACCTGATCGGGCCCGAGGGCGAGTTGGCGGATGTCTCACCGCTCTTCCGCTGGGCGGCGAGTCCGGATCCTGATCCGCGCGCCACCGTGCACTACCGGTTCCTGGTCGGGAACACGGCGGACCTGGCCTCGGCGCGACGCGTCGACGAACTGCCGGGCACCGAATTCAGGGACAGCAGGGAGCTGCCCAACCGGCGCGAGGTGTGGTGGGGCGTCGAGGCCGTCGACAACACGGGGCTTGTCACACGCAGCACGCGCAGCATGCGGCTGCTCGCCGACACGACGCCCAGTACCCCCCGTCCGCTCTTCCCGCGGGAGGAGGAGATTGCGGCCGGCGAGAGCTTCCGCTTCGAAGCCAGCCGGGACCCCTGGCCCCAGGACGAGCTGCGCTATGAACTGGAACTGTCCGGGGACGGGGATTTCAGCCAGCCGCTGATCCGGCTGCAGGATCTGGTGCTGGAGGATCTGCGGGCCGGCGCCATCGATTCCTGGCCCGAGAGCCGCAAGCTGAAGGACGACCAGCGTTTCTTCTGGCGACTGCGGTCCGTGGACAACCACGGCGCGGCCTCCGACTGGAGTACGGTCAGCGCCGCCTGGTTCAACCGCAGCAACGACCCGCCGAGCCTGCCCGGCGCGCCTTATTCGCCGACGGGCGGCGGCGACCTCGCGGGGGACGTCCTGTTGAGCTGGGGCGAGAGCACGGACGCGGACCATTCGGACACGCCGGCGGACCTGCTGTATACCCTGCAGCTGTCGACGAACAGCGACTTCAGCGGGCGCGTCGTGGAGCGGCAGGCCAAGGGCGTGAGCCAGATCGGCTTCGGCCCGGCGGACCTTGACGACAACCAGCTCTGGTTCTGGCGTCTGCGCTGCGAGGACGACGAGCGCGCCAGCGAGGGCTGGACCGAAGTGCAGTCCTTCGTGCGCAACACGCGGCCCGACGCCCCCGCGCCCTTTGCCATCCTGGAGCCGTCTACCGGCAGCAGCAGCTTCCGCCTGGACGGAGTCGGCCTGAACTGGCGCCCGAGCAGCGACCCGGACTGGAACTCCAGCATCACCTACCAGTGGGTGCTGGCAAAGAACGAGAGCCTGGGAGACGTGGTCCGCAGGGGTGAGACACAGGCGCCGCCGCTGGACCTGGCGGCGACCCTGCAGAATGGCGAGACTTATTGGCTGGGCGTGACGGCGCTGGACGACACGGGCCTCAGTACCTCCGCCCTGCCGGTTTCCTTCCGGGTGGACAGTCGTCCCACGGCGCCCGTGCTGCTGAGCAGCGGGCCGGACCTGGAACTGGGGCCGGGGCAGGACCTGCGCTGGCAGGCCAGCACGGATCCTGACCCGCAGGACGCGATCCGCTACCTGGTGCGTATTACGGATCCCGGCGGTCGCCGTGTCGTCGACGCGGCGGGTGTCGAGTCGAGCAACCCGCGCCTCGATCGGCTCTATGGCGCCGACGGGCTGCAGGACGACACCTTCTACACGGTGGTCGTCACGGCCAGTGATTCCCATGGCCTGGAGGCCGAATCCGCGCCGGGCACCTTCTGGTACAACGACGGCAACGACGCTCCGCATACGCCGGCCTTCTCGAATGCCTTCGCCAGCGGCGAGCGGCTGCGCAGCACCCGCGTCGAGTTCCGCTGGTCGGAGATGAGCGATCCGGATCACAGTGATACACCATCCGTGTTAAGCGGCCAGGTGCAGCTCAGCCCTTCCGCGGATTTCGATGGAGCACGACTGCTCAATGGCGTGGCGGGCGCGACTTCCGCGGCGATCGACCTGCAGGACGACACGGAATGGTATGCCCGCCTGCGCATCCTGGACGACGAGGGCCTCGGCTCGGAGTGGAGCGATGTCACACACTTCATCCTCAACACCACCGACGATCCGCCGAGCGCGCCGACGCTCAAGGTTCCGGCTCGGAACGCGCGCCTCGTCAAGCTGGACCGCTTGCCGCTGGATTTCGGAGAAGCCAGCGATCCGGATGTGGGCGGCAGCCTGAGCTACCGTGTCGAGCTGCTTTCCCAGGGGGGGGAGGTGCTCGAAAGCGCCGTGCAGCAGGCAGGAGCAGCCAGCTGGGCCCTGGACCTGGAGAACCAGCGCGACTACGCCCTGCGCGTGGTCGCCGTGGACGACACGGGACTGGAAACCCCTTCGGACGCCCATTCCTTCCAGGTCAACACGACGCCGGGACCGGTGCAGATCGCCGGGCGCGAAGGCCAGGTGTTGTCGGGCGAGAGCCGGCTCAGCTGGACGGAGGCAATCGATCCGGACACGGACGACCAGTTGGTCTACGAGCTGCAGGTCGACCGCAACCGGGCTTTTCCAGGCGAGGATCTCCGGCGCGTGGAAGGTCTGTCTCTCGAGCTGTCGGCCATGGGATCCCGGCTGGACCGCTTGCAGGAGAATGCGGAAGCGGTCGTTCGCATTCGCGCCATCGACAATCACGGAGTGGCCGGTCCCTGGAGTCCTGCTCACAGTTTCATCTGGGATACGCGCAACGAGGCACCGACCTTCAGCGGGAGCCTGGCCCCCGCCAGCGGAACGATCCGCAGCAACGAGCTGCGTGTCACCTGGCAGTCTCCGCAGGATCCCGACCGTCGCGAGCAGGAACACGAAGTGGTCGTCGAGATCAGTGCCGACGAGGGCTTCGGCGAGATTCTCTGGACACGCGCCTTTCCGGCAAAGGACGGCGGAGCGTTGATTCCGCTCAGGGAAAACCGGGAACGCTGGGTGCGCGCCTTTGTGCGTGACCAGGATGGGGCGCGCAGCAGCGCCTGCCCGGCGAGCCACTATATTGTCAATGCCCGGAACGAGGCTCCCCAGGTGCCGGATCCGCGCAGTCCCGGAAGCAATCACGAGGCGCGCCAGGTGGAAGAGTTCCGCTGGAGCGCGGCCACGGATCCGGACCCGGAAGACCGTGTACGCTATCGGCTGGAGGTCAATGGTGACGCGGGCTTCAGCGAGAGCCGCGAAAGCACAGGCACCAGCGCGCGTCTACGCCTGGACCAGCCGGGCACCTACCGCTGGCGGGTCGTCGCCGTGGATGCCGAAGGGCTGGAGACTGCCGGCCCCGAACGCAGCTTGCGCATTCTGCCGCCGCCCCCGCCCCCCGAGCCGGAATCCGGAAGCGGAAGCAACAACTAACACAAAGGCCCGATCCACTGGATCGGGCCTTTTGTTTCACAAGGCGTTTGAAAGACCCCCTTCGGGAAGGTGCCAGGCACCGTGCCTGGTACCGTCCCTGGCACCGTGCCTGGCACCGTCCTTGGCACCGTCCGTGGCACCGTGCCTGGCACCGTCCGTGGCACCGTCCTTGGCACCGTCCGTGGCACCGTGCCTGGCACTGTCCGTGGCACCGTCCTTGGCACCGTGCCTGGCACTGTCCGTGGCACTGTCCGTGGCACTGTCCGTGTCA
>JAUIFJ010000044.1 GCA_030429345.1 bacterium | reverse complement strand
TGCCAGGCACGGTGCCATGGACGGTGCCAGGGACGGTGCCAGGCACGGTGCCAAGGACGGTGCCAGGCACGGTGCCAAGGACGGTGCCAAGGACGGTGCCAAGGACGGTGCCAGGGACGGTGCCAAGGACGGTGCCAGGCACGGTGCCAAGGACGGTGCCAGGGACGGTGCCAAGGACGGTGCCAAGCGTTCCGCATGGCACCTCAAGGGATAGGTATGAATGTGAAGGTAAAAGGAGCCTACTAGCTTTACGGAAAAACAAACCCCAGTTCCGCCCACAGCCGCCAGCGGGAATCGCCCGGGCGGCGCTCGCTGGCCAGGGCGGCGCCGGCTTCCAGGGGGCCGGCGAGGGTGTGTACGGACAGGGCCGCGCTGAAGTCCTGCCGCAGGTCTTCGGCGCGCCACTCGAACTGGGGACGATCGTTGAGGGCCACCATGCGCCAGGCGCAGCCCAGGTACCAGGGGCCTAGATCGCTGTCTGCCAGTCGCCAGCGCGCCTCCAGCCCGATGGCCCCGGCCTGCGCCCCCTGAAGCGCTTCGAGATCCTGGCTGCGGAGCAGGTCGCCCCCGCCCAGGCGAGTGCGATCGAGAAGAGGCGGGCTGTCCTGGTAGTTCCACAGGAAGGTGCTGTGCAGGGTGAGGCGCATCAGCGTGCGCCAGGAATCGAAACGTGCCTTGAGGCCCAGGTAGCTGTCGTCGCTTCCCAGGGCCTCGAGCACATTGCTCAGCTCCACCACATGCAGTTCGCCATGAGTCGGCAATCCGATCCGGTCCCGGCTGTCGACAATGCTGCGCAGGGAAAGAGCGTGCGCCAGCCAGTCCTGCCGGCTGCCGGCGTACTCCTCCGAGATGCGACGCAGACCCAGATCGACATAGACGGTCCCCAGGCCCTGCCACTGGCGGCCAAAACTGAGCAGGGCTTTCTGCTCCATGCGCTCGACACGGCGGGGCGCGGTTGCCGGGGCCATGCCGCGCCAGTGTCGCACATGCTGATCGTCGATCAGTTCGAGGCGCACAGTCCAGAGGCTGCTCAGGATGCGATCGCTGTTCAGGGTCAGGCTGTTCCGCCGGTCGTAGGCTCCATAGGAAGTATACAACGACCCTCTCATGTAGCCCGCCAGCAGCGCTTCGTGATCCAGTTCGACGAAGCCCTGCCCTTCCCGAGCGCTCGACCAGCGCAGGCCGAAGCGCAGGACAGGATTGCTCTTCTCCTCCACATGGATCACGACGGTCTTCCGCGGCTCGCGCGAAAGAGCCATGCTCACGCTTTCGAAGAGATTGGTGCCGTGCAGGCGGCGCACTCCCGCTTCCGCGACGGGCAGGCGGAAGAGCTCCCCCTCGCCCGGTCGGAACTCGGCCAGCACCCGGCGGCGGCTCACGCGGCGCAGGCCCTCGACACGCAGCTCCTCGATGCGGCCCGGATCCAGGTAGATGTTCAGGCGACCCATCGCAAGACTCAGGCTGTCCACGGTGCAGAGGCTGTAGCCTTCGGAGCGCAGCATTCCCAGGAGCGACTGCAGCTTGTCCTGCAGCCGGTTCCGGTTGAGTACGCCCTTCAGGTCCTCGAGCCCGGGCAGCTCCACTTCCGGGCGCGTGCCGCGGAAATGCAGGCGGCTTTCTTCCACCTGGGGCCAGCTTCGAGTACGGATGCGTAATACAACGAGCGTGTCGCCCCCGCCCTCCACCTCCCGCAGCAGGTCGCAGCGCGCGGACTGGAAGGTGCCCCAGTCGCAGCTTTCGATCAGCATCTGGCGCAGCGCGCGCTTCCCCATCGGCTCCTGTCGAGGAGGCAGGCGGCGGAAGGGCGCCGGATCGCCCTCGATGCGCACCAGGTCCCACCCGGGAAGAAGGGTGTCCGGCGGGCTTTCCTCTTCCAGCAGCTGTTTTAATTGCGGCAGGGCTTCACGCATGGCCCGGTAGCCCTCTTCGACCACCTCCCCGAGGTTGTCGAAGGAACCCAGCGTGCTGTGTCCCATCTCGGGCCGCAGGACGAGATCCGCTTTGGCCAGGGCCTCCCGGTTCTTCCGCTCCTGCATGATGCCGATCACCTGGTCGGCCACTTCCCAGGCCTCGCGGATCTCCTCGGCGCGCCTCAAGGGATTGGTGGCATCGACGACGAGTACTCGTTCGGCCCCCAGGGCGCGGGCGGCCTGGACAGGAATATTGGCCGTGATCCCTCCGTCGATCAGCAGCATGCTGTCCCGGACCACGGGACTGAAGAGCAGGGGGATCGACATGGATGCGCGCATGGCGCTGGAAAGGTCGCCCCGCTCGAGGGCCACGGACCGGCCCGTGACCAGGTCGGTCGCCATGGCCCGGTAGGGCACGAGGAGTTCGTCAAAATGGCCGAAGCCGCGGCGTGGGGCGCGATGGATCAGGCGCGAAAGAATCTGGGTGACACGCTGACCGCTGGAGAAGCTGCGCTTGAGTTCTGGCAGGCCCTTGCGGAAGCGCAGCTGGAAGAGGTGCCGGTCGACGATCTCCTTGGTGCCGGTATACATGTCCAGGCGATCCGGGCTGTCGTTGAAGAGCTCGCCCCAGGTGTAGCGGGTCAGCTCTTCCTGGATCTGGTCCGGCGCATATCCGACCGCGTAGAGCCCGCCGATCACGGCGCCCATCGAGGTGCCGACGATGCAGTGCAGGGGTATGCCGGCCTCGTCGAGAGCCTTCAGGGCCCCGATCTGCAAGAAGCCGCGGCCGCCGCCGCCGGTCAGGACCAGGCCGAGCGCTTGCCCGTTGTCGGAGGAAGCTGCAGGTGGAAGAGCGGATGCCCCCAGGAACTCCTGCTGGTCCACATGGGGCAGACTGAACTCGAGCAGCTCGAGGCCAGCCGCCGCTGGTTCGCTAGCAATCGCCGCCAGGGCGAGCAGCAGGGAGAACAGGCTCGCGATGGCAGACATCGCCAGGCTCCGGTTCCCTCCTCTCCTTGCAGCGCGCATCGGGCTTGCCTTGCATCACCATTTGGCGCCCGAATCTAGCAGTTGGAAGCGTAGGCGGCCGGCTCATGCCGGCCGCCTACGGGGCTACTTGATCAACAGGATGCGGACCACGGACTGCTGCCCGCCCGAACTCAGGCGGGCGAAGTAGGGGCCTCCGGCCTTGTCCTCCAGGTTGAGCCTCAGGCTGTGGCGTCCGGCCTCCAGGGTCGCCGTCCCCTGGCGATGGACCAGGCGTCCGGCCAGGTCGAAGACTTCGACCTCCGCCTTGCCCGCGCGCGCCAGGTCGAAGCCCAGCCTCGTCTCGGGGTTGAAGGGATTCGGCCAGGCGCCCACGATGCGAGTGCCTGTCGGCATCACGGCGGCCTCGCTCAGCGAGAAGGGTCCCGCCAGCTCTTCCAGCCGACCGCCGGGGCGTCGCACATGCAGCCAGTAGCTCCAGCCCTCCGGCCGCGGCCTTGCATCACGGAAGCGGTAGTCGCCATCCTCCCTGGCGGGCACCTGCTGCAGCCGGGTCGGCAGATCGCCCCGCTCCGCTCCATGGATTTCGAAGGAGAGGGCCTCGCCCTGGAATCGCCATTCCAGCAGGACCTGCCCGTTCTCCAGCCTCAGGCCGGGCTGGAAGAGTTCCCCCACCGCCGTCTCGCCGTTGCCCGCCTGGGGCTCGGACTCCGGAATCCAGTCCTGCGGCCCCTCTCCGCCGAAGAGGCGCACCAGGCTGCTCCCGGAGTCCACATCCGGGGCGAAACCGTCCTCCGGCCAGAGGCCGGCCTCGACGGCCAGGCCTTCCCAGCTGTGGCCGCCGGAACCGTACTCCATGTAATCCACCAGGTTGTCCAGGTTCTGCGGCTCGGCGCGCCAGAGACCGACGAAACCGTGGGTGTTGCCCATGTTGGTGCCATTCCCGAACCACAGGGACAGGCCCTGGGGCGCGATGCTTTCCGCGGCGTTGCTGTGGATCACGGCGACCTGTCCCGGCGGGAGGACCAGCGCGGGCAGGACCAGGTTCGGTCCCGAGGCGTCGAGCACCCACCCTTCCAGATCCACGGCTTCCTGCCCCAGGTTGCTCAGTTCGATCCATTCCCCGCCGCCATCGGATCCGGCGGGATCGTAAAAGACTTCCGAAATGCGGATCTCGGCCTGCGCGATCGACGCAGCCAGCAGACCCAGTCCAACAGCTTTCATGCCTTGCATGTTCTTTCCTTTCCGATTGCTGAGTGAATCAGGGCAGCACCCACAGGGGTGCCGCCCCCCCGTTCCCGAAATCGAGGGCTCCTAGGGAGGATGATCCCAGGGCTTGTCGCTCATTGCTTCTCCTTGGCGTCCGAAGAGAGTCGCCGGGACATCCGGCAAGAGCAGTGCCGAATTGAAGCCTCGCAGAAACAAGGACCTGGAAAGGGAAGGGCATGAGAGAATCAGGGAGGAGTCGCTTTTATCAGAATCCTGAAGAGCCGTAGGGCCCCGCCACTTCCTGCCGGGGACTTCTTTGCAGGATCGAGTGGAAAGCGCTAGGTTGGCCGGTTCGTTTGTTGAAACAGTTGGTAGCTCCCCGGAGCAGCCGGGGCACTGAATCCGCCATCAGGCGGTCACTTTCAGGAGGAGAATCATGTCTCGTTACCGTGGCCCGAAGAAGCGTCTTTGCCGTCGCTTCGGAGTGAACCTCTACGGTTACCGGAAGAATCCGCTGGACAAGAAGGGCTACGCGCCCGGCCAGCACGGTCAGAACCGCCGCTTCAAGAAGAGCGAATACGGTCTGCACCTGGACGAGAAGCAGAAGTTCCGCGCCTTCTACGGAATGATTTCCGAGAAGCAGTTCCGCTCGACCTTCGAGCGCGCCCGCCGCGCCCGCAAGGGAGTGACCGGCGAGGTCTTCGTCGGCATGCTCGAGAGCCGGCTGGACACCATGTGCGTGCGCATGAACTTCGCCCCCAACATCTGGGCCGCGCGCCAGATCGTGACCCACGGACACATCCAGGTCAATGGCCGCCGCGTGAACATTCCGTCCTACGAAGTCAAGACCGGCGACAAGGTGAGCGTGCGTCCGCGCAGCCGCCGCATTCCGGTGATCATGCACCATTTCTTCGGCAGCAAGATCTCCCCGCCGCCCTACGTGACCATCGAGAACGACAAGTTCACCGGCACGCTGGAGCACTTCCCCGAGCGCCACGAGGTCCCCTTCCCCGGAGACTTCAACGAGCAGCTGGTGGTCGAGTACTACAGCCGCTAGTCCCGGGACATCCCGAAACGCGAAAGGCCGCTTCCATTCGGAAGCGGCCTTTTCTCTTGTACTCCGTCTCGCGGAAGTTATTCGGGGATCACCCGCCGTACCGAGTCGATCAGCGTGCCGTCGCGGTACTCGATGACGGCGACGATCTCCTCCGCCGTCTTCGCCTCCGTGCGGTGGTTGCCGGTCAGCTCCATGGCCTTGGCGTAGAGGTCTTCCATGGTGGTCATCGGCAGGGCGCTGCCCTTCAGGCGCTCGACCAGGTCCCCGCGCCGCGGGTTGACGGCGACGCCGTACTCGCAGACGAAGACATCGATCGATTCGCCGGGAGCGGTAACCGTTGTCACACGGGGCATGACGATCGAGTGGATCTTGCGGGTCAGCGGCGCGGTGATGATCGTCACCTCCGCGTCGGCGGCGTCGGTGAAACCGCCGATGCCGTGCAGCAGCCAGCCGTCGCTGTGCGTGTTGACATTGACATTGAAGTCGAAATCGATCTCCGTCGCCCCGAGCACGCTGGCCTTGACCCGCGGGGCGAAGCATCCCTTTGTGTGGTAATTGTAGGACACGAAGGGATTGGTGTTGATGTGGCGCGGGTTCTCGGCCAGGCTGCGCACACCGTGCAGGTCGAAGCTCTGGCCGTCGAGGATGTACTTCACCAGGCCTTCGTTCAGCAGCGCCACCAGCAGTTCCGTGCTGCCGCCGCGGGCAAAGTCGGCGACGACGCCCTTCTCGCGCATGAAGTTGCCCATGAACTCGACGAACTTGAGGCTGACGCCGCCTGCGCCGGCCTGGAAACTGAAGCCGCTCTCGTCCATCAGGCCGCTGTCGAGCACCAGGCGCGCGGCCATTTCCGCAATGCGGACACGCTCCGGATCGTCCGTGACACGGGTCGTGCCGCTGATGATCTTCTCCGGGTCTCCGAGCTGCTCGACACAAACCACGCGGTCCACGTTGCCGCCCTCGATCATCCAGGGGTAACACGGAAAGGGCACCTGGTTGTCGGTGACCACCGTGACCCAGTCGGCGTAGAGGCTGTCGGCGAGCGCGAAGCCCAGGGGGCCGCAGGCGCTGGGCCCGCGATCGCCGGTGGCGTTGCCGTGCGCGTCGGCGGTGGGCGCGGCAATGAAGGCCGCGTCGATGTGCAGGTCTCCGTCCTGGATCGCCCGGTAGCGGCCTCCGTGGCTGCGCAGGATGGCCGTCTTCGAGAAGCCGCCGGTGGAACACAGGCGACCCACCGGCCCGTTCATCGATCCCTCGATGTGAGACACGACCCCATTGCGGATGTGATCGCAGAGAGGCTCGTGGCAGGGAAAAAGCGCCGAGGGGGCGACCACCAGGTCCTTGAGGCCCTTCGCGGCGACGATCTCCATGACCCGGTTGAGCAGGAAATCGCCGTTGCGCAGGTGATGATGGAAACTGATCACGCTGCCGTTCTTCAGGTTCGCGGCCTCGACGGCCTCCTCCAGGTTCTTCAGGCTCTTGTCGCCGTAATCGGCCCCGTGGCGAATCGGCGGGCCGCTTTTGCGCCCGGTGGGCGGCGTCTTCCCCAGTCCGGCAAAGGGACGGGCGGGCTTTCCATTGACTTCCGTCGGGACTAGACGTCCCAGGGAATTCTCGATCAGCTTCATCACGGACTCCTGCTGACTGAATAGGACCGCGCCTGCTTTGCGCGGCACGACTCACAGAATGTAATGATGTGAGTCTGTCAGACAGATTGCGCGAGAGCAATTTCGGGGGAAAAGCCCCGCTTCGGGCCATTTGATGAAGAGTGGCCCGCCGTCAATCCTGCCGAGATGGCTGTTCCTGTTGCAGTTCGCTTTCGGCACGGCGCTTGCCAGAAACGGGGCGGGCATAGAGCGACCGCTCTGTCCGCAAGGGAAGCCACGACCAGGGAGACAGGCATGAAGCGCGGAGGAATCACACTCGATAGATCCGGACTCGCCCTGTGGTGGGCGCTGCCCTACCTCTTCCTGTCGGCGCCTGCCGCATGGGCCCTCGAAGCGAACCAGATCGAGGTGCTGCTCTCGGACGGCACGCCGATCCAGGCGGCCGACGGAATACAGGTGCGCGGATACAACGGCAGCTCCTGGGTCGACACGGCGGTGTTCCTGGGCAACGGGCTCTTCGAGTTCGACGAGCCGGCGGTCAGCAGCGCCCGAGTGATCAAGGACGGCATCTCCGGTTCCAATGAAGCCCTGGGCGGCAGCGTGCAGCTGATCGATTTCCGCATGCGCGTGAACAAAAGCCCCCAGGCCGGCGGCCTGCCGCGCTCCGTCGACCAGGTGCGGCTCTACCAGGGAAGCTCGTGGAGATCCAACTTCGCCTACAACCAGGCGGACAGCTCCTATTCCATCGATGTGGTCGACGGCGTCGACCTGCGCGCTTTCGTGATCAAGAACGGCATAGGCGCGTATACATCCACCGTGCGCCCTGCCGACAGCGACCAGGTGGACGTGGACTACGACCTGGTCGACTTCCGCTTCCAGGTGCTGGCCAGTCCCCGCGCCGGCGGCCATCCGCGTTCCGTGGACCAGGTCCGCCTCTACCAGGGAAGCTCATGGCGCACGAATTTCGGCTTCCAGGCTTCCGACAGCTCCTATCATGTGGATGTGGTCGACGGAGTCGACCTGCGCGCCTATGTGATCCAGAACGGCATCGGCGCCTATGCGGCGGCGCTACGACCGGCGGACAGCGACCAGGTGGACGGCCAGCTGCAGCTGGTGGATTTCCGCGTCGATGTCCACGCCAGTCCCTTCGCCGGAGGCGGGAAGCGCGGCGTGGACCAGGTGCGGCTCTACCAGGGAAGCTCCTGGCGAAGCACCTTCAGTCTCGACGAGGTGCTGAAGGAGTATCACATCGATGTGGTGCCCGGGGTGGACCTGCGCGCCTATGTGATCAAGAACGGCATCGGCGCCTACACGGAAAGCGCCCTGCCCGCCGACTCGGAGCAGACCGACCTGCGCTACGACCTGGTCGACTACCGGGTGGATGTCCATGCCAGCCCGGTCCAGGGAGGCAATCGCCGGAACGTCGACCAGGTGCGGCTCTACCAGGGCACCTCCTGGCGCTCGAACCTCGGGCTGCCGGGCGATGCGGGCAAGTATCACATCGATGTGGTGGACGGGGTCGACCTGCGGGCCTACGTGATCCTCAACGGCATCGGCGCCTACACGCAGACCTGCCGCCCGGCAGATGCGGAGGGAGCGGACACGCGCATGGACCTGGTCGACTTCGACATCGCCCTCGACACGGAAAGCTGCGATCCGGTCTCCTTCGACCAGGTGCGGCTCTACCAGGGCAACAGCTGGCGCAGCAACTTCCCGCTGGCGAATCCGCAGAGCGAACTGCATCACGATGTCGTCCCCGGAGCCACGGTGCGCGCCTACCTGGTCCGCCACGGCATCGGCGTCTTCACCGAAAGCGTCCAGCCGGCGAATGGCGAGCTGCACGACCTGCGCGTCTGCGCTCCCCGTGTCACGCTTCAGGTCGAGAACGGCCCCTCGCAGGCCCGCCTCTACCAGGGCAACAGCTGGCGCGCGACCCTGCAGCGAAATGCGGAAGGGAACTATTCGACGGTGCTGGTGGAAGGCATGGGAAACCTGCGCTTCTGGCTGGATGGTGCCTACGGTCCGGTTTTCAGCGTCGCCCAGGAAGGCGAACTGCTGCATGATACCGGCGACAGCGGGCAGCAGGTCAGCGCCACGGCCGAGAGCTGCATCGAGGAGCAGGTGGCGGCCGCGGTCGAATTGCAGAGCCTGAACGGAGTCAGCACGGAGCTGGGCACCGTGCGCCTGGACTGGAGCACCCTGGGCGAATCCGGCATCAGCGGTTTCGTGATCCAGCGCGGCAACCAGACGGTCTCCGGCGTGGTGCCGGCGACCGGCGGCGCGGAGGGCGCGAGCTACTTCTGGGTCGACGAGGATCCGCCGGCCGGCGTGATCCAGTATACGATTCTCGAGATCGGGCTGGACGGGAGCGTCAGCGCCCTGGCCAGCATCGGCGTGGAACACGAGGAACTGCCGCAGGCCTTCGGCATTCAGCGCGCCTGGCCCAACCCCTTCAATCCGACGACCACCCTGCAGGTGGCCATGGACCGGGATGCCGAGGCACGCCTGGCCGTCTACAACAGCCGTGGAGCGCTGGTCCGCGAACTGCACAGCGGCAGGCTTTCCGCCGGTCGGCACGAGTTCGTCTTCTCCGGCGGCAAATCGGCAAGCGGCCTCTACCTGGTCGTGCTGGAAGAAGGAAACCGTCGTGATACACGAAAACTGCTGCTGGTGAAATAGCCGGCACAGCCAATCCTGACCCAAGGGGCGGGGGGAGGCGCTTCGCCTTCTCCCGCTCAATCTTTCAAGGGCACGGGATGCGGATTCGGCGGGTCAGTCTTCGCGGGCGATGCTGAGCTGGTAGCTCAGGTTCATGATGCCGACGCTGAGGTTCTCGTTCTGTACGACAACCCCTTCCGGCACGAGCACATTCTCCGGGCTGAAGTTCCAGATGCCCTTGATGCCCGCCTCGACCAGGGCGTCGCAGACCGGCTGCGCCACCGAGTGCGGCACGCAGATGATCCCCAGCTCGATGCCCTGTTCGCGGATGAAGTCCTGCATGTGCTCCAGGCCCATGACCTCGATGCCGCGGAAGCGCAGACCGATCAGCTTGGGGTTGGTGTCGAAGATGCCGCGCAGGTAGAGGTTGAAGCGCTCGAAATCCTGGTAGTTGGCCAGGGCCTGGCCCAGGTTGCCTGCGCCGACCAGCACCATATGCTGGCTGCCTTGAAGGGCCAGGACCTCGCGCAGGCGCTCTTCCAGCACCCGCGTGTCGTACTTGCGCCCCTGCCTCCCGAAGCCGCCCAGGGTGAAGAAGTCCTGCCGCAGCTGCGTGGCCTTGATGCCGATGGTCCGCGCCATCTCCGCGCTGGAGATCTCGCGCACCTCCTCCGGCAGGTTGCAGAGGAAGTTCAGGTAGCGCGCGAAGCGCAGGACGGTAAAGGGCGGAATACGCTTGCCCCGGGGCGAGGGTCGGTTCATGCGGAATCTCTGGCTGCGATTGACCTGTTAATATTGTCACATGATCAGGACAAGCGCAAGTCGCTACATTGCATTTCCGTTTCTGGCGAAAGCCAGGTTTCTTGTTAGAAGTGAAAGCGCGCCTTCGCGCACCCTCCTACTGCTGAAATCAACGCCTGCTCAGATCTCTTTCAATATTCCAGTATACAGGCTGCAAGATCTATTTGATTCAGCTTGTTTCTTACAAGCCTCTATTGTTCAATACCATTTGTGGGAACAACTCAACTATTCAAAAGTGCGGCTTGCGCAGGAACCATGCCGTGCTCGAGAAATGGTGGGATAAGGGAGTCAATGCATGAGAACTGTCGCCTTAGCAATACTAACATTTGTCTCTGCTACCATTTGCGAACCACTCGAGCTAGGTATCCAAGTTTCAAGTGATAGTACCATCCTTCTTACATGGGAGTCTGCCAGTGCGAGTACATGCATTGACATATATAGACAGGTTGGTGTTAATCCGTACGAGTGGATAAGCAGCGTTGCTCCAACCATCAACTCGTATACACTGAGTTCGAATCAATTGGGGGCTACACTGCTTAAGATTCAACTGTCGGAGGATTGCGATTTATTCAACATACCCTCAGATGCCTATGCAGCATACTCGTTTGAAGGAAACACAGAGGACAGCACTGGAAATCTGTTTCACTTGTCAAATTACAACTGTAGCTACATAGATGGATTAACAGGCCAAGCGGTAGCACTGAACGGCGAGTCCAGCTATCTTGAGAGACCGACATATCCACATTTTGATCCAAGCAATGGATGGACAATCTCCGTTTGGGTAAAAGCGGAGTCTCTGGAGGGTCAGCAGTTTATTGCTTCTTGGTACAACTGTGGCATTGTAAACCCTTGCAATAATCAAAGTTTGTCCATGTATCATATCCCAATCAACAATGGGTTTCCAGGTTGGGTGGTTCGCGACTCCGGAGGTGAGCACGTAGGCATTTCCCATGACGAAACAATTCCACTTGAAGAGTGGACGCACCTTGTCGGAACATTGGATGGTGTAGATCGTAATACAAGACTCTACGTCAATGGAAACATCTCTGGCCAAGGACAAGGAGATATCGGCGGACTATCTGGATCTGCGCCCCTTTCCATAGGACGTGTTTACATACAAGGATGGGGAACGCCGAATGGATACTTTCACGGCGCAATTGATGAATTGAAGTTCTTCACCAGGGCCCTCACACTCGTAGAGGTCCGTTCACTTTATCTCCAGGGCAGTGGTGGTTGATATCCACAATCGGTACCCATCAATCCACTGGAAATCATCGCCTAGAACTTCTAGGTCTAGTAGAGCCAGCCTCCTGGATCCAAGCGCAAGCAGTCTTCGGACACCTGATTGGTCGTGAACAATACGATCATCTCCCCTTACAGCCTTTCCGCCAGCCAGGCTTTCACGCCGCTCAGCGGGATGCGCTGCTGCTCCAGTGTGTCACGGTCGCGGATCGTGACGGCCTGGTCGTCCTTGGTCTCATAGTCGATCGTGATGCAATAGGGCGTGCCGACCTCGTCCATGCGGCGGTAGCGGCGGCCGATGGCGCCGGCCTGGTCGTAGAAGCAGTTCCAGTTCTCGCTCAACTCCTCGAAGAGCGAGCGGGCGATGTCGGGGATGCCGTCCTTCTTGACCAGGGGCAGGATGGCGGCCTTGATCGGGGCGACCTTGGGGTGGAAGGCCAGCAGGACGCGCTGCTCGCCGTCGATCTCGTCCTCGCGGTAGGCGTCGCACAGGAAGACCAGCAGGGAACGGTTGAGGCCGCTGGAGGTCTCGATGATGTAGGGCACGAAACGCTCGCCACGGCCGCTGTCGATGTACTCCATCTTCTTGCCGCTGTGCTCGATGTGGCGCTGGATGTCGAAGTCCGTGCGGTTGTGGATGCCTTCCACCTCCTGCCAGCCGAAGGGGAACTTGTACTCCACGTCCCAGGCACTGCGCGCGTAGTGCGCCAGCTCTCCGGGGCCGTGCTCATGCAGGCGCAGGTGGTCCTCGCGGATGCCCAGGCGCTTGTAGTACGCCATCCGCTTCTCCTTCCAGGCCTCCATCTCTTCCTCGTCCGTTCCGGGCTTGACGAAGTACTGCATCTCCATCTGCTCGAACTCGCAGGTGCGGAAGATGAAGTTGCCGGGCTTGATCTCGTTGCGGAAGGCCTTGCCCACCTGGGCGATGCCGAAGGGCACCTGCAGCCGCGCCGAGGCCTGCACATTGAGATAATTCACGTAGATGCCCTGGGCGGTCTCGGGGCGGATGTAGATCTCGCTGGCCGTGTCTTCCATGGGGCCCATGTGGGTCTTGAACATCAGGTTGAAGGAGCGCGGCTCGGTCAGCTCGCCGCCGCAGCTGGGACACTTGCCGTTGGCGTCTTCCGGCAGCTGGTCCTCGCGGAAACGGGACTTGCACTCCTTGCAGTCGACCAGCGGATCGACGAAGCCGTCCACGTGTCCGGAAGCCTTCCAGACCTCGGGACGCATCAGGATCGCGGCGTCGATGCCGACGATGTTCTCGTGGCGCCGTGTCATCTCGTGCCACCAGAGCTGGTGCAGGTTGTTCTTCAGCTCGACCCCCAGCGGGCCGTAATCCCAGCAGGAGGCCAGGCCTCCGTAGATCTCGCTGGACTGGAAGATGAAGCCGCGCCGCTTGCAGAGGCTGATCAGTTTCTCCATCGTCTGGTCGCTCGCGGGTTTCTTGGCCGCCATAGGGGTGTTCCTCGCATTGTATACCGGACACGCCGGTCGTGTGGTGTTACTCGATCTCGGCCGCCTCTTCCAGGCAGCGCAGGCTCCTGCCGACCTCCATGTGCGCCTTGAGAAGGCTGTCCAGGGCCTCGCCCAGCTCGGCGCGTGTCGCAGGCGTGATCTCCCGCTGCCCGACCTCTTCCGGGTCGCTGCGATGCAGGAAGGACAACACGCGCAACAGGCGCGGCGAGCATTCCAGGCCCTGGGCCCCGCCATCCCGCTGCCGGCAATCCGGACAGCGCAGCTGGCCGCCGCGCCGATCCAGCAGGGCGCCCCGTGTGCCAAAGGAGCGCAGCTCGCGCCCGCAGTCGCCACAGCGGGCCAGGTCCAGGTAATAGCCTCCCCGGGCCAGGCAGAAGATCAGGAACCAATATATCTGGTTGACCGGATAGGGACAATCGGCCGCCCTTCGCAGGCTGTCGCGGGCGCTGGCGAAAAGCCCCTCGTCCGGATGCTCTCCGGGCTGGCTGCGCTCGAGGATCTCGCAGATCCCGCCGCGCGCCAGCAGGCGGGCGTAGCGGTCGTCGGCGGAGCGGAAATCCTCCTGCAGGTCGGCCTCCTTGAGCAGCTGCAGGTCGCGGGATTCCTTGTTGTAGTACACGATCTCCAGCAGGTTGCCCGGCTGCAGCGTGCCGCGCAGGCTCGAGTTCGGCCGGCGCGCGCCCTTGGCCATCATGCCGATGCGGCCGCCCCTCCGCGTGAAGAAGTGGCAGACCAGGCTTGTATCACCATAGGGCAGGCGCCGCAGCAACAGGGCCTCGTCGCGGACCGGGGGCATGGCCTGCCCTAGCCCTGCGCCGCGTCGCCCATCTCGCGCAGGCGCTCGAGAGGATAGATGCCGGTGCCGTGGCCGTCGCCGAACTCGAACTGCAGGCCGTAGTTGCCGACGCGACTGATCGAGCGGCAACCCAGGTCCTCCGCCACCGTGGTCGGGTCGAGCAGCGGCTTGCCGGTGATCTCGTCCACGCAGGTCGCGCAGCGGCAGGCCCGGCGCAACTCGCACCAGCTGAAGAAGGACTGCGCGCCGTCTTCCCAGACGATGGCCAGGTGGGTCTCGCTCGGCGTCAGCAGCTCCCGTATACGCGTGTTCATGGTTCTCCTAGAGAAAGAGGTGGACCAGGCCCAGGTAGAGGCCCACGCCCAGAATGTCATTGCCCGTCGTGATGAAGGGCCCCGTGGCGATCGCCGGATCGACGCCCGTGCGCTTGAGCAGCAGGGGCGTGGCCGCGCCGAGCACCGTGGCCTGCAGGATCACGCAGAGCAGGCTCAGCGAGACGGTCAGCGCGTCCCGCGCCTCTCCGAACCAGGCCAGCACGATGGCGCCGAGCACCAGGCTGCAGACCAGGCCGACGGCCAGGCTGACCTTGAGCTCGCGCCAGAGCCGGAGCCAGAGGTCCTCCACCTGGAGCTCGCCGGTGGCCAGGCCGCGTACGACAATCGTGCTCGACTGGATACCCGCGCTGCCGCCCATGCCCATGACGATCGGCACGAAGTAGGCCGCCTGCAGGCTGCGACTGATGGTGGCCTCGAAGGCCGACATGACGATCGCCGCGCAGAGCCCGCCGCCCAGGCCGACCAGCAGCCAGGGCAGGCGCTGGCGGATCACGGCCAGGCTGCTGTGCTCGAGCACGTCCTCGTCGGTGCCGGAAATGCGGCCGATGTCCTCGGCGGCCTCCTCCTCGACGATGTCGTAGACGTCGTCCATTGTGACACGGCCGAGCAGCACCCCCTCGGCGTCCACGACGGGGACGGAAGGCAGGTCGTGCTTCATGGCGACCGCCGCCAGGTCCTCCTTGTCCAGCGTCACCGGGACCGAGACCACGTCGGGGTTCTGCAGCTGCTCCATCCGCTGCCCGCGGGGCGCCAGCAGCAGGCCCTGCAGGCTGATCCACCCCACGAGGCGATGGCCCTTGTCGACCACGTAGACCACGTAGAGATCGTCGACCTCGCGGTCCCGCGACAGCTCGCGGATGCGCCCGATCACGTCCTCGACGCTCTCGTCCAGCGCCCCCCAGGCCAGCTCCCTGGCCATGACTCCGCCCGCCGTGTCCTCCTCGTGGAGCAGCAGGCTCTCGACATCGCTGCGCTGTTCCTCGTCCAGGCCGGAAAGCACGTCCTCGGCACGCGCCTCGTCGATCTCGCGCAGGTCCTGGACCAGGTCGGCGGCGTCGTCGGAATCCATCTCCCCGGCGATCTCGCCGATCTCGCTGGCAGGCATCTCCGCGATCAGCGAGTCCCGGCGGCGCTCGTCCAGGTCCGGCAGCACCTCCGCCCGCACTTCGTGAGACATGACGGCAAAGAGCGCCGCCGCCGCCTCGTCGTCGACGCGGTTGAGCAGCAGGGCCAGGTCGCCGGGACGATGCTGGCCGATGAGCTCTTCCAGCTCCGCGCGCTCGTAGTCCTCGAAGTCCTCGCGGCTCAGGGCGGGGTCCAGGCTTTCGCCGTGTTCACTCACCGCGGCCCCCGTGGATCCGGTTGCTCAGTTCGGCGAACTCGCGGGGGCTGAGGGATTCCGGCCGCCGTTCCAGCAGGTCGCTGCCGATGTGTTCCAGCTCGCCGTCCCGCAGGGGAGACGCGCTTCCTGCCAGGCTGTTGCGCAGCATCTTGCGGCGCTGGTTGAAGGCGCAGCGCACGATGGCGCGGAACAGGTCCCAGTCGGCAAGCGGGTAGCGCATGGCGGGCAGGGGGTGGAAGTGCAGGATGCTCGACTGCACCTTGGGCGGCGGGCTGAAGGCCTTGGGCGGAACATCCAGGGCGATGCGCACGTCGCACAGCAGGTTGGCCAGGACGGAGAGCACGCCGTATACCTTGTTGCCGTGCGGGGAGCAGATGCGCTGCCCGACCTCCTTCTGGATCATGATGTCAAAGCCCGTGATACGCGGACCGTCTTCGGCTCCCTCGTGGTTTCGCCGGATGGCGTCGAGCACGGCCCCGATGATCCCGCTGGTCACGTGGTAGGGCAGGTTGCCGACAATGCGCAGCGGGCCGGGACCGATCTGCCCGGCCAGGTCCAGCTTGAGGAAATCCTCGTGCAGTATGCGCAGGTTGGGCGCGTCGGCGAAACGCTCTTCCAGGTGGCCCACCATGCGGCTGTCGATCTCGACGGCGAAGACCTGGTTCGCGTGCGACAGCAGCGGCTCGGTGAGCACGCCCTTGCCCGGTCCGATCTCGAGCACGCGCTCGTCGTGATCCAGGCCGATGGCGCTGACGATGCGCTGGATCCACCAGGGATCCGTCAGGAAGTTCTGCCCCAGGCTCTTCTTGGGCTGCAGGCTCTTGTAGGACTTGGCCGGCATCAGGCCGGGCCTTCCGGCGGAGCGATGCCGAAGAGGCGACAGGCATTCCGTCCCGTCGCCTGGATCACCTCCTCCGCTGGGATGCCCCGCATGGCGGCGATGGCCTCCGCCGAATCGATGATGCCCGTCGGGGCGTTGCGCTTGCCGCGTATACGCTGGGGCGGAATGAAGGGGCTGTCCGTCTCCAGCAGGATCCTGTCGAGGGGCAGGCCGGCGACAACCTCCGCCTGGTTGCGCTTGGGATAGGTCACGAAACAGGGGAAACTGATGCAGAAGTCCAGCTCGATCGCCTCGAGCGCCGTCTCCAGGTCATAGGAGAAACAGTGCATCACGCCGCCGACCTCTTCGGCATGCTCCTCCCGCAGGACACGCAGGGTGTCCTCCTTCGCGTCGCGGCTGTGGATCACGAGGGGCAGCTTCCGCCGCCTGGCCAGGCGGATCATCCCGCGGAAGCAGGCTTCCTGGTTGGGCACCTTGGCATAGTCCCGGAAACGGTCGAAGCCGCACTCGCCGATGGCGACCACGCGCGGGTGAGTACTCTTCTCCTCCACGAGGGCCAGGGTCTCTTCGTCGTACTCGTCGGCGGCCTGGGGGTGCAGGCCGACCGCGAACCAGATGCGCGGGTCCTCTTCGAAGAGGGGAAAGCCGCGCGCAATGGTCTGGCGATTGAAGCAGACCTGGATCACGGCCCGCAGGCCGGATTGCCAGCAGCGCTCGAGCATCTGCTCGCGGTCCTCGTCGAAGCCGGGAAAATCCAGATGTGCGTGCGTGTCGATCAGCATGTGTTCTCCGGACAAGACCTGTGGGCGCCAGCGCCCGCCTGCCGGAATATAGGAAGTGCGCACCCGCACAAGGGGCTGGACAGGCGCTCACTTCGCGCCATCTGCCAGGCGGGCTGGACACTCCGGAAGGGTGCCGGCGTCCGCCCCGGGAAAAGGCTTCGCCCCTGTCCGGGATGAGGCTAGATTGCCTTGGAAGGGAGCGTCATGGAATCACCGCGCGAGAAAATGATGACACAGGGAGCCGGCGAACTGAGCCTGCCGGAATTGATCTCCGTCGTCCTGGGCAGCGGCAGCCGCCGGGAGAACGTCTTCGAGCTGGGCCGAAGGATTGCCGGTTCCTATGGCGCCGAAGGCATTGCCTCGCGCGGAAGCGTGCGCGAGCTGATGAGCAGCTACGGCATCGGGCGGGCGCGGGCCTGCCAGCTGGGGGCGGCCCTGGAACTGGGCCGGCGCCTCTATGATCCGGGCAGCCGCGAGTTTCCCATTCTGCGCAGTCCCGCCGATTGCGCCAGCTTCCTCGAGCCGATGGGCCGCCTGGCCCGCGAGCAGTTCCGCTGCCTGTATCTGAACACCCAGAACCGGGTGATCCGCGAAGAGGTGATCAGCATCGGCACGCTCAACGCCAGCCTGGTACACCCGCGGGAGGTCTTCCACTACGCGATCCAGTACAGCGCCGCGGCGATGATCCTGGCGCACAACCACCCCGGCGGCGGCACACAGCCCAGTTCCGAGGACCGCGCCCTGACCCGCCAGCTGCTCGCTGTCAGCCGCGTAATGGGCATCGGCATTCTCGATCACCTGATCATCGCCCCGGGAGGCTGGTTCAGCTTCCAGGAGAACGGGCTGCTGGTGGAATAGAATAGGGGGCGCTAGCTGAAGTCCTCCGGCCTGCGGCGCGGAGAAAGATCCCGCGGTCAAGCCGCGGGATGACACTCGTGTGTGGGGAACTGGGATGGAGGACTAAATCCCCAGCAGCAGATCCAGCCGTTGCACCAGCAGGTAGGAACGGCCTTCCAGCTCCAGCCAGCGGGCGTCGGGGCCGGCCAGTTCGCGGCTGGCGGCGACCGCATCCTCGCTGTCCGTGCCGCCCAGATGCGCGAGCTCGACGGGGTCCAGGCGGTCGGGACGCGGAGTCTGGCGCAGCATGCGGAATCCACTCTCCCGAACCGCTTTCTCCCACTCCTCCATGGAATGGACAGTCTGTTGGGCCGCATGAAGGCTTCGCAGCATCTCGCTCAGGGTGAGCGTCTTGCCGCCCGGAAGATCGCGGATCCAGTCGCTGAGCCAGATCCGCCCCGAGGGCTTCAGAATCCGTTTCAGTTCCGCCAGCACGCGCCGCGGCTCTTCGAAGTAGCGAAAGCCCAGGCGGCAGGAGATCCAGTCGAACATGCCGTCGCCGAACTCCATGCGATGGGCGTCCTGCACGGCGATGGTCAGGTTCTTCTGGCCGGCCTCCGTGCTGCGATGGGCGCAGAACTTGAGCATCTGCGGGCTGATGTCGGCCGCCAGCACGCGGCTGCCCTCGGCGGCGAGGCGCGTCGACAGGTGCCCCGGTCCGCAGGCCAGGTCCAGGCCGGTTTCGCGGCGTCGTGGCTGCAGCAGACGCAGGGCCTGCTCCAGGTCCCGTTCCTCGGCCAGCCAGGCGGACTGGTCCCAGCGCGAGGCAAGCGAGTCGAAGTGATTGCTGAAATCGGCCAGTTGCATGGGTGGATCGATCAAAGGGGAAAGCGTTTGAATGGAAGGTAAGGCAGTCGGAGGGAAGATGGAGGATGAGAGTACGGGCGAATCCTTCCACCGCAACTGTTCCACACGTCCACTGTCAAGCCGCGGGATGACCGCGCAGGAGCAGTTTGTGTGCGGCGCGAAGGATATATTCAGCACTTCGGCATCCGCGTCCCGTCAAGCTCCTGGAACCTCACGATGATTCTGCGCCTGCTTCCCCTTCTGATGACCCTGCCCCTCTGCGCCCTCGCGCAGGAAAATCCCGTCGGCGATTTCGGCGGCCTCCATTTCGGCCGCCTGTCGCAGGACCTGGGAAATCTTCGTGACAGCGCGCCCCAGCTGGCGTCCATGGAGGAGAATCCCTGGCAATGGGGCTTCCACGCTTTCAATCACACGGGCGCCGGCATCGTCGGCTTCAAGGGGGATGTGGGCTGGCAGTCGCGCGACTACGACTTGTACGACATCAAGCGCTTCGATGCCGATCTCTTTCTCCACCTGGGCAAGGCGGGGGACCTGGGCTCCATGTATCACATCTGGGGCAGCGTGGGTGTCGGCTGGATGCACAGCCAGTTCCTGCTCGTCCAGGAGCCCGTGCGCGCCTCCTGGAACGATGCCCTCGACGGAAGCTACACGCAGAGCCGCCTCAGCCTCGCCGGACCGGCATACGAGGGCTGCCTGGGCGCTGACATGCGGACCCAACTGCCCAACATGGACACGGGTTCCTGGCTCACGCTGGGCGTGCTCGTGTCCTGGAAAGGGCACTTCAGCAAGGACACCTGGAAGATCAACGGCGACAGCGAACTGGCGGAGGCCCCGGAGGCGGACATGGGCGGCCTGGCCCTGCTGCTGACCCTGGGCTACCGCTACTAGGAGGTCCCATGGAACGACTGCGCATTCGTCCATCGCGCAACCTGAAGGGCGAGATCCGTCCACAGGGAAACAAGAACGAGGCCTTGCCCGTGATCGCCGCCGCGCTGCTCAATCGCGGCGTGACACGGCTGGAGAACCTGCCCGACATTCTCGACGTGCGCGCCATGCTTTCGATCCTGGAAAGCCTCGGCCTGCGTGTCGACCGGGAGGACGAGGGGCACACGGCCGTGATCCACGGCGGGGACGAACCCTCCGGAGAACCGGATCCCGCCCTCTGCGGGCGCATTCGCGCCAGCCTGCTGCTGGCCGCTCCCCTGCTGGCCCGCCGCGGCGAGGTGGTGCTGCCCCGGCCGGGCGGCGACCGCATCGGCCGCAGACGCATCGACACGCACCTCTCCGTCTTCGAGAGCCTGGGCGCCCGGGTGGCCACGGGTCCGCAGGACGTGCGGATGAAACTGGACGGTCCTTTCCGCGGCGGCCGGCTCTTCCTGGACGAGGCCAGCGTGATGGCCACCGAGAACGCCCTGATGGCCGCCGCCCTGGCCGAAGGTGTGACAACCATTGAGAACGCCGCCTGCGAGCCCCATGTCCAACAGCTGTGTCACCTGTTGCAGGAGCTGGGAGCGGAGATCCGCGGCATCGGCAGCAATAGGCTCGAGATCCGCGGGACGGAAGGCGCGGTTCCCGAGCGCTCCCCGGTGCACCGCGTGGCCGAGGATCACATCGAGGTCGGCAGCCTGATCGCCCTGGCCGCCGCCACGGACAGCGACCTGCGCATTCCGGGAATCGAGGCGGGGAACTACCGCATGATCTCCAGCGTATACGGGCGACTGGGCGTGGAGTTCTCCCTGCACGAAGGCGTGCTCCACGTGCCCGCGGGACAGACCCTGGAGGTGCAGACCGACCGCTTCGGCGAGGTGCCGCGCATCCACGATTCCCCCTGGCCGGGCTTTCCTGCGGACCTGAGCAGCATCACGGTCGTGCTGGCCTGCTGCGCGAGGGGCAGCGTGCTGATCCACGAGTGGATGTTCGAGAGCCGGCTCTACTGGGTCGATTCGCTGATCTCGATGGGCGCGCGCATCACGCAATGCGATCCGCACCGCGTGCTGGTCAACGGGGGTGCCCCGCTCTATGGCACACGGCTCTCGAGCCCCGACATCCGCGCCGGCATGGCCCTGCTGATCGCCGCCCTGCGCGCCGAGGGCGAGACGGAGATCCACAACATCCACCAGATCGACCGCGGCTACGAACGCATCGACGAGCGGCTTCGGGCTCTGGGAGCGGATGTGGTACGGGAAGCGTAGATCCGGAATCCGGCACGGTTGGCGGCTGCATTCGGCATCGCCCGCCCCGATGAGGACAAGCAATGAGCGACAAACACCCCGCATTCACCCTGGACAAGGCCCAGGTAGCAGCCAGCGAAGCCTGGGAGCTGATCCAGGCTCACCGCGGAAAGCCGGGCTTCACCCTTCTCGACGTGCGCACGGCCGCCGAGATCCGTGACGGGCATATCCTGGGCATGGAGCCGCTGGACTACTATGCGCCCGGCTTCCAGGGCAGGCTCGACGCCCTGCCGAAGGATGTGAGCTACCTGGTCTTCTGTCACACGGGCGCGCGCTCGGGCCAGACCGTGGCCTACCTTCGCTCCATCGGACACGAGACCGCATACAACATGCTCGGTGGACTGGCGGCCTGGACCGCCATGAACCTGCCGCTTGAGATGGGGGAATAGCGCCGGGCTTGTCTCCTCTTCAGTCGCCCCCGCGAAGGCGGGGGCCCACGCTGGGAGAAGCCAGTCTGACAAGTTCATCGGTTGAGATCCAGATCCAGAGCGTCGGTGCGTCGCTTCTGGCTCACACTGAAGATGGGCCCCCGCCTTCGCGGGGGCGACTGAAAGGGCTGGGGAAACACTGCATGCAAGAGCGGCATGGCGAAAGACGGGGGAGGCAGGATGAGCACGATCGACCCGAAAGACTTCGCGGACTTCACCCCCGAGGACTGGCGGGAGCGGCTTGACCCGGAAACCTTCCGCGTGACACGCGAAGGCGGCACCGAAGCCCCCTTCAGCGGAAAGCTGCTCGGAAACAAGGCCGCGGGCCGCTACCACTGCGTCTGCTGCGAGAGCTTCCTCTTCGAATCGGACACCAAGTTCGACAGCGGCTGCGGATGGCCCTCCTTCTTCCGCTCGCCGGAAGGGGCGATCCGCTACCTGGCGGATCACAGCCATGGCATGTCGCGCACGGAAGTGCGCTGCGCGGCCTGCGACGCCCACCTGGGACACGTCTTCGACGACGGCCCGCCGCCGACGGGCAAGCGCTACTGCATCAATTCGGTCTGTCTCAGCTTCAGGCCGGGGAACGACCCGGCCTAGCCCTGCCGCGGTCCGCCCTTGCGCTTCTTCTGCATGAACTTGCGGAAGCCCTGGGTGTGGGTTCCGCCGCGCTTGCCCCTGCGCAGCGGCTTGGTATCACGGATCAGCGTCAGGCCCAGGGCATGGCCGAGGACGCGCAGCTTTCTCAGCCCTGCAGCGACGTCCGCCGGCAGGCCCTCGGGCAGCTCGACCGTGGAGTACTCGTCGTGCACCCGGATCCGCCCGATGTGCGCCCCGTCGATGCCCGCCTCGTTGGCAATGGCTCCCACCAGGTGTCCCGGCGTAACCTTGTGGTTGTGCCCCACATCCACCCGGTAGCGCTCCATGCCTTCTTCGGGGCCCCGGCCACGGGGGCCTCGGGCGGACCTGTCAGGCGCTCCCTTCTGTGATTCCTCCCAACCCCGGGGAGTCCGGGGGGCGGGCTTGTTCTCGAGCAGGAAGGGCTCATCGCCCTGCAGCTTCCTTGCCAGGGCGGCGGCGACCTCGAGGGCCGGGACATCGTGTTCGCGCATCAGGTCCTCGACCAGGCCGGAATAGAAGGCGAGTCCTTCTCCCCCCAATGCCTCCAGGATCCCCTGCTTGAACTTGTGGATGCGCAGGTCGTTGACCTCCCGCGTCGAAGGCAGCTCCATGCGCATGATCTTCTGGCGGGTCGCCTTCTCGATGGCGAAGAGCATGCGCTTTTCCCGCGGTGATACAAAGAGGATCGCGTCCCCCTTGCGCCCTGCGCGACCGGTGCGACCGATGCGGTGTACATAGGCTTCCGTGTCGTAGGGGATGTCGTAGTTGAGCACATGGCTGATGCGTTCCACATCCAGCCCGCGCGCGGCCACATCGGTCGCCACCAGGATGTCTACGGCTCCGGACTTGAACTGCTCGACGGTCCGTTCGCGCTGGCGCTGGGGAAAATCCCCGTTGAGCGGGGCTGCCGTGAAGCCGCGTGCCGCCAGGCGTTCGCTCAGTTCGACGGTTTCGGTCTTGGTGCGCACGAAGACCAGCATGGCCTCGAAGGGCTCGGCCTCTAGGATCCGTGTCAGTGCATCCAGCTTGTGCAGGCCGCTGACGGGCCAGAAGCGCTGGCGGATCGTGTCCGCCGTCGTCGTCTTGACCTGGATCGTGACCTGTTCCGGATCCCGCAGGTGCTTCTGGGCGATCAGGCGGATCTGCTTGGGCATGGTCGCCGAAAAGAGCGCTGTCTGCCGCTCGGGCGGAGTCTGTTCCAGAATCCAGCTGACATCGTCAATGAAGCCCATGCGAAGCATCTCGTCGGCCTCGTCGAGCACCAGGGTCGAGAGCCCGCCCAGGTCCAGGGTACCGCGACGCATGTGATCCATCACGCGTCCCGGGGTTCCGACGATCACCTGGGCGCCGTGTTTCAGGGCCCGGGTCTGCCCGTAGTACTCCTGCCCGCCGTATACAGGGACGACATGGAAGCCCTTGAGTTCGTGAGCATAGGTCTGGAAGGCCTCCGCCACCTGGATCGCCAGTTCGCGCGTCGGGGCCAGCACCAGCACCTGGGGATCGAGCCGCTTCAGGTTGAGCCGGCTCAGAAGGGGCAGTGCAAAGGCCGCGGTCTTGCCCGTGCCCGTCTGCGCCTGCCCCAGCAGGTCCCTGCCCTGCAGCAGCAGGGGAATGGCCTGGGCCTGGATCGGTGTCGGTGTCTCGTAGCCGACGCGCTCCAGGGCCTTGAGCACGCGCTTGTTGAGCCCCATCTCGGAAAAGGGGGTCAGGCTCGTCGATTCGGTTGTCGTGGACATGGATTGCCTGTCTTGTGGGAAGCATACCGCGCAGCCATCCCGGATTGGTCTTTTTCCCGGGGCGCGGACCGGCAGGAAAGCGCGCCAAGGTAGGGATTCGCGAGGGGAGTCGGGCAGTGCGGGTCAGTGCCAAGGACGGTGCCAGGCACGGTGCCAGGGACAGTGCCAGGGACAGTGCCACGCACAGTGCCAAGGACAGTGCCAGGGACGGTGCCAAGGACGGTGCCAGGCACGGTGCCAGGGACGGTGCCAGGGACGGTGCCAAGGACGGTGCCAGGCACGGTGCCAGGGACGGTGCCAGGGACGGTGCCAGGCACGGTGCCAGGGACGGTGCCAGGGACGGTGCCAAGGACGGTGCCAGGCACGGTGCCAGGGACGGTGCCAGGGACGGTGCCAGGGACGGTGCCAGGGACCGTGCCAAGGACAGTGCCAAGG
>JAUIFJ010000075.1 GCA_030429345.1 bacterium | reverse complement strand
ACGAAGGTGTGACAGGCCGGAATAGCAAGACGCTGATCACCACACCCAACGAAGGGCATCTGAACAAGATCATCGAGGAAGTGGAGGACCAGATCTTTGGCTCCGACTTCCTGAACGCCCAGGTGGCAGTGGATCCCCGGTCGGGCCGGCAGCTCATTACGCGCAAGCCCTACTACCAGATCAAGTGGAAGTCGGGGGTGATCCAGTATTTCAGGCCTGCCGGGTCCGCGGGGGCGGCGGTGCGCTCCCTGCACTGTGCGCGGGTCATTGTCGACGAGGCCGCGATGTACCCGGAGGCGGCGTGGAAGGCGGTGTTCCGGGTGTTGAATCCGGGCGCCCAGCTCCGGGTGTATACGAATCCCAACGGCCTCAGGAACACCCAGTACTACCGGCTGACCCAGGACGGCTCGGGATCCAAGGTCTACAAGTGGCCCAGCTGGATCGTCCCCACCTGGACGAAGGCAGACCGGGAGATGGCGATCCGTCGCTACGGCGGGGAAGACAGCCCGGGCTACCAGCACGAGGTGGCGGGAGAGCACGGGGCGCCCAGCTACGCAGCCTTCAACCACAAGCAGTACCAGGGCTGTGAACGCAAGCTCGAGGGCCGGTACCGCTGCGTGCGCATCGAGGGCGAGGAGTTCGTGGCCATCCAGAGCGTGGACGAAGCGTGGGACCGGTTGGCCTACAGGCTGGATCTGCAGGAGCGTCCGGGCGGCACCTTCTGGCTGGGCGGTGACCTGGGCTACACCAATGACCCCTCGGAGCTGACGGTCTGGGAAGAGGATGAGAAGGGGCGGCTGATTCCTGTCCTGCGCGTTCACAACGAGCGCCTGCCCTATACCTACCAGGCGGCGCTGATCGCGATCCTTGACGACCACTTCGCCTTCGCCGGCCTGGGCATCGACGGCGGATCCAACGGCGCGGCCGTGGAGCACATCCTGACCACCGAGGACCGCTACGCCAACTACCAGTTCGCGCACCGCCTGGTGGCCTTCGATTTCGGCGGCTCGACCACCGTGGGCTATGATCCGGAGGGCCGGCCCAAGACCCGGTACACCAAGGAACTGATGACCAGCCTGATCAGCGGCCGGCTTTCCAGCCGCACGATCCTGTTTCCCGCCGAGGGCGTGGATCCGGACTGGGCGGACCAGTTCCTGCGCCAGACCTACAGCATCATGCCAAGCGGCCGGATTGTATACAGCAAGGGCAATGACCACATCATCGACAGCGCGCGAACCGCGATTTTGCGGATCGAGCGCGAGCGGCTGAAACAATACGACACCAACGACCAGGGGCTGGTCAAGGCGGAGTTCGTGATGCCCGTGATGACCGGGAAAGTCTTCGAGTAGGAGGATCCATGCACATTCGTGACCTGTGGCCCTGGGGTCAGCGGCCGGCGATGAAGAGCGAGGGTGTAGCACACGCGGCTGCCCCTGCCGGTCAGGAGCTGGAAGCCGATTCCGTGATCGATGCCCCGGCGCTGAACTCGAGTGCTGCGACCATCGACCCCTTCGGCAGCCTGCTGACCGCGGAAGGCGTTCCCAAGGACTGGCGCGACCGGGCGAAACGGGCGTGGAAGTACTACCAGGAAGAGCCGATTGTCAACAACTGCATCAACGCCTGGCGCACCCTGGCCCTGGGCGAGGACTTCACCATCCTGTGCTCGGATCCCCAGCTGAAGAAAGAGCTGCTGGAGCTGAAGCGGCGGCTGGGGCTCAAGCGCTGGCTGAAGGATCAGCTGCTGCAGCTCTTGACCAAGGGGGAAGCCGCGGCCTTCAAGGAGTACGGCGGCGCGCCCACCGGCAAGAACGAGGATGGCCGGCCCACGTATACGGACTTCGCCCGGGTCAAGGTCCTGAACCCTGCGGACCTGAAGCCCACGGTGAAGGACGGTGCACTGGTCCAGGTCCTGCCGCTGATCACGGAGATCGAGGGTGGAGAGCCCACGGAGGGCAAGCCGATACCCCTGCCGCAGTTCCGGCGCTGGATCTGGGATGCTCCGGATTTCGCCGAGCACGGGACCTCGATGATCCTGCCGGCCTTCGAGTCGATCGAGCTTCTGCGCGACTACCGGCGCGCGGACCGCGCGATTGCCAAGCGCTGGGCCACACCGATCCGGCTGATCCAGGTGGGCGGGCAGTTCGGCCGCCAGGTTGTGATGCCGACCCAGGCGCAGATGAACGATGTGAAGAAAACCTTCGACAACATGGACCCCAAACAGGGGGCGGTGGTCCCCTTCTACGTGGAGGTCAAGACCTACGGCGCCGAGGGCGAGGCGCTGAAGACGGAAGAGAAGATCAAGGAAGCCAAGACGGACATCATCGTCGCCATGGGCTTCACCCGGGCGCTCGTGTCCGGCGACGGTTCCAACTTCAGCACCGCCAGCATGGGCTTTGCCAAGATCCAGCTGATGCTGGCCGACCTTCGCGACATGGCACACGAAATGCTGGCCTGGGTCATCGACGACTACCTGGAAATGAAGGGCAAGCGGGACGCTGATGTCCAGATCGTCTTTCCCGGCATCGACTTGTCTGCCACATCGGACACGCGAAAAGTCCTGGTGGAGATGTACGACAGGGGTCTGATCTCGGTCAACACCCTGCAGACCATGATCGGCCTGAACCCTGCGGTCGAAACGGCGCAGATGAAGTCCGAGACCCGGCAGGTGGCGGCGCCCCTGACGCCCGGGGATATCGTTGGCCTGGCCCAGCAGGGCATGCTGACCAATGAGCAGGTGGCTTTCCTCTTGAACCTGGCCGAACGGCTGCAGGGCTTCCAGGGCAAGGAGCCCGGGAAGGAAGTTCCCGAAGCCGGTGCAAGCATGACAGGCGATCCCAGCGGCCTGTATCACGCGGTGAACCGGCAGCTGGAAGAGAGTGCCCGTGCACGCGTGGACAAACTGCTGGCCACGCTCGACGACCAGGCCGCGTGAGCCTGCCTTGGCACACGGGGCTGGACCAGCCCACTCTGCAGGCCCTGGTCTCCGAGGGCCTGCTCCTGGTTCAGGGCTCCCGCGCCTGGGCCGCGTTCAGCCCCTCGCAAAGAGAGCTGATCGAGGAGGCGACCGCCCAGTCTCTTGCCCATGTGGGGAAGATGACGGACCAGCTGCTGGCCCAATCGCTGAAGCAGCTGGATCAGGCGGCCAAGGCCATCCACGCCGAGGTCCTCAAGCTGGGGGATCTGTCGCAGTTCACGGGGGACCGGCTGCCGGGCAAGCAGGTGGAGCTCGCGCGGCTGAAGGCGCTGGAGAAGTCCATCCAGCAGACGGGCGCACGGCTGAAGAAAGACCTGCAGCTGGTCTACAAGGGTGTCACACAGGAAGCGGCCACCGCCGGCATTGAAGGCGTGCTTTCCAAACTGGGGGCGCTCAAGCTTCCGGGCTACAAGGACCTGCCGCTGATCGACAAGCAGGACCTGGCGGCCGGGGCCTTCAGTGTGGTCAGTGACCAGGCCTTCGACTTTCTGACCGGCTACCAGCTGCAGCTGCTGGGCAAGCTCTCCGACGACCTGGTGGCCGGCACAAAGTCCGCCATCTCCGCCGGCATTCTGCAGGGACAGGGCCCGGCGCGCATCGCCCGCCAGATCGGCGGCATTGTCACCGACCCCGCGGAGTTCAAAAAGGCCGGCAAGACCGTCTTCCGCAGCGTCCAGCAGCGCGCCGAACTGATTGCCCGCTCTGAGACCATGCGCGCCTACAACCAGGGGGCGCGGAAGTTCGAGCAGCAGATCGGGGTCACCCGCCTGACCTGGTTGACCGCGGGGGACGAGCGCCTGTGCCCCGAATGCGAGCCCCTGGACGGCC
>JAUIFJ010000043.1 GCA_030429345.1 bacterium | reverse complement strand
TGGCCCTTGCGCGAACACACCTCCGGCCGGCCGCACACTTCGCGAATCACGGCAGGGGTTGGCACGCCTGTCCAGAAAAGGCGCGAAGTAAGACGCTGCGGTGGTTTTTTACGCTGCGGGCTTACGGCCGCAGCTACCATCAGCCGCCGCTGCGCGGCTGGGGTTGTGGAAAGGGCAAGGCCCCTTGCACGAACACACCTCCGGCCAGTCGCACACTCCGCGAATCACCGTAGGGGGTTGGCACGCCAGTCCAAATAAGGCGCGAAGCGCCGGCTTAGGGTAGCTGCGGCCGCCAGCCCGCAGCGACTAAAAATCGCCCGCAGCCCCCAAATACCGCCAGCCCGCAGCTCTACTCTCCGCCTTCTCCGGTGGCCTCGGTGTCGAGGATCGACAGGTCCACGTCGAGCCGCGTCCCCAGGGCAAGGGACTCGACAGAGAGCACGGTCGCCAGGCTGACGGCGAGCAGCTCGTCGGCCGGCACGCAGGGAGTGCCCTCGCGCAGGCCCTTGAGCCAGGCGGCGATCATGTTGGCCTGTCCCTTGTCCTGCACGCGCAGGGTGTTGCGCGTCGTGCTGTCGTCGCCCGAGTAGAGCACGCATTCCTTCCAGTCGTGGATCACGGCGCTGCGTCCGCCGCCGTGCACTTCCACGTATTCCTTGCTCAAGGCCTTCGAGCCGCCAGCCGTGTAGACAATGTTGGCCACGCTGCCGTCGGCGAAGGCCAGGCTGATGGTCACGTTGTCGTTGAGCAGGGCGGCGACTCCCGGCTTAGAGACGCCGTAGCTGTGCACGCTCACCGGCAGGGAGCGGGCCAGGGCCGTGGCCAGGTCGACGAAGTGGCAGCCCTCGCCGATGATCCGGCCGCCGCCGCTTTGCGGGTCAAGGGTCCAGTGGTCGGGCGGCAGGAAGCCGGCATTGACCCGCATCTGGATCACGCGGGGGCCGGGCACGGCGGCGAAGTGCTCGAGCACCTCCCGGGCCGCGGGAGCGAAGCGGCGGTTGAAGCCGACCATCAGCTGGCGCCCCGGCGCCTGCAGCGAGGCCTGTCGCACAGCACGCAGCTCGTCGACACTCAGGGCCAGCGGCTTCTCCACGTATACATGCCGCCCGGCCTGCAGGCCCTGCACCACGGCGGGCGCGTGGGTGTCATGGCGAGTGGCGACCAGCAGGGCGTCGGTCCCTTCGTCAAGAAGCCCCGCCAGGTCTTCTGCACAGTGGCTGAATCCGAACTGGTCGGCCACCCCGCGTGCCGTGCGGCCGCTTGCCGTCGCCAGACCCCGGAGGGACACGCCGCTGTCGTTCTTGAGAAGTGGCAGCAGGGTCGCTGTGGCGTAGCTGCCGGCACCGTATACGGAAAGCCCCAGTTTGCCGTCGACCCGCGCCGGCGCCCGCGGGACCTCGGCGGGCTTCGTCGAGCCGCTCCGGGCCGTGTCGTACTGCAGCAGGATCCCAAGGTAGGGCTCGGTCTTCTGTCCCTCGATCAGCTGGTAGGCTTCGTCGACCCGTGAAGCCGGAAAACGATGCGTGGTCAGGTTCTTGATGTTGACCTTGCCCTGTGACACCAGCTCGAGAAAGGCCTGCATGTTTCGCTGCTCGGTGAAGCGCACATAACCCATCGGGTAGTCGTTGCCCTGCTCCTCGTAGAAGGGATCGTAGCGTCCGGGACCGTAGGAGCGCGAAATGACGACACGGATCTCCTTCTTGAAGTAGTCCTCGCGAGGAATATCCATGCGCACGGCGCCGACCACGATCACGCGGCCCTTGGAGCGTGTGACAGCTCCGCAGAGCTCGATCGGCTGGTTGCTCGAGGTGGCGGCCGTCACCAGCACGCCGTCGACGCCGTGTCCGCCCGTCAGGTCGCGGCAGGCGGCCTCGATGTCGCTGCCCGGCATGAGCCCGATGGCGCCCCGGCTTTCCGCCCGGCGCACCTGGTCGGCATCCAGGTCGGTGGCCAGCACGCGGCAGCCATTGGCCCGCAGCAGCTCCACCGTGATCTGCCCCAGCAGACCCAGCCCCAGCACGAGGAAGGTTTCGCCCAGCAAGGGCTCGGCAAGACGCAGGCCCTGCAGGGCGATGGAACCGACCGTCGTGAAGGCGGCTTCGTCCGCGCTGACCCCCTCCGGCACCTTGACCACCAGGTTGCGCGGTACGGCGACCACTTCGGCGTGGTTGGCATAGCCGCCTCCGCCGCAGGCCACCAGGTCTCCGGGCTGGATTCCCGGCACCAGTCCGCCCGTAGCCAGGACGATGCCGGCACAGCTATAGCCAAGCGGCCCGGGCGAATCGAGTTTGGCCTTGACCGTATTGATCGTCTTGCCCAGGCCCTCGGCCTTGAGCTTGCGCACGACCTGCTTGACCAGGTCCGGACGCGCCCTGGCCTTCTCGATCATGCTCTTCTTGCCCATGTCGATCTTGGTTTTCTCGGTGCCGGCGCTGATGACGCTCGCGGCATTCCGGACCAGCACGAATCGGTCGTGCAGGGTGGGTATGGGCACATCCAGCATTTCAACCTTGCCGGTGCGCATGGTCTGTGTGACTTGCAGCATGGTTCTCCCTTGAAAAAGCGATAGCCCCGGCCGATGATCCGGCGGGGGCTGAAGTCGGTGGGCAATCTAGCAGTCCGATGGCATTCCGGGCAGGGAGTGCGGCCGGCCTCCCGCAGATCCCCGGGGGAGCGGAGGATCCTTCGTGGAAGGGCTTCCCTAGCGGCTCTCGAGGGCCAGGAAGGGAAAGAGGTCCTGCTGGCTTTCCCCGTAGACCGGCTCGGGCAGGCCCAGTTCCCGGCAGAGCCCGCCGAGCGCGCGGGGTGCGAAGCCGTTCCAGGCGTTGGCGCAGCTCAGGTACAGGGTATGGCTGTGCTGAAGGGCCTGGATCTGGTTGCGCAGGAAGACCAGGTCCTCCCGCCGGTCGGCGTCCAGGGCCTGGGAGACGGGACGCGAAGAGTCGCCGCAGAGGCGTATCACCAGGAAATCGGCGCAGAGCTGCAGCTCGCGGCCGACTTCCGGACGGTCACTCAGGCACAGGCAGTGGCCGTAGGTGCGCAGCATGTCGTACACGCGCGCGCAGAACCAGCTGGGATGGGTGAAGTCGAAAGCGCAGCGGAAATCCTCCGGCAGCGTGTCCAGGAAGGCCACCAGGTCCTTCTGCCAGGAAAGGTCCATTTCCGGCGGCGTCTGGATCACAATGGGAGCCAGCTTCTCCTCGAGCACCGTGACCGCCTCCAGGAACTGCATCAGTTCCCCTCCGCAGTCGCGGAAGCCCTTTTCGCCGCTGATGGCGGAGGGCAGCAGCAGGCTGAAGCGGAAGTGCGCCGGAGTCTGGCGGTGCCAGGCCCGCACGGTCTCGCTGCGCGGGATCACGAACCAGGAGGTGTCGAGTTCCAGGTAGGAGAAGATGTCGGCGTAATACGAAAGAAACTGACCGGTCTTCAGGCGGGAAGGGTAGAACAGGCCCCGCCACTCTTCAAAGTTGAATCCCTGGCAGCCGAGCAGAGGGGCTTGCGCGGCGGCCTTCGGATTGCTGTCGTCGCTCATGGCATTCCGGTTTCGCTGGATCGCAGCTCTTCGAGAGCGCGGAAATAGTCGCGGATCAGCTCTTCGCTTTCCGGACTGTAGCCTTCCTGCATCGCGCGCAGCAGGTTGCGCTGGAGTTGCTCCTCGCGCTGTTCGGGCAAGGCTCCCGGGCGTTCCGCCCGCAGGGGATCCGCGCTGCGGCTCTTGCGTTCGGGACTCAGGTCCTGGCGTCTCACACTCTGCTGCGCTTCCAGCAGCCGGGTCAGGATTCGTTCCTGCAGCCGCCGGGTCCGCTCCGTAATCAACTGATTTTCCAGGTCCTTTTCCACTTCGCGCATGTCGGAGGCGATCTGCCCCATATCGCCCAGCGGCCCCTGGCCCTGGCTGCCGTCCGGCTTCTGTCCGCCTGACTCGCCCTGCTCTTCGCCCTCGCCTCCTTGTCCGCCGTTCTCGCCCTTCTCGCCGGACTCGCCTTCTCCCTCTCCCTCGCCCTCGGAAGACGAGCTGCTGCTGCCACGCGAACCGCCGCCCTGGCCCAGGGACTCGGCGAGGCTTTCCATCTGCTGGCGGATCTCGGCCTGGCGGCTCGCCGCTTCCCCGAAGGAGATCGACATGGGCTTCTGCCCTCCCTGGCCCTGGCCATCGGACATCAGCTTGTCACACTGGCTGTTCAGGCTCTGCTGCTGGCTGCTGGCCTGGGCCAGCTGCTGCATCATCTCCTCGAAGCCGCTGGAGCTGCTGCTGTTCTGCATCTGCTGCTTGCTCTCCTTGAGCTTGAGAATGCTCGTGTTGACGGCGCCCAGGACACCGGGTCCCTTGCTGCGCAGGCCCCCCAGCTGGCGCTCGTGGTAGTCTTCCAGCATTTCCTGCAGGCTGTTCGAGGCGCCGGCCAGCATGCCCAGCACTTCGCGCGGAATGTGGAAGCTGCGCTGGGCCAATTGCTCGACGGCGTTGGCACAGGCCTGGATGCCCATGCGGTTTTCCAGGCTCTGCTCGGCCAGCCGGCTGAGGCGCGCGCTCTGGCGGCTCAGGTTCCGGTTGGCGTGATTCACGTCCTCCTGGCTCAGGGAAAGCACCAGCAGCTCCTGGCAGATGCGATCGATCTCGCGGGCCATTTCCTCCTTGGCGTTCTGCGCCGCCTGCTGGGAGGCCGAGTTCATCTGCGCGGCGAGCTGTTCCAGGTCCCGTTCCAGCTCCTGGCTCTTCTGCTGGCTGCTCTCGCCGGTCTGCCCTTCCTGCAGGTCGCCGGCCAGGGTTTCCATCTGCTTGCCGGGCTGTTCCTGCTGCATGGTCTCGGCAGCCTGGGCCAACTGCTCGCGGGGCAGGGAACTGCGATCGGCGTATTCCTCGCGGAAAGCCTGGAACTCCTCTTCCAGCTGCCGGTAGTCCTCTTCCAGCCGCTCTTCGTCGCGGGCCAGGCGCTCGGGGCGGGTGCTCGCCATGTCCTGGCCGATCTGCTCCTGCCGGTCCGCCATTTCCGCCAGGCGGCGGCCGAACTCTTCCAGCTTCTGCTGAATGCGCATCTCCTCGAGCACGGACAGGAACTGCTCCATCTGCCGTTCCATGGAGCGGACCATCTCTTCCATGTCCCGCATGGCGCGGTTGCGTTCATCCGTCTGTTCGGGCTGATTGGCCTGCTGCGCCTGCTCGGCGGCCTGGCGCATCTTCTCCATCAGTTCCGGATCCATGGCCTCGCGCAGCAGATCGGTCAGGCGCTCGAACTTCTGTTTCATCTCTTCCGAGATCAGGTTGTTGAGCTCCATCTTCTGCTGCATCTCTTCGAGCTTCTCGGCGGTCTCCTCCGCCTGCTCGGCCAGTTCCTCGTGACGCTGGGCCAGCTGCTTGAGCTTCTGCTGCTGCTCCCATTTCAGTTCCGGGTCGCGCTTCAGCTCCTGGGCCAGTTCCCGCAGTTCCTCATGGTTGCGGCGGCTCTCCTCCATGATCTCTTCCGCTTCGGCCACCAGCTGTTCCTGGTCCTGCTCGACCTCCGCGTAGAGCTCCTCCATGCCCGGCACCTTCAGTGTATACAGGGAACTGCGCGTCGACTTGCGGCCGTTCCAGCCGTCGTTGTCGAAGACCTCCAGGTAGAAATGGATGCGATCGTCGGGCAGCAGGTCCTCGCCGGCCAGGGTCCAGAGTTCGTCCAGGGCGCCGCGCTGCGGGGTGAGAGCGGTGAAGGGCAAGTCCTGGAGCTTCCAGCCCGGCGGCGGCTCACGCAGCTGCGAGGGATCCACCTCGCCTCCCTCCGACGGCAGCAGGGCCGACCGGATGTCGTATACGAGTCGCAGGGAATGAATGCCGTAGTCATCCTCGGCAATGGCCACCAGGGGCTGGTTCAGGTCCCGCGACAGGCGGCCCACCGGCTCGAGGGGCTCGATGACCGAGAGGCGCGGCGGCTGATCCTGGATCACGCGCAGGCGGCCCGGCAGCGCGCCGGCCAGCGCCAGGCCCTGCTCGTCGCGGAACTGCAGGCTCCACTCCGCATCACGCCGAGCGCGGAAGTGCACGCGGAAGGCCAGGGAGTCCCCTTCCACTCCCAGACTGTCGCCGATCTGGATCACGGTCTCCCCGGACTCCCCGGAGAGGACCAGTTGCCCTTCCGTCACCGGCTTGTTCAGGCGGCCGCTCAGGCGCACCAGACTTCCCACGGGACAAAGAAGATCTCCCAGCCCTGGCGGCAGCTCGCGGGCGGGAAGACCGGTGTAGTACGGCGGACGGGCCCGCAACCGGAAACTCTCGAGCATGGGCGGTATACGGACGCTCAGCGAAAGGGTGTCGGAATGGATCACCCCGGCGCGCGCGCTGAGGCGCATGTCTTCCGCGGGACTCAGTTCGTCCAGGCGGGCCACTCCGCGGTGCAGGGCCAGGCGCCGGCTGCGGCGCTCCTCGCCGGCATGCAGGAGCAGCTCGACCTCCTGCGGCAGGTCCTGCCCTTCGGCGCGGACTTCCACCATGACGGACTCGCCGAGCACAAGCGAATCGCGGTCCATGGCCATGCGCAGCCGGAAGGGCGGCGGCGGGCTGTAGTCTCCGGCAGGGTCGCTGAGGCGCAGCCAGGCGCGCTCGCGGTCCTCGCCTCCGGCGGCGAGCACGACCAGGAGAAGCAGGCAGAGCCCGAGTCCCTGCAGGACGCCCCGGTTCCGCTCGCGGCGCGGCAGGCTTCGGCGGTCGTCGTGGCGCTCGAGGTCCAGCGCAATGTGATCCAGCCCGGCGCGGATCAGCTCCGGGTCCACTCCCTGGCGGTTCTCTTTTCCCTGGCGCAGCACCTGCAGGGCGTTCAGCAGGCGGTCGCGGATCTCCGTCGAGCCCCAGCCCAGGCGGCGGGCCAGCTCCTCGTCATCGGGCGTGTGACGCTTCAGGAAGAACAGCACCAGCGGCAGGGCCAGCATCAGCGCAGCCCAGGCCAGCCCCAGTCCGATGGCCAGCAGGCGCAGCGTCTCACGCTGGGCGGGCGCGTGGCTGCCCGTGTGCTCTACCAGCAGCAGCGCCAGCAGGGCCAGCGGGGGAAAGACCAGCAGGCGGCTCCAGGCGACCTGCAGCTGGATCCATTTCAGGCGGCGGCGGAAACGGGCCAGGCGTTCCAGGACCTTGTTGCGTGCGCTCACGGCCGTCCTCCTTCCGCGCGGGAAAGGGCCGGCGCGCCGGCGCCCATGGCCCAGGAAAGAATGTTGCAGCCCATTTCCAGGGCCTGCCGGCGGATCTCGGGGGGATTGTTGTGGATCAGCTCGTCTTCCCAGCCGTCGCCCAGGTCGCATTCCCAGGTGTAGAAGACCATCAGCCTCTCGCCGTCAAAGAGGCCGAAGCCCCGCGGCGGCTTCTTGTCGTGTTCGTGGATCTTGGGCAGGCCGCGGCTGTAATCGAAGACGCTGCTGTAGATCGGGTGCTCGAAGGGCACTTCCTGCAGTTCCAGCTCCGGGAAGAGCGCCCTGAACTCGCGACGGATGTGGGTGTCCAGGCCGTAGTTGTCGTCCACGTGCAGGAATCCGCCGCCGAGCAGCCAGGAGCGCAGGCGCCGCCGTTCCAGTTCGTCCAAGCGGATCTGGCCGTGTCCGGTGAGATAGAGGTAAGGGTAGCGGTAAAGCTCAGGATCACCGGCCTCGACCACCGCTTCGCGCGGGGCGGCCTGCAGTCCCGTCTGGCGGCGGGTGAAGGCCAGCAGGTTGGGCAGGCTGGTGGGATCCGAATACCAGTCCCCGCCGCCGCCGTATTTCAGGCGGGCGATCTGGAAGTCCTCGGCGCAGGCCGGCGGCGCGCAGAGCGCCAGGGACAGGGCCAGCAGCCCGGCCTTCCTGCAAAGGTCCAGCATTCGAAATCGCATCTCTGTTTCCGCTTTGCCGTGTTCCGGTCGAAGAAACCGCTTCCCGCCCCGATCCGCCAGCTGAAAAGCGGGGAAGGAAAACCTAGTCGATGATCTGCACGAAGACCTCTTCGCGGATCTGCTCCAGCCATTCCTGCATCATCTGCTGCTTCTGCCAGGAGAGGGCCAGGCGCGAGATCTGTTCCCAGTCTTCCTCCAGGCTGGCGTCCCGCGCCGGGCGGCGCTCTTCCACGCGGTAGAGCTGCATGCCCTCCTTGTCGTCCACCGTGCCTTCCAGGGGCCAGGTGTATTCCCCGGGCTCGAGGGTCCTGACACGTGAACGAACAAGAGGCACCAGCTGTTCCAGCTCGACCCAGCCCAGGTCTCCGCCGCTCTGCCGGGTCATGGCGTGGTCGCTGTACTGGCGCGCCAGCTCGGCGAAGTCCTCGCCGGCCTCCAGGCGGGCGTGCAGGCTGTCGGCCTCCTCGCGGACGATCTGCCGATCGACCTCCGTGGCTTCCAGGCGGTAGAGAATGTGGCTGGTGTTGATGTAGTCGCCGCTGCGGTTGTTGAGGCGGATCACGTGCCAGCCGAAGCGCGAACGCACGGGCGGGCTGATCTCGCCGGCCTCCAGGCGGTAGGCCGCTTCTTCGTAGGGGCGCACCAGGCTGCCGCGCTTGGTACGGCCGATGAGGCCGCCATCGGGAGCCGTGCTGTCCTGGCTGTAGAGAATGGCCAGGTCAGCAAAATCGGCCCCGTTCTGCAGCAAGGTGTAGACGCTGTCGGCGCGCGCCCTGGCCTTGCGGTCGCTTTCGTCGGAGACCCGGTATTCCAGGAAAATGTGGGACAGGCGCAGGGACTCGCCGATGCGGGGCAGCGAATCCTGGTGCTCGGCGAAGAACTGCTCCACCTGTTGCCGGGTGACTTCCACGTTGGCCATGCGGCGTCCCTGAAGCTGCTCGATGTAGAGACTCTGCTCCACGTCGCGCCGCAGCAGGGTGCGAATGCCCTTCAAGGGCTGGCCCATGGCCTCTTCCAGGCGCTTGACCGTGCCCATGCGGCGAATGATTCCGTCCAGCCGCTGCTCCACCTGGCGGTCGATGGTGCGCTCGTCGACGACAATGTTCGTGTCCGCGCGGGCCACGGCGAGCATCACGCGGCTGTCAATCATCGACTGCACCAGCTCCAGCTTCAGGCCTTCCAGTTCCTCTTCGCTGACCTCCGCCGGGTCCAGCTTGCGGTCGAAGAAATAGCGCTGCAGTTCCTGCTGCACCTGGCTTTCCAGAATGATCTCCTCGTCGACCACCACCAGGACGCGGTCCAGGGTTTCCTGGGCCGGCAGGGCGGCGGCCAGGCAAAACAGGCAGCACAGAAGACGGATCATGAAAGACACTCCATAGAAGCGGTGAACCCGACGGACGGGACTGTGGTTCCGAAGGAAGGGTGGAAGGTAGAAAAGCCCGTGTTCGAGTGCGTCCGAGGCCCCCGTCAAGTGGAAAGGGATCCACCCGTTTGGCTCAGTTCCTCCCATCCAGGAGGCTGTCCGCGTCGAAAAAGGGCTCCAGGTCGATTTCCCAGCTGGATTGCGCCAGCAGGGCCGCTTCGCCATCGGCAAGGGCCTTGCGGCGGGCCTCTTCGCGCATCATGCCCACGACCTCCGCCTCGTTGACGCCCAGCCGATAGCCCACCGGGCGGCGACCGGTCAGCTGGTAGAAGGCCCAGCCATCCTCGCGTGGCAACAGGGGGCTGACCTCCAGGTATTCCAGCGCGAAGAGGGCCTCCACCAGGTCGGCCTCCAGGTCGCGGCGCTCAAGCCAGTCGCTTTCCCCATGGCCGACGCCTTCCTCGGCCAGCTGGTCCCGGCGGATGCGGTTGGCGCGCACGGCCCTGCGCAGGGAGGCCGCGCGAGTGCTGTCCTCGGCGGTGAACCATTTCAGGCGGATCTGCTCCTCCTCCAGCCGCGCCCGTTCCGGGTTGGCGCGCAGCCAGGCGCGGATCTCGCTCTCGCTGAAGCGGGGATCCTGGTCGAGCAACTGCGCCTGCACGAAGCCGCGGAAGAGTCGCTGGCGGACCTCTTCCAGGTCCTGGCGGAAGCCGGGATCCTGCAGCGCGCCCAGCCTCACCGCCTCCGCGATGTAGACCTGGGCCTCGATCCACTCCATCAGCCGGGCCTCGATTTCCGCGCGGGGAACCGTGCGCTCGCTTTCGTCGAGCAAGGCCTGCAGCCGGTCCAGGGTGAAGACCGAATCGCCGACCCGGGCGATGGCGGGGGAAGGAGGAGGGGGCTTTTCCTCCCCAGACTGGGGGGGGGAGGGCGAGCAGGATGCCAGCACAAGCGAGGCGAGAATCAGGGGGATGTATAGGCTGACATGGGTCATGCGACAGTCTCCTTGCTGCGCCAGCGCCTGAAGCGCGCCAGCAGATCCCGCAGGTCATCTCCCTGGATGCGAAGGTCGTGCCACCAGGACAGGCGTGTGACATGCAGGTAGCAGACAAGCAGGATACCCTTGACCAGCGCGGCCGAGCAGGCCGTTGCCAGGGCGGCTCCGAGAATCCCGTAGCGCGGAATCCACAGGTAATTCAGGAACAGGTTCGAGAGCACACCGAAGAGATTGACCAGGGTCGGAATGCCCGGCTGACCGATCGAGCTAAGATACACGGCCAGGCTGCCCATGTTCGCCCTAACGGCCACCGACCCGATGGCCAGAACGCAGAGCACCGGGTAGGCCGCCGTATACTCCGGCCCGAAGATCCAGAGCGTCGGGTACCCGAAGACGACCAGGGCCAGGGCGAGCAGCAGAAAGACCGGCCCTGACAGGCGATAAGTCCTGGCCGAAAGGCGAGCGCCCTCTTTCTGCTCCAGGCCCGCCACGGCAGGGAAAAGCGCCGTCAGGATGGCCGCCTGCAGATCCTGCACTCTGCTGACCGCCAGGACGCAAATGGTATACAATCCCAAGTCGGCCGCTTCCACGCCGAGCGAAAGTCCAATGAACCAGGAGATCATCAGGCTGTCCAGGCGCAGGTTCATCAAGCTGAAGAGGTTGCCCAGCCACGGTTTCAGGGTATACTCAAGAATCCGGCGTGTTCCGGCCAGCCGGAAGGCCATCAGGCGGACTTCCGCTTGTCGGGTGGCGTAGGCCACCAGGAACAGGCGGCTGAGCAGCACGGCAAACAGCACTCCGCCGGGCGTCGGTTCCAGAATCAGCGCGATGCCGACGAGCAGCAGCATGCCGAAGGCCTGGATCCTTTCCACTCGATTGAAGGCCGAGACATCGTCCCGCACCAGGCATTGCTGCTTGATGACATTCACATAGGCATCACAAGCCACCAGCCCTCCAACCATCCCCAACAAGGGGAGGCCGTACTGCGCGATTCCTGGCACTCCCGCAGCGCCGCAAAAAAGCAGCCCTACGCAAACCAGGATGCAGCTCGCCAACAGAATCGGAAAGACGCGACGCTGGTACTCCGCGGAAGGCATGCTTTCCCTGCGGGGGAAGTAGATTGCGCCGGCGTCGAAACCCAGGATGGCGAATGTGAACAGCAGGCCGGAAAGCATGATCAGAAAGTTGACCACGCCCTGGTCTGCCGGCCCCAGAACCCGCGCCAGCGCGATAGCCAGGGCCAGATTGGCGAGGCGTACCACGAAGCGGTTGCCCAGGATGTGCAGGATGTTTCTCAGCAAGGGATCGTACTTTCAACAGGTTCAGCAGGCCAACGTCGCAAATTGGTCGGCGTGACATGCGATGAGCGAGTGGTCAGTGAAAGAGCGGAAAGTTAAGAATGGCAGGATCGCGACGAATTTCTGATTCCGTGAAGCGTCGCTGGGTTCCCCTCTTTTTCGGCGGCCTCGCTTCCCTGTCGGCCTTTCTGCTTGCCCAGGCCGTTCTGGTTCCCCAGACTCAACCTGGGAAAATGGTGTTCCTGGCTGCGCCGGCACTGTTTTTCTGTGGACTGCTCCTCCTGCTACTGCTGCGCGATCCCTTTCAAGTCGCCCTCTTGTGCTTCCCCTTCATGTACCTGAAGGCGGATGTCCGACTGTTCTGGATCTACCTGCCGCTTCTTTTCGCCTTGCTGGCACTCAGCTGGCCGCGCCTGAACTTGCTTCGCAGCGGCCTCTCGCTGGGCGAGCAGCTCTGGCTGGTGGTGATTCTCGCATTCGGAGCAATGGGATGCCTGAACAGCAGCCAGCCCTTGGAGCAGCTGCCGGCGTACATCGGGTCCTACGTCTTTCCCGTTGCCATGTATGTGCTGATTCTGTGCTATCCCGGGGAAGCGGGATTCGTGGATCGGCTGTTGCGGCGGTTTCTGTATGCCTATGCAATCGTCGGCATGCTGAGCATGTGCTACAAACTACTGCATCCGGATGCCGTCCGCGTCGCCGGCTTCATTCAGATGTCAGTGACCATGACCGGCTACACATCGGCCGCCCTGGTGCCCATCGCGCTCTACTATGTCAACCGCGAGAAGAACACGGTCCTTTATGGAACGCTTTTCGCCCTGCTCATGGCTGCCATGGTGTTGACGAACACGCGATTCGCCGTCGGCATGACGGTACTGGCACTAGCGGGCTGCGTCGGCCTCCTGCGGAAAGTGCTGCTGCCCATGGCACTTGTCGGCTCCGCCATCCTCGTCGTCGGCGTGCAGGTTCTCTTCAGCCGTTTCGACACCTTCTCCGCGCAGACATTCGACATCAGCCTGGCGGCGCGCTTTATTGCCTGGAGCACCTGTCCGGCAATCCTTTCCCAGTTTCCGCTCACGGGAATTGGAATCAACGAGTTCCGCGAAGTCTACCTGCAGTTTGCGCGCATTCCGCTGATCGAGCTGATTCACGCACACAATGTGGTGCTGAACAAGGCCATGGAAATCGGCATTCCCGGCATGTTCGTCTACCTGGCTTTTGTGACACGCCGTGTGCTTCTCTCTTATCGCCCGCTCGATCTCCTGCGCGTGCGCGGTGACCTTCTGGGCGCATCCCTCGCCTTCTCACTGGCCTTGTACCTGCTTGCCGGCCTGATCGAATCCATTTTCCTGGACATCAAATGGACAACCTGGTTCTGGGTGTTGATGGCCTTGATGGATCGCCACCGCCGTGAAAGGCTCGATACAACAGCCGTCGAATCGCCCCCTGGAGTACGGGAACCGAATTGAAAATCCTTCACATCTTCAATCACAGCGCCCCCCGCTACACGGGGTATACCTTTCGCAGCCTGGGCCTGGTCGGAGCCCAGCGCCGCCGGGGCTGGAAGACGCTTCACTTGACCAGCTCCAAGCAGGGACCCTGCCTCGAGCTGGCAGACACCGTGGATGGACTGCGTTTTCATCGCACGCCACCCGCGAACCGCATTCTTGCCTCACTGCCGCTGCTTCACCAGGCGGATGTGATCCTTGGTCTGCGCCGGCGTCTGGCCAGCCTGCTGCGCGAACACGACGTGGATCTGGTGCATGCGCACAGCCCGGCCTTGACCGGACTGGCCGCCCTGCCGGTCTGCCGGGAACGGGGCGTCCCCCTTGTCTACGAGGTGCGCGCCCTGTGGGAGGACGCCAAGGTGGACCAGGGCGCCACCCGAGAAGGAAGCCCGCGCTATCGGGCCATGCGAGCGCTTGAGACCCGGGTGGCGAAGGGCTGCCAAGGGTTGGTGACCATCTGCGAAGGCCTGAAGCAGGAAATGACGGAACGGGGGATCGCCCCGGGGAAAATCCAGGTCGTTCCCAACGGCGTGGAAGTGGAGCGCTTCGCGCAAGCTGGCGAAACGGCTCCACCGGCTATCGGGGAATGGGTCGGAAAGTCCGAAGGACCTCTTCTGGCCTTCTTCGGCACCTTCTTCAACTACGAAGGGCTGGAGGTGGCCGTTCGCGCCATGCCGGATCTCCTTCGACGCTTTCCCGGTCTGCGAATGCTTCTGGTCGGGGAAGGCGAATCCTTTGCGGCACTGAAGAAGCTGAGAGGCGAATTGGGTCTCGAAGAAAGGATTCTGCTTCCCGGCAGGGTGCCGCAGGAGAAAATCGTTGCGTGCTACAAACTGGCGGACGCGATGGTCTTTCCGCGCACCAGCCGCCGCATCACGGAGCTGGTCACGCCCCTGAAGCCTCTCGAGGCGATGGCCGCCGGCGTACCTGTGATAGCGAGCGATATCGGCGGGCATCGGGAATTGATCAGGGAAGGCGAAACCGGCCTGCTACACCGACCGGAAGACGTGGCACACTTCATCGAGGTTTCGGCAGGGCTGCTGGAGAAGCGGGACTTGGCCGAATCCCTGGTGAGAAACGGGCTGGAGGAAGTGCGTCTCAACCGTACCTGGGACCGGATCGTCGAACGGCAAGTCCCGTTGTATCGATCGCTTGTCGGCGACACCTGCAGCTGAAGACTTCCTCCTATTCCGGGGGCCCTTGCAGATCGCGACCGAGCAGGCGCCCGTACAACTGAAGCATTCGCGCGGCAGGTTCCCTCAGTTCCGCTGTCGGCATGTCCGCGACGAGCTCCTTCCTGTGATCCAGGCACCAGGCAATGCGCTCTGCAAGGTGTTCCACGTCGCCAGTGCGATGGATCTCGCAGCCCGGCTGCCGCGGAATGCAGTCACTGGCGAGAACCGGGCATCCGACCGAGAAGGCCTCCAGGGTCGTCAGGTCCGCGCCATCCGATCGAGTCGGCCGCAGTGCCAGCTCCGCTTGCTGCAGCAGGGGAATGAATGAGTCTCCCCGAGAGAAATGCAAAAGGATGTTTCTGGCGGCGGGGCTTTCCGTGACTTCCCTTTCCACATTCCCCAGGTAGGCTTTCTCGGCCTCGCCCATCTCGTTCGTCCTCGCCAGGTAGATGACGAGGCCCGTGTCCGGGTGTCGTCGAATGACGCGTTCCATGGCGAGAACCAGGTCGCGGATCCCGTATAGATCCTCACCACCAGGCCAAAGCACGATGCTTCCGTTCGCTGCCAGGATCCGTCGATGTCTCTCACGGAAGTCTCGGACAGCCGAAGGCAGGACGCCTGAACCAAGTTCTTCCGGCGATGGGGGGATGAAAGCCGGAATCACTTCCGCGCGCTCCGTGGAAATGCCCATTTCCCGCATGAGGGGTCGAATGTGCTCGCCCACCAGCACCAGCTTGGCCGCCCGATTAAAGCTCCATACGACCAGGACGCGCACCAGGGGATTCCCCCGCTTTAACCGAATCAGGTTCTCGCGCCCATGGAGGCTCTGTACGACAGTTTGCCCACACAGGGAGTACAGGCCGAGCATCGCACGGAACAGCCAGTTGCTTGTGTGCGAATGCAGAATGCCCTGTCGTCGGAACAGCTGGAGTACGAACTGCAATCCGTAGCTGAGATGCGGTGTAACAAAGTCCGGCGCCTCGCCCCTGACTTTTGATTCGTTGTGTACACGAATGCGAAGGCCCCTCGCTTCAAGCATGCGGGACAAGCGGACCAGATGCACGGCGACTCCACCGAATGGCGGAGGCCAGGGCCCATAGAGACGGATATCAGGTCGCCGGTTCACTCTTGCGGCTCCCTTCGTACTACCAGCAGTGTCTTGTCCGATCGTGTGCGCAGAAGCTGGTCGCGCACCTGCAGCTCGAGGAGAAAGCCCTTGCCCAGTCGCTCCTCGTAAGCCCGCAGGATGGCCTTCCTGTCCAGTCGGCCCGTTCCGGGTCGCGGCACGACCGACAGGACAGCTGCTCCCGGCCTCTCCTGGATGAACTGCACCTGCGTCACCTGGTCGAGGATGTCCAGGTGCAGATTGAGAAGCGACGCGGAGACCTGTACACCGTCTTCGCGCTCAAGGTATTCCTGCTGACGGCCGTGGACGGCCTTCAACCGCGGAACCGGGCTGCCGCAGGGGCAAGGCCCTTCGTCGTATTCGCCGAAATCCCCTGTTCTGAAGCGGATAAATGGCGTCCGGTCCGCCGTCAGGCTGGTGGCGACGATCTCGCCGGATCGGCCGGCTTCACGGATGACGCGACCGCGTTCATCGAGCAGTTCTACAAGACCGTAGGTCGGCAGAATGTGGTAGGAAGGGGAGTGACGACATCCACCTGCCAGGACTGCCCGTTCGGAATGCCCGTAGTGCGCATAGACAGGAACACGGTAAAAGCGCTCGAGCTCGTAGCGGAGCTTGTCCGGGAGGGATTCGGAAGAAGCCAGGATCGCCCGGAGACCTCGCGGCGGGCCCTCGCCCGCCCCGGCCAGCAATTCCGCCAGCCGCAGAGCCGCGGAAGGAAAAGTGTGAAGGAAACGCGGTCGGAAGGAGCGGATCACTTGCATTAGCCGGGGAAGGTTCTCCTTCGAAAGGTGGAAGCTGGAACACAACAGCTCATGCCCCTTGCGCAGGGCCAGCGCGTTGCCGGGCAGGATCTCCCCGCGCAGTGAAACACGCCGATTCAGGCCGCCAAATCGAAAGCCTACCTGTGACCACAGATAGCAGATGTGCGCCCACTCCTTCTGCTGGTCCGCGATGGTCCTCAGGTAGAATCCTGTCGGAATGCCTGTCGATCCTCCCGTCGTCATGTAACGGGTCCCCGGGCTCCCGGCATCCACGCTGATTTCTTCGAGGCACGACTGCAGATCCCTCTTGTCCAGCAGGGGCAGGGATTCGAACTGCTCCCGCCATTCCATACTGGATGCCGCGTGATTCCACTTGTGGAAGATTTTCCGCCAGTAGTCGCTACGCCTCGAAAGCCTTCTTGCAAGAGTGTTGAAACGTTTCCGCTGCCAGCGGTGGATCACGCCCGGGTCCTCGTGCATCATGCGCTTGAGGCGCAGGTACTGCCGGCTACAGCCGGGACCATACCAGAATTCCCGGGGGATGTAGTACGCGATTCTCTTCAGGCGCTCCTGGATCCACTGCCTCATCGGCGGACTCCCGGTGGATCGCAAGGTGCGGGAGCACGATGGGATTCGGGGTGCAGCAGGCTCATCATGGAACAACCTCGATGCGCGTGCAAAGGCTTTCTCGCATTTGGGCCTGGACGCGACAACCCGGGACGAAGACCCCATAGGAAGGGGACCAGGTGGCGGATTCGATTGCGGCGGCGCCCTTGACCGTGACGGCTCTCTCCTGTAGAACCATGCGCAGCTCGTTCCCTTCGTCTCGACTGTTGCGGCCGGCCGATGCATCGAATAGGAATCCGATGTGCGCGATCGGCGGATCCCCTTCGCCCGACAACCGGTCCTCGACTGTCAGGCCGCCGGAATCGAGGCGTAGCAGGCGCTCGTGCCGGAACCCGGATTCGGAATGGAAGCCCTCGTGCTCGCCAGCGAATTCGGAAGGCGTGTGCCGAATGCAGCGGGGCCGGCAGCGCTCCTCGAGGCGGAATGGACGGGATCGGTCCAGGGGGCTCTGCTCCAGTCCGTGGATCCGCAGCGTATTGTGCGCCGCTGTAGAGCGGTACCTCTCGCGAACATCTGGATCACAGGTGTAGCAGCCCGTGCCCGGATCCACCAGTTGCTTTTCCCCTTTGTAGTACAGTTCGAAGGACAACTGGTCATTGTGGGCATGGGTCCCCTTTCCGTTCACACCGACCGCGCCGCAACGAACCCAGACCGCCAGGTCGCCGGAGGCCAGGCGAAAAAAACCGCTAAGGGGCAAGCCTGCCGGATCCGGACCGACGCCCTTCGGCGGCCGACCTTCCCAAGGCTGAGTCTCCAGGCCGAGCAGGAGTGATTCGACTGCCGCCGAATCCCCTCCAGACGAGAAACAGATACCATGCGCGAGACGGGAGCTCCGCTCGAGCCAGCTGCAGCGATCCCGTGGCCAGTTCCGCCAATCCCGGAAAACAAGGAAACGCCCGTCATCCGCATCCGAGAAACCCGGCAAGGGTCCATCCTGCGCCAGGGTCGACAAGGCGCGAAGCATATCTCGGATCTTGCTGGTAATACGATCTGATAACCGGGCGCCCGCATTCCGGCAAAGCAGCTGCGTATACAGGAGCATCTCGCAATCCAGGCGCTGGTAGGCGGGAGCCATTTCGTAGCTCATGCCGTCGGGCAGGACCTGGCGCTCCAGTTCGCATTCCAGTTCCCTTTGCGCGAAATCATACCCGGAACGGGCTTCCTCTTGCAGCCTGTCCGACAGTCCCGGATCATCGAAGAGCAGGGACAGTACCAGCAGGCCGCACAGGTTCGAGAGGTAGTGGTTGTTCCGATCCGCTTCCCGGTTCTCGAGATTGGATCGAATGTAGCGCGCGCTGAATAGCAGGTTTCCGTAGAAGGACTTCCAGAATGGCTCGTCTTTCAGGCTGTCGTGAAAAAACTCGCCCGCCACGATCCAGTTCACCGAGCGAATCGCCACTTCCATCGCGGATCGCCAATGGACGCTGCGAGCGACGGGATTCTGCTGCAGCCAATCCTGTACATGTACGCGAAAGCACTCTGCGGCTCTGGAATCCTCCAGGACACGGTGCGACAGCCCCAGGCAGATGAAATGATGGCAACGACTCAACTCCCATGGCGCTTTGACGTCTGTCCCCTTCGGAGTCCGGTAGATATTCTGCAGAAAGGCGTAGCGCCTGGGCCAACGAAATCCGCTTTGAGGATCCAGATTCCAATCCAGATGATAGCCGTCAAAATCAACCGAACGCCCCAGAAAGGTGAAGCGACCCGCCAGGATGGCTTCGAATTCCTCGCGCAGCTGGTTCACACCACCTGCGAGATGCACGCATCGCATCAACTCTTCGTTTTCCGGAATGTGCAGGAAACGTGCCTCCGGGGTGAATCGGGAAGGCACTTCTGCAAGGGCGTGGCGGTTCCTGGCACTGCAGAAAAGCGCCTGCCTGCCGTGATGGAGCAAATCCCGCGGGTGAATCAATTCCGGTCCTGTTCTGTATCGAGGTTGGCACAACATACGACCTGATGAACTCTTGAATGTACGAGCGGCTCCTCGCACACAACTCGCAGGTCTTTAGCTGACGCACACCTATATTTCCTGCTTTCGTTTCACTTGGAAACCGTATTCATGCTCCTGTTGGCAGTCATTTTCCTGACAAGCACCGCAATCCTGATCGGGACCTACCCGGTGAGTCTGCTGCTGATCCGCCTGCTGCCGCCGCATCGCTGCCCTCATCCGCCGGCAAAGGAACTCCCTTTCTTCTGCATCGTTGTTGCGGCTTACAACGAAGAAGGAGTGATTCCGCAAAAACTGGCCAATTTCCAGCAGATCGACTATCCGCCGGAACGCCTTGCGATGGTCGTCGTCTCTGACCATTCAACGGACGGAACGGACGAGCTCGTGAAGGCTTCCGGCGATCCCCGCATTCGATTGCTGCGCTACGAAGAGCGGTTGGGGAAGGTCCAGATCCTGAATCGAACGATTCCCGGCATTCCAGCAGACATCATCATCAATACGGACGCCAACGTTGTCTTTGATCGTAATACAATCCGAAACTTCGCACGCTGGTTCCAGGATTCGCAGACCGGACTCGTCTGTGGCTACGAGGAGCGGGAGGTGCCCCGCGCCGGAGGAACGATCCGCGGTGAGACAACCTATCGAGATTTCGAGGTTCGCATCAAGTCGATCCAAAGCCACTTCGGCGCGGTCATGGGAGCGCATGGCGGCTTGTACGCTATACGACGGGAGTGCTGGCAGGAACTTCCCCGCAACAGTCTCTCGAACGACGACTTGATGACGGCCATGAACGTTCTGCGCTCCGGCAAGAAAGTCTACATGGATCTGGAGGCGCGAGCAACCGAGATCACAGGCACGCGGATCAGCGAAGAGTTCAAGCGGCGCATTCGCATCGGCGCCGGCAACTACCAGGTCTTCTGGTGGCATCGCTGGCTGCTGAACCCGATGCGGGGATGGAAGAGCTTCTTTTTCTGGACGCATAAACTGCCGCGCTGGTTTACACCGCACCTGATGGCGCTTTCGTTTTTTACGAATCTGGCCTTGGCTGGCGAAGGCGAATTCTTTCGCGCGTGCCTGCTGGCGCAAATCGTATTCTACGGCCTGGCCTTGTTGGGTGCAGTGGCCGATCGACTTGCTCTTGACTTGCGCCTGCTGACGGCGCCGTATCACTTCTGCTCGATGAATCTCGCGGTCCTGCTGGGTTTCCTGAAATGGCTGAAGGGAATCGACAGCAGCATCTGGACTCCTTCCGACCGCCGCTAGACGCTTCGACGACTCTCGAACAGCCCGCTGTCGTAGTACGAAGCTCGCAGCTGTTTCTCCTGCCGATTCCACTCCACCAGCGGCATCCACAGCGCCGCCGGCAGCAGGATCCACCACAGCGAAAGCGGCGCGCGCAGCGGCAGGCCGATGCCGGCGGCCAGGCCGACGAGGGCCAGGCTGCAGGCCAGGGCGGCCAGGGCGGGCACCAGGCCCTGGATCACGGCCAGCAACAGGAGCGGCCTTCGGATTTCCGCCGGAGGGGCTCCCAGGCGCGCCAGGGTCTCCATTTCGGGGCGCCAGGCGCGCAGTTGCGAAGCCCAGGCCATCCGTTGCAGAAGCAGCACGCCGACCAGCAGCAGAAGAAGCAACGCCAGCAGGATGAAAGTCCCCTGGCGCAGGCGTCCGCTGACCTTGTCCAGCAGGCCGCGGCTGTACTGCAGCTCCTCGACGGCCGGCTGGAAGGCCAGGAAGCGCAGCTGCTCTTCCATTCGCGGGCGATCCCCGCCCAGGCGCAGGCGCAGCTCGACGGACATGGGGAAGGGATTCTCGCCCAGCAGCTCCTCCGGATCCTCGCCGAAGGCGCGCAGGAAATCGGCGGCGGCGTCCTGCGGCGTGATCAGGCGCCCCCATTCGATCTCGCTCAGCGAATCGACCGTCGCGCGCAGCCGCTCCAGGTCGGCGGGTTCTGTATCACGAAAGAGATAGAGATCCGCGGGGACCTGGCGGAAGACCCCGCTGGACAGGGATCCACTGCTGCCCCAGAGCAGGAGCAGCTGGCAGACGACGAACCAGAAGAGGCCGGAAGCACAGAGCAGCAGCAGGGCACGCACCTTGCTGCGCGCAAGAATACGCAGGGCCTCCAGCGGGACATGCCAGGGGCTCATCGCGCCTCCTCCAGGCGGCCGTGCTCCATGCGCAGCAGTCGGCCCTCCTCCTGCAGGCGTGTGTCATGAGAGGAAAGGAGGATCGCGGTTCCGCGGCTGCGCAGGGACTTCAGCTCGGCGAAGATTTGGTCGCGCACTTCGGCGGGAAGATTGCTCAGGGGCTCGTCCAGCAGGAGCAGTTCGGGATGTCCGCCCAGCGCCAGCGCCAGCTGGGCCCGGCGCAGCTCGCCTTCGCTCAGGGTGGCGGGATCGGCCTGCGCGCGAGCGCTCAGTCCCACCTGTCCCAGAAGACGGACACACTGGCGGCGCCGCGCATCCGAGGACAGGCCACGCGCCTGCAGGGCCAGGTCGAGCAGGCTGCGCAGGCTCCGGCCCGTCGGCAAGGGACGCCGCGGTTCGACGATCCCGATGCGGCGGCGAAAGGCCGCCAGCCTATCCGGCGACCCGCAGTCGACGGGCTCGCCCCGGTAGAGCAGTCTTCCGGTGGGAGAGGGCAGCAGGCCGCAAAGCAGGCGGATCAGCGTGCTCTTGCCGGCCCCGGAGGGACCGTGGATCACGAGCAGCTCGCCGCGGCGCAGGGTCAGGCTGACGGGGGGCAGGCGAAAGCCCTCGCCGTAGTCGTAGGACAGGCCGCGCGCCTCGAGCAGCACCTCCTGTTTCACACCGCCTCCCCGCGCCGGCAGACGAAGTGCACCCGGTTGGCCTCCTCGTCGCCCTGCTCGAAGCCGTGTTCGGCGTAGCAGGCTTCCAGGGCCAGCCCGGCTTCCCGGATCGCCATGCGCATCTCGTCCAGGGACCAGATCCGCTGCTGATGCCGCTCTCGTGTCACGGCCCCGCTGCGCCGCTCCTCGATCAGGAACTCGTTGTAGTGCATGCGGCTGTCGTCGTCGTACCAGGCGTGGCGCTCCCAGCTCCAGCGGCCGGCCTTTCCCTGGTCACGGTAGTCGCGGAAGAAGCGCAGGCTGTTGGCGCGGGTGCAGACATCGAAGACCAGGATCCCCCGCGGAGCGAGTCCCTTGCACATGTGTGACAGGGATTTCTCCAGGTCCGACTCGAGGAGCAGGTAGTTGATGCTGTCGTAGAGGCAGGTCAGCAGGTCGACGGGCTTCGCCAGCCCCGTGTGACGCAGATCGCCGACGGCCAGCTGGACGACGGGATTGCCGCCGCGCAGACGCTTGCGCGCCAGGGCGATCATTTCCGGGCTGCGGTCCAGGCCCAGCACCGCGTCCATGCCCTCCGTGTCCAGCGCCTCCAGGAAGCGCCCGGTGCCGCAGGCCAGGTCGGCGCAGCTCATGGCGGGAGCGGGCAGGTGCCGCATGCAGAGCATTTCCACGTACTCGGCCCAGCCCTCGTAGTCCACGTGATCCATCAGGCGATCGTAGAAGGCGGCGATGCGGTCGTAGGGGATGCCCTCTTCGGAATGCTGCCCCGGGTCCGCGCTCACGAGCGGGTCAGCAGCTGGGTCGCCTCGGCCAGGGAAGCGCAGAGGCTGGAAGGATCGGCCTGTCCGCGGCCGGCAATATCAAAGGCCGTTCCGTGATCCGGCGAGACGCGGACGAAGGGAATGCCCAGGGTGATGTTGACCCCGCTGCCGCCGGAAAGCAGCTTGAAGACCGGCAGGCCCTGGTCGTGATACATGGCCAGGAAGCGGCCTCGGGCCCGGGCCAGGGTGGCGTCCGCCGGAAGGGGGCCGATCACCAGGTGCCCTTCCCGGCCCAGCTCGCGGACCAGCTTGCCTGTCACCTCGCTGTCGAAATCGCCGATGACCCCGTGATCCCCGCAATGGGGATCCAGTCCCAGCACCTGCAGAGGCTCCTCGATGCGTCGCAGGCGAAGGAACTCCAGGAACAGCCGGGCCTTGGCGCGGATCGCCTCGGCCGTCACGGAAGATCCCAGCTCGAAAACGGGCACATGGTTGCTGACCAGGGCCACGCTGATCTCGGGGCTGTGCAGCAGCATCAGGCTTTCTTCACACCCTCCGCGATCCTGCAGGAACTCCGTGTGACCGGGCCAGTTGAATCCCGCTTCCGCCATGGCCGCCTTGTGGAAGGGCAGGGTGACGAGCGCCCGTCGGGCCGGCTGTTCCAGCACCAGGGCGGTCGCACGCTCGAGGCTGGCAAAGGCGATCAGGCCGTTCCCGCGGCAGACCTTCGCAGGGGGCACCGTATCACATTCGGGCCAGCCCTCCTCGTCGGGAAGGCAGTAGATCTCGTTCTCGCCGGGCCGGAGAGCCTCTTCTCCCCAGACACGCAGGGTCGGGCGGGAAAGCGCGGGCGCCAGGCTTTCCAGAAGGAGACGGGCGATGCGCAGCGGCAGGACCCAGAGAACCGGCGGCAGGTTATGGCTCCGTGTTCGTTCGACACCCGCGCAGAGGATCTCCGTGCCGACGCCGCCGGGGTCGCCGCTGGAAACGACCAGCAGGGGGCCCGTGGTTCCGGCCTCAGGCACAGGCTTCCTGCCGGCCATTCGCCAGCAGCTCCTCGCGCAGCTGCGCCAGACGCTCCAGAATCGGCGCCTGCTCTTCGTGTTGCATCAGTTCGATCCTCAGGGCCTTGATTCCGGGATAGCCCTTCAGGTAGCTGGCGTACATTTTCCTCATTTCCAGCACGGCCCTGTATTCGCCCTTGTAGTCGACACACTCGCGCAGGTGCTCGACGAGCACATCCAGGCGGTCGACCAGGTCCGGCTCGGGCAGCCGACGGCCCTCGTCGAGCCAGGCGCGGCACTCGCGGAAGATCCATGGATTGTTGATCGCCGCGCGGCCAATCATGACGGCGTCTACACCGGTATGCTCGAACATGCGCTGCGCGTGCTCGGCGGAAATCACGTCCCCGTTGCCGATCACGGGAATCGAGACCGCCTCGACCACCTTGGCGATCCAGTCCCAGTCCGCCGTGCCTGTATACTTCTGGCAGCGAGTGCGTCCGTGTACGGCAATGCCCTGGATGCCCAAGTCCTCCAGGCCCCTGGCGATGTCGACGATATTGAGGTTGTCGTGATCCCAGCCCAGGCGAAGCTTGCAGGTGACGGGCAGCTCGGTGGCCTTGTTGACCGTGTCCGCGATCTGGAGCAGCAGGTCCGGCTCGCGCATCAGCTGGGATCCGCAACCGCCGCCGGTGACCTTCTTTGCCGGGCAGCCGAAATTGATGTCCACCAGGTCTGGCCGGCGCTCGCTGACGATGCGCGCCGCCTCCGCCATGCGGCCGGGATCGCGACCGTAGATCTGGATGCCCAGGGGACGCTCGTCGTCATGGAAGGTGATCTTGCGCCCCGTGTTTCCCGCCAGGCGGATCAGTCCTTCGCTGCTGGTGAACTCGGTGAAGACCATGCTGGCGCCCAAGCGGCGACAGATCCGGCGGAAGGGCATCTCGGAATAGCCCTCCATCGGCGCGAGCATGACCGCATTGCGCAGCTTGATCGGCCCCACCTGCCAGATTCTTTCTTCCCCGAACATCGCGTCCAAGCTCCTTCATCGAGATTCCTGTCTCCAGGCGGCAAATATAGGGGTGGAGAGACGAAATCTCAGCTTGCATCCTTCGGGCGGCTTTGGTGCCAAGGACGGTGCCAAGGACGGTGCCAGGCACGGTGCCAGGGACGGTGCCAGGGACGGTGCCAGGCACGGTGCCAGGGACGGTGCCAGGGACGGTGCCAGGGACGG